>UREY01000007.1 GCA_900546915.1 uncultured Eubacteriales bacterium
CCGTGTCGTCGTAATCGGTGACTCCGTCGGCGTTGGGGCCGTAGTCCGTGTCGTCATAGTCGGTGACTCCGTCGGCGTTGGGGCCGTAGTCCGTGTCGTCGTAGTCGGTGACTCCGTCGGCGTTGGGGCCGTAGTCCGTGTCATCATAGTCCTGGTATTCGGCATTCATCTCGGTCACCTTGCCGGTGACGGCGTTGACCTCATACTCATATTCCACGCCGTCCAGGACGAACTCCACCTCATACTCCCCGTCATCCAAGTCGTAATCCTTCTCCACGAACTGGAGGTCATCCCGGCCAAGCTGGGTGGCGAGGATACTCTGGGCTGCGGAGGCATTGATGTATCCTCTGTCGCCATAAGTATCGTCGTAGTCGTCCAGATCCAGGGCCACAGTCTGAGAGCCGATCTGATCAGCCTCTACCACCAACCGGACCGCCTCGGCTAGATCGTTGAGGAACTGGTCGTTGGGGTAGGCGGAGCCCCGCTCCAGCTTCAGGATGATGTTTTTCTCATGGCCGCCTACGGTGGCGTCAAAGTATCCGCCGGCGTTGATCTGACCAACCAAGTCGCTGATCACGGCGGTACAGGGCCTGCCCTCGTAGTCGGTGTAGCCGGCCAGCACCGACTGTCCGTCATCATTGAGGGCGTTCAAGGCCACCACGTTGCCCAGGTCATCATAGTCCATCTCGATCTCCGGGTTCACGCTCAGGAGTACGGTTCCGGCGATGCCGTTGGTGGTTTCCTGGGTCGGGTCGGTGGTATTGGAGCTTCCGGAGAGGGCCGCCGTTCCGGAGTGGCTCCCACAGGCGGTCAGGATGGTCAGGGTCAGGGCGGCCACGGTGAGGCCGAGCAGTTTGGTCAGCGAAGTCTTTTTCATATTGTTCATCTCCCATTCTTTATTTGGCATTTTGCCTTTGCTTGTCAATAGATTACGGATCCGCAGAAGGAAAAACGGGGTCGTCAAGAAGTTTTTTATTGCTTTCCGTCTCTCCGTGGGAAGGATACGGGACGGGAACCTTAAAACCGGGGCCGCTCAGAAAAAATTTTTCGTCTTTTAGTCGCCCTCATCCCAGTCGCCCCTATCATCATCTTCATCATCTCGGTCTTCATAATCGGTGACACCATCATTGTATGGGTCATAATCGGTATCCGCAGAGTTGGTAGCCCCGTCAGTGCTCGACCCATAATCTGTGTCCTTGTAGTCAGTGGCCCCGTCGTTGCTGGGGCCATAGTCGGTGTCGGTGTAGTCGGTCACTCCGTCTGAGCCGGGGCCATAATCGGTAGCCGCCGGAACAGTTGGTGGAACGGTCGCTTTCGGAGGAGGCTCCGGCATAGGCTCCAGTGTAGATTCCGGCATGGTCTCCGGCGTGGGCGGCGTCACCGGGATCACCACCTCCGTCTGAGGCAGCTCTTGGGACATGGAGCCGATCTGGATCACAATGGTATCCCCATACCGCTCCTCCAAATCATCCCGGGCCTCCAGTTCCTCCCGGGCCTGCCAGCCGGCATCGGAGCTGGTGGCAGTGATAGCCACCGTCTCCCCCCCGGAGAGGTAACCCATGTGGATGGCCCGCTCCACCAGCTCCCCAGCCACGTCCTCCCGATCCTTGCCACTGTAATTGTAGCCGTTGATCAGATCCTGACCATCCTCGTTGAGCCCTTCCAGTTCCAGCACCCGGTCGGTGCGGCTGAGTGTAAGCTCCACATCCGGGTTGATCTGGATGCGCAAGGCGCCGTAGGGGATAAAGTTAGGCTGATAATATCCAAAGAACACCAGGCAGAAACAGGCGGCTAGGCCCACCAGGCCGGATAGAGGTTTCCACAAAGGGACCGGCTTCTTCTGTGGTGTCCGAAGTTCCACGATCTCCTGCACCGTATCCCCCACCTGATAGCGCAGGTTGGCCGCTTTTAGGAAACGCCCTCCCTCGTCCAGTACCACCGCATAGGCCGGATGGGTCTCCATAACCAGATAGTTCACGCCTCTCCACCTCCTTTCTTCGATCCAATCTGGCATAGGTGTCCCCGAATGATCTCATAACCATTGGTGAAGGCCAATAGGATGGCCACCAAATACTTCCGGTGCCGCTCCATGGTTTTCCTGTCCGTACCGGAGCCTGTAGCCAGCTCGTTCATGGGCAGCTTGCCCGTGTCCTCCACCCGCTTCAACAGCTCCGGCTGGGAACGGGCAAAGTCCAGCGCGCGACGGCAGGCGGCAAAGGTCCGCTCCTGCCGGGGGCAGTTGTCTGCCACGTCGGAGAAGGTCAAGCCGAATTGGGCCAGTTTCCGGGAAAACTCCTGAATCTCCCACCGGCTGGCTGTGCGTGTCTCATACGCTTCGGCGTGATCCTCCGTGTCGGGGATGGTGTCCAGCAATTCACCGCCGTCCTCCTCCACGCCCAGGGGCGCATGGAGAGAGATCACATTCCCGTGGCGCTTCTCCGCCCGATATTGGTCGATGAGCCGGTTGCGGATGGCCCGGGCGGCGTAGGAGAGGAAGGCACCTCGGCTTTTCTCGTAGGCCAGAACCGCCTCATAGAAAGCCAGCATGGCAATGCTCAGCTCGTCCTCGTGGCCGTTCTCTGGGGTGGTGTGAATAAATTTCACTGTCTCCGAGCGGATGAAGCCCATGTACTGCTGGATGAGTCCGTCCGCTGCCTCTGTGTCCGTTTTTGCCGCCTGCACCTGGGCCGCGATGTCGTGCTCTGTCCGCACCATTTCCATCCCTCCATCCCCCTCCGGCAGAAGGATACGGACGCGTCGCCGGATTTTCGGGGTCACAGCAGAAAATTTCGCCAGGGTATAAAAAGCTATGGTAAAATATAGCAGAGCCGAACTCCCCCTACAACCGCAACGGTGTTAAATCAACGTAAATCTTTTGCAAAGCAGAGGGAACGAAGGATTCCAGCATTGTCACTTCTGAATACTATATCGCCGAGCAAAACAGGGGGGGAATTACCCGCGCAGGCAAAAGCTATGTGATCATCGTAATATTTATATAATATAGTATATATGTCCGTCGCAAATTATCTTATATGCATCTTTGTCGAGCTTAATTAAGTAGTTTCGATCCCACTCATCACTAGGAGAGCAATTTGTCCTTGACAATCGCTTTTCAAAAGCAGATATTGGAGGAATACGCCTGCCCGAACGGCCTTCCGGCCCCCACGCACTCCACCGATGACGGCATTTCTAGAACCTGCTTTGTTCTCCCCGGCTTTCTGGTGATGATGGAGGAAGTTGCGTTCGGACGGGTGGAGGTCATCGTCATTTAGGACACGAGCCGGTTATGGTGTAAATATCTAAAAATCCGTCAGATCGTGGAGATTTTGCGGCAGAAAGGCGTCCGGCTGATTGCCATCAACGCCAGAATGGACAGCTTGGACGAGGAGGATGATTTTACTCCGTTCCGCAACATTATACATGAGTTTTACGTCCGCGATACCAGCCGAAAAATCCGTTGACAACTCGTTACCGGGAGCCATTGCCGAAATCCCCTTTCTACAACGCCGGAACCTCAGGCATGTGGCTCTTTTCAAAAATTGGAATGGGCCGCTGAAATAACTCCACTGGTCAAAAAACGCTTTTTTACAAAAAAACAAGTTCCACGGCAGTTTGATCCGCCGCAGAACTTGTTTTTGTTATATTTCACCCCGCGCAGTCGTTTTGTCAGGCTTCATTTTATAGACCATAGGCGGGAGAAATCCCCAACACAATGGAAGCTGTGCAAAATCAGCACAGGGTGGTAATCTCCGCCGTCTCCAACGCCTCGTCAGACAGCTCCTGGCCGATGCCCGGCAGATCGGGTACGTCGAAGTAGCCGTTTACCGGCTGGTAGTCGTATTTGCAGGAGCGGATGTTCTCGTCCAGAAGGGCGGCGGCGTGGTGCTCATGGATTAAATAATTGGGGATGGCCGCCTCCAGCTGCAGGGCGGCCGCTGTGGCAATGGGGCCGCCGCAGATGTGCATCTGTACAGGAATGTCATAAATATGGGCCATATCGCAAATCTTCTTGCCCTCGGTCAGGCCGCCGGTGTTGCCCAGATCGGGCTGAATGACCTGCAGCGCATGCTTTTCAAAAAACGGCCGGTAGCCCCAACGGGTGTAGATCCGCTCGCCGCTGGCAACCGGCAGCCGGATGCTCTTGGAAATCAGGTCCATGTTTCCATCGTTCATCGGAGAGGTGGGCTCCTCGTAATAGAAGCAGTGGAAGGGCTCAATGGCCCGGGCAAACTGAATGGCGCTATTGGCGTCGGTTTTGGCGTGCAGCTCCACAATGATATCCACGTCCGGCCCCACAGCCTCCCGCACCGCCGCCAGCCGGTCCACCGACAGACGCAAATGCTTTTGATCCATGATGCCGTAGGTCTTGTGGCCGTACCACACCCCCCGGCTGTCGAAGCCGACCGGGTCTACCTTCACGGCGTCGTACCCGTCGGCTATGGCCTTGAGGGCCGCTTCGGCGTATTCCTCCGGCCGCACCAGGCAGCGGCTCTCCTTGCCCCAGTCAAACTGAATCTGACTGGCGTAAGCCCGCAGCTTCTGGTTGGTCTTACCGCCCAGCAGCTGATAGCAGGGAACCCCCAGGGCCTTGCCCTTGATGTCCCAAAGCGCAATGTCAATGGCGCTGATTGCGCTCATCACAATCCCGCCGTTGCCCAGGCCCCAGAAGGTGGAGCGGTGCAGCTTATCCCAAATTTTCTCGTTATCCATGGGATCCATACCCAGAATCAGTCTGCCAAAGTCCTGGGCCATGCCGTAGGCGGCGTTTTTGGCCCGGCCGTAGGTCAACCCCATTTCTCCATATCCGCTGATCCCCATATCGGTATGAATCCGAATGATTGTGGGGTTCCAGGGAGAGCTCTCGGTCGCTGCACGTCCAAGAGTCACAAGAATGACATCGACACTGGTAATTTTCATATTATTCTCCCATCTGCCGCTGCGCTGCGGCGTTGTTTTCCATTCCCGGTTCTTCCAACAGCTCTTCCACATCCAGGCCCACCAGCTCGCCGGCCAGCTTTAAATTCCGCAGGCCGATGGGGGTCAGCTCCAGTCCGGTTTCCTTGGCCCTCTGCCAGCGCATTCCCTCCGGATAGCCCGGATAGACCACCCGGTCAAAGCCCTCGCCGGGCGGGTTGTCCAGAATCGCCTGCGCCCAGGTTTCCGCACGCCGGGTATATTCCGACAAATCCATAAACTTGGAAATGTCCAGCACCTGCATGTAACAGCCATAATTGGAAGGCTTGCGGACATCCCGGCACAAGCTGATGACATCGTCCTGATACGCCGCGCCGGACAAAATACCCGCTAAAATGTTGATCATTCCGGCGATGCCGGAGCCTTTGGCCCCGCCAAAGGGCAACAGGGAACCGTGGCGGAGAATTTCTTCCGGATCCGTGCAGGTCCGTCCGTTGCGGTCCAGGCCCAGTCCCGGCGCCACCGGCTGCCCCAGATTCATGGCGTTTTCCAGTTTGTTGCCGGCGCAGACGGAGGTAGCCATATCCAGGCAATATGCCGGAAGTCTGCCCATCGGTGCGGCAAAGGTAAAGGGATTTGTGCCGAAATACTTTCGCGTGCCGCCAAAAGGCGCCATGGAGCTGGGTGAATTGGCCATCATCATCAGAATCATTCCGTCCTGGGTGGGACGTTGGGCGTAATAGAGGCCGGCGGCGTAATGCTGCAGATTGGTCATCGTCACACAGCCGATCCCCGTATTTCGCGCCATTTCCATGGCAAGCTCCATGCCGTGCTCCACCACCGTGACACCCAGTCCCCGGTCTCCATCCAGCACCGCAGCATTCGGCGTCCGCCGGAGCACCCGGATCCGAGGTTCCGTCTGGATGGTCTGCTTTAAAAACTGCTGGGTGTACTTCAAAACAAGACCGATCCCGTGGGACCAGACCCCCTTCGCCTCGGTTGTGACAAACAAATCGGCCTGCTGCCGAGCTCGCTCCGGGCGCAGCCCGGCCCGTTGGAAAATCAACGCGACGACTTCCTCGCACCGGTCCAAGCTTACTTTCATACCGGCCTCCCCTTATCCCCTGGGGTGTGCCGGCGCATTGACCGCATGCGCCGGCCGCTGACCGCCGGCTACCTCCAGAACGCTTTCCACCACGCTGTCTACCGCGTGATACAGGCTCTCCACCGTAAACGAGGCGTTATGGGGCGTCAGGCAAACCCGCTCCATCTCAAACAGCGGATAGGAGGCCGGGGAAATCGGCTCCGACGAAAAGACATCCAAGCCCGCGCCTGCAATCACCCGCTCCTGCAGCGCCTGAATCAGCTCCTGTTCACACACCACATCCCCGCGGGAGGTATTAATCAGTATGGCGCTGGCTTTCATTTTGCGGAACTGCGCCATGCCGACCGAGCCCCGGGTCTGCGGCGTGGAAGGCAAATGCAGGCTGACAAAGTCCGATTCCCGGAATATGAGATCCAAATCCGCCACACGCTCAATATAGCCCGGCAAAACACCGGCGTAGGCGTCATAACCCAGCACCCGCATGCCGAAGCCCTGCGAGGCAATCTGCGCCACATGGCGGCCGATGTTGCCGCAGCCGATGATCCCCAGGGTCCGCCCGGTCAGCTCGAACCCGCGAGCCGACACGTCGGAAGTGAACATGCGGTACGCTCCCCGCTCCCTGCGGAAGCGCTCACTCACCCGCTGGGCATTTCTGGCGCATTCCAGCATCAGCATAATCGCCGCTTCCGCCACTGTCCGGCTGTTAATCCCCGGGGTATTGGTCACATAAATACCAAGCTCTTCGGCGTAGGCCGTATCCACCGTTTCGTAGCCCACGCCCCGCCGGGCAATCAGCTTCAGGCGCGGAGCCGCGTCCATAATGGTTCGGTTAAAACCATGCTCCGGCTGCTCAAAGGCCACCAGGCCGTCGCAATCCACAATATCCCGGCAAATCCCCGCCTCTGTGGGCTGCGCCCCGCGTTTGATCTCAATCCCATGCTCCCGCAGCCGTTCTACGGCAAACGCGGGCATATCGTGGTACACCAAAAGTCTAAATGCCATCTTCTCGCGCCTCCTTATTTCAGAGAGCTGGTCTCCGCCTGCTGCATCCGCTGGCGGGACTGCTGGGCATAGTGGCAGGCCACACAGTGATTGGGCGCCACCTGCCGGAGCTCCGGACTCTCTGTAAAACACCGCTCCTGCGCCATCCAGCAGCGGGGGGCAAACCGGCAGCCGGGCTTGGGGTTCATGGGGCTGGGCACGTCGCCCTTGAGCAAAATCCGGTTGACTTTGGCATCCACGTTGACCTGGGGCACCGCAGACAGCAGGGCAATGGAATACGGATGCATGGTGTTTTCAAACATGGTATCCGTATCGCAGAGCTCCACAATTTGCCCCAGATACATGACGGCAATGCGGTTGGAGATATGGCGCACCACGCTGAGGTCATGGGAAATGAACAAGTAGGACAGGTTCATTTCCTTCTGAATGTCCATGAGTAAATTAATGATCTTGGCCTGAACGGATACGTCCAGAGAGGAAACCGGCTCGTCGCAGACGATCAGCTTCGGATTCAGGGAAAGCGCCCGGGCAATCCCCACCACCTGCCGCATGCCGCCGTCCAGCTCATGGGGATAGTGATCCAGCAAATTGGGGGGGATGTCCACCCGCTCACAGAGCTTGTCTACCATCTGATCGATCTGCTCGCTGGTCCCCATATGCTGCACCTCATACGGTTCCCGCAGAATCTTGCGCACCGTCTTTCGGGGGTTCAACGAGGAATACGGGTCCTGAAAGATGATCTGCATCTTCCGGCGGAACGCTTGGCTTTCCTTTCCCTTTGCCTGAAACACATCCTCGCCTTCAAACAGCAGCTCTCCCCCGGTGGCCTTCAGCAGCCGCATGGTGACGTTGCCGATGGTGCTCTTGCCGCATCCGGATTCTCCGACCAGCCCCAGCGTCTCGCCGGGATAGATTTCAAAGCTCACATTGTCCACGGCATGCAGCTTTCCCTTGCGTTTGATGTTAAAATACATCTTTAAATTCTTGGCCTCCATGAGAGGCCGTTGACCGTTGGTTTGCATCTTCACTTCCCTCCCTTCTGTTGAAAGCAGGCTACAAAATGATCTTTGCTCAGCTGTACCATACCGGGATGCGTCTGGGTGCACGGCTTTGTGCACATGCTGCAGCGGGGATGGAACGGGCAGCCGGTCGGGAGGTTTTGCGCATCCGCCACCCGCCCGGGAATGGCGTGCAGCCGTTCTCTGGCGCCGGTGAGCTTTGGAATGGCATTGAGCAGTCCGGCCGTATAGGGGTGGGCGGGATTTTGAAATACCTCCCGGACCGTTCCGTATTCGATCACTCGCCCGGCATACATCACCGCCACCTTCTGGCACAGCTCCGCCACAATCCCCAAGTTGTGGGTAATCATCAGCAGAGAGGAATTGTATTGCACCTGAAGCTGCTTCATCAGCTCCAGAATCTGCGCCTGTATGGTCACGTCCAGGGCCGTGGTAGGCTCATCGGCAATCAGCAGCTCCGGATTGCAGGCCAGACCGGCTGCAATGCCCACGCGCTGCCGCATGCCGCCGGAAAACTGATTGGGATAATCCTTGATCCGGTTTCCCATGATGCCCACCATCTCCAGCAGCTCCGAGGCCCGGGCCTTGGCCTGCTTGTTGTTCATACCGGCGTGCTTGCGGAGCACCATGGCGATTTGCTCGCCCACTGTAAACACGGGGTTTAGGGCGGTCAGGGGGTTCTGAAAAATCATGGAGATTTTATTCCCCCGCAGATTTTCCAGCTCCTTCTCCCGCATCTCAAAGACAGATTTTCCGCAGTAGGTGATATTGCCGCCTGTAAACCTTCCCGCCGGTTTCGGCAGAAGATTTAAAATGGACAGGGCCGCCGTCGTCTTACCGGCTCCGGCCTCCCCCACCAGGCCCAGGCTCTCGCCTTTGTAGATGGTCAGATTTAATCCATTTAATGCGTGGACCGTCGCCCGTTCCGTTTTGAACTCGACGCTTAGGTCCGAAATCTTTAACAGCTCTTCCATGGCATATCCTCCCGTCAAACCTTTTTGGGGTCCAGAACATCCCGCAGGCCGTCGCCCAGGAAGTTAAACGCCAGAACCGTCAGCATCAGAGCAATACCCGGCGCCAAAACCAGCCAGGGGCAGGTGGCAAGGTATGCCCGTCCATCGGCAATCATGTTGCCCCAGGAGGGCGTGGGAGCCGGAATGCCCAAATTCAGGAAGCTCAAGGTCGCCTCAACCAGAATGGCATTGCCAAAGCGGCTGCTGGCCAAAATGATAATCGGCGTGGTGACATTGGGCAAAATCTGGGAAAACATAATATGGAAATTCGAGGCGCCCAAAACCCGGGAAGCCGAAACAAATTCCTGCTTCTTTACAACCATAACGTTGTTGCGTACCACCTTGCAGTAGCGCACCCAACCGGAAATGGTGAGGACCGCCACCAGGTTCAGTACACTGGTTCCCATCACCGCCATAACGGCGATGGCTAAAATGATGTTTGGTATGGCTAAGAACACATCACAGGCGCGCATGATGATCTTATCCGCCACACCGCCGATATACCCGGCCACAATTCCCAGCACCGATCCCACCAGCACCTGCAGAAAAACTGCCGCCGCCGCAATCAAAAGCGATGCCGTGCCGCCGGTCAAAAGCCTGGTCAGCACGTCCCGGCCCAGCTGGTCCGTGCCCAGAATGTGGCCGGACCAGCCGTCCACAAACCCCACCGGGGACAGCAGCCGCTCACTGATGGATGACTTTTCCGCGTCATAGGCCACAAAAAGAGGCGATACAAAACAAATCAGCAAAATGCTGAGGGCCAAAACAAACCCCACCACAAAGAAGGGACTTCTGCGCATCCGGCGCAAAATAATATTTTGATTCAACGTAATCCCTCCTTATTCCAGCGTGATACGGGGATCTACAATGGAGTTAATAATATCCACCAGCAGATTGATGATGGCAAACATCGCCGCAATGATCAATAGGGACGATTGCACCAGCTGATAGTCCCGGGTACTGACCGCCTGGTTGACCAGCTGTCCCAAGCCGGACCAGGAAAAGATCGTCTCTACCACCACGGTCCCGGCCAGGAACACGCCGATCTGTACGCCCACCAAGGTGATAATGGGAATCAGCGCATTTTTAAAGGCATACTTCCACAGAACTTCCCTGCGGCTCATCCCTTTGGCATAGGTGGCTGTAATGTAATCTTCCTTCAGGACGTCGATCATGCCGGAGCGTCCGATTCGCGTAATCTCCGCCGCCACCGGATATCCCAGCGTAATGGCAGGCAAGATGACAAATTTAATTCCGCCGTAGCCCATGGCCGGCAGCCAGCCCAGCTGTGAGGAGAAGATATAAATCAGAAGAATGCCCAGCCAGACCGGCGACATAGACTGTCCAAAAATGGCAAAAAACATCGCCATAAAGTCCGTCACCGTCCCCTGCTTGGAGCCGGCTATAATCCCCAGGGGAATACTGACCAACAGGCAAACCAAAATGGTCCAAAACGTCAGCTGTGCGGTAACTGGCAGACGGTTGGCAATAATATCGGCAACCGGCTGCTTATAAATTGTGGAGGTGCCCAGGTCTCCCTGTAAGACCCCGGAAATGTAGATAAAATACTGCTGGTACAGCGGCTTATCCAATCCCAGCTTTTCCTCCATGGCCGCCACCTGTTCCTCGGTTGCGTCATCCGGAAGCATCATCCGTGCCGGACTGCCGCTGGCCATGCGAATCAGGAGGAAGGCAAAAATGGATACAAAAAACAGGACAATCAAAGTCTGTAAGACTCGCTTGCCAATATAGCGCAATATCATAAGTAATCCTCCGTCGGCGTCGGCTTCTGCAAAAGCCTTGCAGCGTTCACCGCCAGCCGCAGGAAAAGCGCCGGCCTGACCTGCGGCCGCACCGGCGGCGCAAATTGCGCCGCCGGTGCCGCGCGGCTAAATGGGGTAAATTATTCGTGGGTGACGTATTTGAAATTGAACAGACCGTCCTGATACAGCTCAATTCCCTCTACGCCGTAGGTAATTGCATAGGTAGAAGACAGGCGGACCAGCGGGAAGTGGACCAGATCCTCGCTCCAGAGAACCACGCACTCTTCCAGCAATTCACGGCGGGCGTCGGCATCCATTTCAGAATTGGAAGCCAGAATCTTGGCATTCAGCTCCTCATCCACAAAGTCGCTGTGATGCGCGTCGTTGAGTACCCGCATGTTGAAGTACTTATACGGCTCGCCGTTTTCCTGCATGGTCGCCACCAGGAATACATCGTAATCGCCCGTGGCCCGCAGATCCGTCAAGGTTGCCGTCTCTACCACTTCCACCGAGCTGTTGAAGCCAACGGCCTGGAGCATATCGGAAACCGCCAGCAGGCTCTCCTGGGACTTCTGGGTACCTGTGTTGGAAACCAGAACCACAGGCTCCCCGCTGTAGCTGCTCTTGGACAGATATTCCTGCGCCAGCTCCGGATCGTAATCGTAGTGAACGGCATCTTCCGTGTAGCCGATGACGGATTCCACAGCAAAGCTATCCGTGATGGAGGCCTGGCCGCCGAAGACATAGTCGGCAATGCTCTGCCGGTCAATGGCGTGGGCAAAGGCCAGACGCACGTTCTTATCCTGGAAAACAGAGCCGTCGCCACACTGGAACCCAAAGTACTGCACGGTACCGGTGTTGATGTTGACCATTTCAATGGTATCCTCGCTGCCTTCGTACAGCCCCAGGTTATCCGCCGCGATGCCGCTGGAGGCGATGTAGGCCTGCACGTCTCCGTTGAGGTGTCCGGCAATGGCCGTGGAAGCCTCCAGGACAAATCTCAGGTAAACGTCGTCATAGTAGGAGTCGAAGTCTCCCCAGTAGTTTTCGTTCTTGGTCACATGGACGTACTGGCCGTCAATCCACTCGTCAAAGATCCAGGGGCCGGTGCCCACAAAGTTCTGGTTGTTGAAAGCGCTTTCACCCTCGGCTTCCCACTGCGCTTTCTGAATGATCGCCGTGACGGAGAGGCTATTCATAACCGGGGCATAGGGCTCAGACAACTGGATGGTCACGGTGTAGTCGTCGGAGGCCTCGACTCCGGTCAGAAGAGACCAGTAGATGGAAGCAATGTTCAGGTTGGGATCGTCAATCAGACGTTGGAACGTGCAAACGACATCGGCAGAGGTAAAGTCCGTACCGTCATGCCATTTGACATCCTTCCGCAGGGAAAATGTGATTTCCGTGCCGTCCTCAGAAAACGTCCAGCTTTCCGCCAGGCAGGGGGTGTAATTTCCCTCGTGGTCCGACTCCACCAGCATATCAAAACACATATTACGGGGCTGATAGCCGGGGGCGTTGTTGGCATCCAGCGGATCCAGGGTGACCAGGTTTTCGCTCAGGGCAATGGACAGGGTCTTCCCTGCGGTTGGGTTTCCCGCCGAAGAGGAACCCTGCGTCCCGGCATTGGCGGAGGGATCTGTTGTGTCCGCTGCGGGGGTGTTGGTGCAGCCTACCAGTCCGGCCACAGCAAGCGCTAAAATCAGCGTCAATGCGATCATGCGTTTTTTCATAATTTCCTCCTGCTTTCATTTTTTATTTATTTCACAATGTAAAATTGCAAAATACTGCATCTATCGGCCCATCCAACCGCCGTCTACCGCGATGGTACAGCCGTTGATATAGTCGGACGCCGGGCTTGCCAGAAATACGGCGATTCCCTTGAAGTCCTCCGGTCTTCCCCAACGTCCCGCCGGAATCCGGGCCAGAATTTCCGGACTGCGCTGCGGATCGCTGCGCAGAGCCGTGGTGATTTTTGTGGCAATGTAGCCGGGCGCGATGGCGTTGACCTGAATGCCGTACTGCGCCCATTCGTTGGCCAATGTCATGGTGATGCCCCGCACGGCGGATTTGGATGCGGTGTAGGAGGGGGTTCGAATCCCCCCTTGGAAGGACAACAGAGAGGCTGTATTGACAATCTTTCCGGGAATCTGATTCCGGATCATCTGTCCGGCCACCCGCTGGGTGAGGAAGAACAGCGTCTTGATGTTCAGATTCATCACATCGTCCCAATCCTTCTCCGTGAAATGCAAAGAGTCCTCCCGGCGGATGGCGCCTGCGTTGTTAAACAGAATATCAATCCGGCCGTAGTGCTCCATCACCGCGCTGTAAACCTTTTCCACCGATTCCATTTGGGACAGATCCGCCCGCACCGCAAAGAAGCGGCGGCCCAGGGCCTCAACCAGCTCCTGTGTTTTGGTGATATCGGAGCGGTAGACTGCCGCGATATCCGCTCCGGCTTCCGCCAGCCCCACCGCAATGGCCTGGCCAATGCCGTCATTGGCGCCCGTTACCAGAGCGATTTTACCCTTTAAACAAAACTGATCCAAAATCATTTTGACGCTCCGCCTCCGATCCGAATGAGAATTTTTCCGTTTTTCGTGCCGGACTCCTGAAGCGCCAGCGCCTCGCCCAATTGCTCCAGGGGGAATTCCGCAGCAATCATTTTTTCAAAATCAAAGGCGCCGGCATGGTACAGTTTCTTGACCATTTCCACGGTCCTGGCAAAATCCTGCAAGGTGTGCACCCGACTTCCCAGAATGGAAACCTCCCGCAGCACCATTTGATTGGTCTGATACTCTCTGGGCGCCGAGGGAATGCCAACGGTGACTGCCGTACCGCGTATTCTGGTCACCGAAGACAAGGCCAGAGACCCGGCTTTAGAACCGGACGCCTCAAAAACCCGGTCAAACCCATTGCCTCCGGTCATATCGCCCACAGCCCGGCAGAGGTCCTCTTTGCCGGAATCAATGGCGTCAAATCCAAAGGAACGAATCAGAGCCAGACGCTCCGGGTTCACCTCTGCAATGACCACTCGGGATGCGCCGAAATAACGGGCGCATACGCCGCTCAGGATCCCAATGGGGCCTCCTCCAATGATCAAAACCTGGTCGCCCGGCGTGACCCCTGCCCGGGTGCAGGCGTGGAAGCCCACTGCCAGCGGTTCCGTCAAAATGGCCACCCGGTCCGGAATGTCCGGTTCCACCCGGAACACCCGCTTCGCCTCGGCGCAGACATACTCGGCAAAACCGCCGTCAATATGTAAGCCCATAATTTTCAGGTCGTGACAGACGTGAAAATTTCCGTCCAGACAGGCCGGGCAGACGCCGCAATTCTCCAGAGGGTGCACCACAACCCGGTCGCCCACCTGATAGGGAACCGGAGCCGTAGTATGGATCTCCTCCACCACCCCCAGGATCTCGTGGCACATGATGCGGGGAACGGTGGCCGTCAAATGGCGGTGATGAAAAACCGTGATATCCGATCCGCATACGCCGGCGTAAAGCACCCGGATCAACACCTTGCCTTCTCCGGGAACCGGCTTGGGCACATCCATCATGTGCAAGGTTTCCCAATCCGTTAATACATTTGCTCGCATGCTGTATTCTCCTTAAATTGCACCAATTTCTGCATAGGCCTGTTGCAGAGACGAACCGTTGCGCAGGCGGCGGCGCACCTCATTTTCCTTTTGAATGGTGTCCAACGCCGTCTGGATCACCTCCGCCACCACAGCCTTGGGAATGATCACCACGCCGTCCACATCGCCGAAGATATAATCGCCCGGGCAAATGGTCACGCCGTCGATGGTAACCGGGATCTGGCACTCGTTGATCTCACAGCGGCCCTTGGAGGTCTTGGGGTTCTTTCCCCGGTAAAACAGGGGGAAATCCATTTCCTTCAAAGCCTTCATATCCCGGCTGTAGGCATCCAGCAGCACGCCGGCGCCCTTGCGGCCCTGTACCGCCGTGGCAAACAGCTCGCCAAACACGGCGCAGTTGTAATTCCCCCGGGTGACCAGTACATAGATCTCCCCTTCCCCCAGTTGATCCACCACCTTGCACTGGGCGGTCAGCGGATCCGGCGGCATGGAGTACACCTCCGTGCCAATGCTGGTGAAAGCCGGTCCAAAGATGACCGTCTCATCCCGCAGGCCCATAATTTCGTTGCTGAGCGCCTGATTGCGGTATCCCTTTTGGTCCAGCACATCGCAGAGGATCCCGCTATACAGCACCTGCTTCAAATAGGGGATGTCAAATTTTTGTTCCATGTTGCATCATCGTCCTTTCTTTTATCGCTGCACCCGGCCGGTTCCATCGCCGCCGGCCAGCTTTTCCACGTCGGCGGTACCAACCCGGTTGAAATCGCCTATGACCGAATGCTTCAGGCAGCTGGCCGCCACAGCAAATTCCAGCGCCTGTTGCTTGCTTTCATAGGTGTTCAGGCCGTATATCAAGCCGCCGGCAAAGCTGTCTCCGCCTCCAACCCGGTCCACAATCTGGCGGATCTCATATTTCTTGGACACGTAGAACCGGGACCGGTCGTTCAAACATGCCGCCCAGCCGTTCCAATCGGCACTGTGGCTCTCCCGCAAGGTGATGGCAATCATTTTCATATGGGGGTACGCCTCCAGGACCCGGCTGCTCAGGCTTTGATACGCCGCCAGGTCCAGCTGCCCGGACTCAACCCGGACCTCTGAGGTAATTCCCAGGGACTTTTGCACGTCCTCCTCGTTGGCAATGGCAATGTCCACATATTCGGCCAATTGCCCCATGACCTGGTCGGCTTGTTTTCCGTACTTCCAAAGATTCTTGCGGTAGTTCAGGTCACAGGAAACGGTAATGTCCCGCTTCTTTGCTTCCTGAACCGCCTCCAGAGACAAGGCCATGGCGCTTTCGGACACAGCCGGCGTAATGCCGGTGATGTGGAACCAGTTCACGCCGGCAAAGGCCACGTTCCAGTCGATATCTCCCGGCTTTGCCAAAGCCAGGGCGGAATACGCCCGGTCATAGGTCACTTTACTGGGCAGCTGATTGGCCCCGCCTTCCAGATAGTAGATCCCCATGCGCCCCGGTCCCCGGAGAATTTTATCCGTGCGGACGCCAAAATAGCGAAGGGTCCGGATACAAGCGTCCGCAATGTCGTGATCCGGCAAAACGGTCAAAAACTCCGTCTCCATCCCGTAGTTCGCCAGCGACACCGCCACGTTGGCCTCTCCGCCGCCGAAGGTCGCCTCCAGCATGGGGCTTTGAAACAGCCGCTCCTGTCCCGGCGCCTTAAGCCGCAGCATAATCTCGCCAAAGGTTAATACTTTCATCTTCCTCACCCTATTTTTGCAACAGATGTACGGCAAAGCCGCCGATTTCCCCGTTCAGATAGGCAAAGGTCGTCCGGTCTCCCTGCCGGCGAAGGCTGGCAGGGTCCGCCGTCAGGCCCCGGCGTTCCAAATAGGCCAGAGCCCGGTCCACGCAATTGGTGCGCACTGCCAGGTGTCCCATCGTGCCTCTGCCCTTGCTCTTCAGCACTTCTATCCGGCTGCTGCTGAAAATGGAGCTGTTTCCCAATTTGGCAGGCCACCCAAAAAAGGCTTCCAATTGACCGCTCACAGCCAGCGCCTCTTTTTCATCGGAGAGGTTGATCCCCACGTGGGCCAGTTCAAAGCCCAGCAGCTGGTCTACCGCAGCTTTCGCGATGGCGGTAATGCGGTCCCACTGCCCCGACCGAACGGCATCCGTCGGCGTGAGCCAGCCGCCGCCCACCGCATGAATAAAGGGCTTGTCCGCATAATCCGTCAGGTTGTCCGGGCCGATGCCGCCGGTGGGAATAAACCGAACGCCCGCCGAAGCATAAGGGCCGTACAGCGCCTTGCACCCGCCGACGCCGCCGTAGGTGCCGGCAGGGAAAAACTTCACCACATGAATTCCCATCTCCAGCGCCTGTTCCAACTCACTGGGGGTCACACAGCCGGGAATCACCGCTACGTTCCGCTCTATGCAGAAGCGGACAATCTCCGCCTGAAACCCCGGCGAGACAATGTACGATGCGCCTGCATCGACGGCCGCCCTGCACTGCTCCAGGGTCCGCACCGTACCGGCGCCCAGCAGGAAATGAGGCTTTGCCTGCCGGATGGCTGCAATGGCCGCCAGGCCCGCCTGGGTGCGCAGGGTAATCTCCGCCACAGGCAGGCCCGCCTGCTCCAAAGCCCCGGCCAGAGGCACCGCCTGGGCCGCATCGTCCAACACCGTAACCGGAATTAAGCCATAGCCCTTCAGTTCTTCCATAACATTCATTTGAAATCTGCTCGCCTCCTGAGATTCACGTTGTAGTTTCTTATTTGGAACTATTATATACTCGGAGTTCCAAAATTTGTCTAATCCCTCTTTGGGTATAATCATAACACGCCAGCTTTTCTTTGTAAATCCGTAATTATTTCACATTTTTCGCGGCATTTTTTGTGCAACTTGCCAATCAGGAGTTTCATTTATGAAAATAAGGGAGCCCGTATTTGGAACTTGCATTTTGATAATTGGTATGTTATAGTAAAGTTACAAAAGTTTTCCTGCGGCTTGATGCAACCGCATCCGGCACATTCGAAAGAAAAAGTGGTGGTATATATCCGATGAGCAGTCACTATTCGCCCATTCCAATCATCAACCGCATGTCCAATCTTTTAAACAGCATCCTCGCCTCCCCAAACGGCCTGCGAGCCAACGAGCTGCTGCGCACCGAGAACATCCCCAAGACAACCCTGTACCGGCTGCTGACTTCCATGACGGAAAACGAGCTGTTGACCTACATACCCACCAGCGGCGTCTACACGCTGGGCCCCAAGTTCACAGCCGCCTACACTTCCATGGATGAGCGCGCCGGCCGCCTGCGGGAGGCCGCCATGCCGCACCTGCGGTTTCTGGCCGAGCAGGTTCAGGAGACCGTCAAGCTCACCGTCTTATCCGGCATGCAAAGCTACACCATCGCCTCTGTGGAAGGAACCCGCCCCATCCGCATCAGCATCGACAGCGGCGCGCTGTTCCCCCTGCACGCCGGCGCTTCCGGCAAGATCCTGATGTGCTGCCTAAACGACGCCGCCATTCAGCGCTATTACAGCCAGTACGGGATCCGCTATACAGAGACCACCATTATGACGGTGGAAGACATGAAAGAAGAGCTCAACCGCATCCGGCGCTCCGGCTACGCCGTGGACAACGGCGAATACATGCCGGAGATCCGGGCCACCGCCGCTCCGGTCCAAGACGCCGCCGGTCAAATCATCGCCGCCGTCAGCGTCGCTTACCCGGTTTCCAACCAGGACCATATCGACCCCAATCAGCTGGCCCTGCAAATTATGCAGACAGCCCGCACCGTGGGCGCCGCCTACACCTCCAAGGAAACCTGGGACCGCCCGGCCCGGCTGGTTCACGAACACGTCGGCGTTTAGGCGCTTCAAGCAAAAAAAGACACGGCCTCAAGACATCTCTTGAGGCCGCGCCCGCATCCGGCAGCCACAGTATCATTCCGATTCCCAAGCCATATCCGGCTGGAAGTCCAAAGGCTTCCAGCCGGATATCTATTTCCCTTTTTACCGGGCAGCGTCTTCCGGTGAGAATCCATGTTTCAAAACGGCAATTCCCAGCAGGCCCGGACCGGTATGAACCACCAAAGCCGGACTAATCTGCCCCTCCACAAGAAGGTCCGAGCAGCCGGTCCGCTGCAGCAGGCGGGGCTTCATTTCCGCCGCCTCTGCCGGAGCGCCGCCGTGAAGAAGCGCCACCTGCGAGCCTTGCCCGCCCCCGGCAAAGGCCGCCGCCATTTCCAGCATCCGGTCCAGCGCCTTTTTCCGGCCCATGGCCTTCCCGGCCATGTAGTAGACACCGGACGCATTGCAGGAAATAATCGGCTTCAGCTTTAACGCCGTACCTACAACGGCAGCCACCAGGCCCAACCGGCCGCCCTTTCGCAAGTACTCCAGGGTATCGACACAGAAAAACACCTTGCTGTCTCCCAGGCGTTCCGTCAGCCGCCTCTGCAGCGTCGGCCAGTCAACCCCCCCTGCAATCCAACGGGCGGCAAGCAGCGCAAAAACTCCGCTTCCGAAGGAAATATTTTTGGTATCCAGAACAAACGTCTCCAACTCATGATATTCCCGGCATATCAGGCGTATCATGTTGTAGGTGCCGCTGAGACCGGAGGAAATGCAGATCACCAGCGCTTTCTCATACCCGTCGGACCGGGCCCGGTCCAGCGCGGCCAAAATGGTCTTCCCATCCGGCAGAGAAGTTTGGGGAATTTCTTCCGGAAACCGGTCGTATACCTGCTGCGCCGTAATATGCACCTGGTCGTCATACTCTCCCTCAGGATACCGGATTTTCAGAGGCAGAACCCGCATATCATAGGCCTGCCGCACCGCCTGGGGCACGTCACAGCCGGAATCCACTAAAATAGCAATTTTTTGCTGATTCATAAAAAGCCCTCTCCATAAGATCCTATGCCTGCACAGGCAGACGCTGTGCGGCAAACGCCATATCTAATATAACATATCAGATTATATAATACACGCAAGCAAATGTCAACTGTTGTCTTTCGCCGGTCTCAGACAAAACATGCGCAAACAGACGTCTGTCTTCTGTCTGATGTTCTCACCTGTCTATGGTGGAATAGAACAAAGATTTCACCCATATTTTATACAGTTTGACTATTCCCCCAAAAAGAAAAATGTGGTATTCTATAAAGGAGAAATGTTCGCTCTTCCCGGACGCTTTCTCAGATTCGACAAAGCGGGGCCTCTAGTCTCAGAAAAATATGTCCTTTTCGACGAAAAAGGATTGCAGTTCCCGCCAAGAAACGGTATAATATAGAAGATAGAGGACCTCACGATACCTTCGCAGGCTCCCCCCGCCCATTTTGTGAAAAAGGGAGAAAGACAGCAATATGGATAAGAAAACAAAAGAGCTATTAAAGGATTTCCACAGCGGAACCTGTATCCGCGCCTACGATCTTCTGGGCTGTCACCGAATTACCCGCCGGGGAAAAGCCGGTTATGTCTTTCGGGTCTGGGCTCCCAACGCCAAGCAGGTCTGCGTTGTAGGGGAATTTAACTTTTGGAACCCGGAAGACCTGCCCATGGAGCGCCTGGATGACAGCGTGTGGGAAGTCTTCACCACCCGGGGGTATGAAGGCTGCCCCTACAAGTACTATATCACCCGCCCCGACGGTTCCACCGTCTATAAAGCGGATCCATACGCCACCCGGGCCGCTTGCCTGCCGGATACCTCCAGCCTAATCTGCACAGAGGACAAACACAACTGGGGAGACGGAAAATGGATGCGGGATTTCCCCCTGCGCTCCCCGCTCACGGCGCCCATGAACATTTACGAAATGCACCTGGGCTCCTGGCGCCGGAAGGAAGACGGCAGCCCCTTCACCTACGCCGAGCTGGCCGAGCCGTTGACAGCCTACCTGAAGGATATGGGATACACGCACGTGGAGTTTATGCCTCTGTCCGAGTATCCCTATGATCCCTCCTGGGGATACCAGGTGACGGGGTACTACGCCCCCACCTTCCGGTACGGAGAGCCGGAAGGGCTTCGCGTGCTGGTCGATACCCTGCATCGGGCCGGAATCGGCGTCATTCTGGATTGGGTCCCCGCCCACTTCCCCAAAGACGAGCAGGGCCTTTACGAATTCGACGGAACCTGCTGCTATGAGCTCTCCGATCCCACCATGAACGAACACCCGGATTGGACAACCCGGATTTTCGACTTCGGCAAGCCGGAGGTTAAGTGCTTCCTGGTCTCCAACGCCGTGTACTGGCTGGAGAAATTTCACATTGACGGCGTACGTGTGGACGCAGTGTCTTCCATGCTGTACCTGGATTACGGCCGGACCAGCTATAAGCCCAACCGCTTCGGCGGGCGGGAAAACCTGGAGGCTATGGAGCTGCTGCGCTCGGTCAACCGGGCCGCCTTCCGCACCCGGCCCAACTCCCTGATGGTAGCCGAGGAATCCACCGCTTTTCCCATGATCACCAAGCCTGATTTTGACGGCGGTCTGGGTTTCCTGTTCAAATGGAACATGGGCTGGATGAACGACACCATTCAGTATATGCAGACCGATCCCATTTACCGGAAATACAAGCACAACAATCTGACCTTCTCCATGACCTACGCGTTTTCGGAGAATTTCATTCTTCCCCTGTCTCACGACGAGGTCGTGCACGGCAAGGCTTCCCTGATCAATAAAATGCCCGGAGAATATGACCAGAAATTCAGCAATCTGCGGGCTATGTACGCCTATATGATCGCACACCCCGGCAAAAAGCTCAGCTTTATGGGCAACGAGTTTGCCCAGTTTATCGAGTGGCGCTATGACGAGCAGCTGGATTGGCTTCTGCTGGACTACGACCGGCACCGTCAGATGCAGTCCTTTGTCCGGGACCTGAACCACTTCTACCTTTCCCACCCTCAGTTTTGGCAAAACGAGCAGGACTGGAACGGCTTCCAGTGGATTCAGCCCGACGCCGGCGACGATAACCTGCTGGCCTTCCGCCGGATTGACCGGCGGAACCGGGAAGTACTGGTGGTGTGCAACTTCTGCCCGGTGGAGCGGCGGCACTACCGCTTAGGCGTTCCCCGCCGGGGTATCTACAAGCCCGTCCTGTGCTCCGATGACCTGAAATACGGCGGCACCGGCGCGGAGATCCGCCCCGCCGTCAGCGAACGGGTCAGCTTCCGGGATTATAAGCTCTCCGCCTGCTTTGACATCCCTCCCATGTCCGCTACCTTCTATGTCCGGGAAAATCCGCCGAAAAAAAGCGCCCAGCCAAAAGAAGAGACGGCCAAGCCGGCCGACTGAGCATCGGCTCATTGCATGTGTTTTCCCGCCGGGCTTTGTCCAGCGGTTCAATTTAGAAAACGTCCAACAAACCACACCATTCAATTGCTTATAGTAAGGAGAGGCGACTCATGTATTTTCAGAAGAAACGCTGTATTGCCATGCTCCTGGCCGGAGGCCAGGGCAGCCGGCTGAAGGTTTTGACGGAAAACACCGCCAAGCCTGCCGTTCCCTTTGGCGGTAAGTACCGCATCATTGATTTTCCCCTGTCCAATTGCGTCAATTCCGGGATTGACACGGTGGGAATTCTCACCCAGTATCAGCCCCTGGAACTGAACGAGTACATCGGCAACGGCCAGCCCTGGGGGCTCAATAAGTCCCACTGCTGCGCCCAGGTTTTGCCCCCCTATGCCCGCAGCAAGAAGTCCGAGTGGTATAAAGGCACCGCCAATGCCATCTACCAAAACATCCCTTTTATTGAGCGCTTCGACCCCGACAACGTACTCATTCTCTCCGGCGACCATATCTACCGTATGAACTACGCCGCTATGCTGGCTGCTCACGAAAAAACCGGCGCAGACTGCACCATTGCCGTCCGCACCGTGCCCATGGAAGAGGCCAGCCGCTTCGGCATTATGAACACAAACCCCGACGGCTCCATCTATGAATTTGAAGAAAAGCCCGCCCACCCCAAGAGCAACAACGCCTCCATGGGTATTTATATCTTCCGCTGGAGCGTTCTGAAAAAGTTCCTCGTTGCCGACGAGGAAGACCCCAAGTCTGAAAACGACTTTGGTAAAAATGTGATTCCCGCTCTTTTGAACTCCGGGTACAAGCTGTGGGCCTATGCCTTTGAAGGCTACTGGAAGGACGTCGGCACCATCGACTCTCTGTGGGAAGCCAATATGGACCTGCTGGGCACGCATCCCAACTTCGACATACGCGGTCCCGAAAGCGAAAAAATTTCCGCTCGGAACAACGCGCTGCCCTCCAGCTATATTGCCAAAGGGGCCAAAACCGTCAACTGCTTCATCGCCGAAGGCGGCGAGATTTGCGGTACCGTGCGGCATTCCATCATTTCCACCGGCTGCACCATCGGCGCCGGCGCCCTGGTAGAGGACAGCGTCATTATGCCCAACGTCTCCATTGCACCGGGCGCCATTGTCCGCCATGCCATCATCGGGGAAAACTGTGTCATTTCTTCCGGCGCTGTGGTGGGAGGCACCTTCCCGGACGGAGCAAAGCGGAAAATCAGCGTTCTGGGCAAAAATCAGACGCTTCCGGAAAACACCGTAATTGCTCCCGGCGAAGTCCGGTAAAAGGAGGTACACTATGATGAAAGCTATGGGCATTATCTTTGCCAATATTTACGACAGCTCTCTGGGCGAGCTGACCAACAAACGTACCATCGCATCCCTGCCCTACGGCGGACGGTACCGCCAAATCGACTTCACCCTGTCCAATATGTCCAACTCCGGCATCCGGCACATCGGAATCATCACAAAGTATAACTACCAGTCCCTGATGAATCATATCGGCTCCGGCCAGGAATGGGATTTGGAGCTGGAAGAAGGCGGGCTGGAATATCTGACGCCCTTCGCCATGGGGCACAACGGCAGCTACCGGGGTAAGGTAGAAGCCCTGAATTCCGCCATGATTTTCTTGGAAAACGCCCTGGAGGACTATGTCGTATTGGCCGACAGCAACGTCCTTTGTAACATTGACTTGGATCGAGTCCTGGAGCAGCACGTGGAAAGCGGCAAGGATGTTACCGTTGCCGTCAAGGCCGGCATTGCCAACGGCTCCAAGCAGCTGGACCTGGGCATCCGCCTGGATAAGAAGGGACAGGTGTCCGACATGGCGGTGGATTACTGCGCCGGTCCGGACTATCTGGCCAGCATGGGCATCTTCGTCATCAGCCGGGAGCTTCTCATCTACTTTGTAAAAGAATCCGTGGCCCGGAGCCGCTACCGTTTCGAACGGGACTTTCTGCTGAAGCAATTCAACGACAAAAACCTGACGGTAGGCGTATATAACTTTGACGGCGTGGCCATGTTCAACGAAAGCACCCAGGAGTACTATCGCAACAATCTGGCCTTGATTGATTTTGACACGCGGCACGGCCTGTTCCGCACAGACCGGAATATTTATACAAAAGTTCGAGACCGGGTTCCCGCCACCTACGGGGAAAATTCTCAAATTGACGACTGCATCGTGGCCGACGGCTGCCAGTTGGACGGGATCGCCGATCACTCCGTATTTTTCCGGCAGGTCCGTCTGGATGAAGGCGCAGAGGTGAAGGAATGCGTCATCATGAACGACTGCTCCATCGGCGCAGGCGCGGAGCTGTACTGCGCGATTTTGGATAAGGATGTCGTCGTCCGTCCCGGCGTCCGCCTCATCGGCACACCGGAAAATCCCATCGTGGTCAAGCGAGGTGAAATTGTATGAGAATTGCAATCGCCGCCTCTGAAGCCGCTCCTTATGCCAAATCCGGTGGTCTGGGCGACGTCATGCTGGGCCTGCCCCATGAGTTGGCGAAAATTCCAGGCAATGAGGTCTGTCTGTTTCTTCCCTACTATAAGAAGATCAAAGAGAACCCGGCCTATGAAACGGAGCTTTGCGCCGAGTTTCGCGTGGGTCTGGCCTGGCGGGAGCAGTACGCCGGGCTGCATAAGCTGAAAACGAAGGGCCGGAAAAAACTGCCCACGGTGTACTTCATCGACAATGAGTACTATTTCGGCCGGGACGGCCTCTACGGCTACTTAGATGACGGCGAGCGGTATGCCTATTTTTCCAAAGCCGTACTGGACGCCATGGCGGTCCTTCAGTTTTATCCCGATGTCATCCAATCCAACGACTGGCAGACCGCTATGATTCCGGTATATCTGAACGCGCAATATCGGGGCGTCTTCCCCTATACCAAAACCGTCTTTACCATTCACAACATTGAATATCAGGGCTGGGCCAATCCGGACTTCTTCGACAACGTCCTGGGGCTGCCGGAGTCCTTCCGCGGAATCCTGGACCTGACCGGCGGCGTCAATATGATGAAGGGCGCCATAGAATGCGCCGACGCCGTATCCACCGTCTCGGAGACCTATGCCCAGGAAATCCGCTATCCCTATTATGCCCACGGTTTAGACGGCGTTTTGTCCGGCTACTGGTACAAGCTGGTGGGCATCACCAACGGCGTAGACGTTTCGGTCTTCGATCCCTCCACCGATCCGGCCCTGGCGCAAAACTACTCCATGGAGAATTTTGCAGCCGGTAAGGCCGCCAACAAGGCCGCCATTCAGCGGGAGCTGGGTCTACCGGAGCGGCCCGAGCCTCCCATGATGGCCATGATCACCCGGTTGGCCGGACACAAAGGCATCGATTTGTTGTGTTACATCGCCCGGCGTCTGTTGTCCATGGATGTACAGCTGGTCATCCTGGGGACCGGCGAGCAGCGATTTGAAAACTTCTTCCGCGGCCTGGCCGCTGAGTATCCGGACAAAGTCTCGGCCCAGTTGAAATTTGATTTGGGGCTGGCAAACCGGATTTACGCCGGTGCGGACGTATATCTTATGCCGTCGAAATCCGAGCCGTGCGGGCTGAGTCAGATGAACGCCATGCGCTACGGCACCGTTCCGGTGGTCAATGCCACCGGCGGTCTAAAGGACACCGTACCTCCTGTGGACCCCACGACCAACACCGGCTTGGGATACACGTTCCAAAGCTACAACGGAGACGATTTCTGGGGCGCCATCGACCGCTGCCTGGGTCTGTACTGGCACGACCGGGACGGCTGGAACGACTTGATCCGCCGGGATATGTCCGCTGATTTCAGCTGGAAAAAGCCCGCAGAAAAATACATGGAGCTGTTCCATCGGCTGAAAGGCTGATTTCTCTCTTCCTGTGGCGGGCGCGTCGTAATGTGTTGCGGCGCGCCCACTGTTTCACAGGAATACACCGGCCTGTACATGCTGTGTCGGCCGGCCTCTATTTCTTTGATAAGGAGCCGCATTTATGCTTCGTATTCTGTTCAACAGCCGGAACGCCTCCTATAAAGAACCTTTCGGTACGATCACCCCGGAGCAACTCTGTACCCTGCGGGTTCAGATCCCCGAGCACTGCCAAACCCGGGAAGCAACATGCCGCCTGCTCCGGGAAGACGGGTCCCTGCACACGGAGGTTCCCCTTCAGCGGATCGCCGTCCAGTCCCCCTATGAAACCTGGTCCTGCCGGTTCACCTTGGAAGAAGGCCTATATTTCTACTTCTTCCGGATCACCACCGCCCACGAGACCTTCTCCCTCCTGCGTCAGGGAGAGGACACCAATATGGAAGCCGGAGACTGGTGGCAGCTGAGCTGCGTCCCGAAAAACGCGGAAACCCCGGAATGGGCGCAAGGGGCTATCATTTATCAGATTTTTCCGGACCGGTTCGCAAAATCCGGCAATTGTGACCTCACCGGGAAATTAGAGCCCTATACCGTTCACCAAAATTGGAATGAAGAAGTCCACTGGCAGCCTACCGAACGGGGAGAAGTGCTGAACAACGATTTCTTCGGCGGAAATTTTCGGGGTATTACAGAAAAGCTGCCTTACCTTGCCTCCTTGGGCGTCACCATATTATACCTGAACCCCATTTCCAAAGCGTTCTCCAGTCACCGGTACGACACCGGCGATTATAAAACCCCCGATCCCATGTTGGGCACCCACGCCGATTTCATCCAGCTGTGCCGGGAGGCCCGAAAATTAAACATCCACGTCATTCTGGACGGCGTTTTTTCCCATACCGGCTCCAACAGCCTGTACTTCGATCGCTACGGCGCCTTCGGAGGCCATGGCGCATACACCGACCCCAACTCCCCCTACCGCAGCTGGTACCAGTTTTATCATTACCCCGACTCTTACAACTGCTGGTGGAATTTTGATACCCTTCCCTGTGTGAACAAAATGGACCCCTCCTATTTGGAATATATGATCGACGGCCAGGACAGCGTGGTCGCGCACTGGCTTCGCCTGGGAGCCGACGGCTTCCGGTTGGACGTGGTGGACGAATTGCCGGACGAATTCGTCCTGCGGTTGAAAAAGAGAATGCGGGAAATTAAGCCCGACGCCCTGCTCATGGGCGAGGTCTGGGAGGACGCCTCCAATAAAATTGCTTACGACACCCGCCGCCGTTATTTCGTCGACGGTGAATTGGACAGCGTGATGAACTATCCCTACCGGAAGGCCGTCATCGACTTCCTGCGCCAGCGGGACGACGGCAAGGGATTCCGGGAGGCCGTCATGACCATCGCGGAGAATTATCCGCCCCAGGTACTGGCCTGCTGTATGAATCACCTGGGCACCCACGACACGCCGCGGATCCTGACGGCGCTGATGGATGACTTTGAAGGCAGCCGGGCGGAAAAAGCCGCCCGCCACCTGTCCCCCGGGCAGCTTTTGGTGGCCAAAGAGCGGCTGCGGATGGCCTCCTTCCTCCAGTTCGTTCTGCCCGGCGCCCCCTCGGTGTACTATGGAGATGAAGCCGGCATGGAGGGCTATGCCGATCCCTTCAACCGGAGAACCTACCCCTGGGGACGGGAGGATCCGGACCTGCTGGCCCATTACCGGCGGTTGGGACAGCTCCGGCGGGACAACCCCGCCCTGCGCAGTCCTGCAATTGAATTCTTTGCCGCCGCAGACGGCCGTCTGGGCTTCCTTCGTTCCGCCAACCGGTCTCTGGCACAGAGGGTGGAAGTTTATGTAAACCGAACGGGAGATCCCTGGCAGATCACCCCCGGACGGCTTTTACTGGGCCACAATTTAGAGACCGTCGCTCCGGATTCTCTGATCCTCTTGCCCAACGGTTTTTGCGCTTTGGAGGTCTGAAGGATGTCGAAAGAAATGATTTTCTCCGGCTATTGCCGGGTTCTGGATCAGAGCCGCATGGTCATGACTGAGTGGGAAGACCGGGACCTTCTGGACGCGGATTGCTGCTACGGCGCATGTGTTCACCAAAACACCTGTGAAATCGCCAAGAAAATTTCCGCCCTTTTGGAGGAAGCCACGCAATAGACACAACACCCCCCACGCCTCTCCAGAACAGCCACGCCGGCAATTCATCTCCAAAAACGGCTGCCCCACTCGGAACTTTGAAAAGGAGGTGGCCCCATGACAAACCGTCGAAAGATTTGCCCGGTGCTGCTTGCCGTCATCCTGCTCTTTTCCATAAATGCACCGACGCCTACCCGGACGGATACCGGACGCCTCAGGACGCCGGCGGCAAAACGGTCCCCTACCCCGGCGTCTCTGTCAGCCTGACCGCAGGAAATCTGGTGATCCCCCAACAGTTTCTAGACGCCGGTAGTCGTTCCTAAATTCCAACCCTCCGGTACAAAATGAGGCCCGCTGCCAAGCTGCAGCGGGCCTAATGTATGAGATCTTACCTCTATCAAGAAGGACGGCTACCGGCCGTTCACATACCGCACGGCGGAAAGGCCCGCCTGGGCGCCCTGGGCCGCAGCCTTGGCCACCTGCAGCAGTCCTCCGGTACAATCCCCGGCAGCAAACAAACCGGGCACATTGGTGGCCATGGCCTCATCCACCGCAATCTTTCCATGCTCCGTCAGAAGCCCCACCTTTCGGGCCAGGTCTCCGCTGCCGGCGGTGCCCAACGCCACAAACAGGCGGCTGACCTCCAGAGATTGCCCGCCGGCAAACCGAACGGCAGATAGAATCCCTTCCTTCCCCTCCAGCGCCTCCACAGGCCGCACATCCACCTGCAAGCCCTGGGGCAAGGCGTCCGGGGCGCTCTCCCCATTGGTGAGCAGCGTCACCTGCCCGGCCAGAGGCAAAAGAACTCCGGCCTCATGCAGTGCATACGCCCCCGCGCCCAGTACCGCAACCTGCTTTCCGCGGCAGAAAAAACCGTCGCACACCGCACAATAGCTGACTCCGGCTCCGTCAAAGGCATCCAGGCCTGCAATCCCAGGCCGTCTTCTCTGGGTACCGGTTGCCAAAACAACCGCCTTTGCAGACAGCGTCCCATGGGTCGTCTCCGCTTCCAGACCCTCCGGACCAAACCCCAAGCCCAAAACCTGCGCGCGGAGCACCGTCACACCCAAGGCCTCAGCTTGCTCCAGCCCCCGCTCAAACAACGCCGGGCCGTGAATCGGAGCGGGAAATCCGTAAAAATTCTCGATCTTTTCGGCTCTTGCCAAAGCGCCGCCATCTTGATATACCAACGTCACGGCTTTCCCCGCCCGGGCGGCGTAAATGGCCGCAGTCGCCCCTGCAGGTCCTCCGCCCAACACCAAAATATCCATCGTCTTACCTCCCAAATGCATCCAGCGCCAGTTTAAAGCTGCCGTAAATGCCGGCATCGTTGCCCAGCTCGGCCAAGGCAAAGGTGATCTCCCGTCCAGTATGGAACATGTAAGGAAGGAAATGCTTCCGCACGCCATCCAGCAAGGGGCGGCCTGCCTTGGACACGCCGCCTCCCAAAAGTACGGCCTCCGGGTCTATTACGCAGCACACATCTGCCAGGAATTGGCCCAGGAAGTCGAAATATTCCTCCTGGATTTCCAGCGCCAGGGTATCACCCCCGGCGCATAAGTCAAAAATATCCTTACAGGTGAAATGCTCCATTTCCCGCAGAGGAGACGGCGTAGCGCTACACGCCATCCGGCGGCGGGCCAGACGGACTATGCCGTTGGCCGAGCCGTACTGCTCCGCGCAGCCCCGCTTGCCGCAGCTGCACATGTCTGTTTCTTCCTTCCGCATGGGCATATGGCTGATCTCCCCACCGGCGCCGTGGGCGCCGTAGAGAATCCTCCCGTCCACCACAATGCCGCCGCCGATTCCGGTGCCCAGGGTAACCAGGATCATACTGTGGTAGCTCCGTCCCCCGCCCTTCCAGCATTCGCCCAGTGCCGCCACATTGGCGTCGTTGCCCGCTTTCACCGGCAGCCCCGTGAGATCCGACAGCACCTGCTGGATGGAAAAGGTTCCCCATCCCAGATTGGCACACCGGTTTACCACGCCGTCCCGGCTCACGGGACCCGGAACCCCGATGCCAAGTCCTAAAATCTGCTCCCGGGACAGGTTGTGCCGGGCCGTGCACGCCCGAACGGCAGCCGCCACATCCGGCAAAACAGCCGCGCCGCCGTGTTCCGTGCGGGTGGGAATTTCCCATTTCTCCATCCGGTCTCCCGCCTCCGAAAACAGCCCCAGCTTGATGGACGTTCCTCCCACATCCACACCAAAACCGTATCTCATACCATGGTCTCCTAATTTCCGGCTGAATCCAGCAGCCTGTTTTTCCGATTCTGCGTCCGGGGCCTCCCATTGTGCGCAGCCCGGACCCCTTTTCTTGCGGACTCATTTCCACTCATTTTATCACAGGCCGCTCCGGCTTTCAATGAAAAAAGCGCCTGGCTGCCGGGTAGATCCTCCTTCCTTGGGGCCGCCCAGCCCCTGGATTTCTTCTCGCGCCCCACAAAATAGTCCTTGCGTTTCCCTTCGATTTGCGATACCATAATAATACATCGGGCTATGATGGCCTGAATTTGCAACAATTACTGGAAAGGATGTGCATATACCATGATTCGAGTTGATATATCCAACGTATGGGGGCAACTGGCGTTGCCGGATTTGTTGGCTTTGGAAAAAGAAGTCTCTGCTGCACATAAGACCTTGGCTGAGGGCACCGGCGAAGGCAACGATTTCTTAGGTTGGCTGAACCTGCCCACCTACGAGGAGACAGCGGAAATGCAACGCATTTCCCAGGCCGCCGCGCGGATTCGGGAAAACTCCGAGGCCTTTGTCGTTGTGGGAATCGGCGGCTCCTATTTGGGACCCCGGGCCGCAATTGAGCTCATGTACGGAGCCAACCACAATTTGCAGCGCGGCGTAAAAGGCAACCCGCAGATCTTCTTTGCCGGCAACGGCTTGTCCACCCGGGCCTGGAACGAGCTGGCCGGTGAGCTGGACGGGAAGGACTTTTCCGTCGTTTTCATTTCCAAATCCGGCACCACCACCGAACCGGCCATTGCCACCCGGGCCCTGCGCTGGATGCTGGAGCGGAAATACGGCACCGACGGAGCCAAAAACCGGATTTTCACCATCACCGACCCCTGTAAGGGCGCCCTGCGGCAGATGTCGATGGAAGAGGGTTGGGAGACCTTTGTCATTCCGCCCGATGTGGGAGGCCGGTTCAGCGTGCTGTCCCCGGTGGGCCTGTTGCCGATGGCCGTCGCCGGCATTCGCATTTGCGACGTGATGCTGGGCGCAGCCAAGGCCAAGAAGGACTATGACCTGCGCTCCTTTGAGAATCCCGTGTGGCTGTACGCCGCCATTCGGAACCTGCTGTACCGGAAGGGAAAGGTCATCGAGCTGCTGACCTCCTTTGAGCCTGCCTTTAAAATGATGGGCGGCTGGTGGCAACAGCTGTTCGGCGAATCCGAAGGAAAAGACGGCAAGGGTCTCTTCCCGGTCACCGCCGAATTTACCGCCGACCTTCACTCCCTGGGTCAAATGATTCAGCAGGGACAGCGGAACCTGTTTGAAACCATGGTCCGCTTCGCCCCGCCTGCCAGGACCGTAACCGTGGGCTCCGACTGGAAAAACCTGGACGGCCTCAACTATTTGGAGGGCAAAACCCTGGACTTCGTAGACGAGCAGGCCTTCCGGGGCACCGTTGCGGCCCATGTCGACGGCGGCGTTCCGGTGATCACCATGGATATGGGAGAGCTGGATGACATGAAGCTGGGCGAGCTGTTCTATTTCTTCGAGCTGTCCTGCGGCATTTCCGCATATATGCTGGGAGTCAATCCCTTCAACCAGCCCGGCGTGGAATTTTATAAGCGAAACATGTTCCAGCTCTTGGGAAAGCCCGGATATGAGAAAAAGTAATGCCCGCTGGAGCGCTTCCTTCTGATGCTTTGGCGTAATTTCCCTATGGTCTGCCTGTGAATTTTCCATGAAAACAGTTGCAAATCTCATGGGGAACTGGTAAAATAATAGAACAAGCCGGCCCGCCGGTGCTGCAAGGAGGAGATACCAATGGTTAAGGTAATTATGGGGCTGAAGGGCTCCGGTAAGACCAAGCAGTTGGTCAAAGATATCAACGAAGCTGTCCAAAGCGAAACAGGCAGCGTAGTTTGTGTGGAATTTGGTAAAAAGCTGACCTATGACATCGATTACCGCGTCCGCCTCATCGACGCGAAAGAATATGCCGTCACAGATTCCACTCTGTTAAAAGGGTTCATCAGTGGTCTGCACGCCGGCAATTTCGACATTACCCACGTGTTCATCGAAAGCCTGTATAAAATCATCGGCGAGGACCGGGCAACCGGAGAGGCTTTTGTGGCATGGTGCGAAAAATTCGGCGCTGCCAATGATATGCGCTTTACCATCACCATTTCCGACGAACCTGAAAAGGCTTCTGAGGCTATGAAAAAATATTTGTAATTCGATCCATACACTGAAGGGTCCGCCGCAAACGCTTGCGGCGGACCCTTTTCAGCTTGTCAAAAAGCCATGCAGAGTTTGCCGCCGACGGCGGCAAATAAGATCAAAACCGTTTCGGCCGGGGCGTGCACCTGGACGAAACCACTTTCCGGCTGCAAGTGATCCGCGCGGCAGACGGCAAAAGCTTGTCGAAAAGGCCGTAGGGGGTTTTCCTCCGTCTCAAAAGGGTCCGCCGTAAATGCTTGCGGCGGACCCTTCTATCCTACCTCAAATTGTATGAGAGCGTCCGTCCTTCCTCCGGCGTGCCGGGGCAGCGCGCCCGGCAATCACTCCACGGATTTTAAAGCCTCCGCCATATTGATGCGGTTCAGCTTAAAGTAGAGGAAGAAGTCCACCATGCAGGCGAACAGGAAGGTAAATCCCACCGCCCAGAGATAACTGGTCCAGGATATCACGGGAGAGAAATACACCATATCCACCCGGATCTGGCTGATGACAAAGGCATGCAGAAATTTACCCGCCGCCAGCCCCAGCGCACAGCCCATGGCTGTGAGCGCCATGCCCTCCCGGAACACATAAGCGGCAGATTCCATGGGGTAAAAGCCCAAAACCTCAATGGTGGCAATCTCCCGAACCCGCTCTGTAATGTTGATGTTAGTCAGGTTGTACATGACGATAAACGCCAATGCCGCTGCGCTGATGACCACCAAAGCCACGATGTAATCCAAGCTGTCCATCATGCTGGTCACCCGGTCGGCCATATCCTGGCAAACGGTGACGCTGATGACATCCTGCCGGTCGGAAACAGCGGCCGCCGCTTCCCGAACATCCAGCTCCTGCAAAACATTGAGATAAGCGGTATTGATCTCCGGCTCCCTGGCCCATTGCGCCCGGAGCGTGTCGGAGGATACCAAGACATAATTGTATACATTGTTGTCAAAAATCCCGCTGACGGTGAGGGACAAGGTGTCCAGATCCGCCGTACGCAGCGTAACCGTATCTCCCACCTCCAAATTCAGCGCTTCGGCCAAGCCGTTGTTCAGGACCGCCTGGTTCGTCCCGGGAAAGGCCACAGGCTCCTTCCCCCGGTGCAAATCCACAAACCCGGACATGTCTGCTTCCGACGCCAGAAAGTAGACGGACTTGGTCTTGCCGCCGACTGTTAAATCTGCGGTACTCTCATAGAGGAAGATCATATCCTCCGCCACCCCGGCGCAGGCATCCCGAAAGTCCTCTTGGGCCCCGGCGCCCTGGTCTTGTGAAAATGTGACGGCCAAATCATAGAGGGTCACCTGTTCAAACTGGTAGTCTGCAATTCCCACGATGGAATCCTTGATGCCAAAACCGGTCACCACCAGGGCCGCACAGCCCCCTACGCCCAGAAGCATCATGACCAGCCGTTTTCGGTACCGGAAAATATTACGGATGGACACCTTTCGCAAAAAGCTGAGATGCTTCCAAAAGGGCAGTCGCTCCAGAAGCAGCCGTTTGCCCGCCTTGGGGCTCTTGGGGCGAATCAGCTCGGCCGGCACTTCCACCAATTCCCGCCGGCAGCAGAACCATGTCACGGCCAGCATACACACCGTGTAACTGCCCACAATCACGGCGCAGAGAGACCAATCGAACACCAGCCGGATTTGCGAGGCAAAATTGTACATAATGGCATATCCCTGCCAGATCACACGCGGGAAGATGACAGAGCCCACGAGCACGCCCAAAATACAGCCAAACAGGGAGGCGCTGCCGGAATAAGCCAGGTACTTTGCCGTGATGGCTCTGCCGCTATACCCCAGAGCTTTCATCACACCGATTTGCGTCCGCTCCTCGTCCACCATCTTGCTCATGGTGGTAATGCACACCAGAGCCGCCACCAGGAAGAAAAACAGCGGAAACACCCGGCTCACGCCTTCTACAATCTCCGCATCGCTTTCAAAGCAGGCGTACGCCACATTGGTATTCCGGTCCAACACATAGACATCCGGCTCCGTCATATCCGCCAGCGCCTGCCGGCCCTCCTCCAGCTCCTGTTCGGCCTCATCCAGCTGTTTCTCGGCGTCGGCCAGCTGCTTCTCCGCGCTGGCCCGATTGGCTTCATATGTCTCCCGGCCCTCGGCAAGCTCCTGCCGGCCTTCTTCCAGCTGCTGCGCCCCGGCTTCCAGCACTTGGCGGTTTTCATCCAGCTCGGCCTGCGCCTGGTCCAGCTCCAGACGGTTCGCCTCAATGGTTGCCTGCGCCCCCGCAAACTGATCCGACGCCTGATTTCGGGCGGACTCCAGCTGGCGCAATCCGTCCTGGATCTGCGCAAGTCCATCCTGCACCTGGTCCCGCTGGGTTTCCAGTTCCTCTTTCCGGCTCTCCAGGTCCGCTTTTTGCGCCTGTAAGGAAGCTTGCTGCTCCAAAGCCTCCGTTTGCTGTGCCTCCAGCTCCGCCATTTGCCCTTCCAGCTCCTGGATCCGCTGTTCCAGTTCTTCCTTAGAGGCGAGCAAACCCGCATGGTCCGGCTCCTCCTCCAGGCCCTTTTCCACAACCTCCAGCATCTGCTGGGCCGCAGTCAGTCCGGTCTCCGCCAAATCCAGGCCCAACGCCAACTGCTGCAAGCCATCCTCAATCTGAGAGAGGCCGTCGTAAATCTGCTGCAAGCCGTCCTCCAGCTGGGATAAGCCGGCCTCAATCTGGGCCAGTCCCTGAGAAGCCTGGGTTTGTTGCTCCGAAAGCTGCTCCTGCGTGCCGGCAAACTGCGCATAGGCCTTCGCTTTTTGCTCTTGAAGCTGTATTTCCCCCGCTCTCAGCTGCTCCAGCCCTGCGTCAATTTGCGCCTGCGCCGCCTCCAGCTGGGCTTGCCCCTCATTCCACTCCTGTTGCTTGCTCTGCAGCTCAGCCTCGCCTTCATCCAGCTGCGCTTCGGCGGACTGAAGCTCCTCCAGCGCCTGCTTGCGCTGCGTCTCATACTCCTGAAGGCCCTCGTCATATGCCGCCTGTCCGTCCTCCAGCTCCTGCCGCGCCTCCGCCTGTACGGTCTCATACCGGCTCTGCGCCAGCTCTTCCGCCAAAGGTTCCAGGGTGTCCGCCATGTCGGTCAGAAGCTGATCATACTGGGCATCGTAAAGGGGATAATTTTCATCCAGCTTCAGAGCGATCTCTGTATATACCCCATCCAGATCAAACGTACTGTCTGTGACATACAGATACGCCGCCAGGGAGCCCTTTCCCAACGTGGTACTGCCCCGTTCAAAATTCATGAAAATCGGGGAGCTGCACAGGCCGACAATGGTAAATTCTTCCACCGTCAGGCTGTCCCGCGTATTCTCTTCATTGGCCTGGGACAAGGTCAAGGTCTTTCCAATGTCCGCGTCTGTATAGTAGAAGCCGTCCGCCAAGCACTCTCCTGCCCGCTGCGGCCACCGGCCCGCCTGCAGCTTCGGCACGCTGATCTGCGCAGGCAGACTGAGCAGGCGAAGGGCCAAATCGTCCTCGGAGTCCTCACTGCGCAGAAGCACATCCAGGGAGACGGCGCCCTCCGCCGCTCCAATCCCCGGCTGCTGCGCCAACGTCTCCACAGCCTCCCGGGTGTATCCATATGTGTTGAGAACCCGCAAATCAAACAGGGCCTGCGTGTCTATGTAATCCTGCGCCGTCGCCATCATGTCGCCCTTGGTGGAACGCAATCCCACCAAAAAACCGGCGCCCAACGCAATGATCGCCAAAATGGCCAAATACCGGCCCAGAGACTTTTGAATGGAGCGGCGGAGGTCTCTCCGCATGGACCGGCTCACCACTCTATCTCCGAGACGGGCTGGGGCGTGGGATTGATCCGAGACTCCACCACAGTCCCATTCTTCACCCGCACCACCCGGTCCGCCATGGCAGTCAGCGCGGAATTGTGGGTGATGATCAAAACCGTCATGCCTGTCTTTCGCCCTGTATCCTGCAGCAGCTTCAAGATGGCCTTTCCGGTGTTATAATCCAACGCACCGGTGGGTTCGTCGCACAGCAGGAGCTTGGGGTTCTTCGCCAAGGCCCGGGCAATGGCCACCCGCTGCTGCTCCCCGCCGGAAAGCTGCGCCGGAAAATTCTTCGCCCGCTCAGACAGCCCAACGCTTGCCAGCACTTGAGCAGGGTCCAACGGATTGCGGCAAATCTGGCTGGCCAGCTCTACATTTTCCAACGCCGTCAGGTTTTGAATCAGGTTATAAAACTGAAAGACAAATCCCACGTCCTGACGGCGGTAAGTCGTCAGCCGCCGCTTTGTAAAGGCGGAAATCTCCGCCCCGTCCAGGAATACCTTGCCGCTGGTCAGCGTATCCATTCCGCCTAAAATATTCAGCAGCGTGGTCTTACCCGCGCCGGAGGGGCCCACAATCACACAAAGCTCCCCCCGCTCCACCTGAAAGGTCGCCTCCCGAAGCGCCTGGACCTGGACCTCTCCGGATTTATAAATTTTCCCCACATTCTGGAACTCTACAAATCCCATAGAGCGCCTCCATCAAACTCAACCCAGTCTGTCTGGTGTTCCTGTAATTTATTATACACGCCTCCCCCAGGCAATTTATCAACAATTTGTGAATGTTACGGAACCGGCTCCCTGACCGTAGCCTTCTCTCCGGATACCCCGAAAAAGTTCCTGAAAAATTCTCTTTTTTCACCAAATCCATTGCATTCTTTTTGTAAATGTGGTATATTGTACAGCTGAACGATATGGTCAAATAATGGAAGGAGCGACCTTTTCATGGCGCAGCAAGAGAATATTCGCAACATTGCAATCATCGCCCACGTGGACCACGGCAAGACTACGCTGGTGGATCAGATGCTGAAACAGGGCGGTATCTACCGGGAAAACCAGGCTACCGTGGAGCGCGTAATGGACTCCGGAGATTTGGAGCGGGAGCGGGGCATCACCATTCTGGCTAAAAATACTGCCGTGCATTACCGGGACACCAAGATCAATATAGTCGATACCCCAGGTCACGCCGACTTCGGCGGTGAGGTGGAACGTATCTTGAAAATGGTAAACGGCGTGCTTCTTTTGGTGGATGCAGCGGAAGGGCCCATGCCGCAAACCCGTTTTGTTTTGCAAAAAGCGCTGGAGCTGGGTCACAAGGTCATTGTGGTTGTCAACAAAGTAGACCGCCCGGACGCCCGGGTGCACGAGGTCATGGACGAGGTGCTGGAGCTTTTGCTGGATCTGGACGCTACCGACGAGCAGTTCGACTCGCCCACCATTTTCTGTTCCGCCCGGCAGGGCACAGCCTCCTACGGCCCGGATCAGCCGGGTACGGACCTCACGCCTCTGTTTGAAACCATTGTAAATTATATCCCCGCCCCCACAGGAGATGCAGAAGCGCCCTTGCAGGTCTTGGTCTCCTCCTTGGACTATAACGAGTATGTGGGCAGAATCGGCATCGGCCGCATCGAGCGGGGCACCGTTAAGGTAAATCAGGAGGTGGCCATCTGCGACTACCATGACCCCGAAGTCCGGCAAAAGGGGAAGATCGTCGCCCTGTATGAGTTCGACGGCCTGGGAAAAAAGCCGGTTCAGGAGGCCTCCGCCGGAGAGATCGTCGCCTTCTCCGGCATGGCGGACATCACCATCGGGCGGACCCTCTGCGCGCCGGACACGGTAGAGCCGCTGCCCTTTGTCAAGATCTCCGATCCCACCATTGAGATGACCTTTTCCGTCAACGACAGCCCCTTTGCCGGTCGGGAAGGCAAGTACGTCACCTCCCGAAACCTGCGGGACCGCCTGATGCGGGAGCTGCTGAAAGACGTTTCCCTTCACGTGACCGAGCAGGGGACCGACTCGTTTAACGTGGCCGGTCGAGGGGAAATGCATCTGTCCATTCTCATGGAAACCATGCGCCGCGAGGGCTACGAGTTCGCCGTCTCGACGCCCCGCGTCCTGACCAAGCAAATTGACGGGAAGCTCTGTGAGCCCATTGAGCGAATGGTCTGCGATGTGCCCGACGGTACCATGGGCGCCGTCATTGAAAAAATCGGCCAGCGGAAGGGCGACCTGGTCTCCATGACGCCCGTCGGCAGCCGGTACCGGTTGGAATTTCTGGTTCCCTCCCGAGGGCTGTTCGGTTACCGCAATGAATTCCTGACGGACACCCGGGGTGAGGGCATCATGTCCTCCGTCTTGGACAGCTACGCCCCCATGAAGGGAGAAATCACCCGCCGCCTGACCGGTTCTCTGATCGCTTTCGAGACCGGCGAGGCCAGCTCCTACGGACTGTTTAACGCCCAGGAGCGGGGCGCCTTATTCATCGGCCCCGGCACCCATGTTTACGCCGGGATGGTCGTGGGCATTTGCAGCCGAAACGAGGATATGACCGTCAACGTATGCAAGAAGAAGCAGCTGACCAACATGCGGGCCGCCGGTTCCGACGAAGCCCTGCGCCTCACCACCCCCCGGGTATTTTCCCTGGAGCAATGCCTGGAATTCCTGGCGGACGATGAGCTGCTGGAATGCACGCCTAAGAGCTTACGCATCCGCAAGCGTATTCTAGACCACGCCGCCCGGATGCGGGACGTGATGAAAAAGAGAGGCTAAACCCACCGGACAAGCCCGGCAAAAGCGTCATTTGTAAAAGAACAGAAAATTTTTCGGCCGGCAGCACACGCTGCCGGCCGCGTTTCATTCTATGGGAGCACACTCATGTTTTCCATGGACGTTCGGGCCGCTGAATCGTTCTCCATAAATCCGGCGTCGAAGTCTGGGAGGTAAGCATTGCAGCCCACTTTATCCGAGAGGCATAAAACGCTCCCTCTGCAAGCGGCAGTTTTCCCTGCCTTATGTAGAGGGAGGCAATTGGTCTCCGACGCAAGCATATATCGGGTGACCGGTTACAGCTTACGTGTTTTTCATCACAATGGTCTCAATGGAGTCTGCAACATGTTCACAGGCATCGGCACAATTTTCCATACACGCATAGATGGCACGCCACGCCACAATCTCCAGGACATCTTTCCCTTGATTGCGCGCCTTTAACGACGCCTGCAGGTAGATGGCGTCGCATTCCTCTTCCGCATTGTTGACTTCAATGATCAAGCTGCGCAGATGCTCCGGTTTTTTCTTAAAGCTCTCCAGCTCCAGCAGCAGCTGCCGCATCAAATGGCAGCAATGTGAGATCTTTTGGGCAAACAGGACGGCATCTTCTGTTACGGTGGTAATCTGGTCTACATAAAACTGCTGTATGACCTCTTCGATCTTATCAGAAACCTCATCGATGTTCTGACTCAGCACCGCAAGATCCTCCCGGTCCAACGGCGTGACAAACGCTCTGGCCAAGGCATTGGACATCTCATGCTTCTTTTTATCCGCCGCATTCTCAAACTCATGAATCGTGCCCAGTATGGTCTCCATTTTTTGGGGGTCAAAAGCCGACAGGCATTCCACCAAATAATCTGCAGCCTTGCAGGCGCAGTCCGCCGCTTCGATAAAGTTCTCATAATAAAACCGGTCTGCTTTATTTGCCATAGCTTGTCCCTATCCCTTCCTATTTTGCATGTTAAAAAATTAAAATAAAGAGCTTCGCCATTAAAAAACCGATGAGACCGCACCCCGGAAAGGTCAACACCCAAGTCAAAACCATATCCTTCACCACGGAAAAATTAATGGCAGAAATTCTCCGCACCGCGCCGACACCCATAATGGCAGTCGTCTTGGCGTGGGTGGTGGAAACCGGGAGTCCAAATACGGAGCTGATCAACAGGCAGATGGACGCTGCAATGTCGGCGGAAAAGCCCTGATACTTCTCCAGCTTCACCATGTCCATGCCCACAGATTTGATGATCTTTTTGCCCCCGATGGAGGTGCCCAACGCCATGACCACAGAGCAAAGCAGCATAATCCAAATGGGCATTTGCACCGTCACCGTCGTATTTTGGCCGTTGGACAGCAAGACGCTCAGCAGGATCACGCCCATAAACTTCTGTCCGTCCTGTGCGCCGTGCATAAAGCTCATGGATGCGGCGCCAAAAATCTGCGCGCCCCGGAAGAAGCGGTCTGTCTTGGTCCGGTCCGCCCGGTGAAACAGAAGGACGATAGAACGGCAGACGATCCATCCCATGCCGAAGCCCAGAACCACAGACAGCACCATGCCGTATATGACCTTGATCCACTCCGAACCATTGACACCCTGCAGGCCTCCATGCACGGCTATGGCGGCGCCGGTCAATCCGGCAATCAGCGCATGGCTCTCGCTGGTGGGAATCCCAAAGGCCCAGGCCAACGTCGCCCATAACACAATGGCAAACAGGGCCGCGCAAAGGGCCACAATGGCCTCATACGAGTTCTCTCCAAAATCCACCATTTTGGTAATGGTCTCGGCCACGGTGGCGTTGAGCATACTCATCAGAAACACACCGAGAAAGTTGCAGACAGCCGCCATCAAAATGGCCGCCCGGACCGGAATGCATCGCGTGACAACGCAGGTTGCAATCGCATTGGGCGCATCCGTCCAGCCGTTGACCAGGATAACTCCCAGTGTGAGCAGCACAGCCAAAAACAAAAGCGGATTTTGCGTGATCTGCATCCAGAAATAGTCAAATGATAGATCCATATGTCTCTCCCAATCTGCGCAACGAATTTGATTCCACCCCCGCCCGCCTGACAGGTGCGTCTCTCTGGCAAGATTCGTGCAGAATCGCGCAATTGTAAAATAAATTTTACTATAAGAGGCGGAAATTTGCAAGACCATCTTTTCCGCCGTAATGCGGCATCTCAAGCGCAAAGCGGAGCTGCGCCGGTTTGCGCAGCTCCGCTCGTCTAAACGCCTTCCGGACCTCCGGAACAGGTGCGGCAACCGGCAGGGCGCCTGCCCGGGTCAAAGCCGGCAGGCGCTTTCTGATTCCTCCCGCTTTATTCCAGGTCCAAAAGCTTTTTGGGAAGCCGGGAAATCACACCGGCGCACCGGGGGCAAAGCCCCGCTTCGTTGGCCGCTTCGCTGTGCATCCAACAGCGGGGACATTTGGTTCCCTTTGCCTCGCTCACACCAATCTGCAGGCCCGGGAAGTTTATCCCCTGCGCAGCCGTAGCGCCGGCCGGAACCGGCTCGACGGCACAGGAGGAGACAATGCAAATCTCCGCCAGGTCCAAGTCCCGGACCGTCTCCAGCGCCGACCGGGCTGCTTCGTCTCCCGGCTCCAGGCTCACATGGGCCTCCAGGGCCTTTCCAATCCTCTTCGCTGCCCTGGCAGATTCCAACACGGCATTCACATCCTGGCGCAGCCGGATCGCCGCATCCCACTTGGCCATGACGACTCCGGGCAAGGCATAGCGGGCGCAATCCTCGGGCATCCGGTTAAACAGGACATTCCGGGGATCATCTCCCGCCCGATGGGGCATCGCCTGCCAGATCTCATCGCAGGTAAACGCCAAAATCGGCGCAAAGAGCTTGGCCATGGCGTCTACGATCAGATACAGCGCCGTTTGGGCCGACCGCCGCTTCCAGCCGTCGCGGTCCTCACAGTACAGCCGGTCTTTGATGATATCCAGGTAGAAGCTGGACATCTCCACCACACAGAAGTCGTTGATGGCATGAGAGACCACATGGAACTCATACCGGTCGTACGCTCTCCGGCAGACGGTAATCAGATTTTCCAGCTTGGTCAGCGCCCAGCGGTCCAGCTCCATCATATCCGCCGGCTCCACCAGGTGATCCGGCTGGAAGCCCTCCAAATTGCCCAGACAATACCGGGCGGTATTGCGGAATTTCAAATAGTTCTGGCTCAGCTGCTTAAAAATCTCCTTGGAGCAACGAACATCTGCATGGTAATCTGAGGAGCCGGCCCACAGCCGGACCAGGTCCGCACCGTACTCCTGAATCAGCTGTTGGGGATCCATCCCATTGCCCAGAGACTTGTGCATCGCCTTGCCTTCTCCATCCACCGTCCAGCCATGGGTCAGGACCTGGCGGAAGGGTGCGCCTGCCTCCAGGGCGCCCACGGCTGTCAGAAGGCTGGATTGGAACCATCCCCGGTATTGATCCGCGCCCTCCAAATAGACGTCTGCAGGCCAGTCGGCCGGGTTGTCATGGTACAGGGAGGCATAGTGGGACGAGCCGGAATCAAACCAGCCGTCCAGGGTATCCGTCTCCTTCTCAAAGGTCTGACCGCCGCAGTGCGGACACGCCAGACCGTCCGGAATCAGCTCCATGGCCTCCCGCTCAAACCAAACGTTGGAGCCGAATTCACCGAAGAGCTTCGAAATGTGATCCACCGTCTTGCTCGTGCAGACAGGTTTTCCGCAATGCTTGCAGTAAAATACGGGAATCGGCATCCCCCAGCGGCGCTGCCGGGAAATACACCAATCCGCCCGCTCCCGAAGCATCGCCACCATCCGGTCTTTGCCCCAAGCAGGGAACCACTGCACCTGATTACAAGCGGCAATCGCCCGGTCTTTAAACGACTCCACTGAGCAGAACCATTGGGGCGTAGCCCGGAAAATGATGGGGCTCTTGCAGCGCCAGCAGTGGGGATAGGAGTGGACCATTTCCTCGGAAGCAAACAGAGCGCCGGACTCTTTCATGTCCTGTAAAATCGCTTTGTTGGACTCTGCGTAATACATACCGGCGTACTTCCCGGCATCGCCGGTCTGGTAGCCCCGGTCGTCCACCGGTACAATCAGATCGATGCCGTACCGGCGGCAAGTCTGATAGTCATCTGCGCCAAAACCGGGCGCCGTATGGACGCAGCCGGTGCCGGAATCCATGGTGACATACTCGGCTGTGACCATCAGACTCTCCCGGTCCAGGAAAGGATGCCGGGCCGTCATGCGCTCAAAGAAGCCGCCGGGGAAGGAGGCTACCGTCTCATAGCGCTCCACGCCGCCTGCCTGCATGGTTTTCTCCGCCAGGGCCTTGGCCACCAGATACCGCTCCTTCCCAGCGTCCAGAAGAACATACTCCTGCGTGGGATGAAGGGCAATGGCCAGGTTGCCCGGCAGCGTCCAGGGGGTCGTCGTCCAAATGATGACATAGGTATTTTCCTTCCCGCCGTATGCAGCCAGCTTGCCGAAGTCCTCCTGCAAAGCAAACTTGACATAGATGGAGGTACACGGATCCTCGGCGTACTCGATCTCCGCTTCCGCCAGCGCCGTCTCATCCTTGGGGCACCAATACACCGGCTTCAGGCCCTTGTAAATGTAGCCTTTGCGGTACATCGCTCCAAAAATTTTCACCTCTTCGGCCTCAAAGGCCTTGTCCATGGTTTTGTAAGGATGCGCCCAGTCGCCCACGATCCCCAGGCGGCGGAAGCCCGCCATCTGCCGGTCGATGTAATTCTGGGCAAACGCCTCACAGGCGGAACGGAACTCCGGCACCGGCATCGCCTTGCGATTCAGTTTGTTCTTTTTGATGATCGCCGATTCAATGGGCATACCGTGGTTGTCCCAGCCGGGGACATAGGGCGTATAATACCCCTGCATGGCCTTAGCCCGGACAATAAAATCCTTCAGCGTTTTATTCAGCGCATGGCCCATATGGAGATCGCCGTTGGAAAACGGAGGGCCGTCGTGAAGCACAAACCGGGGACAGTCCCGGTTCTTCTCCAGCAGCTGCCCGTATAGGTCCATGTTTTCCCACTGCTCCAACATACCGGGCTCCCGGTTGGGAAGTCCGGCCTTCATGGGGAATGCGGTTTTCGGTGTGATGATGGTGTTTTTGTATTCCATAAGTCATAGCCTCCCATTTCAAATTCTCGTAATCTTCTGCTCCCTGTCTATGCAGAACAGCTCGTGCAGCCTTTCGCCGCTGTAGTAATGCGTCCAAAACGTCTTTTCTTTCCTCATGCCGAGACTCCGGGCCACGCGCTTGGAAGCTTCGTTGTCGGCCTTGATCATCGCATAAACCCGGTCCCGGTTCAGCTTCTCAAAGGCGTACGCCAGGCACGCGCCGGCTGCCTCTCTGGCGTAGCCCTGATGCCAGAACTTTTTCTTCAGCAAGTATCCCACCTCCAGCACCCGGCTGTCCATAACAGGCTGCCAGGTGAGGCCGGCCTGCCCCATCATTTGCCCGGTCTGCCTGGATACGATGGCCCACAGGCCGAACCCATCCGTCCGATACCGGTTGATTTGGCGGTCCAGCCAGCTCTGCACCTCCGCCGCCGAAAAATCATGCTCATAGGCATACATCACCTCCGGGTCCCGGAGCATTTCCGCCAAATCCAGAAAATCGGATTGCTCCATTTCTCTGAGCTGTAGGCGCTCTGTTTGCAACAACATACTCTCTCCCCTGCAGCAGCCGGTAAAAAACGCCTTTGTCTCTTCCAAAGAGACAAAGGCGAAAACCTCTGCGGTACCACTCTTCTTGCCGGAAGCTCCGGCCCCTCGTGTCATGGGATATCGGCCATGAACCGGTTTCGCCTACGGAAGGTTCGGGAAACTGCTCCGAGGGGATACGCCCTGCCGCCGCCTGCTGCCTCGCACCGACCGGCAGCTCTCTGAAGGCGGGAATGGCCGAACGCCTGTCCTCATCCACGCATCACATATGAAGGAAAAACTACCGCTTGGTGGGGTCGTAGTTCTTTCCAAATTGCAGGTTGGTAAAACGGCTGGTGGTGTTGCCGTCCACACGGGGCGGATGGGTCACCGGGGCGGTATCCTCTGTGGTACCCACCAGCTTCTCCAGGTTCTGGGCAATCTCCTGGGCAACCTGGTCCTCGCTCTGGGGCTGGGGAATCTCCGGGGGCGCAGGTTCTGCCGCCTGGGCCTTAATGGCCTCCAGCTTCTCCAGGACCTCTTTCAGCTGGCCCTCCAGGGACTCAATTCCCTCCAAAGCCGCCGCCTTTGCCTGGGACAGCCCGGTCTGAGAGGCCTGGGCCTCCGCCCGGTGGAGCATGCGCAGGCATTTGGCTTCCGCCTCCCGGATCATATTGTCACAGGTCTGCTGGGCTGTGCGCAGAGACTCCTTGGCGCTGCTTTCTCCGGCGCGGTACTCCTCCAGCTTCTCCACCAGAACGCGCATCTTGCTTTTTAAGGTGGCATTGTCCTTATACAAGGTATTGTAATCCTCGATCAGAGCCATCACAGTCTCATCCACAGAGTCCATATCATAGCCGCCGAAGACCGCCGTCTTAAATGTGATTTGCTCCAATTGCTGCGGTGTAAACATAGTCTAACCCTCTTTATCTGCAATTAAAAGTATACGCCGTTGTTTTCCAGCTCTTCTACCAGATCGCCTACAATCTCCACATTGTACGGGGTAAGCAGATAAGCCGATGCGGCCACCTTTTTAATCTTGCCGTCCACGGCATAGGCGCAGCCGGACAGGAAATCCACCAGGCGGCGGGCAATGTTCCGGTCCGTATTTTCCAGATTCAGAAGCACAGAATGCTTGTCCCGAAGATGGTCCGCAATTTCAGACACGTTGTCAAACCGCTCCGGCTTGACCAGCACCACCTGCAATTGGGTCGTCGTATTGATATTGACAATCCGGCTGCCCGTGGAACGCCCGGAGTCCAATCCGGAACCATGGGTGTACGAGGGCTCCGGCGGCGTCACGCTGCGGCGGGTCGTCCGGGGCGCGGGCTCGGGCTCTTCCTCTTCTACCGGCTCGTCGTCGTAGTCATCATAATCATCTTCGTCGTCATCGGCGTACGGCTTGGTCAGCTTCTTCAGTTCATCCAAAAATCCCATATGGTATATCCTCCTAGTATCTATGTTACAATCATTTCTGACAATACTCGCGCGGTCCAAAAATTGCAGTTCCAACGCGGACCATGGTGCTGCCACAGGCGATGGCATCCGGGTAGTCGCCGGACATTCCCATGGACAGATGCGCCATAGTGACATTATCGTATTTTTTTCTACTTATGTCAACAAAAAGGTTGCGCATTTCCGAAAAAAATTGCAAATTTTCTCCCGGGTGCGTACTCACAGGAGGAATCGCCATCAAGCCCAAGGTCCGCAAATGGCAATATTTTCCAAATCTTTCTAATTCTTCCCATAATTGCGCGGGAGAGAAGCCGGACTTACTCTCCTCGCCGGCAATATTGACTTCCAAAAGGACATCCTGGCAGATCCCCTGCCGGGCAGCCTCCTGCTCCAGAACCTCCAGCAAGCTCCGGCGGTCGGCGCTCTGAATCAAATCCACATGGCCCACGACCTGCCGGACCTTATTGGTCTGCAGGTGGCCGATAAAATGGACCGGCGCGCCCCGATAGGCCCCTTCCGCCGACTTACGGACCAGCTCCTGGACCCGGTTTTCACCACAGCAGTCCACCCCGGCCGCTATCGCCGCCTGCACCGCCTGGGTATCATTCATTTTTGTCGCCGCGCACAGAAGAATCTCCCCCGGGTCCCGGCCGCAGGCCAGCGCCGCCTCTGCGATCTTTGCCCGCACCCGGGCTACATTTTCCTGAATTTGTTTCATATCAGTCAACCAGCTTTCCGTCAAAAAGTCCCTCCGTATCCAGGAGAATCAAATCCTCCGGCCACAGGTAATCCGTGCTGCTTTGGTTCAGAGCGGCGATATAGGTATCTCCGTTGTCATACAGAAGCTCAATGTCTTTCCACACCGCCTTTGTGCCAACCAATACATAAACGCCGGCGGAGCCGGACTCCTCGCTGTAGCACACCGCTTCTCGCGGCACCCGGAGGCCGGAGTAGGTGTGGAAGATCAGGTCGGCATTCAGCCGCCGCAGCGCAGAGATGGAGGAGAGCTTGTCCTGCGAGGCCAAAACCAGCAGCCCCAGCTCCTGCTCCCGGTTCACCCGGGTGACGGTCATCTCCAGCTCCAGACTTACTTCGCCGCCCAAGGTAACCGTCAGGCTGTCGCCGGTCTCCAGGCCCTCCAGGTACCGGCTCTCCACCGTGCAGGCATAGTACCACTCCCCAGAGGTGATGAGACGTCCGGCCGTTTGCCCCGGCGCCGTGGGCGTCTGCTTCCACAGATCTTGAAATTCAGAAACGGTGATGTCCTCCAGCACCTGCGGCGTCAGCTGCTCCTCATAGCCGTCGGTCACGGCGGAGTAATAGCCTGCCGACTGGGCTACAATGGACTTGGTATCCGCCGTCGCGCTGGCTTCCATGGCCGCCAGCTGCCCCTGCATCTCAGAAACCTGCTTGGCCATCGCCGCAGTATCGGAGGTCCCCACGCTCTGACGGAGAATCAGGGACTTCAAATCCGCCCCCGTCTCCCGGGCTGTCTCCAGCCGTCCCTGCGCCACTTGCGCAGCAAAGGAGGAGGCCGCGCTCCCAACGCGCTCCGCCACCGCTTCGCTGTCCGTCAACTGCGTCTGGTAGGTAAGCGCCAGCTGAAGCTGCTCCAGCTCCTGCTCCAATTGCGCAATTTCCTCCTGGCGCTCCTGTGCGCCGGCGCTACGGAGGCTCACCGCGACCTCCTCTCCTGCGGCGACCTTCTCTCCCTCGTCCTTGGACGGAAGCACCAGGTCGTACGCTGCGGGAATCACCGTCTCCTGGCGCACCAAAAAGCCTTCTACGGATACTCCGTCGGAGGCTTCATACAAAACGGCTTGCGCCGTAGGCACGCCGCTGGATGCGGACTGCACCACATGATATAAGATATAGCTGGCAACCATAAAGGCGAGGACCAGCATAATCACTTTCATAAATTGCTTGCCCTGTTTCATGGGAAAATGTCCTTTCTGCGGCCGATCCCATGAAACAGGGCGTTCCCGTTAGGCGGGGGCGCCGGTTTTCAGAGGACGGGCCGGAACCAAGGTGGAAATGGCGTGCTTGTAGATCATCTGCTGCTTGTTATCCGTGAGAAGAATCACCACAAAGTTATCGAAGCCGGTGATAACCCCCCGCAGTTGGAACCCGTTCATCAGGAACAGGGTGACAGGCAGGCGCTCCTTCAGCACCTGCCGCAGCAGCGCGTCTTGCAAATTCATGGTTTCAGACATAAGTATTCCTTCTTTCTATTGGGATACCTCTATCTTATCACCACGCTGTGTCGAAAAAGGGAATTTCCGCTACGGCCCGCTCCCAAAGCTGGGAAAAATCCTCAGAAGCCCTGCGGTGGATCCAGGAGATGGCCTGATTTCTCCGGAACCAGGTGAGCTGCCGCTTGGCGTAATGGCGGGAGGCCTTTTTCACCATCTCCGCCGCTTCCTGCACGGTACACCGGCCCTCCAGGGCCGCTAAAAATTCCTTGTAGCCGATGGCCTGCAGGGCCGTGGCGTCGGCGGGCACGCCTTCTGCCAGCAACCCTTGGATTTCCTCCAGAAGGCCGCGTTGCATCATGCAGTCCACCCGGAGGTCAATCCGCCGGTACAGCTCTCCCCGGTCCGCAAAATCCAGCCCCAGCCAGCAGGGCCGGTACTTGGCAGGCGCCGCCTGTGTCTCCAGGTTGTGCTGGGTTATGGTCTTTCCCGTCAGCCGGTACACCTCCAGCGCCCGAATCAGCCTCTTTTCATCGGCAGGGTGCAGCCGGGCGGCCGTTTCGGGGTCCACCTTCCGAAGCTCCTCCAGGAGGGCTTCGCCTCCGGCCTGCCGGGCCCAAGCCTGCAGCTCCCTGCGCAGCTCCCGGTCCGCCGTGGGCGCGAAGTCGTGCCCGCGCACCAAGGCGTCCATGTACAGGCCGGTTCCTCCCGCCAAAATAGCAACTTTACCCCGGGCCAAAATGTCCTGTACCACAGGAGCCGCCAGGTCTACAAACTTTCCCACAGACATCCCTTCGTCCGGCTCTACCACATCCAGCATGTGGTGGGGCACCCCCCGCCGCTCCTCCGGAGTCGGCTTTGCCGTGCCGATGTCCATGCGGCGATAAACCTGCATGGAATCACAGGACACCACTTCCCCATCCAGGGCCACCGCCAGGGCCACCGCCAAATCCGTTTTCCCGGAGGCCGTAGGGCCCGCTATGCATATCATCCGGTCCAAACAAGCGCCTCCTTTCCCGGGACCTCATTCCCCAGCCGGCTTATGCCCGGCCAAACTGACGCTCCAGCTGCTGTCGGGTCAGCCGGATACAGACCGGACGGCCGTGGGGGCAGTGCTTTAAATCCGGCCGATTCAACACCTCCCGCACCAAAGCCTCCCGCTCCAGAGGATCCGTGCGCCACCCGGCCTTGATGGCGGCTTTGCAGGCCATCGTATGCAGGAGGTGATCCCGCAGGCTGTCCCGGTCTTCCCGGCGGCCCTCCTGCAAATCCTGGGCCAGACCGGCGAGGCAATCTGCCGCCTGCTCCGGCGAGAGATCCATCGGCGCCCGGCGCAGCAGGACCGTACCCTCTCCGAATTCCTCCACCCCATAGCCCAGCTCATCCAGCAAAGGCAGATGGGCCAAGAGCAACGCCGCGCCCTCTTGGCCCAGGCGGCAGGTCTGAGGGGCCAGGAGCGTCTGCGACGCGATTTCCTGCTTCTGCGCCCGGAGCCGGTCGAACAGGATCCGTTCATGGGCGGCGTGCTTGTCAATGAGAAGGGCCTCTTCGCCCTGCTGCACCACAATATAGGTTTGAAACAGCTCGCCCAGCACAGTAAAGGAGATCTCCTCCGGCATGGGAAGGACCTCCTGCCCCGCCGGGGCCTCCGTCCGGCGCGGCTTGGATTCCTCCTGGGGAAGCGGCCGCTCCGTCTGCCCCGTCTGTGGGCGCGGGATGGTCACCGGCTGGGCCACGGAAACCGGCTCCATTGCCCGGGCTGCCGCCCGAGCCCGCCCCGGGTCCGGCTTTTCCCCCCCGGCCAGAACACCGGCTATCTGCCGGTAGGTCTCTGCGGAAATCGTTTGGAACGCCGGTTCCTTTTTGGGAGCCGCCGGTGGGATCTCGGTCTTTTTTTCGCTCTCCCGGCTCAGACGCAGCTCCGGCCTGTCCTGGGCTTTGTTTAAGGCGGCCAGGACCCCGTAGTGCACACAGTCAAACGCCTCCCGTTCCGAAAGGAACTTCACCTCCGTCTTAGCCGGATGGACATTGACATCCACACTCTGAAACGGCACCTGCAAATGCAACACACAGGCGGGAAACCGCCCCACCATGAGTTGATTTCGATACGCTTCCTCCAGGGCCGACTGGAGGAGCTTGGACTTTACCGGTCGGTCGTTGACAAAAAAGGTCTGGTAGGTCCGGCTGGCTCTGGCCTGGGTGGGCTTGGAGACATAGCCCCACACCTTACTTTTTTCCCAATGGCTCTCCACCGGCACCAAATTTGCCGCTTCCCTGCCGTAAACCCCCGCCAGCGCAGACAGCAGCTGGCCGTCTCCCGGCGTATTGAGGATTTCCTTTCCGTCCCGCAAAAGACGTATGGCCACCTGGGGATGGGCCAGGGCCTGGCGCTGGACCGCCGCTGCCACGGCGGCTCCCTCCACACTGTCCTGCTTCATAAACTTCATACGGGCCGGGGTGTTGAAAAAGAGGTCCCGGACGATGATGGTCGTCCCCTCCGGGCAGCCCGCCTCGGACTGCTCGATGATCTGCCCGGCCTCCAGATGCAGGCCCGTGCCCGCCACAGCCCCTGCCGTCTTCGTCAACAGGTCCACGCGGGAAACCGATGCAATGGCCGCCAGCGCCTCTCCCCGAAAGCCCATGGTGCCGATGGCGTTCAAATCCTCCGGGCACCGGAGCTTGGAGGTGGCATGGCGGAGAAACGCCGTCCGGGCATCCTCCGCAGTCATCCCGCAGCCGTTATCCGTCACCCGGAGAAAGGTCATGCCTCCGTCCCGCAGTTCCACGGTGACTTGAGAGGCTCCGGCATCCACCGCATTTTCCAGCAGCTCCTTCACCACGGAGGCCGGACGCTCCACCACTTCGCCGGCGGCAATCAAATTTGCTACGTGGGCAGAGAGCTGAATGATTTTCGGCATAGACCTCCTCCTCTCACAACAGCGCCTGGATGGACACGGCATTGATCACCGCATGCATCAGAATCGGGGCAAAAATCGTATCTGCCTTCTCGTAGGCCCAGGCCAGGGCAATCCCGGCGGGAATGTACTCCAGTGCAAGCACAGCCAAAGAAGAGAGCGCTTCCTGCCCCACGTAACCGGCCACATGGATGAGGCAAAAGGCCACCGTAGACAGTACATAAGCCGCGATCCGGTTGCGCCGGTGCAGGCCCTGAAACAGCAGGCCCCGGAAGATACACTCTTCTGTCAACGGCGTCAAAAGCACCGTACCAACTACCATCACCCACCGGGCCCGGCTCGCCATCGCCGCAATCGACGCATTGTTGATATTTTCCAGTCCCGGCATGCCGTACCGGACCGCCCAAGTGATGAGCAGGGTTCCGGCATAGTACATCACCAGGCCCAGGATCACAGCCTGGAAAAATCCCCAAAACCGCTTGCCTATCATAATCAACGATTTTTTTAAAAATTTTCTGTATATGACGGCTGTGGCCAGGAAATTAACGGTAAAAAACACACCGTTCAGTCTGGCCTGGCCCAACAGACTCTCCGTCTGCCAATCCAAAAGCCGAAAAATCTCCGACAGAATCCAGGCCAGCAAAATTAGAAAAAAGGGAACGTACAGCCAACCCCACACCAGTTCTCCCCGGGTCATGGAGATGGAAAGCCGTTTGGTCTCGTTCATGGCACACCTCAATTTCCTACAGCATCTGCTTCAGGCGAAACAGCAGATTCATGGCCTCAATGGGGGTCAGGGTTTCCACCGCCACCTTCTGCAGCTCCCGGCATACCGCCTGGGCCGACACGTCCAGCATGGAGACCTGATCCCCCGCTGCCGCCGGGAGCGCCTGATTGGCCGGGACGCCGCCGGACTCCAGCTCCTGCAGCAGCTGCCTGGCCCGGCTGATAACGGAAGCCGGCAGGCCGGCCAGGTTGGCCACCTCCACGCCGTAGGACTCATCCGCCGCCCCGGGAACGATCTTCCGAAGAAATATCATATCCTTTCCCCGTTTTTTTACGGCGATGTTGTAGTTTTTCACGTTGGGGAGCTCCGCTTCCATAGCGGTGAGCTCATGATAATGGGTGGCAAACAGGGTCTTCGCCCCCAGCTTTTTGGGATTTGCCGCATACTCCAGCACCGCCCGGGCAATGGCCATCCCGTCAAAGGTGGAGGTGCCGCGTCCAATCTCATCCAAAATCAACAGGCTCCTGGCTGTCGCATGTTTTAAAATCTGGGCAACCTCCGTCATCTCCACCATGAAGGTAGACTGACCTGAGGCCAGGTCATCGCTGGCGCCAATCCGGGTAAACACCCGGTCCACCACGCCGATCCGCGCGGATTTGGCCGGAACAAAGGAACCCATTTGAGCCAGAATCACCATCAGCGCGACCTGACGCATGTAAGTAGACTTACCGGCCATATTGGGGCCCGTGATGATGGACACCTGGGAACCGGATATGCCCAGCTCCGTATCGTTGGGCACAAACAGGCTGTCCTTCAAAACCTGCTCCACCACCGGATGGCGGCCCTCCCGAATGAGGATCTCCGGCCCGGTGGTGATCTCCGGACGGCAGTATCCCCGCTGCGCGGCCACAGCGGCAAGAGAGCACAGCACATCCACTGCCGCCACCGCCTCGGCCGTCTCCTGCACCCGGCCCGCCTGCTTGGCGATGAATTCCCGCAGGCGGGTAAACAGCTGATATTCCAACGTCGTAATCTGGTCCTTCGCCGTCAGCACCGTGGCTTCCAATTCCTTGAGCTCCTGGGTTATGTACCGCTCACAGTTGGCCAGGGTCTGCTTTCGAATGTAGTCTGCCGGCACCTGCTCCTGGAAAGACTTGGAGACCTCAATATAGTATCCAAAAACCCGGTTATAGCCCACCTTCAAGGTGCGGATACCGGTTTTTTCCCGCTCCCGCCCCTCAATGGCGGCGATGGTCCCGGCGCCGCCGTTCATGATATCCCGCAGGCGGTCGATCTCCGGATCGGCTCCCTCCCGGATCAAGCCGCCCTCCCGGACGGTAAAGGGAGGATCTGCCACAACGGCTTTTTCAATGAGACTCCGGCAATCCTGCAGCTCATCCATTTCCTTCCGAAGCCGGGTCAGCATGGGACTCTGCAGGCGCTCCAGCTGCTCCTTCAGCGCCGGCAGCGGGCGGCAACCCTGGGCCAGGCTGATCAGGTCCCGGCCGTTGGCGGAGCCCGTCACAATCCGGGTCATCACCCGCTCCAAGTCGGAGATCTCCTTCAGACAGGCCTCAACCTCTCCCCGCGCCACGGGGTTACCGACCAGCTCCTCCACCGCGCTCTGCCGGCGGCCGATTTCCACCGGATCCAGCAGGGGCTTCTCTAACCAGGAGCGGAGCAGCCGCCCACCCATGGCAGTCTTCGTCTTGTCCAGCACCCAGAGCAGGCTCCCCCGCTTGGATTTATCCCGTAAGGTCTCCGTCAGCTCCAGATTCCTTCTGGCCGTCAGATCCAGCTCCAGATAACGGCCTGTGGTATAGTATTCCAGATGACGGATGTGGCTTAGATCGCTTTTTTGCGTCTCCTGAAGCGTCTGGAGCAACACCGCGCAGGCCAAAATCACCGCATCCTGACCGGCCAAGCCCAGCTCTGCCAGATTGGCCTGAAAGTGACGCTCCAAAAGCTGCGCCGCCGCTTCCGGCTCCGGCGGCTCCGCCTTTCCTTCGTCCACACAGCAGCGCAGCCGCTGAAACAGGGTTTCTTCAATTTCCTCCGCCGTCACATCCCGGCCGTTGCGTATGATCTCCGCCGGGGCAAACCGCCCCAACTCCGCCGCAATTCTGGACGCGGCCTCCGCTCCCTGGGCCCCCGTGGCATAAAATGCACCGGTGGAAACATCACAGAAGCACAGGCCGTAGGCTCCTTCCAGGCCGTACAGGCTGGCCATGTAGTTGTTCCGGCTCTCATCCAGCATAGAGCTTTCCGTCACGGTACCGGGCGTCACAATCCGCACGATGTCCCGGTCAACCAAGCCTTTGGCCGTAGCCGGATCCTCCGTCTGCTCACAAATGGCCACCTTATATCCTTTGGCCACCAGGCGCGCAATATAGCTCTCGGCGGAGTGATACGGCACGCCGCACATCGGGGTCTGCTCGGCTTTGTCCTTCCCCCGGTCCCGGGTGGTCAGCGTCAAATCCAGCTCTTTGGCCGCCAGCTTGGCGTCCTCGTTGAACATCTCATAAAAGTCCCCCAGGCGGAAAAACAACAGACAGTCCTTGTTTTTCTCCTTCATCTCCAGGTACTGCCGCATCATAGGGGTCAATTCTGTGGCCATGGTCTTCTCTCACTTTCTCTCCGGCGCCGGCCCATCCGCCAAAACGCCGGTCAGGCTCCAGGTCGCCGCGCCGTCAATTTTTACCCAGCAAAATTGGCCCACAAGCTCCGGCCCTCCCGGGAAACGGACCAGGCGGCCGCCTTCCGTACGGGCCGTAAGCCGGCCGGACTCCATTCCGTCCACCAATACCCGGAGGGTCTTGCCCACATAGGCGCGGTGCTTTTCCTCAGAAACGGCATTCTGCACGGCACAGAGCCGGTCAAACCATCGGTTCTTCTCCTGCCGGCTCACAGGATCCGGCAGCTTGGCTGCCGGGGTGCCGGGACGGGGAGAAAAAATAAACGTAAACAGCGCGTCATAGCGCACCTGCTCAATTAAAGATATCGTCTCTTCCCACTCTGCTTCCGTCTCCCCGGGAAACCCGACAATGACATCGGAGGTGAGAACCAGCTCCGGCATGACCCGGCGGGCATAATCCACCAAATCCAGGTATTGCCGCCGGTCGTAGTGCCGGTTCATGGCCTTCAGAACCCGGTCGCTCCCACACTGCACCGGCAGGTGGAGCTGCTTGGCAATCCTCGGATACCGGGCCATGGTGTCGAAGAGCTTGGGCCCTGCGTCCCTGGGGTGGCTGGTCATAAATCGCAGCAGGTAATCTCCGGGAATTCGGGCAATCTCCGCCAGCAGGTCGGAAAAGTCTACGCCGCAATCCAAATCCTTGCCGTAAGAGTTGACGTTCTGTCCCAAAAGGGTGATATCCTTGTACCCGGATGCAATCAGGGCCCGGCATTCCTCTAAGATCTCCTCCGGTCTCCGGCTCCGCTCCCGGCCCCGGACATAGGGAACAATGCAGTAGGAGCAAAAATTGTTGCAGCCGTACATGATGGACACCCATGCCTTTAGATCGCTCTCCCGTCGGACCGGCAGTCCTTCGGCAATGGAGCCCGCTTCGTCCTGGGTGTAGTACGTCCGCTTCCCCGACAGGAGCACCCGGCGCAAAATCTCCGGAAACTGCCACAAATGATGGGTAGAAAACACCCCGTCCACCTGGGGAAAGCTCTTGCGAATCCGCGCTTCCACCTCCGGCTGTCCCGCCATGCAGCCGCAGAGAAAAATTTTCTGCTCCGGATGGCGGCGCTTGGTATGGCTCAATGCACCCAGGTTGCCAAACACCCGCTGCTCGGCATGCTCCCGAATGGCGCAGGTGTTCATGACCACCACATCCGCCCCTTCGGGTCCCTCGCCGAAGCCATAGCCGCACGCGGACAGCATTCCGCGGATCCGTTCGGAGTCCGCTTCATTCTGTTGACAGCCATACGTCTCCACATAGGCAACGGGCGTCCGGCCCCGGCTGTGCCAATACGCCTGAATCTGCGCGCACAGCTGCATCTGGGCCTCCACCTGCTCCTGGGAGATTCCTGTGGTTTTCCGGTTCAATGGGGCTCCCTCCAATCCAACAAAAACAATGCTTTCTGAATATTGTATTTTACCATTTTTCCGCATTCTTTGCAAGATATTTTGCCGCTAATTTCAGGGCGCCCTTTCGCCGCTGGGAATGACCTGCACCACCTGGCCCCCCTTTCCGAGAACGAACCGTTCACCTTTCAGGTCATCCTCAAAATAGCGCATTTTTCGGTCACCTTGCATGTAGGCACGGTACACTTCCTCCGCGCCCTCGACAAATTGGCCGCGAATCCATATTTTCTATCAGCGTCCACGCTGAACTACCTCCGATCGGTCTGAAACGCGAGAAATTCAAACTGCCGGTGGTCCCCTACAACGCGGAAGGCTTGTCCCGCCGGGGAATAATAGAAACTTGCATTTCCCGGCAAAGAAAAAGCGCACGTGCCCGGCTGCCGGCTTTTGCCGGATGATGGGTAAGGCCCAGGAAAAAAGCCTGTCGAACAAAAAAATACCGCAATCCCCTCTCGGACTGCGGTATATACGGAATACGATTTTTGTTCGTTTTTGGGCGGATAAATCGTTCTATCCCAATTTCCAATTCTGACTCTCTGTCTGTAACGTCACCATGCGGGCGTAGAGGCCGTTTTGCTCCAGCAGTGTTTCCGGCGCGCCTTCTTCCGCCACGGTCCCTTCCGAAAGCACCACGATCTTATCGGCTCCGGCCACGGTGCGCATCCGGTGGGCAATCACCAGCACGGTCTTATCTGCAATCAGGCGGGAGAGGGCGGTTTGAATCAAGGTTTCATTCTCCACATCCAGGGAAGCGGTTGCCTCGTCCAAAAGAATAATCGGCGCGTTTTTCAGGAAAGCCCGGGCGATGGAAATTCGTTGCCGCTCTCCACCGGAAAGCTGGCAGCCGTTTTCCCCAATTTGGGTATGCCAGCCCTCCGGCAGCTTTTCGGCAAATTCATCCACATTGGCAAGCCTTGCAGCGGCCAAAACCTGTTCATCGGTTGCGTCCTTATTCCCAATCCGGATATTTTCCAGAATGGTATTGTCAAACAGGGTAACATCCTGAAACACGATGGAGAACAGGGAGAGCAGTGCCTCCGGGTCAATCTTGGAAATGTCCATGCCGCCCACAGTGATTTTCCCCCGGCTCACATCCCAGAACCTTGCCGACAGCCGCGACACCGTCGTTTTGCCGCCGCCGGAAGGCCCCACCAAGGCCGTGACTTCACCCTGTTTTGCAGTAAAGGAAACATCTTTCAGTACGGTTTCCCCTGTGTTGTAGGCAAAGCCTACATGGTCGAAGGTAATATCGTAGCCTTTGTTGGAGAGCGTGCTTTCTCCCTGCTGAATGGGATGATCGAGGATTTCATTCATGCGGGCGATATTGGTACGGGTGCTGATGACCGCCGCCAGATTTTGCAGCGCCCCTTGCAGCGGGTCGTAGAGCCGTGAAACAACCAGCAGGAATAGGAAGAAGGTCAGCACATCGAGGCTGCCGCCTATCAGCAGGACAGAGCCTACCAACGCAACCGTGGCAATTCCCAGCTTTAATATGAGTGACGCAGACACCACAAAGGCAGCCAACCCAAACTCATTGAGAATGGAGCGATGTTCCACGGCGCGGATTTTCTTTTCCAGCCCTTTTAGGTATTCCTGCTCGGCGTTGTTGGACTTCAGGTCGCGCACGGTTTCAATGCACTCCTGAATCCCGTCCGCGCAAGCCATCTTTACATCCATCGCTTTCTGATTGAGCCGTTCCTGCACCCTTGCAGAGAAGCCTACAATGGCAAAGGCCACCGGCAGCACCCACAGCGCCGCTAATGCCATGCGCCAGTCGAATACCAGAAGACTGATGGAAATTAAAACGGTGGAAATGATGGAGCCTGCCAGTTCGGGAACGAAATGGGAAAAGCTCTGCTCCAAAAAGGTGCAGTCGGCCATGATAGTGCTGGTCAAGTCCGCCAAATCCTTTTTCCCGAAGAAGGACAGCGGAATCTTTCGCAGCCGTTCCGCCAGCGTAATCCGCCGCACGCCGCTTTCTGTATAAGTGGCAAAGTAGGTGGCGTTGTACTGGATATAAGTAGTAAACAAGATCAAGCCAATGCACACCACACAGCCCACGATGTAAAAGATCAGTTTTTCCTTGGGAACACCGCCAGCCATCAAATCGCCTACCAAAAAATACAGCAGGCCCACCGGGAACATAAAGGAAAGATTTTGCAGCACGCAGGCCAGACAGCCTTTCACCAGATCCTTAGCCCCCTGCTGGGAGAGGGCATACCGTTTTTGCAGCCGTTTTATCATGTCATTGTACCTCCTTTGCAACCTTCCACTGTACGGAAGTTTGATAGTCCTGCCACATGCGGCTGAATACGCCGCCTTTTTCCAGCAAATCACGGCTTTTGCCGCTCTCTGTGACCTGCCCGCCCTCGATGACATAGATTTGGTCTACGCCGGCCACGGTGGAGAGCCGGTGGGCGATCATAATCACCGTTTTCCCCTGGGACAGCTTGGAGAAAGCAGCCTGCACGCGGGATTCATTGTCCGGGTCGGCAAAGGCGGTGGCCTCGTCTAAGATTACGATAGGCGCATTTTTCAGCATCACGCGGGCGATGGCAATCCGCTGCTGCTCGCCCCCGGAAAGGTACACACCTTTTGTCCCGATCACGGTGTCTGCGCCTTGGGGCAGCTTTTCCAGGATATCGTCGCACTGTGCGTTGTGGAGGGCCGCCATGATTTCTTCCCGGGTCGCGTCCGGTTTGCCCATGCGCACGTTTTCCAAAATTGAGGCTTTGATGAGGTGGCTGTTTTGGAATACAAAGGAAACGGTATTCATCAGCTCCTCTTTGGCGATGTTCTTCACATCCACGCCGCCAATCTTCACCTGCCCGCCCTGCGGGTCAAAGAACCGGCAGATCAAGTTGGCAAGCGTGGTCTTGCCACCGCCGGAAGGCCCCACAAAAGCTACCGTCTGCCCTGCGGGAATGGTCAGGGAAATATCCTTGATGACCTCGTTTTTCCCATCATAGCTGAAATGAACATGATTAAGCTGTACCGAAGCGCCGTTCGGGTGTTCCGGCTGTTTGGGTTCTGCAAGGGGTTTTAAGTTCAATACGCTGTCGATCCGCTGCAAAGCGTCGTCCACGATCATGGCGTTTTCGCTCTGGAACATGATCCGGGTAAGGGTGACGGAGATAATGGGCGTGATGATGATATAAAACATGAGATCCAGCAGAAAATCCTTGGTAACGCCGCCCCCTGTAAAAATCAGCGCACCGGCAATCAGAGCGGCAAACACGCCGTTGATCGCCGCCGTATAGAACATCATGGGAGCGCGAAGCTCCTTGGTATAGGCAATTACCCACACCTTATACCGGTCAATGGAATCCTTGAACTTCTTGAAGGAAAAGATGGTCTGTCCAAAGGTTTTCACAACGGGGATCCCTCGTACATACTCCACTGCTTCATTGGACATGTCATCCAGGGCGTTTTGGTATTCCTTCATTTTTTCCTGCATCCGCTGTCCGGTCATCGTCATCATAATCAGGAAGCCCAACACAACCGGCACGAGGCTCAAAAGTCCCAGCCGCCAGTCGAACACCAGCAGCAGGACCAAAAGGCCGCAGGGGGTCGCAATGGCATTGGCGCGGTCGGGAAGCTGATGGGCCAGATAGGTTTCGGTGGCGGCGCTGGATTCATTGACGATTTTGCGCAGCCTGCCGCTGCCAAACTGCTCTGCAAACCCCAACGGCAGCTTGACAATATGCTCCATGGTTCGCAGGCGCAGGTTGGTGGCAATGCGGAACGCCCCTTTGTGGGAACACATCAGAGCGCCTATGTAAATGAGCACCGCGATCACTGCAAACAGCACCGCCATCCAGCCGTTATGGGTCAAATTCTGCGCCCGGCTAAAGTCCGGCGCAACCTCCAGCACCTCCTGAATCACCTTCCAGATATAATAGAAAGGCACTAATGCCATGAGGGCGCTGATGGCGGAAAGCCCCCAGGAAGCGTAAGTCAGGTATTTGTGGCTGCCTGCAATCTGTAGCAGGCGTGACAGATTGGATTGCTTTTTCAAAGAAGATTCCTCCTTTTCGTTTGATTTATGATTAAGAGAACACCGGCGCGTTCTTCTTATATCTACGTAGGTTAGTTATCGCTAACTATTGGGCAAAAATTACAGGGCGTTACTGCCCCATAATTTTCATCCATCCGGCCGTATAGAAGGCCCGCATTTCCTTCACATAGTTTTCTGCGTTTTGAAGCGACATCTCGTGAATCACCAATTCAAAAAAGGTGTGGAACATGCCGGTAATCAAGATGTGCTCCAACGCGGGGTCGATCTGCGGAGAAGGCCGGCCGAGCTCCTGCAAGACTTCCTGGTAGGCGTGGGTTGCCGCTGCCTCAATCTCCACCATTTCATCAATGAGTCCGGAAAACTTCGTCCCTTCCGAACAGCAGAGGATCAGTTTACATTCCTCTAAATGTTCATAGGCGTAGTGAAGCATATCAAACATGCAAGCGCCGGAAATATTCCCCATCACTTCCGGCTGCTGCTCGTGGGGAAGATCGGCAAATTCCTTCTGTGCTTTTTGAAAGCAGTTCAGCAGGTACGCGTAATGCTCGCCCACCAAAGCCGCAAATAGTTCTTCTTTACTTTTGTAATAGCCATAAAAGGCTCCCGTAGTCATGCCGACAGATTTCACGATATTCCGCAGGGAAGCATCCTTGTAGCCCTTTTCTAAAAACTCCGTTTTTGCTGCCCGATGGATTCGGTCTAAGGTTGTCAGCTTTCCATTTATTGCACACACCTCCCCCAAACATAACATCGTTATATATCACTGTTATATTATAGCCGGCAAAATCGCTTTTGTCAAGAGGAAACATGACATTTCGTACCCCTTGACGCTTCCGGGCTTCTCGTGTGATTCTGTTCAGGAGAAGTCTCCTCACCGTGTTTGGTGGTCTGTGGTGAATCTATTTACCACATCGAGGTCGACTTCTCACCTCTTTTGGGGGCTCATCATGTTCGCACATACATTTCGCCGCTGATTTCAGGGCGCCCCATGCCCGGGCTTCTGCCTCATCGGCATACCGAAAACAGAGCAGCCCCGGCAGATTTCTTTGATTTTTCCAAATCAGCGCGCGCGCTTCGCTCGGATCCTCCCAAAACCCAAAAATTTCACCTTGCATTGGGGCCTCTTCCGTGTTACACTGAAAGAAATATGCCCCAGGCCCCGGTCCGTCCGCGTCCCAGGGAAGAAGAAAAGAGGTCAATACATGAACTGTAAACACTGCCAAGCTCCCCTGGAGGACGGCAATTGGATCTGCCCCAGCTGCGGCTGGGACAACACGCCGGAGGAGGAAGATTCCGACCCCGTCCTTCCGGAAGAAAATACTGTGCAGGAAGATTCCCTTTCGCCGGACGAATCCCCCACGGATTCTCCGGAGGAGCTCCCCGCTCCGGAATCCAAACCGGTGAATCAAAAGAAACTGGCTCTGGTAATCGGCGGCATTGTGCTACTTCTGGCTTTGGTCGCCGTGGCGGTTTGGGCGCTGACCCGCCAAGACCGGCAAGCCGAGTCTCCTGCCTCCGAGTCCACCACCGCCCCCAGCGAAACCCTAAGCCCGGAAGAAACCGTGGAGCCCACCGGCGTTTTGTCTCGGGAGGCATACGCCTATGAAGGCGAGGACATTACACCGGAGCTCAGCAAGGTCGTGTCCACCATGGACGACGCCACCTTGACCAACGGCCTGCTGCAGATTCTCTATTGGAGATCCTACTACGATTTTCTCAACACCTACAGCAGTTACCTCTCCTACATGGGGCTCAACACAACCCAACCGCTCAGTGAACAGACCTGCAGCTTGACCGGCACCTCCATGACCTGGGAGCAGTACTTCCTGGAAAATGCCCTGATGACCTGGGCCCAACACCAGGCCCTGTACAACGAGGCCAAAGCAAACGGCTATACCCTCAGCGAGGAGGCCCAGACACAGCTGGATACCAGCGCCGAGCAGCTGGCAACCAGCGCCCAGCAATATGGCTTCGACTCCGTCCAGGCAATGCTGGAGGCTGATTTCGGCGCCGGCGTCACGGAGGAAACCTATCAGGCCTATCTGGAGCTGTATCTGACCAGTATGGATTATTACTTCACGCAAATGGACGCCATGGCTCCCAGCGAGGAGGAAGTGGAGGCCTACTACCAGGAGAACGAGGAGAGCTTCACCCAGCAGGGCATCGAGCAGGACGACACGCCCGCCACCATCAGCGTCCGCCATATCTTGATCCAGCCGGAAGGAGATATGGAAGGCACGGATGACAGCGGCAACGCCGTCTATTCCGAAGAACAGCTGGCCGAAGCCAAGGATAAGGCCCAGGAGCTCTACGACCAATGGCTCGCCGGTGAAGCGACGGAAACCAGCTTCGCCGATCTGGTCGCAGACAATTCCGCCGATGCAGGGTCTGTTTCCAACGGAGGTCTGTATGAAGATGTGACGCCCGGTCAAATGGTAGACGCATTCAACGATTGGTGCTTTGATCCGGCCCGCAAGCCCGGCGATACCGGTTTGGTAGAGACCAGCTTCGGCTGTCATATCATGTACTTCGTCAGCGCCAGCGAGGAGACCTATTGGTACTACGCCGCCCGGTCCTCTCTGGGTCAGGAGCGAAGCACGCAGTACCTGCAGGATTGCTTGGACCGTCACCCCTACGAGACGGACTTTGACGCCATTGTGTTGACCCAGGTGGAAACCAGCACGGCATACTAAAATCAGTCTCTCTTGCCTGCGCCCGGAGCCGCCTGAGCGCAGAAGCGCCGGTAGGACCATACCGGCTCCGGAGATTTCCAGCCGGACAAGCCCCCTGCTATACATCCCCGCCGCTTCAAAGCCAAGGGGCTGTCTCAAAATCAAATCTTCTAAAAGTAACCTAATATTTACGGCACAGGAAACGAGTGTTCTTCGTTTTCTGTGCCGTTTTTATGACTTTTTAAAAGGGAATTCGCAAAAATTGCGCTATGAGACAGCCCCTTTATTTCCTTCTGATTTGATCCGCGAGCCTCTCGGAGCTTTCCCGTCACAGATGGGAAAACACGTCCCCCAAGCTCTGGTGAAACACCAAGTCGGCGTAACCGTCGTAGGGCGTCTCATCCCGATTGATGAGCACCAGGCGACTTCCCCGATAAAACCGAATGAGACCGGCGGCCGGGTAAACGGTCAGGCTGGTACCTGCCACTATGAAGAGGTCCGCTTTTTCTATGGCGGAAACACTGTCCGCCAGCGTCTTTTCGTTCAGGCTCTCCTCATATAGAACCACATCCGGCTTGACAATCCCGCCGCACCGGCACAGCGGCACGCCCGCCGCATCCTTGACATATTCCGCCGGATAAAACCTTCCGCACTTTTCGCAATAATTGCGCAATACGCTGCCGTGCAGCTCATAAACCCGCCGGCTGCCCGCCTTTTGGTGCAAGCCGTCAATATTCTGCGTAATGACCGCCAGAAGCTTGCCCTCCTGCTCCCACTGGGCCAATTTCTTGTGGGTGATGTTGGGCTCAAATCCCAGAGGCAACATTTTTTCCCGGTAAAACCGGAAAAAATATTCCGGATTCTCCCGATAAAAGCGGTGACTGATGATCGTCTCCGGAGGGTAGTCGAATTTTTGGCTGTACAGGCCGTCCACGCTGCGGAAATCCGGGATCCCCGACTCCGTACTCACTCCGGCGCCGCCAAAGAAAACCATGCGGTTGCTCTCCTGCACCCACTGACGCAATAAATCCAAATCTTTCATCCCTGTATGCCCCCTTCTATGCTGCAACACCGCATTGGGCTGAAACGCCAAGCCTCTCACAGGCCCGGGTCCCAGCCCTCCTCTTCCAGCTCCGCCAGAAGCTTCTTTTCCTGCTTCGTCTCAAAGGTCACGCGCTGAAACAAATCGGGCCGGCGGGCCTTGGTCCTGCGGAGGGACTGTTTACGGCGCCACCGGGCCACCTTGGCATGGTCTCCGGACAGCAAAATCTCCGGCACCTGCAAGCCGTGCCAAAGCGCAGGACGGCTGTACTGCGGGTACTCCAACAGGCCGTTAAAATGGCTCTCCTCCTGAAAGCACGTGGGATCCGCCAAAACCCCCGGCACCATGCGGCACACAGCGTCGGTCACTGCCATAGCGGCAATTTCCCCGCCGGTGAGGACAAAATCTCCCAAGGAGAGCTCCTCGTCGACACATTCGTCAATAAACCGCTGGTCAATCCCCTCGTAATGGCCGCAAACCAAAACCAGGTTTTCCATCCGGCTCAGCCGGATGGCATCTGCCTGACGGAAGACATGACCGCAGGGAGAGAGGAAGATGGTATGCACCGGCCCGCCCGCCTCGTCGCAAACATGCTCCCAGCACCGGTAAAGCGGGTCCGCCTGCAAAATTGCCCCCCGGCCGCCGCCGTAAGGGTAATCATCCACCTGGCACTGCTTACTGGCTGTATAGTCCCGGATCTGATGGGCTTCAATGCGGATAAATCCCCGCTCCTGAGCCCGGCCCAAAATGCTCTCAGACAAGACATCTCCCAGAGAGTCGGGAAACAGCGTCATAATATCAATTCGCATCGGTCTGCATCCCTTCAATCAGCCGCACCCGGATAAAGCCTTGGGCGGGGTTGATCTCCAGCACAAATTCCTGTACCGCAGGAATCAGGTACGTATGCTCCCCCCGAACCACATAGACATCCTGCCCCGGCATGGTCATAACCTCCTGCAGCCTGCCGATCTCCCGCTCTCCCTCCAGCACGGAAAGTCCCACCAAATCCGCAATGAAATACGTCCCTTCCTCCAGGGCCACATCGTCCCGGTTCACCCGGACGACGGCGCCGCGAAGCGCTTGCGCCGCCTCCACCGTATCCACACCGCCCAGCTTCAGCAGCGCGCAACTTTTTTGTACCCGGGCATTCTCCAGCGCATATTCATGCCCATGAAGATAGACCCGGTCAAATAAGGTCAAAAACTCCGGCCCATCGGCCCAGGGAAGGACCTTGACCTCGCCTCTTACGCCGTGGGTGGACACAATCTGTCCCGCATCTAAATATTGCTGCTTCACACAATTTTCCTCCTGGATCAAAGGATCCCCGGCCTGCGCCGCTCTCAGCTCCCTACATTTTCCCCTGGGAGCTCTGCGTTGGCCTGCTGGGTCTGACTGAAATACACATCCATAATGGCCTGGGCCACGCGGGCCAGATTGCCGCCTTGGGCGCCCTTCTCCACAAACACCGCTATGGCAATCTGGGGATCGTCATAGGGCGCGTAGCACACAAAGGAAGCATTGTCGGAGCCCGGCGCGCTGTGCTGCGCCGTACCGGTTTTGGCGGCTACCGCCACAGGATAATCCCCCAAATAGGACTTGACCGTACCCCGGTCATCCGTGACGGCCATTCGCATCCCTGTGGTATAGGCGTAGTAGGCATCGTCGCTGATTTGACAGGTACTGAGAATCTCAGGCTCCGTACTGGCCAAAAGCGTCTGGTAATCCGAGGAAATCACCCGGTTCAGAAAGGTCGCCCGATAGCGCACGCCCCGGTTGGCCAGGGCCGCCGTATAAGAAGCCAGCTGGATGGGCGTGAACAAGCACTCAGACTGGCCGATGGAAAGCATCAGCGTATCTGCGTCGTACCAGCCGGAGCGGCTGGGGTCGTCGGCATAGAGCTCCGCCTTGACCTCTGCGTTGGCCCGGTGCCCCGGTTCTTCATAGAGCTCCACCCCGGTCTTTTCTCCCAGGCCCAGCGCTTGCGCCACTGCGTCAATGGCCGGCATGCCCGTTCGGTTGCCCGCTTCATAAAAGTAGTAGTTGCAAGACACCGCCAAGGCCTCTTCCACGTTGATGACGCCGTGGGTCTGTCTGTAATTGGTATAAATCAGACACTGGGGCGTGTAGCCCTCGGCCGCATACTTGGTATACACGCCCTGGTCTTCAATGGTTGTGGAGGAAGTAATGTCCCCTTCGTTGATGCCGGCGATGGTCACCGCCATCTTAAACACCGAGCCGGGGGCATAGGTCGCTTGCAGCGCCCGGTTGTACAGCGGATCAAATTCCGCCTCTTCCAGCTGGTTGTAATCCTGAAAATAGGTAGACAGCTGATAGGTAGGATAGCTGGCACAGGCCAAAACCTGGCCGGTCTTGACATCCATCGCCACCACTGCGCCGCCCTCGGCATCCTGGCCGTCGTTGTGCTGTCCGATGCCCGTCTGCCGAAGCTCTTCAATCACCTGGGCCAGAGCGTCTTCCGCCGCCATCTGCATGTTGATATCGATGGTCGTCTCCACATTGGCGCCCGCCTTCGGCTCCGTCTGGAAGTATTCGGAGATGATATTCCCCTCTGTGTCCACAGTGGTCAGCTTTACGCCGTCGGTGCCGTGCAAATACTCCTCAAAGGCGGACTCAAAGCCGCTTTGGCCCACATAAGCATCCATGGAATAGCCCTGATCCTTGTATTTTTCCCACTGATTTGCGTCCATGAGACCAATATAGCCCAGAATGTGCGCGCCGTAGGAGGTGGCATACTCCCGGACCGTAGAGGACTCCACCGTCAGGCCCGGCGTATTGAGCTCCAAAATTGCCGACAGGTCGTCGGAAGACACGTCCTCCAGCAAGGTATACGCGGACAAGCTGGTCAAATCGCTACGCAGCTCCAGCTCATACCGGAGCCCAATCACCAGCCGCACCTCCCGGTCCGTCCAATCATTGGGAATCCGGTAGGCATTGCGGAGCTGCTTCATCAGCTGCGCCGCAGAAATATCCGAGTCCAACTGCCGGTAATTGAGAAATTCCTTGAAATACTCCTGCCAGACAGCGGGCAGCTCCGACAGAGTATACTCATAGGGTTTATCCAGGGTCACGGGAAAATGCTCGGCATAGTCGATCTCCCGCTCCTGCAAAAGATTCACCAGCTTCCGCAGGGATTCGTTGGGGTTTTCCGAATTGTAAATGACATAGTTATTGAATACCAAATTATAGCTGGCCCGGTTGGTCACCAAAACGTTCCCGTTCCGGTCCAGAATCTCTCCCCGGGCCGCAGTGACCCGGCTCCAGGTAGTATAGGTGGATGCGCTGTCCGTGTCCGGATCCACATCCCGCACCTGCAAGCCGTACATCCGAAAGCTAAACAAGCTCAGGATTGCAGCAAACAACAGCAGCACCGCCACCGCCCGGTTCCGGCTTATTCTTTCCATGATGGACCTCCAATTCTTCCCAGCGCCGACGCCAGAGGATATAGGGCGCAACAGGCCAGACAAGCCCCCAGGCCGCCGCCCAAAGTAGATAACCAGCGACCGGGGACCGTGCTGCCCAAAAACACGCCCAAAGAAAACAAAATTCCCTGATGCAGCAAGATCCCTGCCCAAGCACACAGCATCACAGACCAAAAGCGCCGCTGCAGGTAGCCGCTCCGAAAAGCGGACAGGAAGATCCCGGCGCAGGTCACCACCAGCATGGACACCGGTCCCAGAACCGCTCCGGCCAGGCTCCGAAATACACCGGCGCACAGTGCAAACAGGCCGCCGGCAGCCGGTCCCTGCATTAGGCACACCAGAAGCAGGTAGCCGGGTACCAGATCCGGGCAGCCTCCTAAAATCCGCACCCGGCTGAACAGCACATCCTGCAAAACCTGAAGAACCAGATACGTCAGAGAAAACAAAAACCACTTTAAAATTACCATTCTCTGCCGGTGCGTGAGAAACAGTTTCCCTATGAAGGTCGCTCCTTCTCCCTGCTCCAGCTTTGTCAACAGACGCTTGTTCATACGCCCTCCCTGAAGTGCCCTACCGCCGTCCGCACCTTTCCTCTGACGGCGCCGTACGCCGCTCACTCATGGACATAATGGGTCAAAATAAATACCTGTTCCAAGTTTTCAAAATCCGCCGCCGGCGTCAGCAGCGCATATTTGGCTACGCCGGTTTCGTCAAAGCCGGCATCGGCCACATAGCCCAGAATCAGATCCCGGGGATAGAGCGTGGAGCCGGCGGTGACCACCTGCTCCTGGTTCCGGATGACGGCATCCGTAGGCAAATAGTCCATACGGAGCATTCCCTCGGCTCCGGTGGTGTAAGCCCCCTGCACCATACCGGCATAACCGGACGATGAGATGTTCGCGCTGATTTCCAGGGCGGAATCCAACACCGTCGTCACCGTCGCCCAGTTGGAGCCCACCTCCGTCACCAGACCCACCACCTCACCCTGGGCGGTCATAGCCACCATATCCACTGTGATCCCAGACCCGGAGCCCTTGTTGATGGTAAAGGAGCTGGTCCAGTCGTTGGAGTCCCAGGTGATGATATAGGCCGAAGCCAGGGTAAAATCCTCCCGCTCCTCCTTCAGCTCCGTCAGTTCCCGCAGGCGTTGATTTTCCCGCAGGAGCGTATCTGTCATACGCGCATCGTTTTCTATCTCTGCGATGCGGGCCTTTAGCTCTTGGTTCTCCGCCTCCAGGGCCTCATAGCGGAAGATATAGCTGTAAATCTTTTGGGCCTGACGGGTCAGGCTGGTGACACCGGCCCGCAAGGGAGTCATCACCGCCTGCACAGCCCGCTGAGGCCAGGCGTCGGCCGCCGTGCCCGTCAGGGCCAGGACCACGGCCAGCACCACCGTCAAGGCCAAAACCCCTTTCGCTTTTGCATTCAAATGCTTCTTCAAAGGACCTCACACTCCCAAAATCTCGACGCCGAGCCTACGGAGCTGCAAAGTCAGCGCACACAAAGGCAGCCCCATCACATTGTAAAAATCTCCTTCCAGCCGGGTGATGAACAGCGCGGCCACCCCCTGAATCCCATAGGCGCCGGCTTTGTCCAAAGGCTCTCCCGTCGCCACATAGGCAGCAATTTCTTCCTCCTGAAGCGGACGGAAAAAAATGCGGCTCACTTCTGTCTCTGTCAAAACCGTGGCGCCCCGGCGAACCGTCAGGCCCGTCATAACCTGATGGTCCCGGCCGGACAAAAGCTTCAGCATCTGCTGCGCCTGCTCCGGCGTTCCGGGCTTTCCCAAAACCCGGCCGTTGCAAACCACAATGGTGTCGGCGGCAATCACCACATCCTCCGGAGCCGCCTCCACCGCCATGGCCTTGGCCCGGCTCACCCGCGCCACCTCCCGGGCCGGGTCTTCCCCCGGCTCCATGGTCTCGTCAATGTCCGGAGCCTGGGCCGAAAAGGGCAGGCCCAACCGCGCCAGCAGCTCCCGCCGCCGGGGAGATTGGGATGCCAAAATGATCTTCATGGTAAGCGCCTCCCATATGGGCCGGTCTGCACACCGGCCGCGCATTTTTCATTCCACGCCTCGCAAATACAACCCCCGGGTGCAGCCGCCCGGTTCAAAGGGGGCCGCCGTTTCCCAGGACCGGAGGACCCGGTCCACTTCCTTGGGATTTTCCGTCGTAAACAACAGCCGCAGGGCATACAGGCCCAATGCCTTCCAGTCCTCCCGCCGGTCCATCCAATACAGCTTCTTCCCGTTTAGCACCACGCTGCGGCAGGTGCCGCAATCCCGGATGACGGGAAATTCCTCTCCCTTCCGGTCCATCAGGCGGGTTGCACCGGACCGGCAATCGCACCGGCCGGTCCGGCCCCGGATCAGGCAATTTTCCGTCACCATCAGCGGCAAACGTCCATAGAAAATCGCCTCTGCCGGCACCGCCTTGGACAAATCCCGAATTTGCGGAAGCGTCAGCTCAAAAGATACGGTGGCGCTGGCCAAACCCAGGGTGCGCATGGTGTTCATCGACCGGCTGTTCCAGAGATTCAGTCCGAAATCTCCGCAAATGGCAAACCCCCGCGCCTTTGCAACGGGAATCTGGCCCAAATTACCCAGCAGCACATAACGCACCCCCAGATCATAGACCTGGTCCAGCTGCCGGGTAATCTCCCCCAATTGCGCATCATGAATGACCCGGGGCAAGACGGCGGCCAGCCGGACCCGGCGAACCACCCGGGTGTAAAATTCCCGGTCCCGGATCAGCAGAAACAGCGGCACGTACAAAAACAGGGGATTCAATTTCAGAAGCTTGTCCGTCACCTGCTCCGTCGCCGTGACCTGCACCGTCAACCCGGGCGGTTCTTTCTGTCCCGGATCCAGCATGGGTTTGGTGTACTTTCCCAGGGGCGCCTCTTCCCGGCGGCCCCGAAGGGCGGTCAACTGGTCCAAAACCTCGCGGCGCATGGCGTTAATTGCCGCAGCCGGTAGGTTCAAATCCGGCTCCACCGCCGCCTTGACCTGCACACAGGTATAGGCGGTCCCACCCGTCTTGGACAGGCGGGCCGTCAGCTCCTCCACCGTAAGCCCCCGGCGGACCGCCGGCTCCGGGCGGGGCCCTATGGTTTTGCACACGTTGCCCTGGGGATCCTGCACCGCCAGCATGGCCGTATCTCGGTTGACGATCATGTAAAACCGCACGGGAACCCGGGGGTTTTCCACCGATTCATAGGTCGTCCGCGCAGCCTTTAGAAGAGCATGATCCTCTCCATTGTCCCGGCGGATTCCAAACATGGTCTGGCCGGTCCGGCCCAGGTAATAGCCGTCGGTAAATCCCTGGCGGCTGAACACCGCCTCCAGCTGGTCCATTTGCCGCCGGGTCACCCGGCCCGCATCTATGGCCTTCCGGTAAATTCCCGTCACAGTGGCCACGTATTCCGGGCGCTTCATCCGGCCCTCCAGCTTCACAGACGTTACGCCCATCTGCTCCAGTTCCCGGAGATAAGGGGCCAGACAATTGTCCTTTAAACTCAGGGGATACCGGTCCTCAAAACGTCCGTAGCCATAGGGCAGGCGGCAGGGCTGGGCGCACTGCCCCCGGTTCCCGGACCGGCGGCCGATGACGCCGGACATATAGCACTGTCCCGAGTAACACATGCAAAACGCACCGTGGACAAACACTTCAATCTCCACCGGACTGTTCCGGCATATGCGGGCAATTTCTTCCCGAGGCAGCTCCCGGGCCAGAATCACCCGGGAAACACCCAGAGCCGCCGCCTGGTACACACCGTCCAGGCTGTGAATGCTCATCTGGGTGGAAGCATGGATGGGGATATGCGGCGCAATCTGACGGCACAGTGCCAGGATGCCCAGATCCTGGACAATCAAAGCATCCACCCCCGCCCGCGCCGCCGCGCGTATGAGCTCCGCCGCCTGCTGGCACTCCCGGTCCAGCACCAGCGTATTCAAGGTCAAGTGTACCGCCACTCCCCGCACGTGCGCATACTGCACCGCCTCCCGGAGGGTCTCCACTGTAAAATTCCGGGCGCCCTGCCGGGCATGAAAAGCGCCCGCCCCCAGGTACACCGCGTCCGCTCCGTTTTGGACCGCAGCCCGCAGCGCCTCCATGGATCCCGCGGGAGCCAGTAACTCAAGCATAGCCACACCTCAAAAAGATATCCCAAGCAGCCCGCACCCCCGGCGCTGCCGCAATCAGTTCGTATACACCGGAGCTCCCTCTGCAAACGTCGAAAACGATGGTTGCTCCGCTACCCGCCTCACCCAGAATGCCGCCCCAAAGCACCAGGGTACACATGCCCGGGCGGAACCTGTATCATTCCGGCAGGAAGTCCAAGTCCTTGACAGGTATTATACCACACTCCCCCTAGCAGTGCTAGTCAAAAGGGGAGAATTGCAGAAAAAAACAGCCTCGACATGTAGGCTGTTCTCAGCTGATTTCACAAAAAACCGCAGAGCCTCGCTCCTCGGTTGCCTAGTAGACATAATTTTGAAAAATACTGTTCCCCACCTTGTGGATAACTGGAACTTTTCCCCAGTTTCCACAGGTTTGTCCACAAGCGCTTCCGCAAAAACCCCCGGAAATTCAGGGCTTCCCCTGGGGCGGGGGAAAATTTTTGTGACTTTTCCACATCTGTGCACAAGTCTTCTCCCTGCCCTGAGATTTTACCATAACGCGGGCCGTCACAACGCCACCTCCAGAAAGGCACGGCCCGCTTCCAGCTCACCCAGTACCAACGGGCGAACCTGCTGCGGCGCCCGGTTGACCACCAACGGCGTGGCCGTCAGGACGCCCGCCTGCCGCATCGCCTGCAGGTCAAACCGCAGAAGCTCCTGCCCCTGCCGGACCTGCCGACCACAATCCACCAGGGGCTGGAAGCATCCGCTGTCAAGGCGGTTGGAATCAATGCCCACCTGCAAAACCACTTCCAGTCCGGTCTGCGTCCGAAGACCCAGGGCATACTTTTTGGGAAACACAAAGTCCACCACGCCGTCGCAGGGAGCCAACAGACGCCCCTCCCGGGGATACAGTACGACGCCTGCGCCCATCAAGCCGGACGCAAAGTACGTATCCGGCGTCTCACCCAGGCTCGCCACCCAGCCGGTAACAGGACTGGTTAAAATTAATTTGTTATCTTGCTTCGTATTCATGCAGAAAGCCTCCTTTCCACGCCGGACCGCGCTGGAAGCAGCGCCCCGGCGCGCTCCGGTACATCCCCGTCCCCGCACGCCTCGCTTTCGACCAAGGAGAGGCAAAAAGCCCCCAGAGGCGGAATCATTCCCGCTTCCGGAGGCTTTCGTGCGGCTGCCCGAGTTCGCTCAGTGCGCCTCAATCCAGGCATCCACCTTGCTCTTGGCCAGGCATTTGATGCTTTCCTGGGCGTAAGGGGACTCAGGCCCGCCCCGGAAGTACAGGAAATACAGGCCGGCCGGAGTCTGATACAGGGTCTCCTCATAGCCTGCAGGATCACCGAAATCCCCCACCGTGTACTTCTTCACCAGGGTAGCGGTCTCCGTGTCGTATTCGCGCTTGCTGATGATCTTTTTCATGCAGATCAACCCTCCTTTTATATACAAACGGTCTCGCCCCAGCAACCTCTCCGGGTACTGAGGACATTGCCGGAGTTTCCGGAAATACCGGCAGCCACAGGCGGAATCCCGCCTGTGCTTTGCCTCATTATAATCCAAACGGTTTGCAGTTGCAACTATTCTGCAGGGGAAAATTCACTCTCTTGCCACCAAACTTTTTCACAAACCGCCCCTTCGTTTTTGGCATATTAGCCAAAAACGAAGCCCTCTTTTTGAGCAAAACGTCGAATTTGGAGTGTTAGTTTTTTTAAGCGCCCACAGGGCATAGACAGTGCCTCAAGGGAATGAACGCCACCAACGTGCAACTGTCCACAAAGAACATGTGCAATTTGCACAATTCCATTTGGGGTGCCGCCAGAATTTTTTGTAAATTTTCTCGAGAAAGGATTGAAAAACGCGTGTAGATGCGTTATGATGCTAAGGAAAAAGCCCGAACCGTAATCCGCGGTACGGGTACATTGAAAGGAGTCATTACCATGCGCATTGGCTGTCCCAAAGAAATCAAACCCCAGGAAGGCCGCGTCGGCCTGACCCCGGCGGGTGTAGATGCATTTGTCCGTGCCGGACACACCGTCTACATGGAGCAGGGCGCCGGATTGGGAAGCGGCTTCCCCGACGCCGAATACACCGCCGTCGGCGCAGAAATTCTCCCCGACGCCAAATCCGTTTATGATGCCGCCGACATGATCATCAAGGTAAAAGAGCCCCTGGCTCCGGAGTATGAGCTGCTGAAGGAAGGCCAGACCCTGTTTACTTACCTGCACCTGGCCCCGGATCCCGCGCAGACCCAGGCTCTTCTGCGGAAAAAAGTGACCGCCATCGCCTATGAGACCGTACAGCCTGCCGACGGCAGCCTTCCCCTTCTGGCTCCCATGAGCGAGGTGGCCGGCCGTCTGTCCATTCAGGTCGGCGCGCATCTTCTGGAGTCCAGCGTGGGCGGCCGAGGCATTCTCCTGGGCGGCGTCCCCGGTGTGGAGCGCGCCAATGTAGTTATCATCGGCGGCGGCAACGTGGGCACCAATGCGGCCAAGATGGCAGTGGGACTGGGCGCCAACGTCACCATCCTGGATTTAAACGCCAAGCGTCTGGCTTATTTGGACGACATTTTCGGCGGCCGGGTGCAAACGCTTCTGTCCAACTCCTACAACATTGCCCAAGCTGTCCGGGACGCAGATCTGGTCGTAGGCTGCGTTCTGATCCCCGGCGCCAAGGCTCCGAAGCTGGTCACAGAAGAGATGGTGCAAACCATGCGGCCCGGCAGCGTTCTGGTGGATGTGGCCATCGACCAGGGCGGCTCCATCGCCACCATCGACCGGATCACCACCCACCAGGATCCCTTCTTCGTCAAGTACGGCGTTCTGCATTATTCCGTGGCCAACATGCCCGGCGCCGTGCCCCGTACCTCTACCCTGGCCCTGACGGGCGCTACCCTTCCCTACGCCCTGAAAATTGCCAATCTGGGAGCGGAAGCCGCTTGTAAGGCCGATCCGGCTCTCATGAAAGGCCTGAACACATACCAGGGACACCTCACCTTCCAGGCTGTGGCCGAGGCCCAGGGGCTCCCCTACACCGATCCCCACACCCTCCTGCCGACCACCTGATTCCTCCGGCAGGCTAACCAAATACTTTCGGGAGAAAACGCAGAAGGTTGCGTTTTCTCCCGATTATTTTTGGGGATTCGGCAAATCCCCCGCGGGGTTTATATCCGGATCCAAGCCGGAGGCGAAGGCTATTCCGTTTTCTCCAGGCTCATAAAATACAAATACGCCTCATCCAGGCCCACCCGAACGTCGGCAAAGGCGGACGGCGGAAGCTGAGCGCCCACCAGGCGGAGCAAAAGCCGGTCGCCGTACTGGGAAATATTTGAAATCCGATACCGGCTTTGCAGCTGCGGCAGCTCCTCGGGCGTACAGAGGCACTCTGAGACAAAGGGTCGCGTCCGGTCCACCAGGGCTGCCGGCGTATCCCGAGCAATGAGCCGCCCCCGGCGCAGCAGAAGAATTTCCTCGGCAATGGACTCCACGTCGGACACCACATGGGTGGCCAAAAGGACAATCCGTTCTGTGGCAATGGCGGAAATATAGTTCCGAATGCGGATTCGTTCCTCGGGGTCCAGTCCTGCCGTAGGCTCATCCAGAAGCAGCAGCCGGGGCTCCCCCAGCAGGGCCTGCACCAGCAATATCCGCTGCCGCATGCCGCCGGAGAGGCTGCCCATTTTCTTGTGCAGGCAGTCGGGCAATCCCACCACCTCCAGAAGCCGTCTGATTTCTCCCTTTGCCTCGGCCCGGCGCAACCCTTTTAGGGCCGCCATATAGTACAGAAAACGAATGACGGTAAACTCCTCATAATAGCCCTGCTGCTGGGGCATATAGCCCACGGCCTTTCGGTATGTCCGGCCCAATTCCAAAATTTCCTTGCCGTTGTAATAAATCGCCCCGGACTCCCGCCGCACCGTATCGGTCAGCAGATTCATCAGCGTGCTTTTCCCGGCGCCGTTGGGGCCCAGCAGGCCGTACACGCCGGGATGCAGGCAAATGGTCACCTCATCCAGAGCGCAATGCCCGCCGTAATGCTTGGTCAAATTTTCTATTCGTAGCTCCACATTTTCAGCCCCCTTTCCCCAGCTTTTCCGTGCCCCAAAGGGTCGCGCTGCTCCAGATACCCAACAACACCGTCCGCGCCAGCGTCAGGCAGAGCCAAAGCCCCAAAACACTGATGCCCCAGGGCAGGTCCTCCAGAAAAGACAGACTGCGGGCCGGAGCCTCCAGATACGGCAGGCTCCCATAGCTGCGCCACAGCTGCAGCAGCTGCACCCCCCACACGCCTGCACTCAATAAAATTGTGAGAAGCCACGCCGCGCCCTGCCGTCTTCGTCGCAGGTAACCCCGGCCCAACGGCGCCGCCCGGCAGGTCCGGCCCATGCCGGTGCGCCGTTCCACTCCGGCTTGGGTCCCAAACAGCAAAAGTACCGTGCAGATGCACACCCCGTACAAGCTGTTGGTCCTGGCGTTGGGACTCAGAAGCTCCCGATACACCCAGTGCGGCAGCACATAGCTGCCCGGCTGCTGGGAAAGCGCCTCCACGTGCGCCTGGTATCTCTCCAAGGCCTGGGCCTGAGCGCCCAGCTCATCATAGCCCATCATTTGCACCGCATATTCGCCTTCCGAAATCTCCCCCGCCTCATAGCGGCGCTGCAGGTCGTCCCGCTCCGCCTGCTCTTCCGCCAGGCGGGTCTTCCGTTTGTCCAAATACGCCTGGGTCCCCTGCCCCACCGGTCCCTGGCTCTGCCGGTAGTAGCTCTCCAGATTGACCTCCACCGGTTCGCTGGTCCCCAGGGGCGGGGACTGAGACAGCAAGGCGGCCAGAGCCAGCGCCCCCAGAAGAATCAGCGCCCCCCGGCCCACAGCCAGAATTTTAAACAACTCGTGTCCCAAGAGGCTGGTGTGCCTGGCCAACGGGGCAAATAACCGGCCGGTCCGGTCCAACAGCCGGTTTACCCAGCCATAGCCGGAAATGGGCTTGCGCCGCTGGTAAAACCCGGCGATTGCCGCCGGCAACCCCAGACTCAGGACGGCCCCCACGCCCAAAAACGCCTCCAATTGGCCAACCGGCTGTCCAAACACATTTAAATTGCAGTAACTGGTCACCAAGGTCCTGGGGTGGAGGCAGGAAAATAGATTGATCTTTCGCAGCAGCGCCGCCTCCTGCAGCTGCGTATAAAGGGCATACTCTACAAACAGCGCCGACACCCAAACTGCGCCCACCAGGCGGCGGTCCGTCACCGCCTCCAGCAGGAACCAGAGCACCGCGCCCAGCAGGAACGCCCCCAAAGCCCGCAGCAGAATATAGAACAGCCAAAACCAGCCGATGGTCATGGGGTAAGTAAAATCCTGAAAAATAGAAACGGACTGCAAAATGCGCCCCATTTCTCCCGCGCCGCCATATTTGGCATAGCCAAAAATCAGCTCAAGCAGGGTGAGAAAAACTGCGCCCAATCCAGCGGCCAGAGCCACCGCGCCCAGCCGCCAAGCAGCCAAGCGCGTCCGGCCGGACGGGCTGGCGCAAACCATATTCCACAGTCCCCGCTTCCGCTCTTCCAAAAAGGCAGAAACCACCACAGCCATATAAATGCCCAGGAGCCAGTCGGAGAAATCCACACCCATGACCTGCTCCACCGCCCGGTCGTGACCCAGGGTCAACGGCAGCCCCTCCAGCCTCCGGTAATCTGCGGCAGTCTTGCGTATGTTGGCTTGGGAGTAGGGGGAGCCGGCAAAGATGCTGACTGTAGACATATTTTCCGCCTGGGCCTGTATTTCCGCCAGCCGGTCGGAAAACCCCGTCAGATATTCCGCTTGATTGCGCAAAAGCCCGTAACTCATGTTGTTGCTGGCGCTCCGACTTTGATTCTCCACAATGCGGTCCAGCAGCTCCTTCAACTGCTCCAGGGGCTCGCCCCGGTGATTTTCCAGAAATTGCTCCATTTTCACCTCGGCCCGGCCAAGGCCCTCCCAGGAGCTCATGCGAGTCAGATTGACCAGACAGAGCACCCCCAGAAGCAGCAGCACCAGAAGCCGCCGCCAACTGAACACCACCCGTTTGATCTCCTCCAAAAAATCACTCCCTTCTCAGGTCCGGCGCGGGGCTGCCGTCTTGCAGGCGATTCCTCCCGGCTCATCCGTTCTCCTCCCACAAAAGCCGGGACTTTTGCGTATCCTATCCTCGGTTCCAGGTTTGGCAGAGGGTCAGCGACAGTGGGCTGGATACAGATTTCCCTCTTTCTTCTCTTATGGAGCGGATACTGCCATTACAGAAACCAGATCCAAATCTTCCCGCTCTAACTCTACCTGGTACAGTCGGCGCTGGTCTTCTACCATTGCCTGGAAGAAAATCCGGTCCGAAGCCACTGCCAGGGGGCGGAGATTGGGGATCAGGGCGCCCTGCGCCAGCTCCTCAGGCAGGGAGACGGTGCGCCAAGCCTCTCCATCATACAGCATCATAGCCTGTTCCCGGTCCTCCGGTTCAGTCTGGTACGCCAGAGGACGGTACAGCAGCGTGGACTCCACAGCATACTGCTGCGTCAGCTGCCAACCCCAGGCGCCGTCCAGCTGGGCGTCCATTACCTTGGTCTGCCCGCCTGTAGACAGATCCACATCGTAGTAGCCGTCCCCCGGCCGGTAAACCCGAAGAATCTCACCGTGCAGATAGGAGCCGACGAAATCCAGATTCATCAAGCTGCCCAGCTGGGAAACCTCCCCCAGCTCCACCAGCTTCTCCGCCGTGGGCCGGTACAAGGTATACGCCCAGTTCTCCCGGCCGTCATCCAGGCAAAAATACAGCGCTGTGTCACCGCCCATGCCCTCATACCGGGTGACCGCCCCCAGCCAGGACGGCAGCTGCTCCATGGTGCCGGTAAACAGCGTTTGTTCCCCCTGATCATCCACCCGCACCATATAGGTGTCAAACGTCCCCTGGTCATTCATCCGGCTGTACATGGCAATCAGCTGGTCGCCCAGGAGGCAAAACCGGTCCGAGCCGCCGGTCTGCGTCAGGGATCCGGAAACCGTATAGACTATCTTACGGTCCTCGCCGTCCAGCGCCATACCGGCCAGGACTGTACCGGAGGCGCCGTCCGGATCGTAGCGGGTATGGTCATCGCAGAAATAAATCCGGTCGTCCCGCAGCACAAACCGCCCGTCGCCTCCCAGATAGGCCTGACATTCCGGACCGGTATGACTGCACGAGGGACGGCTGCAGACAGGCGCCCATTGGAGCAGATCCGCCTTATCTGCGTAATAAAGAATATTTCCGCTGGAATAATAAAATCCATCCGGTGTCTCCGCCATCAAATAGGCGCTGGAATCTGCACAGATCGGGTCTGCCGGTTCTTCCCTCTGCCGCAAAGTCTCCCGGCAGCCGGCCAGCAGGCAGAGGCTCAGAGCTAAGACGGCAATGGTCCAACGCTTCTTCATGTTCTTTCCCCTCCCATTACAATAGATCTATGATTCAGGCCAACAGACCGCCCCGTCTGCTTCCGTATGGTTGCCTAAGCGCATCGTGGGCACATATCTTGGCCTATCAAAAATCTTCGAAAACCTTTCCTTCAAAATAGAACTTTAAATTTACATTTTTCTCTTTTTCTCCGTTTTCTTTCCACTGCATTTTCTTCTTTGTCTATACCTTTATTTCAAAATATTTTATTATGAAATAAGACTAAAAACAAAGGAGGAATTGTCATGCGAGAACTCAGAAAACTTTTGTACCGCTT
>UREY01000008.1 GCA_900546915.1 uncultured Eubacteriales bacterium
TGCGCGCCCGGCCTCGTGGGTATTTGGGGGAGGAGCAATTACTTGGCAAAGACCCGCTTCAAGCGGCAGAACCGGGGCAGGCCGTCTTCCTTGGCCATGCCGGTCTCGCCCTGGATGAGGGGCAGGCAGTAGTCGATGAAATCCTGGGTCACGCCGTTGCCGTCGGCGCTGATCCATTCCACGGGGACCTTTTTCTCGGTGTTCGCCACCAAAGACAGGTCGAACAGCTGGGGACGGCACTGATACCCGTTTTCGTCTCTGGTGCAGGCAAAGCCCACCATCTTGTCGGTCTCCCCGGAGACGGCCGCCTCCACGGCGGTTTTGCCGGACAGGAAGGACTCGGCGATGTCCGTGCCGGAGGCGCAGTGGGCGGCGCAACGCTGCAGCAGGCTCAGCTCAATGGGGCGGACCTTGGCGCCGGTGGCGGCTTTTACCACGTCGGCCAGTCTGGCGGCCAGTCCGCCCAGCTGGGCGTGACCGAAGCCGTCGGTGCCGGAGGTTTTGGCCTCGGAGACAAAGGTGCCGTCGGCATAATGGATGCCCTCGGATACGGCGACGATGCAGTTCTTCTTTTCCGCGTAGATCCGCTTCACGTCGGCAATGAAGGCGTCCATGTTGAAGTCCACCTCGGGCAGGTAAATGAGGTCGGGGCCTTCGCCCTTGACGCCGGCCAGGGCGGCGGCAGCTGTGAGCCAACCGGCGTGACGGCCCATGCACTCGATGATGGTGACCATACCGGTGTCGTACACCCGGCAGTCCCGGGAGACCTCCATGACGGAGGTGGCGATATATTTGGCGGCGGAGGCGAAGCCGGGGCAGTGGTCCGTACCGGCCAGGTCGTTGTCAATGGTTTTGGGAACGCCCATGACGCGGCACTCGTAGCCCACCCGGTTCATATACTTGGAAATTTTGTTGCAGGTGTCCATGGAGTCGTTGCCGCCGTTGTAGAAGAAATAGCGGACGTTGTACTTTTGGAAGATTTCCAGAATGCGCTTATAATCGGTGTCGTCCACATCCGGGTCGGCAATCTTGTACCGGCAGGAGCCCAGGGCGGAGGAGGGGGTATAGAGCAGGTGCTCCAGCTCCTTCGGGTCCTCCTCGTCCATGATCATCAGCTGATCGTTCAGCACGCCCTTGATGCCGTGGAAGGCGCCGTAAACCTTGGTGATGTTTTCGTTTTCCAGAGCGGTCCGGATGACGCCGTAGGCGCTGGCATTGATGACGGCGGAAGGACCGCCGGATTGGCCGATGATGACGGAACCGGTCAAAGCTTTGGTAGACATTTATATTACCTCCAGGAAAAATATAAAAAATTTAGACAGATTGTACAAGATGCCCCTGCGTTTGGGCATATACGTAGAAATGATAGCACAAAATGCCCCGAATGGCAAATAAAATAATTGAAATTGGGCGCATTTGTGATATAATGTCTTTAGAAAACAGGCGGATGTCCGCCGGAATCGAGAAGGAGTGTTTACAATGCCTCTGGTAACTTCTAAGGAAATGTTTCAGAAAGCTTATGACGGCGGCTATGCCATAGGCGCTTTCAATGTCAACAATATGGAAATCGTGCAGGGCATCACGGAAGCCTGCCGGGAGGAGAAGGCCCCGGTCATCCTGCAGGTCTCCAAGGGCGCCCGGGCTTATGCCAACCACACATACCTGGTCAAGCTGGTCGAGGCGGCGGTGCTGGAGTGCCCCGAAATTCCCATCGTCCTGCACCTGGACCACGGCCCCGACTTTGAGACCTGCAAATCCTGCATTGACGGCGGCTTTACCTCCGTCATGATCGACGCCTCTTCCAAGCCCTTCGCCGAAAACATCGAGATCACCAAGAAGGTGGTGGAGTATGCCCACGACCACGGCGTGGTGGTGGAGGCCGAGCTGGGCACCCTGGCCGGTATCGAGGACGATGTGAAGGTCTCTGCGGAGGATTCCTCCTATACCCGCCCCGAGGAAGTGGAGGAGTTCGTCTCCAAGACCGGCTGCGACTCCCTGGCCATTGCCATCGGCACCTCCCACGGCGCTTACAAGTTTAAGCCCGGGACCAAGCCCCAGCTGCGTTTCGACGTGCTGGAGGAGGTTTCCAAGCGGCTGCCCGGATTCCCCATTGTGCTCCACGGCTCCTCCTCTGTGCCGCAGAATTATGTAGAGATGATCAATGCCCACGGCGGCAAGATGCCCGGCGCCATCGGCGTGCCCGAGGATCAGCTGCGCCATGCTGCCGAGCTGTCTGTCTGCAAGATCAACATCGACTCCGACCTGCGTCTGGCGATGACCGGGACCATTCGGGAGTTCTTCGATGCGCATCCGGACAAGTTTGACCCCCGGGAGTACCTGAAGCCCGCCCGCGCCAACATCAAGGAACTGGTGCGCCACAAGCTGGTGAACGTTCTGGGCTGCGCCGGAAAGGCCTGATTGTCTCCTCCCGGTTCTATTTCATGCTGAAAAACGGCCGTCTCAACACCGCGTTGAGACGGCCGTTTTGTATCCCCACAGGCAACCGGCGGAAGGAAAGCGCCCAAGCTCCTCCGCCGGAAATCTCTCTGCAGGGGCGTCGAAGGGGAAACGCAGGCCGGGAAGCTGCCGTTGGCCGGCTTTCACCGGCCAACGGGTGGGAAGATACAGGGAAGCTAGAAATTTTGGTCCAGGATCGTCAGCAGCTTGGCCATTTGCGCCCGGGTCAGTTCGGCGCGGGGATACAGCTTTCCGTCCTCATAGCCTTGGAAGAAGTCCTCGGCCACGGCCCAGGCGACGGCAGCTTCGGCATAGGGGGAGATCCGACCGGCATCGGCGAAGCCGGATAAGCTGCCGCCCGGAGCGGGAGTTCGGCCCAGATACCCGGTTACATACCGGTACAGGAAGGCGGCGGCCTGCTCCCGGGTGACCGGACGCTCCGGTCCGAAGGTTGTCTGTGTGACGCCCTTTGCAATGCCGTTGGCCTGGGCCCAGGCGACGGCGGCTTCGTAGTAGGCGCCCTCCCGCAGGTCTGTAAAGGCGGCATCCTGCTCTACCTCCGGCGAGCCTGCCAAACGGTATAGGGTGGTCACCAGCATCCCCCGGGTGAGCGTTCCTTCCGGACGGAACCGTCCGTTGCCCACCCCCTGCATCAGGCCTTTTTCGATCGCGTAGTCGGTGTATGCATGGTACCAGCGGCCGGTATCCAGATCGGAGAAGGCCTTGGAGGGGCAGTTCTCGCTGTTGGCCGGGATGACTCGGGTTTCCGTCGCCTCGCACCGGCTGCAGCTGCGGATTTCCTGCCCGTCCCGGAAGCAATCGGCTGAGCGTACCGTTTCCCAGCTGCCGAAATCGTGACCGAGCGCTTCTACGGTCTCGGTATAGCTGTGACCGCATTTTTGACAGGTGTAGGTCCGGGCGCCCGGCTCGGTACAGGTGGGCTCTCGGCTCTCCGTCAACTGGTAACGGTGCCCGCCGTCCTCGTGGGTCAGGGAAATTTCCTCCGTCTCGCTCAGGGACAGGGCGGTGTTTCTCTGGAGCGTCGTGACTTGCAGGGTGGTATCTACAAATTCTCCCTGGTAGGAAAAGCGGATTGCGGAAAGGGGAGCGTCGGCCGGGATGGCAGCGGCTGAGGCGTAGGCGAATACGATCTGCCCGGCGTCTTCGTCCACGCGGACGGCGGTATGCGCCAGAGCGGTGTCCGTACCGGCGTAGGACAGAATCTGCGGGTCATAGCGGATTTCCAGCAGGCCGTTGGTCACATCCCGGGTTTCCGTCAGGGTCAGCCGGACCGTCCCGTCTCCGCTTTCCGCGTCCCCGGCCGACGCCTCCGGGGAGACGCGAAGGGCGTTGAGCGAGCCGCCCGCTTCTCCCGTGGCGTTGCTGGAAGCGGTGTCGGCGGTCGGCTCCGTCATGGGCGCTTCCACGCCGCTGTCCTGGGAGAAGGAGACGGGGGTCGAGCAGACCCGGTCGGTTCCCTCGCGAATGGTGAAGATGATGGAACTCTCCGGCGGGTTGGTGGCGACGTACGGGGCGGAGATGGCTGTGGCATCGCCCACGTTGCCCAGTTTTCCAATGGAGAGCGTCTCTTCCTGGAGATCGATGTAGTATAGCTCGGCGGCGCCGTCGGAGTAAGCGACGATCAGGCCCTCATGGACGCCGTCGTTGACGTAGGTCATGGACAGGCCCTTGTCGTTGGAGAATTTCTTTCCAACATTTCCCAGGGTTTTCTGCCGCAGGGTGTAGCCCACCCGTTCCTCGGAGGCCACATAGGTGCCGTAGATTTCCAGCATGGCCAGGGTGCCGTCGGCGCAGAGGACCATATAATCCTGAGCCGGCCATTTCTCCCGGTATGTGGTGGTTCCCAGGAAGGCGATTGCCGCGGCATCCGGGTATTTTCTGGCGAAGTCAAAGGAGGGAACGGTTACGGTGCCGGATTCGTAATTGGTGAGATAAACCAGGCTGCGGGCGTTGGAGATGAACAGCGGGCCGCCGAATGCGGTTACCGTAATGGGATTTTTGTCGCTGTCGGTGCCCTCCAGCTCCATGGCGGGCGCGGCAGCCACGTCCAGGAAGCTGTAGCTGACGGAGCATTTGGCGCCCAGGGTGGATCGGAATCCGTCCTCGGGATCCACCAGATAGATGTTGCACATATCCGAATAGTCGCCGTCAATGCCGTAGATTTTGCCTTCATGATAGCCGCCGGCGGCCAGCTGCACATCGGTGTCGGCAAGGACCTGGTAAGCCTCCGGCTCAGCGGTGGGAACGGATACCCAATGGGAACCGGTCTCGTCGGTAATCTGCGCGTTAACGGTTGTGGAGATGTGCAGAAGGGGCTTTACCGTCACCGTACTGGAGGCGGAGGCGGGATTTCCCGCGCCGTCTTTCGCCACAGAGGTGGCCGTAATGACGGCGGTACCGGCCTGCACGCCGGTGACCTTGCCGTTGGAATCCACGGTGGCCACCGAGGGATCGCTGGAGCTCCAGGTCACTTCCGCGTCGTAGGTGGCGGGCAGAACCTTTGCATTCAGCTGCAGCGTGTCCTTTTCGTAAATGGCCCCATGGGCGGGCTTCAGCCGTACGGTCAGCTCGGTCACGCGAGTGTATTGGTACAAGCATACCACCGGCCAGGCGCCGTCTCCAAAGGACCCCAGCTGGGTGGGAATGCGCCGCTCCGGGTCTATGGCGTACAGCTGCGCCGAGGTGCCCTCTGTGTAGGAGGCCAGAAGAAGGTATCCGGTTTGGCTGTCATAGAGCATGGAGGCATAGCAGCCGCCGGTCACATCGGAGACATTGCCCAAGTCCAAGCCTGTGGCGCCCAGCTCCGTCCGTGCCAGGGTGTAGCTTTTGCCGTCGTCCTCGGTATAGATGACAAATTGCCAGAGTTTCCCGCTTTCTGTCAGCACATAGTAGAAGGCGGCGGGATAGGTTTGCTTATACAGGCCGCTTTCGATGTAGGCGATGGCGGCCATAGGATCCGCCGAGTAGTAGGAGCTCAGGGTGAAGTAGCTGAGCGTTCCCTCCTCCGGATAGAGCATTTCCACCTTTGTGCCGCCGTCGCACAGGCCGATGAGACGGCCGAAATAACCGCCCTCCACGGCAGGCGCGGGCGCTGCGTCGGACCAGATCCAGCTTTCGGAAATGGCGCCCAGGCTGGTGGTCTCAAAGGTGTCCGGATCGATTCCGTACAGCTGCTTGCCGTCGTGGGCATAGATCATGCCGTCCAACGCAGCGCCGCCGTAATAGCTGTTTTGGGCATCCGCCACAGAGGTCCAGGCGGAGGGCGCGCCGGTGGAAAACTCCGCCCAGTGGGTGTTGCCCTCTGCATCGTAAATAAGACCGCTCAAGGCCAGGGGGTCCAGCTGCTGCACCGTGACCGTACAGCAGACGCTTAGGTTCGGCGCGGCGTTGGTGGTGGCGGTGACCACGGCCCGGCCCGCATCCAGGGCCTGGAGACGGCCGCCGTCTACCGATACAACGTCGGCGTCGCTGGTCGTCCAGGTGACGGACTTGTCCGACAGGTTCCAGGGATAGACGGCTGTGGAAAGGGTGTATTCGGCGCCCTGAAGCAGGGTCAGCTGGTCTTCGCTGATGGTTATGCGATCGGCGGTGTCGGTGGGGTGAATATAGCTGTTGCCGGAGGGGACGATGTACAGGCCGGTGGTCTGCACGTACATCCGAGAGGCGGCCGCCGCATATTTTCCCAGGTAGTAGTCGGGGTTGGTTTTCTGGGCCCGGCCGGTCTCCAGGTCGAAGAACAGCAGGTAATTGGACTGAGAGTTGGCGGAATAGGCGTTGGCCCAGTAGAGAATATCTTGGTCGTGGTCCCAGGCCAGAGTGCCGGATTTGCAGGTGAAACCGGCGGAGGCGGACTTGTCGTTGACCATGGGAGCCAGATCGGTCACGGCGCCCTCCTGAATATCCCCGGCGGACCAGCGGTAGAGGAAGGTTCTGGAGGCGGTTGTGGAATAGTTGACCGAATAGAAGCGACCGGCGTCGTCAATGGCCAGGCTGACCAGTTTCAAATAGGAGGCGGAGGTGGTGGAGGGATTGGTCACCGATACCGTAAAGGCCTTCTCCAGAACGCCGGTGAGGAGGTCTACGGTATAGACGGTGTTGTCTTCGCCCAGGGCGTACAGCTGCCCGTCGCCGTAGTGAAACGCCATATCCAGGATGACGAGACCGTCGCCGATTTCGCCCACCTCGGTATAATCCGACCACTGCCCCTGGGGAGCGGCGTACAGGAAGCCGTCGTCCGCCGCCATGTATACGTAGCCGTCCACATATTCCGCTGCGGTGACGGTGATGTCCATGGAATCCAGATTGGTGGTGCCGTCATATTCTGTTTCGCTCTGATAGCAGACGGTTTCCGGATCCAGCTCCATCCAGCGGATGCCGCCGCCGCGGTATTTCTCTGTGGCGGTGAAGCCGTAGATCCTTCCGGTGTAGTCCTCGGGCTCGCCGCCGTAGGGCACGGTGTAAAGGGACTCATTACCGGCGTAGTCGGCCACCCGCACCATACACGACGGACCGATCTTCAATTGGGACAGATCGAGGGTGACGCTGGCGGGCTGTCCCGCTTCCGACTGCTCCAGGGCGGAGGAGGCCAGGATCTCCGAGCCGGAGGCATTGAGGACCTGTACCACGGCAACGTATTGATTGTCCTGAGCCGTCACCGTCAGATTGCCGGTGCGCAGATCCTTGGACAGGGCGGTGACCGTGGGCGCGGTATCGTCTACCGTCATCGTGGTGGTCAGGACGGCGCCTTTGCCCAGCTTGTCCTCCTCCATCAGGGCGACGACGTCCGCGCCGGTCAGATCACCGGCCGTCTCGTAGAATTCCGGCACGGCGGCGATGTGCACGGAGATGACGTCTCCCTCCTTCACGCCCAGAGAAGAGACCTTTCGGTTCATGGTGTAAGTACCGACTGTGTCCATCCACACCTGGCTGTTGGTGTGGTAGTAGGCGCTGCCTGCCTGCGTGGCCACATTGCCGGTGTACAGCACGTCGCCGTCCTGATTGGTGATTACCGCAGTCAGAGCGGCGGCGTTCCGGATTAGGGAGACCCGGTATTGATACAGGGTGTCGCTGGACCGGACGGCGGCCTTGCCTTCCGGGTAGGTCTCCTCCAGAAGGTAGGGATTGCCCACCTGATAATAGGCGTTGGAATCGGACCGGTGCTTGATGATCAGGTTGTTGGTCTGAGCATAGCCCAGGTAGGGCGCCGTGGTGTCGCCGTACAGGTAGCTTGTATAGGTGATCCGGTCGTACATGGACGGGTCGGACCAGTTGCCGTAGAAGCCCAGCACGGGGATGGAATGGACGGGCGCGGTCTCCCCTTCGGCGGTGGCCACCGGCTCCACATAGAGATAGCCCTCCAGATAGGCGCCGTTTTCGTACTGCCGGTCCAGACTGGACTTCACCGCCTCAGGCAGGACAATCTCTGCGGTGATGTGGACGCTGCCGCCGGCCGGGATCTGAATCTGCCGGGTTTCCAGGGCGTCCAACACGCAATAGGCGTCATAGGTGGTGATGCGGCCGTCGCCGTCCACATCTGCCTGGGGGTCGATTTGCGACAGCAAACCGGCGGTGTAATCCAGAATCCGCTGGGCATCGTCGGCGTCGGTATCGCCGTCGCCGTCTAAGTCGCAGACCGGCTTGGCGGTGGGCACGAAGGGTTCTCCGTCCACCAGGTAACGGACCTGTGCAGCCAGAGGCGTGGTCTGGGTGTGCAGGTAGGCGATGCCGTCTTGGGTGAATTGATCCTGGGTGAAGAAATCTGCCGAGAGGGTATAGCCCTGCGCTTCCTGCGTCAGATTGTGCAGGGCGAAGGAAACGCGGTAGCTTCCGGTGCGCTGGGGATCGTCTCCCAGCTCCGCTTTGACCTTCCCGTCGGAGGCCGAGACGGTGGCGCTGTCGTCCATTTTAATGTAGATGTTGGAGGAAATGGCGGCCCCAATGTTGGCCAGACCGGCTCCCTGCTTCAGGATGGACCAGTAATTTCCTCCGGCGGCTTCCTCCCGGAGCGGTACGGCGGTGGACATCAGCAGGCTTTGGGCCAGCTGTCTGGGCGTCAAGCCGGTCTGCTCCGCCAGGTTGTTTTCCCGGATGTACTCCGCCGCCAGGGCGACCATACCGGCCACCTGGGGCGCGGCCATGGAGGTGCCGGACATATTTTCATAGGACTGCCCGCCCGGCGTCTGACCGTCGACGGAATAGATGTTGCCGCCGGGCGCCGTGATCTCCGGCTTCAGCTTCAGACTGCCGGGAATGCCCCAGGAGCTGAAGCTGCTCATGATATCCGAATCGGACTGGAGGTCTCCCGAGGCGATTTGGTCTCCTACGGTGAGCGTGCCCTCATAGTAGAGAACTTGTCCGTCCTCTCCGGTAACGGCTGTGGCGTTGGAGCGCAGGACCGCCCCGTCGGCCTGGGTGATGGAGACGAAGGGCGCCGTATACCGGTAATCCGTGAGGTCCATCTGGATGGAACCGGCTTGATTGTTGTACACCACGGTGGCGACGGCTCCGGCGGCTACGGCGTTGTTTCCTTTTTCATAAAAGGAAATGCCGCCGCCCCGGGAGCAAACCACGATTTTTCCCTGAACTGCGCTGCCCAAGGCGGCGAAATCCTCCGGAGAGCCGAAGCCGTCCAGGTAGAGATAGGTTTGCTCGCCGGCCAGGGTGGTCATGGGCTCGTTGCTGTATTCCGTCTGGGCGTAGAACAGGAGGCTGCCGCCGGCGTTCAGATACATACCGGTGTAGCCGCTGTTGTCCACAGAGGCCACGGACAGGGCGTTGTAGAAGGTGCCGGGCATCCCGGTGGTGGTCATGCTCACATCCCCGGCGTACAGGTACTGCGTGGGGTTGTAGCTGTTTTCCATCCATGCGCCGGAGTTTCCGGCGGACATGGTGGCCACAATGCCGCTGTCGGCCAGGCTGTCCAGGATGGCTTGATACGTATCGTCGGAATTCCGGCTGTAGCCGGGGCTGCCGGAGCCCAGGGACAGGTTTACGGCGTCGCAGCCCAACACAACGGCGTCTTCGATGGCGGCCATGTAGTCTGAATCGTATGCGCCGCCGGCTTGGCCGAAGACCTTCATGGTGATGATTTGGGCGTCCGGGGCGACGCCCTGTACGTGTACGGCTTCCAAGGCGGGGGAGAAGGTGCCGTCCTCGTTGGGGATGTAGGCGTTTGCCGCCGCGATCCCGGCTACGTGGGAACCGTGTTCTGTTTGGCCGTCGTGGTCATGGGTGATATCCAGGGTCCGGTCGATATAATTGAAGCCGAAAGGCAGCTTGTCGCTGACGAATAGATCCTCCGCCGTGTAATGTTTGGCAGATACGGTGTCGGCGATGTTCAGCTGCTCCAAAACATCTTCAATTTTTGCCGCGTCCAAAAGGTCCAGCTCCTGCAGGTAGGACTCTGTGCTCTTCCCCTCCAGCTGGGCGCGGCGGGCCAGGGCGTAGTGCAAACCGGCGTCGGAAAAGGACTGGTGGTCGGTGTCCGTGCCGGTGTCGATGACGGCGATCCGGGAGCCCGCTCCGGTATATCCGGCGGACCAGGCGGCGGAGGAGCCGATCATTTCCGAGGAGGTGGACATATCCGGATCGGCGGTGTCTGTGGAGACCACGTCGGGCGTGTACCGGGTTTCCAGGATGACCTTTTCCACACCGGGCAGAGAGGCGATTTGTTCCATCTGCCCGTATTCCACCTGGGCGGAGATGAGATTGGCCGCCAGGGTCAGATTCCAGACAATATCCAGCGCTTCGCCGGTGACCGCCTGAATCTGTGCGGCGACCTGGTCCTGACGGGCCTGCAATTTCTCGCGGTAAGACATCGCTCCGGCGTTCCCGGCAATATTTTCCGGGTCGAAGCCTGCTTCCAGGGTGGAGGCCTCCTCCAGCACGATGGATACGCGGACCAGCTCCGTATCCGCAGGGCGTGGCGAGGCGGGCGCATCGCCGACTTGGGATTCTTGGAGCGTTCCGTCCACGGCGGCGCGGTCCGTCTGGTGGAAGGAGAGCGCGGTGGCGTCTGTGCCCACAGCCCGGATGGGGACTGCAAAGCTGCACAGCATGGCCGCAATCAGCAGCCAGGAGAGGAAACGGGTGGTCGGATACGTTTTTTTCATACTGCTTTCTCCTTTGTTCGTTTTTGGGGGAAAAGACCCGGCAGCGCGTGCCCCAGCTGCTGCACCGTTTGCTTTTCCTATATTACGCGTTCGCGCAATATATATAAGATATACAACTAGTATACGAGGGCACGGTGGCTTTGTCAAGTTAAATAATTAGGAGACCGGCAAAAAAAAGAGACACCGCAGCAAGGCTAGGCTGTTGCGGTGTCCTGAAGTGAAATTTCGGGATTTCATTTTGTTTCAGATGCATACCAATTCGCGCCGACTTTGGCGCAACCGATACAGGCGGGGCGCCGGATCATAAGAAAAAACGGTGTGCGCCCTATGGAGGGGCAGCACACCGTCTTTTCTTGTGGGGGTTTAATTGCGCAGAATGGATAGACAAGACGGCCGATCCGTTTCATCGCTCGGCCGCACGCTTTCTCAATTTCAACCGGTCTAAAATCCAAAATGTAACCGGCTTAAAAATGACGAAAAGAGCATATCCAGCCATTCCGCCGGCTACATTTGTGATTAAGTCCGTAATATCTGATGATCTGTAATCGTTGATCAGCGGCTGAAGAATTTCGATACCAAAGCTCATCAGAAAGCAGAAAAATACGGTTCTTAGAAATTTTCCGTTTCCTTTTTGAGTCAACGGAAATAGAAATCCGAACGGCACGGTCATCATAACATTTAATATGACCTGCCTGAGAAAATCGCCTCTTCCCTCTAAAACATCAACAAACGGCACCAAATTCATGGGAGTATATGGATGGTTTAAAACTGACGGAATAGAGGTGATTACCGGCATCAAGGTGAAGTATAGCACAAAGGATAAATATACGTACATGAGCGTGTTGACAAGCAACATGCCGTTTCCCTTGCGTTTCCACTTTCTAAAAAAGACAAAGGCATATAATAAAGCCAATGCCGCAAAATCCATTAAGTATTTCATAGCAGTCCATTCTTTTTTGGGTTTTTCTCTGATTTTCGCCTCCGTTGCGGCGTGGGATGTTTCGGCAAGTCCGGCTTCTCCCCCAGCTTTTTCAGCCGCTTCCGGGTCGCTGTCCGGGCACAGCGGCTGATGTCCTTACCTTGCCCCTCATAGCGACTGAAAGCGGACTTGGAGAGGTGGGGTTCTTCCGCAAGCCGCTCCAAGCGGTCCGCCTGGGTTGCTCCGAAAATCAAACTTCTGATTTTAGGAGCGAATACATCTTCATGTCGATCACTTTCCCGTTCTTGACCGCGTTGCTGCGCAAGGTGCCTTCATACTGAAACCCTGCTTTTTCCAGGACGCGACAGGATGCGGCGTTGAAGGCAAAGGGCTCTGCATAAATGCGGAGAATGTCGCTGTTGTTAAAAACATACCGGCAGATTTGTCGGACGGCCTTCGTCATCATGCCTTTTCCCCAATACGCTTCCGCGATGTAATATCCTAATTCCGCCGTCCGTCTGTGAATGTTCCCTTGACGGAAAACGCCGATGCTGCCGATTACTTTGCCTTCGGTTGTGATAGCAAAGGCAAATGTTTCATTCGCGTCTGCGGAAAGCATGGCGGAAATAAAATCCAGCCCGTCTTGCTCGGTATAGGGGTAGGGCAAGCCGTCTCGGAGATTGTCGTGTATTTTTGCATTGGAAAGAACCGCAGATAGGTCTTTTGCATCTGCCGGATCCCATTTCCTGATTCTGCAATCCATGTTTACCAACCTTCTTGTCTACTGCTGTTTTGTCGCTTCATCTTTGGTGGACAGCGCCGGAAAAACAGAATGACCGCCTCAAAGGAAGATCCGGCGGGGGGACGATTTACGGCTGCTGCAGCAGGACGCTGCACACCGTGTCGCAGAGATGGGTGACGGCGTCCCGGTTTAAGTCATAGTAAATCCGGCTCTCTCCCCGCCTGGCCCGTACCAGACCGGCGTCCAGCAGCAGGCCCATGTGCCGGGAGATGGTGGCGGTGGTGAGATTCATCTCTCTGGCCAGCTCCTGACAGTAGGAGCTGGCGTGGGAGAGGCGGCGGAGGATTTCAAATTTGCTCCGGTCGCTGACGACCTTCAGAAGGTTGCAAATGGCTTCATCGGTCATTTGCAACCGGTTTATTTGGAAGTTCTCATGGATCAGGACGCCGATGTAAACCTGACGGAAGTTTTTTCCCTCCAGGGTTCCGTAGGTGTAGATCATCTCATTGGCGGCCAGCATGCTTAGGTTGATGTAGGTGTCCAGACCGTCTGCCGGGACCGACTGGTTGGTCAGCTGTTCCAGCAGGTCCGGGAAGTCGTGAACCTGGAAGTACTGCTCCCAGTGATCGTAGCTCTCCTGGGCCACAGGCAGAAAAGCCTCCATGGCGGCCTCCAGCCGGGCCGCAACCGGGCGCAACAGGGCGGTTAATTCCTGAAAGGCCTCGGGAAAACGGCGCAGGATCTTATAAATCTTCCAGCGGTATTGCTCCTCGATGGCGATTTGGTCCAGCTGGTCCAACAAATCCGGGACGGGCTCCTCCGGCTTAGGAGGCCGGAGGCTCATGCCGCCGCTGTTTACATCAAACAAAATGTAGGGCCCTGAGAGCTGGGCCAGAGCGGCCGACCGGGTCCGGTCCAGGGATTCCTGAAATCCCGTGACCCGGATGTCCAAAAAGCTGTATATCATCAGCTTAGCCAGGCACATATTCTGCCATTTGCTCTCGGTCTCCCACCGCTGGAAGTAGTAGGACAGCCGGGGCGTCTCGGGCAGCTCGCGACAGGCGGCGTCGACCAGCTTGGAGAGCTGGGAGCAAAGCAGCTCCATCCGGCTTCGCTGGGCGCCGGTGAGCTTTTGCCCGTACTTCAGCAGCATATCCCGCTTCTTTTGCTCCAGGGTGATCCCGTTTACTTTTTGATAGATCGCCTCAACTGTTTCGTATAAAATAACCGGCTTCCGTAATATCGACACATGCATGCTTTCCCCTCCCGTTTCATGGTTACAACATAAACGCCGCCGGGCCAAATGTCAAGAAAAATTCCGCACCGGCATCCCGGCGCGCGGCCGGAACTCGGCGGCGGGCTGGAAGGAGGAGGAAAAGAAAGGTAAATTTTTCCAGAAATTGCTTGTAAAGAAAGTCGTGTTTTGATACAATTACGGCAGTGAGGTGGGAAGCAACAGAGAGATTCGGGACTTTTGCAAGATGAGTCTAGCTGTTTCTCAACCATCATAAATATTAATTAAAGGAGAAGGAACATGAAAATCAAAAAAACCGCGGCAAAGCTGACGGCCTTCCTCCTTGCGGTGTGTATGCTGGGGACAACAGCACTGGCTTACGACGGCGTTTACACCGACAAGGACGGCAATATCAGCTATGAGCCCTACGAGCAGGGGACCTATTCCAACGGCGGCTATACCATCGACAAGGTCTCTCATCCCACCCTGGGCGCCGGAGAGGTGGACGGCATCCTGACCGGGGATGAGCAGGACCGGGGCCAGAGCTACTCCTGGTCTATGGCGGAGGCCGGCGACTATGTGTACATCGGCACCTGCTACAACTCCACCTATTACATCTATCACAACAACGTCAAAACCACGCTCCAGGGCATGCAGAACTCCGGCCTGCTGGATGCGGACCTGGATGCGGGCAAGCTGGCCGACGAGATTGTTCAGGTGGCCTTCGGCGTGGACACCTTTGATTCCACCCTGATGGCCGACTGGACGCCGGTCATTATGGCGGTCAACAAGTACACGGGGGAAGCCGAGGTTATCTTCCGGGAGCGGGATGTCTGGAGCCGGTATCCCGAGATGTTCCCGGGCTACGCGCCCGGCATGGCGGTGAAAAACTATCTGTCCGGCTACCGGATGGTCTTTGAATTCCAGGGGAAGCTGTACTTTGCCGGTATGGGTACTCCCACGGCCACGCTGGTGGAAATCGATCCGGCGACCAACGAGGCCGACATTGTATATTACAACATCAATATGACCCGGGGCGTTGCCAACGGCGTCCATGGTCTGCTGGTTTACGACGGCGAGATTCTCATGTGCCTGGCCACGGACAATTATGACGGCAACGGGACGCCCGGCGGCATCATTGTGGCCAGCTCGGATCCCGGCGCGTCTCTGGAGAGCTGGCGGGTCATTGCCGACCAGGATGATTTTGAGGGCTTGCCGGCTGTGATGCAGATCGACGGCTTAAACGGCGGCGGCATTTGGGATATCATCGAGTACAACGGCAAGCTGTATGTGACGGTGGTGACGGACAAGACGGACCCTGAGACCGGCGAGACCAACAAGCAGGGCTTTGCCATGTACCGGGGCGAAAAGCAGGCCGACGGCTCGTTCACCTGGAGCCAGGTGATCGGCGACCACAGCGCGTACGGCTTCGGCCTGGGCATCAACTACTCCATGGCCTGCAACCTGTGGGTCTATGACGGCTACCTGTACCTGGGGACCTACAACGACCCCATGCTGGACCTGGCGGCCGTGCCGGCCTCCGGCAATTTCGAGCACCTGTACAATGATTTGGACCACTCCATTTATCTGTACCGGATGGACGCAGAGGAGAATTTTGAGCAAATCGGCGGCAAAGATGACAATCCCTATTTCCCGGACGGCCCTCTTGGGAACCTGGGCGCCGGTTTGGGCAATCACTCCAACCAATACGTCTGGCGCTTCGGCGTCCACAATGGAGAGCTGTACATCGGCACCTACGACACCTCCACCCTGACCTATATGTTTACCCAGCTCACAGACGGGCAGGTGGAGAATATGGATTACGAGGACATCAGCGGACGGGCGGATTTGCTGGAGGATCTCCTGCTTCAGATTTTAGGTCAGGAGGAAAATCCGTATCTGGCTGCGTTTTTGAAGGCGGCGCTGTTCCACGACGGGATGTTCGACCTGTTCCAGAGCCTGTCCGGCTTTGCCACCGACATGTCCACGGATTGGAACCCGGTGCCGGAGTACCGGGAGGGTCTGGAGGACTACGAGGCCTTTAAGGAGAAGCTGCGCAATGCCCTGGATCAGCTGATGGGGCAGTCTGATTTCCTGCAGGAATACGCCGCCGCCAATGGAACGACCGTGGCGGAGCTGATGACGGCCCAGGGCGTCGAGACCCGGGGCGCCGTTGCGGACCGGCTGAAGGAAATGCTCCGGAAGCAGCTGGAAAAGCTGCTGGACGGCTGCGACACGGTGTTTTACGACACCACCATTCACAATTTTGTGTACTACTTCGGCGTAAATTACTACGCCCAGCAGTGTGAACGAGGCTTCGACCTGCTGGTTTCCAACGACGGCGTCCACTTTGACGCCGTCACCCGGGACGGCTTCGGCGACGAGGCCAACCACGGCCTGCGGACCATCTGCTCGACGGACCAGGGCGTCTTCCTGGGCACGGCCAATCCGTTTTACGGGACCCAGCTGTGGCGGATGTACAGCAGCGCCGACGGAACCTGCGACGGGACGGAAGACTGCCCCAGCAGCGCCTTTGTGGACCTGAACACCCGGGCCTGGTACCATCTCTACACGGATTATGTCATCTCCAACGGCCTGATGCAGGGCGTGGGCGACGCCGTGTTTGCGCCCGGCCGGGGCATGACCCGGGGCATGGTGGTCACCACCTTGTACCGGCTGGCCGGTTCGCCGGAGGTGGACGGAGCCGCGACCTTCCAGGATCTCCGCAGCGGCGCATACTACACCGATGCCGTTGCATGGGCGGAAGCCTGCGGCATCGCCGAGGGCGTCACAGAAGAACGGTTTGCGCCGGACCGGCGGGTGACGCGGGAGCAGGCGGCGGTCTTTGTCTACCGCTATGTCACGCAATATCTGGATCAGGAGGCAGAGGCGGGCGCCGATTTGTCCGACTTTACCGATGGAAGCCGGGTTTCGGCCTTCGCCCTGGAGGCGCTGTCCTGGGCCAACGGGCAGGAACTGATGCAAGGCTACGGCGACGGTTACATCGGACCGAAGGACACCGTAACCCGCGCCCAGATGGCAAAGCTGCTGACTGTGTTGGCCGAGCGTTTCTAACCATATCCGTTTGCAAGATCTGCGGTAAACAGCTTTGCCGCAGATCTTGTTTTTTTGCTCCCAATATTTTTAGGGTTACATGGCCGGGAAGGTGCTTAAAATAGGAATTTTTTTAAATTTTCTCTTACATTTTTCGGAAAAACGTGGTAAAATGAAAAAGAAGAGGGCGCTTTTCCGGCGCCGGGGGTACGGAATTTGAAAGCTGTGAGGCATGTATGATGTATCAGGTTGGAGCATGGATTGTGTATGGAGGCGCCGGCGTGTGCCGGGTGGCCGGTGTGGAACCCCTCGGGAACGGGCAGCTGTATTACCGGCTGGAACCGCTGTATCAAACCTGCAAAATTTTTACGCCGGTGGACAATCCCAAGGTAATCATGCGCCCCCTTGTGAGCCGCCGGGAGGCGGAGGCGCTCATCGACCGAATTCCCGATCTCCAGCCGGAGGCCTATTACAACAAGGTGCAGCGGGAGCTGACGGAGCACTACGACACGATATTAAAAACCTACGATTGCGAGGCGCTTTTGAAGCTCACCATGTCCATTTACGCCAAGAAGCAGGAGGCGCAGGGACATAAGCGGCGGCTGGGCGCGGTGGATGAGAGCTTTCTCCGCAGGGCGGAGGAGCTGCTGTTCACGGAGCTGGCGGCGGCTCTGGGGCTGGAGCGGGACCAGGTGCAGCCCTATATTGCCGCCCGGGTAGAGGCCGTCCGGAAAAAGCGGGCGGGCGGTTCCGGGTGACGGGACTTTAGATGAAAGCCGTTTGGCAGTGGAAAGAAAATTTGCCGGAGAAGGCCGCCTCAAAGCGATCTGTCGAGATCGGAAGAGGCGGCTTTTTTGGGCGGCTCCGAAAGGGAACGGGCGGCGGCATGGGCGGTCCTTCCGGTTTTCCCAGGGGGGAATTACAAAATGTTGTAGTAATAGGGCTTTTCCGCGTCCGCCATGGCGCGGACCTGCTGGGCCAGGGCCAGGCAGCTCTGTGCGAATTCCGCTTCTTCTCCTAATTGAAACCAAGCCTGCAGGTCTGTAAAGCCCTGATCGATGTCCTCCAGGCGCTGGTGGTCGACCAGGGAGGCGGATATCCCGCGGTGCTGCTCCCAGGTGCGGTGGGCTGCCTCCACCTGCTCTGCGGCGGCCTGCAGGTTATCCCTTTCGGCCTGCTCCCAGGCGGACTCCAGCAGAGCGGCCACCTGGTCCGACGTGCGGTCCATGGTCCACGAGGCGCCCAGGCAAAGGACCAGAAGAACAGCCAGGATTCCGATTCCCAGTGTCAAATGCTTCACCCCTTTTCCTCCTTCCGTACGAAGTACACGGCGCCCTTCCGGTCCACGGTGAGCAGGTAGGTTTGCTGCAGCGGACAGTTCCGGCTGCGCAGCTCATGGCCCAACCAGGCCCGGTCCCGGCCCGCTACGGTCAGATTTTTTTCCAGAAGACGGCCGTCGGAGACGATGGTCACAGGCAGACACTGCTCTGTAGCCTGCAATCCTGCGTCTTTGGCAGAGGCCGGTTGATACTGGGGATAGGGAAAGACGGAGATTTGGCCGTTTGTCTCCAAAATGGCGTACTGAACCTGGCTGAGGTCCAGCACCTCCCGCTCCCGCAGGTGTTCGGTCAGCTCGTCTAAGGTGATGCGGGCCCGGCGAAGGTTGGTCTGGTCGATGGTTCCCTCGGAAATCAGGATGACCGGCTTGCCGCACAGCAGCCGTCGGAAGGAAATAAACCGCATGGAGGCGACGGCTAAAATCAGCTGGACGCCCAAAACGGTTAAAATGGGAACCAAGCCCGACAGAAGGGGGATGCCGCTGTCCTGCATGGGGATGGACGCCAGGTTGGCAATGAGCATGGTCACCACAAATTCCGCCGGCTCCATCTCTCCGATTTGCCGTTTTCCCATGAGCCGTACCACCAAAATGAGGATCAGATATAAAAAAATGGTTCTCAAATAGGATAAAATCATAAATTCCACACCTCGAGGCTAGCTTACCCGAGAGGTGTGGAATTTATCACATGCCATGGTATGCCGGAGACGAATGCACCCTTGCAGGGGGCAAGCTCAATTTTGAGATACGTCGTGGGGAGGGTCGGGAGGCGGCGAACCGGCTTTGGCCCTCTTTCGCAGGCGCCGGACCAGGAGGAACAGCAGCAACGCCAGAAGGGCCAAGGGAACCCAATAGGGAGTCCCCGCCGCGAGGAACACCAAAAGGGAGGCCAGGCCGCTTCCCAGGGAGGAAAGGTTTTCCCGGAAGCCGTCGGTGATTTTTTCCCAGATGGTCGGCTGTTCCGTTGGGGTCAGCTTTTGGACCTCCTCCACGGCCAGGTACACCGTACTGTAGGAGACCAGATTGTCGTAAAGCTTCAGCTGGGAGCCGGTGCTCTCCAACTGATACCGGACCTCCGTGAGCCGACTCTCGACGGCCAAGAGATCCTCCATGGTTTCCGCCTGTTCCATGAGCGCCATCAGCCGGTCCCGCTCCGTTTCCAGCGCGGCCATACGGCTTTCGGTATCGGCATAGGTGAGGGTGATGTCCTCTGCCGTTTCCCGAGAGCGGAGGATGTGGGAGAGCTCTGAAATCCGGCCGACAAAGGTTTGCAGCTGCTCCGCCGGAATGCGAATGGTGAGATCGGCCCGGCGGGCTTGGGCTTGGTCGGAGGCGTTTCCGTAGTCGGCCTCCTGACTTTCCACGTAACCGCCCAGCTGGGTCGTGTGGCTGGAGACCTGCTCCATCAGCCCGGAGAAGTTTTCGGTTTCCGCCGTGAGCCAGACGGTTCGGATGAGCTTGCGGCCGGGATCCGAGGGCATCGAGACGGAGTGGGAGTCGGCTGCGGTTTCCTCTCCGGCGGCTGCTTCTGTGGACAAACCGGGCGCGGCTTCTGCCGGAGGCTGCATATCGCCTGCCGAGCCCGCCGAGTTGCTGCTGCAGCCGGCCAAAAGGACCAGAATCCAAAACAGCGCGAAAAATGCCGTACGTTTCATGCCGAGCACCTGCCTTTTCTAAAATAAGTCTGCTACTAAAGTAGACGGAAAAAGCGACGGCTGGGTTGCGCCCGGCTGCGGACCGAAACACGAAGAAAGGGCGCTTTGTGTACGGGGATTTATGTTGTGGAACGATGTTCTTCCTCCTCGGGTGAATCCGTTTCGCACCGGATGGCGACGGCGCCGGAGAAATTTTCTCCTGTGATGCCCACATAGGCGCTTTTTCCCGCGATCTCGATGGTTCCCGTATAGTCCCCGGTTTCGGAAAGAAGAACCGTCGGCTCCTCCGAGCCGGAATAGACCAGCACCGACGCATGGCCCTGTTCCACGGTGAGAGAGCAGCGGACGGTGAGAACGTTTCCCGCCGTCCGGTCCAGGGCGGTTCCGCCGAAAAGCAACTCGGTGTCTGAAAAGCAATCGTAGGCGGCGGTATAGGAGCCGGTGTAGGAGTCTTCCCCCGGCGTCTTGACGCCGGTCAGATCCCCGGCGCCGGTCAAAGCGTATTTGCCCCAGTGCTGAAGCATGCGGTTGTAGCCGTCCAGAACGGCGTCCTTGCTGCAGCCCGCCGAATGGAGGACCATGCAAAGGGACAACGCGGCGGCGGCCAAAATCCCTCCCTTTTTCACACAGAGCCCTCCCTAAAACAAGCCCGAGAGGGCCAGACCGACGATCCCCACCGCCCCTGCGGCGTAGATGCCGTGTATGACGGTGCAGATCTGCATCCACCTGTTTTTCACGTGCCATTTGGTGTAAGCGAGCACGCAGAACACGCCGGAGCAGATCATAAGGGCGGCGTAGCTGTAAATGAGGATCCCCGCCGCCGGGGATTCCAGGGCCCAGTCCAAGGTGCGCAGAGGCAGAATGGTCCAGGGGATGGGGAGCATGACGGTGGCAATTGCCGTACAAACTTTGTTTTTCATACTAGTTATCTCCTTTCTGCTGCGCCGAAACGGGCGCAGGTGATGAGCAGCGCCAGGACCGTGATGCAAAGGGCGGCGGGAAGCCAGGGCAACCAATCGATTTGCGATTCGTACATCCCCTGGGCCACGGTCCCATACTCTACCATCAGCAGGTAAAATGGGTAGCTCATAGGGTCCAGAAACCAGATCTTGGTGTTCAGGATGAAAACAGAGGGCACAATGGAAGCAAGACCGATCCCCACGGAAAAAACCGGCGTCTGAAGCAGGTTTGCAATCATCCAGAACACTGCGGCCATGGGAATGGCTCCGGCGTAGAGGCGCAATGCAAATCCGCAGACAAAAAGGGGCTCCAGAATCAGGGGATAGCTCTGGGCCTGCGACGCCAGCGCGGCGCTGAGGAAATAGGCGGCCACGGTCATCCCCATTTGCCCAAAGGCCAGGATCACCAGCACCGTAAATTTGGCGAGGCACAGCGCCCCGGGGCGCACCGGGAGGGACAGCATTTTCAGCATGCCTTTGCCGGACCGCTCGGTTTGGGTGAGCAGTACGGTACAGATGACTAGAGATGCGGGAATCATAAACCAGGTCATCCCCATAAATCCCTGAATCAGGAAATTGTGCTCCGGCGTGATGGGGATTCCCCGGGTGTCGAAGTTCATGGCGGCGTTGACGATGCTGGGAATCCACATGATGAGGACCGGAACCAGCAGAATCAGCAGGATTTTCGAACGCCGGATTTTCTTCAGCTCGATGCCCACCAGGGAGAAGAAACTCATGCCCGACACCTCCCGACCTTTTGATACAGCAGCGCCAAGAGCCCCAGCGCGCCGGTCTGCACCCCGCAAACGACCAAAAAGAGGGGAACGCGGTGGTGGTCCATGGCTGCGGTCAGGGTTTGATAGGGGGAGCTGAAGGGGAGCAGGCTCAGAACCGGGTGCTCCTGGGGGAAGATGGACAGGGAAAACACCAGAATCACGCCCACGCCCAGGGACACCCACATATTTTTACAGGCGGAGGCGATTCCCAGCATCAGCATCACCGTGGGAAGCGTGACAAACCACTGAAAGCCTGCCGTGCCCAGAAGCGCCCCGACGGACACCTCATAGGCGGGGAACCAATGCCGGGCGCACCCGGCCAGCGCGGCGGTCTCTATGGCGACCATGGAGGCCAGCGCCAGGGCGGCAAGGACAAATTTCCACCCGAACAGCCGCCCCGTCCGGACGGGCAGCAGCTCCATTTTTTGCGCCCCGTTGTCCGCGTACTCCGTGTGGTACATGATGCAGGCGCCGCAGATGGAGACCAGGATGTTGAGCATGGCCATCATCTGCCAGTTGGCGTCCAACAAAACGGCGAGGGGGCTGCCGGGGAGCGAGGTGAAGGCTTCCGGACGAACCAGCATATTCACCAGGGGGAACGCGGCGGCCAGCAGCCCGCCTGCGGGAAAGGCGATCAAATACCCGGTGCGTTTCAATTTTTTGGTTTCAAGACAGAGGGTCATCTCCTTGCGCCTGCCTTTCGGTTGTCTTCCTCAATGAGGGCGAGAAAGGTGTTTTCCAGATGGTCGGTGGGCAGTCCGGCGGCTCGGGCGACGGATTTCAGGTCCTCCATGGTCCCTTCAAACAGCAGGCGGCCGTGGTTGAGAATCCCGACGTCGTCCGCCGTCAGCTCCACTTCCGAAAGCAGGTGGGAGGAGACCAGCACCGTGCAGTCAAACTGCCGGGGGAGGGACTGAATCAAGGTGCGGATTTCATGAATGCCCACGGGATCCAACCCGTTGGTGGGTTCGTCCAAAATCAAAATCGGAGGCTGTCCGATGAGGGCCCCGGCCAGTCCCAGCCGCTGCTTCATCCCGAGGGAGTATTGTTTGGCTTGGCGCTTGCGAAACGGGGTTAGGCCCACCAGCTCCAAAGCGTCGGCGACGCTGCTTTTGGGTAAGCCGAGGATTTTACGGATGATCTCCAGATTTTCCTCTCCGGTCAGGTTGCCGTAGAAGGCGGGCGCTTCCAAAAAGGAGCCCACCTCCCGTAGGATGGCAATCCGGTCCGGAGGATTGGTTTTTCCGTCTATGCGGAAGCTCCCCTCCGTGGGGCGGGTCAAGCCCAGCAGCATTTTCATGGTGGTGGATTTTCCCGCGCCGTTTGGGCCGAGGAAACCGTAAATGCGGCCCTTGCGGACGTGGAGATTCAAATGAGAGACGGCTGTGAAGTCCCCGTAGGTTTTTGTGAGGTTTTGGGTCTCGATTATATTCACGTTTTTGCGCTCCTTTCCTGTTCTGGGTCCAGTATAGCGCAACAACCTTGCAGGAACCTTCCGCCTTCCTTACGGCTGCCTTACATTTTGCAAAATACCCGGGCAGGCTCCGTCCCTTTGTGCTATAATGGCAGCCGGGAGGAAGCAATATGGACTACAGCTATTTGAAACAGAAAAAAATTCTCCTCGTGGACGACGAGGAGGAGATTCTCACCATGGTAACCGGGTTTTTACGGGAGGACGGTTATACGCAGATTCGCACGGCGTCTACCGTGGCCGACGCCCTTTCGGTGTGGAGGCAGTGGGAGCCGGAGCTTGCGGTTCTGGACGTGATGCTGCCGGATGGAGACGGCTTCTCTCTGTTCCAACAGGTGCGGACATGGGCGGAGAGCCCGGTGCTGTTTCTCACCGCGCGGGGGGAGGATGAGGATAGAATTCGCGGCCTGGGCCTGGGCGCCGACGACTATCTGGTGAAGCCGTTTTTGCCCAAGGAGCTGCTGCTGCGCATTGGAATGATCCTGCGCCGGTATTACAGGCAGGAGCAGCCCCTGGTGCAGCTGGCCGGGAGCCGGATTGATTTTTCCCGGGCGGAGGTTGTAAAAGAGGGCAGGCGTTTCCCTCTGACGGCGAAGGAGCATGAGATCCTCCAGACGCTTTGCCGGAACGCCGGAAGGATTGTAACCATCGACCAGCTTTGCCAGGCCGTATGGGGGGAGAATCCCTTCGGTTATGAGAACAGCCTGATGGCGCATATCCGCCGGATTCGGGAAAAAATAGAACGAAACCCGTCTAAGCCGGTGTCGTTGCTGACGGTCAAGGGCCTGGGGTATAAGCTGGTACTGGAGGGAAAGTAGCATGCGCAGCGTGGCGAAGCTGACCCGCCGCTTTGTGGGGATTTTGTCGTTGAGCACCCTCCTTCTGTTGGCGGTGAATTTGGTGATTTTGGTGGTGCTGGCCGCCTATCAAACTCCGGGGGCCGGGCCGTGGACAACGGCCGGAGAAGCCGCCCGGGCTCTGCGCCGGGGGCCGGACGGCTATGTCCTGGGGGAGGACATGACGAGGACCCTAAAAGAGGAAAACGCCTGGGCCGTCTATATCGACAACGACACCATGGAGGTTCTCTGGCACTCGGAGGATTTGCCGGAGGAAATCCCCCTGCAATATACCGTGTCCGATATTTCCCGCTTGACCCGGGGGTATGTGGCGGATTATCCCACCTTCACGGGAAGCGGGGAAGACGGACTGATGGTGGTGGGATTTCCCAAGGACCGTTACTGGAAGCTGATGAATCCCTCCTGGGATTACTACTTTATCAAAAATGCTCCGGCGATTGCTCTGTCGGTGCTGGGGATCAATGTGGCGGTCATTTTTCTCATCTATATCCTGGCGAACGCCAAGCTGCTTCGCTCGGTGACCCCCATTGCAAACGGCGTGCAGGCGCTGCCCACCCAAGAGCCGGTATATGTGAAAGAAAGGGGGCTTTTGTCCGATCTGGCAAAGGACATCAATCAGACGGCGGAGATCCTCCGGTCCCAGCGGGCGGACCTGCGCAAAAAGGAGACGGCGCGGGCGGACTGGATCTCCGGGGTTTCCCACGACATCCGCACGCCCCTTTCCATGGTGATGGGCTACGCCGGGCAGCTGGAGGACGATCCGGACCTGTCGGGGGAGACCAGGCGGAAGGCGTCCGTCATCCGGCAGCAGAGCACGAAAATCAAGAATCTGATCCACGACCTGAATTTGGCCTCCAAGCTGGAATACAACATGCAGCCCCTGCATCCCCAGCCGGTGAACCTGATTGCCGTAGCCCGGCAGTGCGCGGCGGATTTTCTCAACGCGGATTTGGAGGGAAAGTATCCCTTGCAGTGGCGGGCCCCGGAGCATATCCCGGCCTGCATCCTGCAGGGAGATCCCAATTTGCTGCACCGGGCCCTGGAAAACCTCCTGCACAACGCCCAGTCCCACAATCCGGACGGCTGCCGGATCACGCTGGAGGTTTCTGTCAAGGCGGGGGCGTGCTGCATCGCGGTGTCCGACGACGGGGTGGGAATGACCGGCAAGCAGCTGGAAAAGCTGCAAAATACCCCCCACTATATGATGAACGACGCCGGAATTGCAGAGCCGCGCCACGGCTTAGGGCTTCTGATTGTCCAGCAAATTGTGCGGGCCCATCATGGAACTACCCGCTTTTCCTCCGTGCACCCCCATGGATTTTGCGTCGCAATCCAAATCCCCCTTTCCCCGTGAAAAACAGCGGGCTCGAAGACGCGCCCCCATCAAGCAGCATGGCTCCGGCATATCCGGCTTTGGCTGTGCCGTTTCCGCTCGGGAAAACTCTCTGTTTCCACGGGCTTGGAATTGTGGTAGAATGGAACCGGCAGGTATGATGTACGCTGGGAATTTCAGAATGCCTCCGGCGAATGCGCGTTGCGCCGGTGAAACGTAACGTGCCGCTTGTCAGGCGGACGAGGCGGGAGGACGGCGGGATCCATGGCGGAACGCCGGAAAAATCCCCGCCCACCGAGGGGAAGTAAGAGCGCGAAAAATTGGAATTTTGGCAGGAGGGATTTCTTCGTGATTACAATACGCATCATTACGAAAGAGCACCAACAGGATATCCACATCCGGAACGAGCCGTTTTTGATTTGGGGGCGGATGATTCCGTCCTACGTAGACAGAAAATGGGGATATTCCGTAGAAGAATTCAGCCGTGAGCAGGTCACCGAAATGTGCTTCCCGGATGAGGACTACGATTATGATCGTATGTGTCGGAACAGCGTTTTTGTCGGGGCCTATGACGGGGACAAATGCGTTGGGCTCGCCGTATTTCAGGATTTCTTTTTCCAATACATGTACCTTTACGATTTGAAGGTTTGCAAAGCATATAGGAAGCAGAGGATTGCAACCAAGCTGATTGAGGAAGGACTGAGGATCGCGGTCGAAAGAGGCTACCGTGGAATATATACCCAGGGTCAGGACAATAATCTCTCGGCCTGTCTGTTCTACTTAAATGTGGGGTTCCATATCGGAGGCTTGGACACAGATGTCTATCGGGGAACCAAACAGGAGGGGAAATCCGATATCCTCTTTTACATGGATTCCCAATAAAAGGCGATCTTTGCCCATGGATGGTTCAGGCGGGAAAACCCGAAGATGGTTTTCCCGCCTATTTCAATTTGGAACAGGATTTGTGCCCGTTCCGCAGGACGGGGGTAAGCCGCTCATTTCTGCGGGGGCTGCTCCGGGGACCAGGTCCGGCACAGCTCCAGCTTTTTGGCCCGGGGCAGAGCCTGGATGGCCTGTTCCCGGCGCAGAGCGCTGCCGTGATCGGGGCACACCTCTTGGTAGACCGGCACGACGGGGCCCCGGCCCCGGGTGTATTTGGCGCCCCGACCCCGGTTATGGGCGGCCAGGCGGCGGGAGAAGTGGTTGGTGATGCCGGTGTACAAGGTGCCGTCCCGGCACTGTAAAATATAGACGATCCACATGGAAGGCTCCTTTTGCTTCCGGCGGGGGGCGGCGCGGGTCCCGGAGCAGCCGGGACGGGACGCCCGTCCCCGCCGGATCAGATGGATTTTTGCGGGGGATGCCGTGATTCTAACATGAAATCTCCTGCAAAGAAAGAAAAAACTGCATGGATGACCAATAGGAGGTGTAAACTAAAGCCGACCGGCGGCGCGGAGCGGCTGAAAAACCGGGGGAATTTTGTTCAAAAAATATTTATAATCCGCCCCTTGACAAGGAGGGGTTCGGGTTGTATAGTTAGCTTAGCACTCGAGAGGAAGGAGTGCTAACAGGAGGCGATTGCATGGAGTTGACCCAGCGGAAGAAGCAGGTGTTACAGACGGTGGTGGACCTGTATATCCGCACAGCCGAGCCGGTGGGCTCAAAGGCGGTTGCAGCCATGCCGGGGATGAATTACTCCTCCGCTACCATTCGCAACGAATTGGCGGATCTGACGACCATGGGCCTTCTGGAGCAGCCCCATACCTCCGCCGGGCGGATTCCCTCTCCTGCGGGGTACCGGCTGTATGTGGATGAGCTGATGCAGGGCTACAAGCTCAGCGTGGATGAGACCAAGGACCTGAAAAATGCCATGGAGCTGAAAATGCAGGAGTTCGACAAGGTTCTGGACAAGGTGGCCAGACTGGTCTCTCAGGCCACGGATCTGCCCGCTTATACGGTGGCCGCCCGTCCGGGCGCGGCTACAGTGAAGCGGTTTGAGATCCTCATGGCGGAGGCCGGGAGCTTCATCCTGGTGGTCATGACCAACGGCGACGTGGTGAAAAACAAGCTGATCAAGCTGCCGCTGCATGTGACGGAGGCGGATCTGAAGCTTCTGAGCGCCGTGCTCAACGCCAGCATGACCGGGCTCAGCGCCCAAGAGCTGACGGCGGAGCTGCTGGAGCGTGTGACGCAAAACGCCGGCGCGGCGGCCGGTCTGGTGCCGGTGATCCTGGACTTTACCAACGAGGTCCTGCGGGGCCAGCAAGACGGCTCGGTTGCCTTGCGGGGCCAGGTCCGGCTTTTGCATCAGCCGGAGTACCAAGATGTGGAAAAGGCCCAGGAGGTTTTGAGCAGCCTGGATGAGGAGACCATTTCCCACCTGCCCGCTGTGATGGGGGGAGAAAAGACCCAGATTCTGGTGGGACCGGAAAACGTGGCCCAGGAGCTGAGAGACACGTCGGTTGTGATGACCAAGTTCGACATCGGCGAAGGCATGCAGGGTCTCATCGGCGTGGTGGGACCGACCCGCATGGACTATGCGAAGATCACGGCCCGGCTCAGTTATTTTGCGGAAAATCTGTCTAAGATGTTTTCCCCGCCGGAGCCCAACCGGAAGCAGCTTCCCGAGGGAAGCGAGCCGGAAGCAGAAAAACAGGAGGCATAGATTGTGGCTGACAAAGAAAATAAAAAGAACAAGAAAAAGAACCAGGAGCCGGAGCAGGCGCCTGCTCCGGAGCCCCGGGAGGCGCAGGCAGAGGCGGCCGCCCAGCCCACCGAGCTGCAGCAGCTCCAGGAAAAGCTGGATGCGGAGCACGAGGCGCACCTCCGCTTAGCGGCGGAGTACGACAACTTCCGCAAGCGGACCCAAAAGGAAAAGGACGCCAGCTACGCCAACGGCAAGGCCGACACCCTGGTCAAGCTCCTGCCGGTTTACGACAATCTGGAGCGGGCGCTGAACCAGCCCACAGAAGACGCCGCCTACAAAAAGGGCGTGGAGATGACCATGGCGGAGCTGGAGAAGATTTTCCAGGGCCTGGGCGCCGAGAGCTTCGGCGCGCCGGGAGACGCCTTCGATCCCAACCTGCACAACGCGGTGATGCACACCGCCGACGAAAGCCTGGGAGAGAGCACCATCGTGCAGGTCTTCCAGAAGGGCTTCCGGGTGGGGGAAAAGGTGATTCGTTTCGCCATGGTGCAGGTTGCCAATTAGCAGGTAGATTCCCGGGCTTTCCCGGTTTTTATAAATTTTGTATATGATAACTTTCACGTTATAGTAGGAGGATACGTATTATGGCTAAGATTATCGGTATCGATCTTGGTACAACCAATTCTTGCGTCGCCGTTTTGGAAGGCGGCGAACCCGTGGTCATTCCCAACGCGGAGGGGAACCGCACGACGCCCTCTGTGGTTGCCTTTGCAAAGAACGGGGAGCGGATGGTAGGACAGGTGGCGAAGCGCCAGGCCGTGACCAACGCCGACCGCACCATCGCTTCCATCAAGCGCCACATGGGCACCAATTACAAGGTGACTGTGGACGGCAAGAGCTACACGCCCCAGGAGATCTCGGCGATGATTTTGCAGAAGCTGAAGGCGGATGCGGAGGCTTACCTGGGCGGCCCGGTGTCCGAGGCGGTGATCACCGTTCCCGCTTATTTCTCCGATTCCCAGCGCCAGGCCACCAAGGACGCCGGTAAAATTGCCGGTCTGGATGTGAAGCGGATCATCAACGAGCCCACGGCTGCGGCGCTGGCCTACGGCCTGGACAAGGAATCCGAGCAGAAGATCATGGTCTATGACCTGGGCGGCGGCACCTTCGACGTGTCCATTCTGGACATCGGCGACGGCGTCATCGAGGTTCTGGCGACGGCCGGCGACACCCATCTGGGCGGCGACGACTTTGACCAGAGAATTATGGACTATCTGGTATCCGAGTTCAAACGGGCCGAGGGCATCGACCTGTCCAAGGACCGCGTGGCCATGCAGCGGCTGAAGGAAGCCGCGGAGAAGGCCAAAATCGAGCTCTCCGGCGTCACCACCACCAACATCAACCTGCCCTATATCACCGCAGACGCCACCGGCCCGAAGCACCTGGATGTGACCCTCAGCCGGGCGAAGTTCAACGAACTCACCGCCGATCTGGTGGAGCGGACCATGGGCCCGGTGCGTCAGGCCATGTCCGACGCCAAGCTCTCCGCCTCTGATTTGGGGAAGGTTCTCCTGGTGGGCGGCTCTACGAGAATCCCGGCCGTGCAGGATGCGGTGAAGAAGCTGACGGGGAAGGAAGGCTTCAAGGGCATCAACCCCGACGAGTGCGTGGCCGTGGGCGCGTCCATTCAGGGCGGCGTCCTGGGCGGCGATGTGAAGGACATTCTGCTGCTGGATGTCACGCCTCTGTCTCTGGGCATTGAAACCATGGGCGGCGTGTTCACCCGCCTCATTGACCGCAACACCACGATTCCCACCAAGAAGAGCCAGATTTTCTCCACGGCTGCCGACGGACAGACGACGGTCGAGGTCCATGTGCTCCAGGGCGAGCGGGAGATGGCGGCTTACAACAAGACCCTGGGCCGGTTCCAGCTGACGGGCATTGCTCCGGCGCCCCGGGGCGTGCCGCAGATCGAAGTGACCTTCGACATCGATGCAAACGGCATTGTGAACGTCTCGGCCAAGGATCTGGGCACCGGCAAGGAGCAAAAGATCTCCATTACCGCCTCCACCAACCTCAGCAAGGAGGACATCGACAAGGCGGTGAAGGAGGCCGAGCAGTACGCGGCGGAGGATAAGGCCCGGAAGGACGAGGTGGACGCCCACAACGCGGCCGACCAGGTCATCTATCAGAGCGAAAAAACCCTGGCGGATCTGGGCGGCAAGGTGACCGATTCGGAGAAGGCTCCCATTCAGGCTGCGATTGAGAAGCTGAAGGAGGTCAATAAGGGCAACGACGTAGAGGCCATTAAGGCCGCGACCGAGGAGGCCCAGAAGGCATTCTACGCCATTTCGGAAAAGCTGTATCAGCAATCCGGCCCCCAGGGCGGCGCGGCAGGCGCCAATCCCGGCGCCGGGACGCCGGGAGACGACGGCGTCGTGGATGCGGACTACGAGGAAGTCAAGGATTGATTTACCCAACAGCGATGCCGGAGGGACGGGGTTCACGTCCCTCCGCTGTTGCGCTTATTTGCGCCAGTACATCCAAGCGAGGTGAGGAGCCATGAGTGACGAGAAGAAACGCGATTATTACGAGGTTCTGGGCGTCGGGAAGAGCGCCGGCGCCGATGAGATTAAGAAGGCTTACCGAAAGAAAGCGCTCCAGTATCACCCGGACCGGAATCCGGGAGACAAAGAGGCGGAAGCGAAATTCAAGGAGGTGGGCGAGGCCTACGAGGTCTTGTCCAACGACGAAAAGCGGAGCCGGTACGACCAATTTGGCTTTGCCGGGGTAGATCCCAACTTCAATCCCAATGCCGGAGGCTTCGGCGGCGGCTTTGGGGGCTTTGGAGACGCCTTTTCCGGCTTCGGCGACATCTTTGGAGATTTGTTCGGCGGCGGCAGCGGTAGGCGGAGCGCCAACGCCCCGCGCCAGGGGGAGAATGTGGGCGCCCGGCTGGAGCTGACCTTTGAGGAAGCCGCCTTCGGCACGGAGAAAGAGGTGCCGGTGGTCCGCATCGAGACCTGCGCCAAATGCGGCGGCAGCGGCTCCGCCGCCGGTACCGCGCCGGAAACCTGCCCCACCTGCCGGGGAACCGGGTCTGTGCGCACCACCCAGAATTTTATGGGGATGACCATGCAGTCCACCACGGCTTGCCCCAAGTGCGGCGGCACCGGAAAGATCATCAAAGATCCCTGCTCCACCTGCCGGGGCAAGGGGAAGGTGCGCCGTTCCACCAAGGTTCGGGTTCAGATTCCGGCGGGCGTGGACGACGGGCAGAGCGTCCGGGTCCGGGGGGAAGGCTGTACCGGCTCCAACGGCGGGCCCAACGGAGACCTCCTGGTGGAGATTTCCATTCGCAACCACGCCTTTTTCCAGCGGGATGGGGCCAACGTTCTGTGCGAGCTGCCCATCACCTTCTCTCAGGCCGCCTTGGGCGCGGAGCTGGAGGTCCCCACCTTGGACGGGAAGGTCCGGTATAACATCCCGGAGGGGACGCAAACCGGAACGACCTTCCGCCTGCGGGGCAAGGGCATCCCCTTCCTGCACAGCAAGGCCCGGGGCGATCAGCTGGTGACGGTGGTGGTGGAGACGCCCACCCGGCTCTCCCGGGAGCAAAAGGAGCTGCTCCGCCGCTTTGAGGACAGCGCCAAGGATTCCGGCGCGCAGCCGAAGATTGCAAAGTTTTTTGAGAAGCTCCGGCAGAATTTTGATAAATAATGGGCAATGAGAAGCTGCTGCAACGGCGCGCGGACGGTTTGGTCCGTGGGGTTGCAGCAGCTTTTAAATTTTGGGGAGGCTCAGTCCAAGAGCTCGTCCTGAAGCTCCGGGGCCAGGGATTCCAGCAGGGGAAGCGCTTGGGCCTGGGTCCAGGTCCAGCCTCGAAGCCGGGGCTCTTCCCGGGCCTGCAGTGTGACGGCGCCGTTTTGCTCCGTCACGTAGTAGTATTCCAGGACCCGGTCGGCCAGGACTTCACGGGCTTGGGCGCGAATTTGCGGGTCCTCCGCCTTCAGGAGCCGCGCCAGCTGGGGAACGGCGCCGTCCGACAGACCGGCCAGGTGGGCCACGTCCACCGTATCCAGTCGGCCGGACAGGTAGGCGTTTACGTTGTAACGGGCGATCTGGGTGTCCACATCCATCCAGCCGGTCCAGCATCCCACCAGCAGAGCGGCCAAAACGGCGATTTTCATATAGGGAAAGCGGGGCGCTAAAATCCAGACGGCCACGCAGACCAGGGCGACCGCCACGCAGAGCATGAACAACGAGGTGAGGACCCGGAGCCGGGTCAGACCGAAGGCGCCGATGTACAAGCTCATTTTCGACGCCGCGCAGGCCGACAACACCAGGGAGAACAGGAGGATAAACAGGCAGAGAACCCGGGTGAGGACCGGCACGTTGGGATCCCGGCGGATCCGGCACAGGGACACCAGGACGATGAGCAGATTGATGCCGCACAGAGCGGCCATTTCGAAGAAGCCTCTGCGGGCATATTCCGCCGGGGTGAAGCCCTGGGGCAGGATGCCGCCGAAGGCGCTGAAGAAATAGGCCAGCTGGGAGACCAGATACAGCAGATAGAAAAAGGATACCGCCGCCAGAAAGGTGTTCAGCGTCACCGGGGAGAACCCTCCGGCCGGAGCGGGCCGGGGCTCCGGCTCCTGGTCCTGCGCCAGGGCCACAGGCCGGGCGTAGACGGGCAGAAACAGGAGAAAGCCGAACAGAACGGTGACGATGAGCTCGGAGGCGTCTGCCAGGATGGTTTTTCCCATCAGGCCCTCGAAGGCGGCGTCGGAGCGGATGAGCAGGGGCAGAATGATGACGAGGGCCGGAATGGACAGCAGCAGGCCCAAGAGCACGCCGCCGACGCGCCGCCGCTGGGGACCGTCGGGGGTTTGCTTGGTGAACAGGCCCCGTAAGGCGGGCGCGATTTGGGGGTAAGGCTCCGCCAGCAGAGCCCGGCCGGCTCCGGCCAGGGAAATGAGACGGCCCGCCGGATAGGAAGAAGCCCACACCGTTTGGCTCAGGCCCAGCAGGTAAGCGGTCATGGCCAGGAGCAACAGGAAAAACTTCACAAAGTCGTCGCTGCTGCGGGCCAAGGAGGCGGTCAGGATCAGACCGGCTGCCAGGCAGGCCAGGGGGTACCAGGACACGCGCCGGACCCGAAGCAGAAGGTAGACGGCGGTGACGGTGAAAATGCCGCAAATTCCCAGGGCGCAGCCCAGGCGGAGGCCGCTGTACAACAGGCTGTTGGCCGTCAGGAGGGATAAGACGGCCAACACAAGGGCCAGGGCCAGCTCCCTGCCGCCGGTGGGCAGGGCCGGAGCAGGGGGAAGGGGCGGACGGGGCTCCGCCGGGGGCAGGTCGGAGGTATAGGGGTTGTTCTCATAGGGACTGGATTTCACACAGATTCCTCCTCTCGGTATTCCAAAATGTCCCCGGGCTGGCAGCCCAGGGCCTTGCATATGGCGTCCAGGGTGCTGAAGCGGATGGCCTTGGCCTTCCCGGTTTTCAAAATAGACAGGTTGGCCTGGGTGATGCCCACCTGCTCGGCCAGCTCCTGGGAGCTGATGCGCCTGTGGGCCATGACGATGTTTAAGTTTACATAAATAGCCATACCCAACTCCTATATGGTGAGATCGTTTTCTTCCCGCAGCCGGGTGGCGGCGTCCATCACGTTGGCGACCACCGCGATGACCAGGCAGAGAAAGGCCATGATCAGGGTGACGAAGAGCAGCGGCGGGTACAGAAAGGCGCAGAGGAAGCAGATCAGGCTGACGGCCCCGCAGTGATAAATCAGGCGGCGGATGCTCCGGACGTTGGCCTGCAAAAATACCTGCCCCCGGCGAATGCGGCGCAGAAGCCGGTCCAGATCGGCCAGGGCCAGGCCGGTGGGAATCAGGCAGAGATAATACCCGGCCAGAATGGCGCTCTGTCCGGCGGGAGTCAACAAGCGGAGCCGGCCGTACCAGGAGACAGCCTCCGGCATCCAACAGGCCAGCACCAGAAGCAGTCCGGCGACGGTCCGGCCCGCCCAGAGACAGACGGTGGCGGAGGGGTGTTTGGTTGGCATGAAATAACCTCCTGTGTGGAAGATGGATTGCTCCCATGATATACCCGGATTTATCGTTTGTCAATAAAAATTTTCTCAAAATCAATAAATAGCCGCCTGGGATGGTGTGGAGGGTCCGGCGCTGCCGGGGAGTCCCGGCAGACATTCAACCGCCTGGGTGTGACGGAAAACGGCAAAATCGTTGCAATTTCTCCTGCTCCATGGTACAATACTGCAAAAGAACGGATATGTCTTGGAGGCCCTGGGGGCTTTCCCATGGGGCACGGAAGGAGGGGTTGCGTGAGACGGTTTTGGATGGTGTTGCTCTGTCTGCTGCTGTTTGCGCTGCCGGTTTCGGCAGAGGAGACCGGCAACGCCGTTCAGGTGACGGCCGCCGTTGAGGCGGACGGTTCCTGCCGGATGACGGTGCAGTGGACGTTGCAGCTGCCGGAGCCGGTGCAATCCCTGGCGCTGCCGGTGGGCGGCGGAGCCGAGGAGGTCACGGTCAACGGCGTGGAGGCCGAGGTGCGTCAAATCGCCGGGCACAGCGCCGTGGTTCTGGAGAGCGAAGCCGGTTTTGCCGGAGCGCAGTCCTTTGCCCTGGCGTACCGCTTGCCCGATTGTGTCCGGGAGGCCGACGATTGGACCCTGGTCCTTCCCCTCCTGCCGGAGGGGCTGGCCTATCCCGTGGAGCGGATGACCTTTCAGGTGACCCTGCCCGGCTCTTTTTCGGAGATGCCCTGCTTTACCAGCGGCTATTATGGAGAGGACATCGACAATTATATGACGGTCTCCGTGGAGGACAACGTGATTTCCGGCTCTGTGAATACGGCGCTGCGGGACCAGGAGAGCCTGATTCTCACCCTGGATACCTCGGAGGAGCTTTTTCCCCGGACCGACCGGACGGGGCGGCTTTTCTCCAAGGTCCGTCCGGCGGCCCTTGCCTTCGGCCTGGCGGCCCTTCTGTATTGGGTGCTGCGGCTCCGTTGGCGGCTCGGGGCGGTGACGGCCCAGAGCCATGCCCCTGTGGGTGTGGGCCCGGGGGAGGTGCGCTGCCGCCTTTTGGCCGAAAGTCCCGATTTTCCCCTGATGGTGGTGTCCTGGGCGCAGCTTGGGTATTTGACGATTCACGTCAATCAGGATTGGGCCGTGACGCTGCACAAGCGGATGGATATGGGCAACGAACGCAGCGGCTATGAAAACCGCCTGTTCCGGTCGCTGTTCGGCCGGGAGCAGATGGCCGACGGCGCCGGGCCCCGCGTGCAGGCGCTGAGGGCGCAGGTTGCGGCATCCCGGCCCCGGGTCCGGGGACAATTCCGCCGGAGGGGCGGAAATCCGCTTTGGGCGCGGCTTCTGGGCGCGGGGATGGGGCTGTGCACCGGCGTGGCCGCAGGAGATCTTCTGGCGCCGGAGGCGGGCTGGCGGATTGCCGTCCTGGCGGCGGCCGGTCTGGTGGGCGCTGTGAGCGCGTGGCTGCTCCAGGGGGGCTTCCGGGGCCTGCTGTCCTGGAACCGGCGTCCCGGCTTTTACGCGTCGGCTGCGGCCTGCGGGCTGCTCCTGCTGGGGCTGTGGGCCGGATGCTGGGGGCTGGCGTTGCTCTGCTGCCTGGTGCAGTGTCTGCTGGGCCTGCTGACCTTATTCGGAGGCCGGCGCAGCGAGGCGGGGCGGCACACGGTCGCGGCGCTTTTGGGCCTGCGGCGGTATTTGAAGACGGCGGACCGGAAGCAGCTGCGCCGGATCCTCCGCAAAAATCCGGATTATTACTATGATTTGGCGCCCTATGCCCTGGCCCTGGGGGTGGACGGGAAATTTGCCCGGCAGCTGGCCGATACGCGCCTGGCGGGCTGCTCCTGGCTGGTGACGGATTTTCCCCAGGCCGCGAAAGCGGAGCAGTGGTATCCCCTGCTGCGGCAGGTGACGCGCATTTTGCGCGGCGGCGCGCCGGAGCGCGGAGCGGCTCCGTCTGCCCGGCGCTCCCAAAAAGCGCGACTGTAGATCATTGGAAAAGGAGAGAGAACCATGGGGGGAGAAAAAGCCGCCCGGCTGCGGAGCCGGGGCTCCAAACGACGCATCAGCACGGATATTTTAAAAATCATCGGCCTTTTGCTCACGGTGGACGGCACCGTGGGGGCGGCTCTGCTGCAGAATAGCTTCCTGTCGGCGGAGGGGAATCTGTCTCAATTTGAGCAGCTTCTGAGGATTTTTCAGACCGGCCAGCAAAGCGCCGGGATGGCGGCTTGGGCGGTGGTCAGCAATTGCCTGGCCTCCATTGCCTGGCCGATTTTCGCCTATCTTGCCGTGGAGGGCCTGCGCAATACCTCCAGCTTTCCCCGCTATGCCCTGCGGCTGCTGGTGACGGCGGTGGTCAGTGAGGTGCCGTATGATCTGGTGATGTCCGGCAAGTGGGTGGACTGGTCCAGTCAAAATTTCCTCTTTTCGCTGCTCATCGGCTTGGTGATGCTGTATGTGGCCCAGGAGGTGGGGGAGAGCCGGGAGAAATCCGGCGCCCTTCGGGTCGCCCTGCTGGTGGGAGCTGTGCTGTGGACCTTTTTGATTCAGAGCCAGCTGGGCATTTTGGTGGTTCTGTCCATGGCGGTGATGTATTACCTGTCGGAGCACCGGGGGTGGAGAGATCTCCTGGTCGCCCTGCTGGGCCTGGCGACGGTCCCGGCCTCCCTGGGCGTTTTGCTGATTCACTTCCACAAAGAGGGCCCGTGTATGCTCCCCAAATGGTTCTACTATTTGGCCTACCCGCTGCAGCTGTTGATTGTGGGCTTGGCGTGCCGCTTTTTGGTGTGAGGCTTCCGGCCCGGGCGGTTCTTGGGAGCGGGGCGGCGCTTCAGCCCCGGCGCAAAGACCTGTGCCGGGGCTGTGTGGGCGTAGACGGAAGACATATGCTGTTCAAAGGAGAGATGAGGATGTTTCGTGATATGCGCAGAGGCCGTCAGGCGTTGTCGCCGGAGGCCTGCAGGGAGATTTTACACCGGGGGACCTCCGGCGTTTTGGCGCTTTCCGGGGACGGCGGCTATCCCTACGCAGTTCCCATCAGCTATGTGTTCGATGGAGCCAAGCTGTATTTTCACTGCGCCAAGTCCGGCCATAAGCTGGACGCCGTAAGGAGAAATCCGAAGGCCTCTTTTTGCGTCGTGGATCAGGATCAGATTGTCCCGGAGCGGTATACCACGTATTACCGCAGCGTCATTGCCTTCGGCGTCATGCGGATTTTGGAGGACGACGGGGAAAAACGCGCCGCGGTGGAAAAGCTGGCGGTGAAATATGCCCCGGAGGACAGCGCCGCCCACCGGGAGGACGCCGTTTGCCGGAGCTGGGCGGGGCTGTGTATGCTGGAGATGGAGATAGAGCGCCTCACGGGGAAGGAAGCCGTGGAGCTGGTGGAAAAGCCGGTCTGATTGCGCGCCGGGATTTCCTCCGGCTTCCGGGGCAGGTCTGGATTTCACAAAAGGAAACGAGGAAAAATAGGAAAAGGGCCCTGTTGCAGCGTGGACATTTCGGAAATTTTGCCGAATATTTTAGCGGGAGAAACCACGAGTTTTCGTGATTCCTCCCGCTATTTCTAACTTTTAGAAAAGGTAGCTTGGCAACAGGCCCCTTGGTTTTATGAAAAGCGCGCCGCCCGGGTAAGCCGCTACCGGCCCGCCTCCTGCAGGATCACGTCCGCAGTCAGCTGTCGGCCGGACCGGTAGAGGATCAAATTGACGGTGTCCCCGACGGAGAAGCCGCCCAGGGCGGCGGTGAGATCGTCCTCTGAGGTGACCCGGTACCCGCTGACGCTGAGAATGACGTCGCCGCTGCGGAGGCCTGCGGACCAAGCGTTGGAGCCCTCGTCCACATCGGTGACGTATAACCCGTCGGGTACGTTGAAGTAAAGCCGGTACTGCAAATCCGGCACGGTGATTTCCACGCCCAGGGACGGACGGCCCGGTACGTAGCCGGTTTCAATCAGCTGATCGATCACTTCCTTGGCGACATGGATGGGAATGGCAAACCCCAGGCCTTCCACCACGGCGTTGCTGGAATAGCCGCCGATTTTGGCGGTGTTGATGCCGATGACCTGGCCGTAGCAGTTGATCAGCGGCCCGCCGGAGTTGCCCTCGTTCAGAGCGGCGGTGGTTTGAATCAGGGTCAGCGTCCGGCCCTGGATGGTGAGGTTGCGGTTGATGGCGGAGATGATTCCCTCGGTCATGGTTCCCCGCAGCTCGATGCCCAGGGGGTCGCCGATGGCGGCGACGGCGTCGCCCACCTGGGCCTGGGAGGAGTCGCCGAATTCGGCGGCCGTCAGATTTTCCCCGTCGATGTGCAGGACGGCCAAGTCGCTGGCGCTGTCCTTTCCCACCAATTGCGCGTCGTACACGCGCTCATCGGATAAGGTGACGGTGAGATGGTAGGCGTCGTCCACCACGTGGCAGTTGGTGATGATATAGCCGGATTGGGACATGACGATGCCCGAGCCGTAAGAGCTCCCGTCCGCCTGGGAGGCGGTGATGGATACCACCGAGGGACTGACCTTCCGATAGATCTCCTGGAGGGAGAGCCCGCCGGACTGGAGCGGGTTGGCCACGGCCTCCGGCGTCTCGGAGATGAGCAATTCGGTGTCGTCGTCCTGGGCGCCGGTTGCCTCCAGGATCTGCGGTTCCGGCTCGGTGGATTCCGAGGGCTGCGTTGCGGCCGGTGTGGTGGGGTCGGCCTGTTGGGGGACGTCCTCCGTCTCCTGGGGGGGGACGGCGGGGTCCAGGTTCATGAGGACGGCGCCTCCTGTGAGACCGCCGAAGAAAATGCAGGCCAAAAGCGCTGCCGCCACCCAACCGCCGTGGTTTTTCGGGGGGCGGGTATTCCCTGTTTCATAGAAACCGTTGAACCGCTCCTCCTGGGTTTGGGAGAAAGGTGTATACTCCGGCTCCAACGGGTTTTTATCGTCATGGAACATAAGCATAGCCTCGCAATTACAAGCTGTTTACCTCGGTCAGAGTGAAGGTGAATTCGGTTTTTCCATCCCGGCTGGTGACGGAAATATCTTCACCGTGACTGCAGATGATGGTTTTTACGATATACAGGCCCAGGCCCCAGCCGTCCCGGTTGAGACTCCGGCTCTTGTCGATTTTATGAAACCGGTCGAATACCAGGGGGAGCTCCTCCGGGGGAATGGTGTCGCCGGTGTTGGAGACGGAGACGTATACCTTACTCCCGGACTCCCGAAGACTCAGCCCCAGCTGCCCGCCCGGGGTGCAGAATTTGACCGCGTTGTCGATCAGGTTATAGACCACCTGGGTCACGGCGTCCAGCTCCCCCAGGGCGTAAACGGGGTATTCCGGGAAGTCGACGGCCACCTGAAGGGCCTTGTCGTTGATTTTCTGCTCGAAGGTGATGAGCACCTGCCCCAGACACTCGGACACGTCGAAGCGCACCATTTTGTCCGGGGGAATGCCCTGGTCCTGGAGCCGGGATACCTCCAGCATGCTGCGCACCAGACGGCTCAGGCGTTTTACCTCGTCGGAGACCAGGGTGAGGTACTGCCGCCGCTTTTCCGGCGGAATGGTGCCGTCCAAAATGCCGTCTACATAGCCGCCGATGGTGGTCATAGGCGTCTTCAGCTCGTGGCTGACGTTGGCGACGAACTCCTGGCGCTGGTACTCGCTCTGCTCCAGAGAGGAGGCCATATTGTTAAACGCCACGGCCAGCTCGTCGATTTCCACCGTATTGTCCCCCCCGGTTTCCACCCGGGCCTTGAGATTTCCGTGGCCGAATTCCTTGGCGGCGTTGGCCATGGCCTTTAAGGGGCGGCACTGATTTTGGGTGAAGATGGAAATGCACATGACGGTCAGCAGCAGAACAATCAGGGCGACGAATATAAACATCTGGATAATCTGGGATAGGATGATCCCCATGCCCCGCACCGGCTCGGAGACCACCACCAGACCGCCCACCGTCCCGTCGGACATCAGGCAGGGCTGGGCCGCCAGATAGCGCTCGTCGTCGTATACGCCGGTTAGGACGCCGGTACGGAAGTCCTGCCCGGTTTGCAGCGCCTGCTGGACGTAGTCCGGGTCCAGGGTCAGGCCGATGTGCCGGCACACCAGCTCCTGGCAGGAGCAGGTGACGACCTGCCCGCCGGTGTCGCACACCAGCGCGTCGGTTTGCGCCACCTGGGAGGCAAAGGACAGGTTCATGTGAAAGGCGAGGGCGACGTCGCTGCCCGCGCCGGAGGAGTACCCGGCGTATTTGGCGGCCAGCTCGGCCACGGCGGCGGCGGTGGCCCGAAGATCCTCCTCGCGCTCGCCGGTCAAGTAATTTTTCACCAAGGCGCGAAAGGAGGCGCCCATGCCCACCACGGCAACCAGGACAATCAGCGCCGTCACGGAAAACAGACGGCCGAATGTGGTTTTCACGAGTTGGTCACCTCAAATTTGTACCCCACGCCCCAGACGGTTTTGAGACTCCACTGGTCGGAGACGCCCTCCAGCTTTTCCCGCAGCCGCTTGATATGGACGTCCACCGTGCGGGAGTCGCCGAAGTAATCGAAGCCCCAGACCTCGTCCAGCAGCTGATTGCGGGTGTAGACCCGGTTGGGAGAGGAGGCCAGATGAAACAAAAGCTCCATTTCCTTGGGAGGCGTATCGATTTTTTTCCCGTTTACCGTGAGCTCAAAGGCGTCCATATCGATAATCAGCCGGTCGAACACCAGCTTATTGGGCTTTTTCTCCACGCTGTTGCCGGAGCGGCGGAGGACGGCCTCGATCCGGGCCAGCACCTCCTTCATCTCAAAGGGCTTGGTGATGTAGTCGTCGGCGCCGCTTCGCAGGCCGTTTACCTTGTCGGTGGTTTCTCCCTTGGCCGTGAGCATGATGATGGGAGTCTGGCTTTCAGACCGAATGGTTTTGCATACGGCCCAGCCGTCCATCACAGGCAGCATCAAATCCAGCAGCACCAGGTCCGGCTTAATGGCGCGGAATTTGGACACCCCCTGGCCACCGTCGGAGGCGATGGTTACGGCATACCCCTCTTTTTCCAGGTACATCTGCAGCAGCTCCGCGATATTTTTGTCGTCTTCTACAATCAGAACCGAAATGGCCATAGTCGGTATTCCTCCGTCTCTCTTGTTCTTTCTCCTATTCATTATATCTGTTTTTTCCCGTTTGGAGTGAACAAATTGTTAAGAGTTCCCGAGGGATTTGTAAACGCCGGGCCGGAAAGCGTTGCAGCCGCCCGGGGGGGCGGCTGCGGCGGCTGAAAAACCCTGCGGGGCTTTCCGGCGTGCGATAGAATCCCCCGGGCGGCTGTCCCTTGCGCCCATGCCGGGCGGGAAGCAGGCTCAGCCCACCGGCTGCTGCAGCCGGGCCTCCCGGCTTTGGCAGGTGAACAGCAAGATCTGCCGGTCCTCCCGGCGCAAAAGCTCCAGGGCGGCGGCCAGGCGGCGGTCGTCGAAGCGGGTCAGCGCGTCGTCCAGGACCAGCGGGGCCCCGGGCAGCAGCGCCCGGCTCACGGCCAGGCGCAGGGCCAGATACAGCTGATCGACGGTGCCGTCGCTGCGCCAGATCCCGGGGCGCACCGTGTTTTCACCGGCGGCCCCGGCGGACAGGGAGAGATCCCGGTCCAGAAGAAGCCGGTCGTACCGGCCCAGGGTGAGGCTGCTGAGAATCTCCCGGGCCTCGGCTGCGATTTTGGGGGCGAAGCGGCTTTGCAGATCCTGCTGCGCCTGCTCCAAAGCGGCCAGACCGGCTTGGAGCGCGGCATACCAGAGCTCCAGACGGGATACCCGGTCCGCGAGGGCCTCTTCTTGGGCTTCCAGCCGCAACCGGTCCCCCAGGGCGGCCCGGCGGCCCCGGCAGGCGTCCAGCTGGGAGCGGGTCTGGGTCCAGGCCTGCCGGACCTCCTCCAGGTCCCGGCGGCTTTCCTCCTCGGGCAAATCCAGCTGGTCGGGAAGGGGGTCGCGTTCCAAACCGGCGGTGACCGCCTCCATGGCTTGCCGGTGCCCCGTGGCCTGGGCGGCCGACCGGCAGGCGGCGGCCCAGGCGTCCCAGGCCTCCAGGGCCTGGGTTTGGGTCCGGAGGAACGCCTCGGTGTCCCCGCCGCCGGTGAGCTGGGCGAGCTTTCCCTGCAGGGCCTTGCGGCGGGTCTCCAGGGCGGCGGTCCGGCGCTGGAATGCTTCCAGGGCCCGGCGGTATTGGGCCCAGCGGGCCTGGTAGGCCTGCAGCAAGGGCTCCAGCTCCTCCGGCGCGGCGACCTGGTAATCGTCCAGGAGCTTTTGCATGTCCCGGGCGGCCTGGGCGTCGGCCGCCGCTTTTTTGCGGCGGAGGAGGAAGCCCCGGAGGAGTCCGGCCCCCCCGGCGGCCAGAAGGGCCGCGCCCGGGAGCCTCCAGAGGCCGGGCAACAGAATGAGCAGGAGCAGGCCGCACAGGGCCGCTCCCGCCCAGAGGGCCCAGGCGGTTTTTCCTGCGGCGGACGGGCCCGCCGGAGGGGACAGGGCATCCAGCCTCCGGCGCATTTGGGACCGCGCCTGCTCGCCGTCCAGGCCGTACAGGACGGCGGGGGCCTCCGGCGGCTGGGGGGCGGGCTGCTCCATGGCTTGCTCCAGCTGCAAGGCGTCCAGCGCCGACTGCAGACTGCGCCATTGGGCCAGATTCCGCTCCGCCGCAGCCCGTTCCGGCAAGCCCGCACACTGGGCCTGGGCCCGGGCCAGCTCTTCCCGGGCCTGCCGCTCCTTGTCCCGGGCCTGGTCCACCTGGGCCAGCTTTTCCCGGTCGGCCTGCCGCTGCAGGGCGGTCAAGTGAACCTCCAGGGCCTGCTTCCGGCGGTCCAGGGCCCGAAGCCGCTCCTCCAGCCCGGCGGCCTGGACGTCCAGCTTTTGCAAAGCCTGCAATTGACTGCGGCAGGCCTCCAGCTCCCGGCGCGCCTGGGGCAGCAGGCCGGATTGGTTGTACCGGCATTTGTTTTTCAGCTCCCGCAGGCCGGAAGCCAGGGCGGGGCCGGAGGGACTGTCGTCTCCTGTGGTGACCAGCCGGTTCAACCGGTGGCTCAGGGCCTCGTCCCGGCTTACGGTCAGGTCCCGGCCCTGCAGGAAGCCGGTGCGCTGGTATACGCTGCGCTCCACGCCCAGCAGAACCTGCCCGCACCGGTCCGCCGTCAGCTCCGGGACGGGGAAACCGGTTTCCGTCTCGAAGGCGCGAAAGTGGCCCATGGGAACGCGCCCCTTGGTCTGCCGCTGGATGGTAATGCGGCGATTCTGCCACAGCACCTCCATAGAGCCCTCCATGGGCTTTCCGGACCAGGGCTTGTACCGCTCCTTGTCCGGCAGCTGGCCCTGGCGGGCCCGTTGCCGGGTGTCGATTCCGTAGAGCATGGCCAGAAGGAAGGCGCACCAGGTGCTTTTTCCCCACTCGTTGGGGGCGGTGATGAGATTCAGCCCCGGGGAAAAGGACAGGGTCTCTCCGTCCAGCTTCCCGAAGGTGGCGGTCATGGAGCAGAGGATCATGGAAGCGTCACCTCCTGCCCGTCCAGAATTTGGCGGCTGATGCGGGCGGCCAGACAGAGGGCCTCCTGCTCCGCGCCTTCGGCGCGCTCAGCCGCCTCCTGCAGCAGCTGAAAATACCGGCCCTCTAAGCTGTCCTCTCCGGCTTGCTCCCACAGGTTCCGGGGCGGCATCGTCCGGTCCTGCAGCTGAAGAGAAAAGAAGCGGCCCTCCAGGGCGCGGCGGAGCGCCTCGCAGTTCACAGGCGGCGCTTCCCCCGTCAAAGTGATGCGGTATACGTCCTGCTCGGTACCGGCAGGCAGCCGGGCCGAAACGGCCCGCAGGGGGTCCGGCCCGGCCGGGACGGACAGGTCCATATAGCGGCCCGCTGCAGAGGGCACAAAGGTCGCCTCGGCATGGCCCGGGGAGACCTCCGCCAGGTATACGCCCTTCACGCCGGTCTCGTCGAACCCCCGTCCCATGGGACAGCCCGGCCAGGCGCAAAGGGTGTGGCCTGCCCGGAGCGTTCCTTTTGTGTGAATGTGCCCCAGAGCCAGGTAGGCAAGGCCGGAGGCCTCCACCTGGGCCCGGGTTACGGGGCAGCAGGGGGAGGCGGGGTTCACCGGGTCTGCGTGGAGGACCATCAGCTGCAGGGGCTCTTCCCCCGGGGCCCGGAACCCCTCCAGCAGGCCGGGGCAGTCCATGCTGGAAAATCCCGCGCCCCAGACCCGGCAGTCCAGCTCCGGCAGGCAGACGGAGGTGAGCTCCGGCTGCGTGAAAATATGTACGTTTTTCGGCCACGCAATCTGAAGGTAGGGAGAATCCGCCGTCAGATAATCGTGGTTTCCGGGAGCCACGAAAACCGGCGCCTCCATGGCCTCCAGGATCTCGGCCAGAACCCGCGCCTCCTCCCGGCAGCCTTGGGGCCGGTCCAGCAGGTCCCCGGCCAGCAGGACCAGCCGACAATCCAGGTCCTGCCGCAGCCGACATAAATCCGCCAGAACGGACCGCAGCTGCTGTCGGCGGCGGGCGGCCTGCTCCGGCGGCAGGCTCCGAAACCGGGCGCCCAGATGAAAGTCCGCTGCGTGTAAAATTTTAATCATAGACGCTCACCCGCTGCGTGCTCCGGCACCGGCCGGTTTCGTCCAGGGTAAAGACCACGCCCTCCAGCTTGCCGGGGCCGGGGGCGGGCTGATAGCGCCCCGCCAGATCGCCCCGGAACCGGGCCACGGACAGGTCGGGGCGGATGCCCAAAATGGAGTTTTTGGGACCCGTCATCCCCAGATCCGTGACAAAGCCCGTGCGCTTCGGCAGGATCTGGTTGTCTGCGGTGGGCACATGGGTGTGCGTCCCCCACACGGCGCTGACCCGGCCGTCCAGCATATGGCCCATGGCCAGCTTTTCCGAGGTGGCCTCGGCGTGGATTTCCACCAAAATGAAGGTCGTCTTCACCTGGCGCAGGATTTTGTCCACCTGCAAAAAGGGATTGTCCGGGTTATAGTCCATGTGACACCGGCCGATGAGGTCGATGACCGTCACCTCTCCCATGGGGCTGTCGAACACGCCCCAGCCCCGGCCCGGCAGCTGAGGCGCCAGGTTGGCCGGACGCAAAATCCGGGGGCAGTCGTCCAGAAAGGGACAGATTTCCCGGCGGCCGAAGGTGTGGTTGCCCATGGTGATGACGTCGGCTCCCGCGTCCAGGATCGTCTCCGCCTGTTCCCGGGTGATGCCCAGGATGGCGGCGTTTTCTCCGTTGACCACGGTAAAATCCGCCTTCACCTGCTTCCGCAACCGGGGCAGATGGGTTTCAATCATCGTAACGCCGCAACCGGCGACCACGTCGCCTACGGCCAGTACATTCCATTCCATTTGTCAGTTCTCCTTTCGGAAAAAGAGGGGTGCTGCCGCCCGTTTCCCGTGGGCAATTTACGGGCGCAATCCCCATTATACCCCAAGTTTCCTCCCATTGCAACGTGGCGGGCCGCCGCGATCCGTCTCTTTTTCTGCCGGTTTGCCCAGCTTCTGGAAAGCCGCGCAGCCGTCGTTGCATTTTGCATCGGACCGTGCTATACTGTTTTTTACATTAGAATGTCAGGAGGGGTTGCGGTGTCTCATGTCATTGCCGCCGTATCCACAGGAAGTCAGATCAGCGCCATCGGCATTCTGCGCCTGTCGGGCTCCGGCTGCGGGCAGGTGGCCGGGCGGGTATTTCGGGCCAAAAACGGCCGTCCTTTGACGGAAGCGCCCAACCGGAAGCTGATTCTGGGGACGCTTTTGGACCGGCAGGGCCGGACGCTGGACCAGTGCATGGCGGTGTACACCCGGGGGCCCCACAGCTATACCGGGGAGGACACCGTGGAGCTGCACTGCCACGGCTCTCCGGCCGTGCTGGCTGCGGGGCTGGAGGCCCTGTATCAGGCGGGGGCCCGGCCCGCCGGCCGGGGAGAGTTTACCAAGCGGGCTTTTCTCAACGGGCGCATGGATCTGACCCAGGCGGAGGCCGTCATCGATTTGATTGAAGCCGAGACGGCGGATGCCGCCGCCAATGCCGCCGGACAGGTGGGCGGCGCGCTGACGGCCCGGCTGGAGCCGGTTTATGAAGTGCTGACCGACCTGTGCAGCCATTTTCACGCGGTTTTGGACTATCCGGATGAGGAGATCGATGCCTTTTCCCTGGCCTCGTATGAAGATGCCCTGAGCGGGGCCCAGGAGACCCTGCAGGCGCTTTTGGCCACGGCCAACCGGGGCCGGGTGCTGCGCAACGGGGTGCGGGCGGTCATTCTGGGGAAGCCCAACGTGGGCAAATCCAGCCTGCTGAACGCTCTGGCCGGTTTTCAGCGGGTCATTGTCACCGAGCAGCCCGGCACCACCCGAGACACGGTGGAGGAGTCCGTGCTGGTGGGCTCCGTGCGCCTGCGGCTGACGGATACGGCGGGAATCCGGGACGCCTCGGATCAGGTGGAGGCCCTGGGGGTGGCCCGCTCGGTGGAGGCGGCCCGGGGCGCGGACCTGGCCCTGTTTGTCTGCGACGGCAGCCGTCCCCTGGAGCAGGAGGACGCGGACGCCATGGAAGCGGCCCGGCAGGCCCGGTATGCCCTCTGCCTGCTGAACAAGCAGGATTTGCCCAGCCGGGTGGACAGGGCCTGCCTGCCCTTTGAAACCGTGCTGCCGGTATCGGCGAAAGAAGGCACGGGCCTGGAGGCGCTGGCTCCCATCCTGGAGGCCCGGTTCGGCCCGGGAGGGGCCTGCGACGGCTCCATTGTCACCAATGCCCGCCAGGCCGATGCCGTGCGCCGGGCTGCGGAGGCTCTGGGCCGGGCCCGGGCGGGGCTCGCCGCAGGCCTCACCCCCGACGCGGTGCTCATCGATGTGGAAGAAGCCATGGAGGCGATGGGTGAGCTCACAGGAAGGACGGTCCGGGAGGACATCACCAACCGGATTTTTGAACGGTTCTGCGTGGGAAAATAGGGCCGGAACCGGGCGGCCCACAGGAGCTTTTTCCATGGGACCCATGGAACTTCCCGGTAGGAGGTAACGATAGGATGTTGGCATATTTGGATAATTCCGCCACGACCAAGCCCTGCCCCGAGGCGGTGGCGGCCATGGTGGATGCGCTGGAAACCGGCTGGGGCAATCCCAGCGCCCTGTACCGGTTCGGGATGGATGCGGCCCGGCGGCTGCGTGTGGCGAGAGAGCAGGTGGCCAAGGCCCTGGGCGCGGAGCCGGACCGGGTATTTTTTACCTCCGGCGGCACCGAGGCGGACAACTGGGCCGTCGGCTCCTCCATGGAGCGCATGGGCAAGCGGGGTAAGCATGTGGTCACCACGGCGGTGGAGCACCACGCGGTTTTGAACCCGGTCAAGCGCCTGGAGGAGCGGGGGTTTGCGGTCACGTACCTGGAGCCCGACGCCTCGGGCCGGATTGGTCTGGAGGATTTCAAGCAGGCGCTTCGCCCGGATACGGTGTTTGTGTCCGTGATGATGGTCAACAACGAGTCCGGCGCCGTCATGCCGGTGGGGGCTATGGCAAAATGGACCCGCCGATTGGCCCCTCAGGCGATTTTTCACACCGACGCCGTGCAGGGCTTTTTGAAGGTTCCCTTCCAGGCCGGGACCTTGGGGGCGGATTTGATCTCCGTCTCCTCCCACAAGATTCACGGCCCCAAGGGGGCGGGCGCGCTGTATGTGCGCCGGGGCTTGCCCCTGCCGCCCTTCCTTTTGGGCGGCGGCCAGGAGGGAGGATACCGCAGCGGCACGGAGGCCGTTCCGGCGGTGGTCGGCTTTGGGGCGGCCTGCGCCGCCGCGCTGCCCACCTTGCGCCGGGACCTGGACCGGGAGGCGGCTCTGCGGGACCGCTGCGCCGGGCTTCTGGAGGAGATTCCGGGGGTGCAGGTTTTGGGCGCCCGGGAAGCGCCCCACATTCTTCTGGCCTCGATTCCCGGCGTGCCGGTGCAGAACACCATCAATCTTTTGCAGGATCTGGAGATTTGCGTCTCGGCCGGTTCCGCCTGCGCCAAGGGACACCGGAGCCATGTGCTGCAGGCGATGAAGCTGCCGCCGGAGGTAATCGACGGCGCCTTCCGGATTTCTCTGAGCCGGTTTACCACGCCGGAGGAGGTGGACCGGCTGGCGGAGGGCGTCCGGGCGGTGGTGCGCCGGATGAAGCCGTAGGCGGCAGGTCGGCTTGGCCGGGAAATCGGAGGATCTGCGGCAATTCTGGCCGGAAAGTCCCGCTTTCCGGCCAGAAGGCGTTTCGGTATGGGTGGGGCGGACTGAGGCGTTACGACAGGCCTCCCGTGACGAAACGCATGACATAATTCCACAGTTCCCGCTCGCTGGGGGCGCTTTTCGCGCCTTCAATCCAATTGCGCTGGGCTTCCTCTTCCATAGCGCCGTACTTCTCCATGGCGCCGGGATATTGAAGCATCGCCATTCCCAGGGCCATGGGAACGCCCTCCGGGAACAAGGGGCGGTCGGGTCCTTCCAACATCGGCGTATCCTCCTTTCCTTTTTCCACAGCTTTCCCCAATTCCGAGGAATTATCAGGGAGCGTCCCGCCGGTTGATCCGGAAAATCATGAAATTTTTGTAGAAACGAGGAGGACGAAATGGAGTTTTTTCACATTGCGCTGCTGCAAATCGCCCCTTGCGACGGCTTGGCGGAGAATTTGGAAAAGGGGATCCGGTTTTGCAAACAGGCCAAGGCCATGGGGGCGGATCTCGCCCTGTTTCCGGAGATGTGGAGCAACGGATACCGCATTTACAACCGGCCGGTTGCCCAGTGGGCCGCAGAGGCCGTTCCCGCCGGGGGCGGCTTTGTGGGCGCCTTCCAGAGCCTGGCCAAGGAGCTGAACATGGCCGTGGGCATCACGCTGCTGGAACAGTACGAAGCGGCTCCCCGGAATACCCTGATTTTGTTCGACCGGTTTGGAAAGCGGGCGTTCACCTATGCCAAGGTCCACACCTGCGATTTCGACGTGGAGCGGAACCTGACGCCCGGGGAGGATTTTTATGTCGCCTCCTTGGACACGGCCCGGGGCGAAATCAAGGTGGGCGCCATGATTTGCTACGACCGGGAATTCCCGGAGAGCGCCAGAATTTTGATGCTGAAGGGCGCGGAGCTGATTTTGGTTCCCAACGCCTGCCCCATGGAGATCAACCGCCTTTCCCAGCTTCGCGCCAGAGCCTTTGAGAATATGCTGGCCGTCGCGACCTGCAATTATCCGGATTCGGTCCCGGATTGCAACGGCGGCTCCAGCGTATTCGACGGGGTGGCGTATCTTCCGGAGCAGGACGGCTCCCGGGATACCTGTATCCTGCAGGCCGGCGGCGAGGAGGGGATTTATCTGGCGCGGCTGGATTTGCAGCAGCTGCGCCGGTACCGCGAGACGGAGGTCCACGGCAATGCGTACCGGCGTCCGAAACGGTACGGCCTGCTGGTGGATACCCAGAGGCGGGAGCCCTTCCTCCGGCCGGATTACCGGGGGTAAGGGGCGGGGGAGAGGCCCGTCGCGCTCTGCCGAGCCGGAGAAGATATGGCTTGAATCTATCCGGGGGATTTGGTATAATATGTTCAACTTTTCGTCGATACAAGCTTAGGAAGCCGGGTAGAGGAGGGAGATTTGTGAATAAAAAGCTGGGACGGCTGGCGGACCCCACCATGGGGCTGTATTTTGGGGTGCTGGCGGCGTTTGCTGTGGTCTCTTTTTTGCTGGATCAGCCGATTTTGGCAGCCGCCGAGGCCGGGGCGGGAGGACTGCTGTTCCTTTTTTACCGGCTGCGGAAAAACCACCGGAGCAAGGAGCTGGCCGCATACATCCAGTCGACCACCAACACGCTGGAGTCGGCGTCCAAGGGGGAAATGCCGCTGCCCATGGCCCTGATTCGCCTGGTGGACGGAGAGATCGTCTGGTCCAACCAGCGGTTCAATCAGGTCAGCGGCATGAAGCAGACGCTGTTTGAGCAGAAGGTCTCGGCCGTCTTGCCCGCCTTCACCACAGACTGGCTGGCGGCGGGCAAGACGGAGTGCCCCTACGACCTGACCCTGCGGCAGCGGCGCTACCGGGTTTACGGCAGCACCTTTCATGCCGGGGGCGCGGGCAGCACGCTGCTGGGGACCATTTATCTGGCGGATCTGACGGAGCTGTACCAGGTGCGGGACGAATACATCCGGTCCCGGCCGGTGGTGTCCATTATCTTGGTGGATAACTACGACGAGCTCACCAAAAACCTGACCGAGAGCGCCATTTCCACCCTGAACGCCGAGCTGAATGAGGTCATCACCCGCTGCACGGAGGGCTATCACGGCCTGCTCCGCCTGCTGGAGCGCAACCGGTTTTTGTTTGTGTTTGAGCTGCGGGATTTAAAACGCTCCATAGAGAGCAAATTTCCTCTGCTGGAGGAGATCCGCCGGGTGGTCAGCCCCACCGGGGTGGCGGCTACCATCTCTCTGGGCATCGGCCGGGACGGCGCCAGCTTTGAAGAGAGCTATAATTTCGCCGCCCTCAGCATGGAGATGGCCCTGTCCCGGGGCGGCGACCAGGCGGTGATCAAGGACCGGTACAACTTCTCCTTTTACGGGGGCCGCACCAAGGAGACGGATCACCGCTCCAAGGTTCGCTCCCGGGTGACGGCCAATTCCCTGTCGGAGCTGATTGCCCAGTGCAGCCAGATTTTTGTCATGGGCCACAAAAACGCGGATTTGGACGCCGTGGGCGCGGCGGTGGGCATTTGCTGCCTGTGCCGGAAAAAGGGGAAGAAGGCCAAAATCGTCCTGGATCTGGAACAGAACGCGGCGGAAAAGCTCCTGGAGCAGCTGACGGCCACGCCGGAGTATGCCGATGCCTTCCTCTCCGGTCAGGATGCGCTGCTCCTGGCCGACGCCAAGAGCCTTTTGATCGTGGTGGATACCAACCGGCCGGATCAGGTGGAGTGTAAGCCGCTGTTGGACGCCATTTCCAAGGTCTGCGTGGTGGATCACCACCGAAGAGCCGCGGATTATATCAATCCGGTGGTGGTCAACCTCCACGAGCCCTACGCCTCCTCCGCCTCGGAGCTGGTGACGGAGCTGCTGCAGTATGCCGTGGAGGGGGCGGAGATTTTGCCCATGGAGGCCAGGGCGCTGCTGGCGGGCATTGTCCTGGACACCAAGAACTTCAACGTCCGCACAGGAGAGCGCACCTTTGAGGCGGCCGCCTTCCTCCGCCGGTTGGGAGCCGACACGGTGGAGGTGAAAAAGCTGCTGCAAAACGATTTCCAGGCCACGTTGGCCCGGTATCAGATCATCAAGTCCGCCCGGCTCTACCGGGAACAGATTGCCATCGCGGCGCTGAACGCCGGCACCAGCCGCCCCATTGCCGCCCAGGCGGCGGATGAATTGCTGAACATCCAGGGCATCCTGACCTCCTTTGTGCTGTATCCCAGCGACGGCCGGGTGATCATCTCCGCCCGGTCCATTGGAGAGGCGAACGTCCAGGTGATTCTGGAGCCTCTGGGCGGCGGCGGAAACGCCGCGACGGCCGGGGCCCAGATCCCCAATTGCGATGTGAAGACGGCGGTGGACCGGCTGGTTGCTTCCATTGATCAGTACTATGAAAATTAAGACGGCTGCCGCGCCGGAAGTACGGGGCGCCCGCGGCGCGCTTTGCAGGACGCCCGGGGCCGCTGGAAACAGGAAAGGAGTTATCATATCATGAAGGTTATTTTGCTGCAGGATGTCCGGGGAAAAGGGAAGAAGGGGCAGATGCTGGAGGTTTCGGACGGCTATGCCCGGAACTATATGCTGCCCAGAAAGATCGCCATGGAGGCGACGCCGGACGCCGTCAACACCATGCGGATGAACGACAAGGCCGCCCAGGAGCGCCAAAGCCGGGAGCGGGCGGAGGCGATGGAGCTGTCCAAACGGCTGAAGGCCATGACGCTGACGGTTTTTGCCAAGGGCGGCGGAGCGGGGCGGCTGTTCGGCTCCGTGACCAACCAGGAAATTGCAGATGCGCTGCAGAGCCAAGGGATCTCCCTGGACAAGCGGAAGATTGTCATCGAGGAACCCATTAAGACCATCGGCACCTATACCGTCCGCTGCAAGCTGGGCTATGAGATTACGGCGGAGCTCACGGTGCAGATTCAAGAAAAGAGCTGAGATTTCCGGCGTCTGAAGGGAGGAAACGGCCATGGCAGAGGCAGAGGAATTATGGAGCCGACAGGCGCCGCACTCCCTGGAGGCGGAGCAATCGGTTTTGGGCGCTATGCTGATCGACAGCCGCTGTGTGCCGGATGTGATCGGCCTGCTGAAACCGGAGGACTTTTATCTCCAGCAGAACCGGGAGATCTACGAGACGATTTACACCATGTTCCACTTCTCCCAGGTGATCGACCCGGTGACGGTGCTGGACAAGATGCAGGAGCGAGGGGTGTGGCAGGAGACCTCCACGGAGTATATCAAGCAGCTCATGGAAATCACCCCCACCTCGGCCAACGCGGCCCGGTACGCCGCCATTGTCCGGGACAAGGCCCTGCTGCGTGCCCTGGCCACGGCCGCTTCGGAGATTTCCGAGACCGTCTATGAGGGAGTCGGCACGCCCTCGGAGATTCTGGAGTCGGCGGAGCGGAAGATTTACGCCTTGCGCAAGGGCGAGCGGGGCGAGAGCCTGGAGCCCATCGGCCTGGTGCTGCACAAGGTGTTCGACCGCCTCACGGAGCTGGCCCAGTCCGACAGCGAGATCCCGGGGCTTTCCACGGGCCTGGTGGACCTGGACCGGAAGATCAACGGACTCAACCGGTCGGATTTGCTCCTCATTGCCGCCCGGCCCGCCATGGGGAAGACCTCCTTCGCTTTGAATATCGCCCTGCACGTGGCCAAAAAGTACCGGCAGACCGTGGCGTTTTTCTCTCTGGAGATGTCCCGGGAGCAGCTGGCCATGCGGCTGCTGTCCGGCGAGAGCTTTGTGGACAGCCAGAAAATGGCCACGGGCAAGCTCTCCGATGAGGAGTGGACCAAGCTGGCGGTGGCCTCCGCCGCGCTGAGCCAGACGGACATCCGGGTGGACGACAATCCGTCGATTACGGTGGCGGAGATGAACGCCAAGTGCCGCCGGTTGGACAACCTGGGCCTGGTGCTCATCGACTACCTGCAGCTGATGACGGGGTCCGGCTACGGCCGCCCCGGAGAGAACCGGGTTACGGTGGTCTCCGAGATTTCCCGGGCGCTGAAAATCATGGCCAAGGAGCTCAATGTGCCGGTGATTTGCCTGAGCCAGCTCTCCCGCGCCAACGAGAGCCGACAGGACAAGCGGCCCATTCTCTCGGACCTGCGGGAGTCCGGCGCCATCGAGCAGGATGCAGACGAGGTGCTGTTTCTGTACCGGGACGACTATTACAATGAAAATTCCGAGGAGAAGAACGTGGCGGAGTGCATCGTTTCCAAAAACCGCCACGGAGAAACCGGCACGGTCAAGCTCCAGTGGCTGCCTCAGTACACCACCTTTGCCGACCGGGAGTGGAGGCATACCCCGTGAGGGCTGCCGGTATGGGGCTGCGGCCCTTTGCGGGGAGGGCTTGCTATGACGTTTGAACATCGCGTGTTATCCTTTTGCCGGGAACAGGGCCTTCTGGAGCGGGGCAGCCGGGTGATTTGCGCGGTCTCCGGGGGGGCGGATTCCATGGCCCTGGTGTGGTGCCTGTATTTGCTGCGGGAGCCTCTGGAGCTTACCATTTCCGCCGCCCATTTCAACCACGGGCTGCGGGGCGGGGAATCCGACCGGGACGAGGAATTCGTCCGCCGGTTTTGCGCCGACTACGGGATTGGCCTGACGGTGGGCCGCGGACAAATCCGGGCGCAGGGCCGGGGACTGGAGGATGCCGCCCGCCGGGCCAGGTACGCTTTTTTGGAGGGCCTGGAGCCTGGGGCCCGGATTGCCACCGCCCACACGGCGGACGATAACGCGGAGACGGTGCTGCTCCATCTTTTGCGCGGCGCCGGACTCCGGGGCCTGGGCGGCATCGCCCCCAGCCGGGGCCGGGTGATCCGGCCCATGCTGTCGGTCACCCGCCGGGAGGTGGAGGAGTTCTTGGCCCGGTGGAGCGTGCCCCATGTGGAGGACAGCACCAACGGGCGGCCGGACTTTTTGCGCAACCGGATCCGGAGCGAGGTTGTGCCGGTTTTGCGCCGGGAGAATCCCCAGTTTGTCCAAAACTGCAGCCGGATGGCGCTGACCCTGCGGCAGGACCAGGCGCTGCTGGACGGGATGACTCTGGACGCCCTGGCGTCGCTTCGGGACGAAGAAGGGCTGGACTGCCCGGGGCTTTCGGCCCTGCCGCCCGGGCTGCGCAGCCGGGTTCTGGCGGAGTTTTTGCAGGAATGCGGCGTGCCGGAGCCGGAGTCGGTCCACCTGCGCCGGGCCGAGGCCTTGGCCCGCTCCCGCCGCCCGGCCGCCTGGGCCTCCTTTCCCGGGGGGGTCTGCTTGGGGCGGCGGTATGAGAAGCTGGCGCCCATGAAGCCGGAACCGGCCCTTCGGGAGACGGCGCTGGCGGTTCCCGGGGTCACGCGGACTGCGGACTGGGAGATCCGCTGCAGGCTGCTGCCGGAGGGAGAAAAAATTCAAAATACACCGTTCACATTTGCGGTTGCCTGTGATACAATTACAAAATCTACCTTGGTGCTCCGGTCTCGCCGGGCCGGGGACTCCCTCCGCCTGCCCGCCGGGCATCGGAGCCTGCGCCGCCTGCTGATGGACCGGAAGGTCCCGGCGCAGCTCCGGGACGCCGTGCCGGTGGTGGCCGACGGCGCGCAGGTCCTGGCGGTGGGCGGCATCGGCGTCAATTTGGATTTTGCCGCCCCCGCCGGGGGACCGGCGTGGGAAATCAGCCTGACTAATTTAAAGAGAAAGAGGTAATCCGCTATGCACAGTGCCATAGAGCGCATTCTCCTGTCCGAGGACCAGATCAAGGCCCGCATTGCTGAGCTGGGCCGGGAGCTGACGGCCGATTACGCCGGGAAAAACCCCATTTTCATCGGCGTGCTCAAGGGCGTCGTGATGTTTTTTGCCGACATGATCCGGGCGATCCCCCTGGATTGCCAGATTGACTTTATGGCCGTGTCCTCCTATGGCGGCGGGACGCAGTCCTCCGGGAAAATCCGGATTCAAAAGGACATTTCCGTCGACCTGGCGGGGCGGCATGTGGTGATTCTGGAGGACATTCTGGACTCCGGCCTGACCCTGAGCCATACGGCGGCGTATTTGAAGACCAAGGGCCCCGCCTCCCTGAAGATCTGCACTCTGCTGGATAAGCCGGACCGGCGGAAGGCGGAGGTGCAGGCGGATTATGTCGGCTTCACCATACCCAACCTGTTTGTGGTGGGCTATGGCCTGGATTTTGATGAAAACTACCGGAATCTGCCCTATGTGGGCGTTTTGAAGCCGGAAGCATACATGAAATAATCAAAGGAGACTACCTCATTGAACGAAAAACGAACCCCTGGCTTTGTGCCCGTCTTAATTCTGGTGGTGCTGGTTCTGGTTTTGGGGAGCTGGCTGATGCGGGCTTTGCGCCCTGTGGGCCTGCCCTATTCCCAGGTATTGGAGCAGTTTGAGCAGGAGAATGTCCGCAGCTTCTTGGTAAAAGACGGCGTTTTACAGCTGGAGCTTTACCGTCCCTTATACGGGGAGTCCAGCGCGATTGCCTATTTAGACGACACCGACGCCTTCCGCCGGGACACGGCGGAGCTGGTGGACCTGCAAGCCCAAAGCGGCGTGCTGGTGGAATATGATTTTCAACCGGATACCCAGGCGGGCATTCTGGAAAAGGCCGCGCCCTATTTTCTGGCCGGTCTGCTCCTGCTTGTGATCTGGGTGGTGCTCAGCTCCAGAGCCGGGGCCGGGAACGGCCTGTCCGGCTTTACCAAGGCCCGGGTGCATCTGGGCGCGGCGGGAAAACCGGTCACGTTCCGGGACGTGGCGGGCGCCGACGAAGAGAAGGCGGAGCTGCAGGAAATTGTGGACTTCCTCCGGGACCCCGGTCAATTCGACCGGATGGGCGCCAAGGTGCCCAAGGGCGTCCTGCTGATCGGCCCGCCGGGTACGGGCAAAACCCTTTTGGCCCGGGCGGTGGCCGGAGAGGCCGGGGTCACCTTCCTGTCCATCTCCGGTTCCGATTTCATGGAGCTGTATGTGGGCGTAGGCGCCAGCCGGGTCAGAGACCTGTTCGACCAGGCGAAGAAAATGGCCCCGTCCATTATTTTCATCGATGAGATCGACGCGGTGGGCCGCCAGAGAGGGGCCGGCTTGGGCGGAGGCCACGACGAGCGGGAGCAGACCCTCAACCAGCTGCTGGTGGAGATGGACGGCTTCCGGAAAAATGAAGGCGTCATTGTCATGGCGGCCACCAACCGGCAGGACATTCTGGACCCGGCGCTCCTGCGCCCGGGCCGGTTTGACCGGCAGATCTATGTGGGCGCGCCGGACGCCCAGGGGCGGCAGGACATTCTCAAAATCCACGCCCGGGACAAACGGCTGGACGGCGGGGTGGACCTGCGCTCCGTCGCGCTGGCTACCGCCGGGTTTACCGGCGCGGATCTGGAGAATCTGCTGAATGAGGCGGCGATTCTGGCGGTCCGGGCCAAGCAACCGGCGATCACCATGGGGCATTTGAACGAGGCCATGATGAAGATCATCGCAGGTCCCCAGAAGAGAAGCCGGAAGCAGCTGGCCCGGGACCTTCGGATTACCGCCGTCCACGAGGCGGGGCATGCCGTGGCGATGTATTTCCTGCCCAATCACGACCCCGTGCATCAGATCACCATCATTCCCCGGGGCCGGGCCGCCGGTATGACCGTCAGCCTGCCGGAGGAGGAATCCAGTCACCTGACCCGCAATGAGATGTATGAGGACATTGTGGCCGGTCTGGGCGGCCGGGTGGCGGAGGCGCTGTTCTGCCAGGATATCTCCACAGGCGCTTCCCATGACATTCGCCGGGTGACGCAGCTGGCCCGGGACATGGTGGCCAAGTACGGGATGAGCGAAAAGATCGGACCCATTGCCTACGCCGGTGACGAGGAGGTTTTCCTCGGCCGGGACTTTGAGAAGACCAAGTCCTACTCCGAGCAAGTGGCGGGCCTGTTGGACGGAGAGGTGAGAGCCATCATCGACCGGGCTTACAACCAGTGCGCCAAGCTCTTGCAGGAGAACCGGGAAAAGCTCCTGCAGGTGGCGGACTTCCTGCTGGCCCATGAGACGATGTCGGGCGCCCAGTTCAAAGCCTGTATGGAAGGGCGGGAAATCGACCCGGACGACCGGGGCTCCCTGTTTGAGCCGGTGTAAAAACTCCCAAAATCCCACAGCGTGGCGCCAAGCGATCCGGGTCTGCCGTGCTGTGGGTTTTTGCACCGGCGCCGGGCGGCGGCGTGCCCTTGGCCCGGGCGGGCGTTTGACTTTTGCGGAAAGGGGAATGCCGTGAAATACGGAAAGGCTTTTTTCGGCAGCAAATGGCCCTGCTTGCTCCTGACGGCGGCTGTGGGGCTGATGTTCTGGTTTTTCTGGCCTGCTTACCGGTATACGGCGCTGATTTTTTGGGCGGTTGCAGGCACGGTTGGGGTTTACGACCTGCTGGCGCTTCTGAGCCGACGGCATCCCCGCTTGGCAGGCCGCCTCCGCCGGATGACCACCGCCTGCCTCTGCCTGGTCCTGTCGGCCATGGCTGTGACGGAGGGGTGGATTCTCTCCGGATTTCGGGGCGCGGAGGATCCGGCTTGCGCCTATGTGGTGGTCCTGGGGGCGGGGGTTCATGGGACGGAGCCCTCCCGCTCTCTCACCGAGCGGCTGGAGGCGGCGCTGGACTATCTCCGGACCTACCCGGAGGCCCAATGCATCGTCACCGGCGGGCAGGGCGGCGGAGAGAACATCACGGAGGCGCTGTGCATGTTTACCTGGCTGACGGACCGGGGAATCGAGCCGGAGCGCATCTGGCAGGAGCCCCGGGCCGAGTCCACCCGGGAGAATCTGCAATTTTCTCTGGCGCTGATTGAGGAGAAAACCGGCCGTCGGCCCCGGGAGATTGCGGTGGTCTCCAGCGAGTATCATTTGTTTCGCGCCTCCTGCATGGCCCGTTCTCAGGGGGTTTCCATGCTGGGGGTTCCCGCCGCCACCTATCCCCCGGCCCTGCGGGTTCATTACGCGTTCCGGGAGATTTTCGGCCTTTGGCTCTTCCTGCTGCTGGGCAGATAAATTATGAAAAAGGAGAACTTCATATGGACAGACAGTATGCAACCTATGCCGCGGAGCAGGCGGCGAAGCTTCTGGAGGTGGACAGCCCCACCGGCTTTACGGACCGGGCTGCGGATTGGGTGCTGCAGGCCTTCCGGGACCTGGGCTTTTCGGCCCGGATGACCGGGAAGGGCGGCGTGCTGATCGATTTAGGCGGCCGGAACGCGGACGACGCCCTTTTGCTGGAGGCCCACGCCGATACCCTGGGCGCCATGGTGGCGGAGGTGAAAAGCACCGGCCGGTTGCGCATCACGCCCCTGGGGGGGCTGAACGCCAACAACGCCGAGACGGAAAACGTGCGGGTGTATACCCGGGACGGGAAGGTCCTGGAGGGGACCTGCCAGCTGTGCAACGCCTCCATCCATGTAAACGGGGAATATGCCTCCACCAACCGGACCTTCGATACGGTGGAGGTTGTGCTGGACGACCAAGCGGACAGCGCCGAGGAGGCGGCGGCCCTGGGGGTCCAGGTGGGAGATGTGGTCTGCCTGGAGCCCCGGACCCGGATCACCCGGACCGGCTATATCAAAAGCCGCTTTTTGGACGACAAGCTGTCGGTGGGCATTCTGCTGGGCCTGGCCAAATACCTGGCCGACGGGGGCGTTACGCCGGAGCGGCGGGTTTACATCCATGTGACCGTCTATGAGGAGGTGGGCCACGGCGGCTCCGCCTCGGTGCCGGAGGGAGTGACGGAGGTCATCTCGGTGGACATGGGCTGCGTGGGAGACGGGCTGCAGTGTACCGAGCGCCGGGCGTCCATCTGCGCCAAGGATTCCGGCGGCCCCTACTCCTACCAGGTGGTGGGCAAGCTGATCGAGGCGGCCAAGGCGGAGGGCGCCGATTACGCCGTGGATGTGTATCCCCGGTACGGCAGCGACGTGGAGGCGACCTTAAGCGCCGGCTACGACGTCCGGCACGGCCTCATCGGCCCCGGCGTGTACGCCTCCCACGGCTATGAGCGGAGCCACGTGGACGGGGTGTACAACACGTTGAAGGTGCTCAAGGGCTACCTGCACGTCTAGCCTGCAGGCGGAGCGCCGTTTCCCTATGTTTTTTACAGGTCCGGTGGTATGGTATGGGGGACGAGCCTCTTTGCCGGACGGCTTCTGGAGGTGCGCAATGGACGACGAGGCATTCATGAAATTGGCCCTGGAGCTGGCCGGAGAGGCGGCCCGGGCCGGAGAGGTCCCGGTGGGCTGCGTGATTACCCGGGACGGCCGGGTGGTGGGCCGGGGACGCAACCGGAGGGAAGGGGCCCGGAACGCGTTATGCCATGGGGAGCTGGAGGCCATCGACCAGGCCTGCAGAACGCTGGGCGGCTGGCGGCTTTGGCAGTGTACGCTGTACGTCACCCTGGAGCCCTGCCCCATGTGCGCCGGAGCCATTCTCAACGCGCGGATTCCCCGGGTGGTGTTCGGCGCGCGGGACCCCAAGGCCGGAGCCTGCGGCTCTGTGTGCGATTTATTTTCGGAACCCTTCAACCATCACCCGGCCTGTACCGCCGGTGTGCTGGAGGAGCCCTGCGCCCAGATACTCCGGGACTTTTTCCGGAACCTGCGGGTCGAGCTTCCGAATCGAACAAAATGGAAAAGGCCGGAATAGAAAAAGAGGCTGCTGCAAAGGAATTTGCAGCAGCCCTTTTCGACACAGGAGGGAGAGCGCCTATGGAACGGTGGAATCGGCGGGTACGAAGGACATGCGTGGGAGTGATTCTCCTGGCGCTTTTGCTGCGCCTGGGGGGCAGCGGCTCCATGGCGGCTACCGAGGCCCAAAGCATGGCGGCGGTTCTCCTGTACCTGCAAACCGGCCGGGCCGCCCGGCCGGTCCACAGCCCGGAGCCCTCGGAGACGCCCGCCGCGGCTCCGGCGACGGTTCCGGCGGAGCAGGAGCAGCCGGTTACCGTGTTCACCTTCCCCACCGCGCCCCCGGAGGGCGGCGACCTGACCTTTTCAGCCGGTGAGGCGGCGGAGGTGGAGCTCAAATACGGCGGGTCCTACCGGCCGGATGTGGGCGGCCTGCTGGAGGCGCCGGTGGATCTGGATTTTTCCGGGGATTCGCCTCGAATTCTGATTGTCCACACCCATGCCACCGAGAGCTACACCATGGAGGCGGGGTGGGAGTACAGCGCCTCGTCCGACTACCGGACCCTGGACCCCGCCTTCAACATGATCCGGGTGGGAGAGGCGATGACCCGAATCCTGGAGGAGGCCGGAATTGCTGTGCTTCATGATACGACGCTGCATGACTATCCCTCCTATAACGGCTCGTACGACAAGGCCCTGGAGAGCATCGAGGGCTATCTGGCCCAGTACCCTTCCATACAAATGGTGATCGATGTGCATCGGGACGCGGTGGAGCTGTCCGACGGCAGCCAGATGGGCACCTCGGCGACGGTGAACGGCGAGCCGTCGGCGCAGGTGATGCTGGTGATGGGCACCGACGAGGGGGGACTCACCCACCCCGACTGGCAGGACAACCTCTCCTGGGCCTTGAAGCTGCAGGTGCAGATGGAGCGGCAGTATCCGGGCCTCACCCGCCCCATGTCCCTGCGGCCGGAGCGGTATAATCAGCATGCCACGCCGGGCTCGGTCCTGGTGGAGATTGGAACGGCCGGAGATACGCTGCAAAAGGCCCTCCGGGCCGGAGAGGCCTTTGCACGGACCCTGGTATCCGTCATTCAGGGACTCCATTTGCAGGGTTGACCGGAGTCCGGCGTCTTTTTCATATGGCAAGGGTCTTGGAGAAAGACCGGGCGCGCTGCGGGAAAACTGCGGCGCGCCTTTTTGCCGGACTCCGGCGGGCGGAAGGGCAGCGGAGCCCCGGGACATTTTTTATGGAACCGGGGGATTGGTGATTGTAATTTCCGGCAAATTCCGCTATAATAACAACATGTAGCTTACAAACAGTGAGGAAGTGAAGGTATGGCGGAATATGTGATCGAGATGCTGAACATCACCAAGATTTTCCCCGGGATCAAGGCCAACGACAACATCACCCTGCAGCTGCGGCCCGGAGAGATTCATGCGCTGCTGGGCGAGAACGGCGCGGGAAAGTCCACTTTGATGAGCGTTTTGTTCGGCCTTTACCAGCCTGAAGAGGGCGTGATCAAGAAAAACGGCCAGGTGGTCCAGATCCGCAATCCCAATGACGCCACGGCGCTGCACATTGGGATGGTGCATCAGCATTTTAAATTGGTAGAGTGCTTTTCCGTGCTGGACAACATCATTCTGGGCAGAGAGGATTGCCGCATGGGGGTCCTGCAGAAGAAGCATGCCCGGGAGAAGGTGATGGCCCTGTCCCAACAGTACGGCCTGAAGATCGACCCGGACGCCAAGGTCTCCGACATCTCCGTGGGCATGCAGCAGCGGGTGGAGATCCTGAAAATGCTCTACCGGGACAATGAGATTTTAATCTTTGACGAGCCCACCGCCGTGCTGACGCCTCAGGAGATCGACGAGCTGATGGAGATCATGCGGGGCTTTAAGGCCGAGGGGAAGAGCATTCTGTTCATCACCCATAAGCTGGCGGAGATCAAGGCGGTGGCGGACCGGTGCACCATCCTCCGGAAGGGCAAGTATATGGGGACGGTGGAGGTGGCCTCCACCTCTGTGGAGGAGATGTCCCACCTGATGGTGGGCCGGGATGTGCAGCTGAAGGTGGACAAGTCGGAGCAGGAGCCGGGGGAAGTGGTGCTGGATGTGCGGCACATCACGGTTCCCTCCAAAATGCATAAGAAAAACGCCGTCCGGGATGTGTCCTTCCAGGTGAGGCAGGGGGAGATTGTGGGCCTGGCCGGCATCGAGGGCAACGGACAGACGGAGCTTGTCTACAGCCTCACCGGCCTGATGAAGCAGTCCCAGGGCAGCTTCACCCTCTGCGGCCGGGATATTTCCCACGCCGGTCCCCGGGCCCGCAGCAAGGCCGGGATGAGCCACATCCCCGAGGACCGGCACAAGCACGGGCTGATTCTGGACTATACCCTGGAGGAGAATCTGGTGCTGCAGCGGTACTGGAGTCCCCAGTTCCACCGCCACGGCTTGATCAAATTCGACGAGGTCCGGCGCTATGCCGAGAAGCTCATCGACCAGTACGACATCCGTTCCGGCCAGGGCCCCGTCACGGTGGCCCGGAGTATGTCCGGCGGCAACCAGCAGAAGGCGATTGTGGCCCGGGAGATCGACAAGGACCACAAGCTCCTGGTGGCCGTCCAGCCCACCCGGGGCCTGGACGTGGGCGCCATTGAGTATATTCACCGCCGGCTGGTGGCGGAGCGGGATCACGGCGCCGCCGTGCTGTTGGTTTCCCTGGAGCTGGACGAGGTGATGAACCTGTCCGATCGGATCCTGGTCATGTACGAGGGGGAAATTGTGGGCGAGTTCCATCCCAAAACGGTGGATGTACAGGAGCTGGGCCTGTATATGGCCGGCGCCAAAAGAATGGAGGGACATACCGCATGAAGAAATCCATCCGCTTGCGGGACAACGCCGGCTTGCTGAGCGTCATGGCTTCTGTGACCTCGATTTGCATCGGTCTGCTTTTCGGCTTGCTCCTGCTGTTGCTTTTGAACCCCGGCAATGCCCTTGCGGGCATGGGGAACCTGTTGAGTAAGGGCTTTACCGATGTGGGCAACGTCCTGTACCGGGCCGCCCCCTTGATTATGGTGGGTTTGGCGGTGGCCTTTGCCTATCAGGTGGGCCTGTTTAACATCGGCGCCTCGGGCCAATATACCGTGGGCACGTTTTTGGCCCTCACCTGCGCCATTGAGCTGCAGCAGCCGTGGTATGTGTGCATCCTGGCGGCGGCTTTGGGCGGCGCCCTTTGGGGATTGTTTCCCGGCCTGTTTAAGGCCCTGTTCAATGTCAACGAGGTTCTGACTGCCATTATGTTCAACTGGATCGGCATGAACCTGGTCAATTTCCTGGTTCCCAACCTGCCCCGGATGCTGGACTCCGACTGGGGCGCCTCGGCCTCCGACCGGACGGCGGCTCTGGTCAACGCCAATCCGGACGCCGTTTTGCCCCGGCTGGGTCTGGACAAGCTGTTCCATTACAGCTACATGAACATCGGGATCTTCTTGGCCATGATCCTGGCCGTCGTCATGTGGGTCATTTTGAAAAAGACCACCTTCGGGTACGAATTGAAGGCCTGCGGCCACAACCGGGATGCCGCCGTATACGCCGGCATCAGCGCCAAGAAGAACATCGTGCTGTCTATGGTCATCTCCGGCGCTCTGGCCGGAATCGGCGGCGGATTGTACTATCTGGCCGGGGGCGGGCAGTACACCCTGCTGCAAACCATCGAAGGAGCGGGCTTTGACGGCATCTCCGTGGCGCTGCTGGCGAACTGCAACCCTCTGGGCTGTATTTTCAGCGCCGTATTCCTGAGCTTTCTGCGCCTGGGCGGCAATGCCATGCAGTCTCAGGGCTATGCCACCGAGGCCACGGATATCGTCATCTCCGTCATCGTCTATTTGGCCGCTTTTGCTCTGCTGATTCGGATGATCCTGTCCGGCGGCTGGGGCAGGCGGGGTAAGAAAAACCGGAAAAAGGAGGCGCAGGCAAAATGAGCACAGGTACATGGGCCAGTATCATCAATCTGACCATTTGTTTCGCCATTCCTCTGATGCTGGTGGCCTTGGGCGGGATGTATTCCGAGCGCTCCGGCGTCATCAACCTGGCCCTGGAGGGCATTATGATCATGGGCGCCCTGGCCTCCACCCTGGTCCTGCAGGCGATGGACGCCGCCGGTTGGGGCGAGCAGGTGTTCACCTCCCAGCTGGGCGTGGCCCTGGCGGCCCTGGTTGCCGGTCTGGCCGGTATGATCTTCTCCCTGCTGCTGGCCTTTGCCGCGATCAATTTGAAAGCGGACCAGACCATCGGCGGTACGGCGCTGAACCTCTTCGCCCCTGCGTTTTGCGTGGTCGTCGCCTGGGCCGTCCAGGGACAGGGCATCACGGACATCGCCATTCCCTCCTGGACCCGGTGGACCCCGGAGCAGCTGCATATTGCAGGAAAGGTCAATCAGGATTTCCTCCCGTCTTTGTTTAAGAAGTTTTACATCACCATTCCCATTGCTTTGGTGCTGTTCCTGATCGCCTGGTTCGTCCTGTACAAGACCCGCTTCGGCCTGCGTATGCGCGCCTGCGGAGAGCATCCCCAGGCGGCGGATTCTGTGGGCATAAATGTTTACAAGATGCGGTACGCAGGCGTGATGATCTCCGGCTTCCTGGGCGGAATCGGAGGCCTGGCGTATGTCTTGGTCACCGGCACCTCCTTTGCGGCGGACGTGGGCGGCTACGGCTTCCTGGCCCTGGCGGTGATGATATTCGGCAACTGGAAGCCGCTGCAGATTTTCTTCTGCTCCATCTTCTTCGCGCTGTTCAAGGTGGTGGGGACCTACTACACCTTGATTCCCATCCTTCCCAATTTCAAGGGCGTGGAAAAGGTATCCAACATTTACAATTTACTTCCCTATGTGGTGACCATGATCGTGTTGATCGCCACGTCCAAATCCTCTCAAGCGCCCAAGGCGGAGGGAATCCCCTACGACAAAGGCAGCAGATAGCCGGTTCGCCGCTTCCCCAGGCGGCCCCCATTGGAAGGAAAAAGAGTTCAAAAACCAGAGCCCGTTGCAGCATCCTGCAACGGGCTCCTTTTTTGGAAAACCCCGGGCCGGATGCCGGGAAGGAGGGTCCTACGGCCTTGGAAGAATTTCGCGGTATTTCGACGTTTTCCTCGCGCCGAGACCGCCCTGGAGCCTAGGTGCGAGGCTGATTTGGAAGCAAAAAGGAGGATATGGAACCCCGAAACCCGCTGCAAACGGCTGCAGCGGGCCCTTTTTGGAAACCCCGGGCCGACTGCCGGGAAGGAGGGTCCTACGTCCTCGGAAGAATTTCGCGGGATTTCGACGATTTTCTCAGACGGGGACCGCCCTGTGGCCTAGGCGCAGAGGCTGCTTTTAAAGCTAAAATGGGATATGAGACCCAGAAACCCGCTGCAAACGGCTGCAACGGGTCCTTTTTTGGAAAACCCCGGACCGACTGCCGGAAGGGGAAATCTACGTCCTCGGAAGAATTTCGCGGGATTTCGACGATTTTCTCAGAGGACACGGCGGTAGTCGGCCGCATCCGGGCGAACCGCCCGGTGAGAAATACCGGGCTGCGGCAACGACGGGACAAGCTGTGCAGCGGCAGCCGATGCTTTCCGGGAACGGTTGACAAGAGAGAAGAAAGCTTCTATGATAAGTAAGACGGAAGAGGACCGGCCGTACAGGGCGGCGGGAGAAAACCGGAACATCCACAAAGGAGGAAGAACCCATGTGCCGGTGCGACCATAGGCATAGCCCTAGCCGACGGGCAGGAAGTTGGAGAGCGGCAAAGGAATTTTGGGAAGACGCTGATTGTGCACAGGAAAAGGATTGGCATTGCGCAACCTGCGGAATACCGATCCAAGAGCCGAAAGTATATCATGTAGGTATGTGCATATTCCCATTTTTTACCCCGGTTTTATACTGCGTATGCACAAAGGCGATTGCACGGCTTGGAAATGTGTTCCCAAGCGTCATAGTGATGGTAGCTTGCAATCTTACGGCACTTTATTTAGACAAAATGTTGACCTTTCGCCTTTTGCCTGCCCTACTATTGTCGTATGGAAAATGGACGCCGGTGATACAAAAGCAAGGGGATGAGCCTTCGTTGCGGAAGAAAAATGGGAAGCGTGAATTGATTATAAAAATTGCAATGCTGCTGATGGGGATGGTTTGCGGCGGATGGGTGCTTCTGCGATAGAAATATCCGGATAGAAAAAGACGGGCCGGCCGGGCGGATGCAGCGGCTCACGGCGGAGATGCCGGGGAAGTGAGACCCGAAGGAAGTCACAGCGCCGGTGCGGCCATACCCCACACCCCGCCCCGATAGGAGGAAAAGCATATGGAGAAAGAATACCGCGGCTGCGGCATAGCGGTCCTAATCACAGCGATATTTTTAGGCGGAGTTTGGATATTACTTGGGGCGCTCTTGCATCGACATATCGTGCTATCTGGAGAAATGGATGCAATTATGGGCATTGCGATAACTTGCGTGTTTTTTATCCCTGCGCTCTGCCTATTTTTTCTTGGCGTCAGTGACTATAACAAGAAGGTCGTTGTAAGAAGCGACTCGGTTTCATATTATCACTGGGGAAGACAGGTCCGGACTTTTCAAAAAGAAGAGATCACAGTATACGGAGTAGCTCAATTTTATGCGAAAGACGCGTATATATTCTACTGCAGAGCGTCGGAAGATGATATTCTAAGGTACTGGAATGCCCATCAGAAAATGGCAAAGAGAATATTTCGGAAGCACTACGGCTCGTTAAAAGAGGGGGACGAAAAACTGTGGCAGCTCATGGTGGGCACGTACATCAGAAGAAAGCTGTCGTCAAGAAGAGACGACGTGATTGTAACAGACTGTACATATCATATTGGATTTGACGAAATTGTCAAAATTCTGAATAAAAAGCCGATTTTAACCGGAATCGTGTTGCTCAACGACCCCGGCAGTTGGGCGGACGAAATCAAAAAGGCCGGGGTTTGAAGCTTAAGGCCCGGCGGACCGGTCTCGCGGCGCACGGGCGGTCGCCTGCCGTGGTAAGCCGCCGGGCTTCGGAGGGCGGTTTGGACGATTCCTCCATGGCCTCAGAGGAATTTCGCGGAATTTCGACGTTTTTCTCAAAATCAGCCCCTTCCGCAGTCTGGGCGGAGGGGGCTGATTTTGAGGGAATGGGGGCGTAAAAAGCCGGGCCCCTTGCAGAACAGGCAGCAGGCCTATTTTAAAAGGCCTAAGGCCGGAATCTGGGCCTCGGAAGAATTTCGCGGGATTTCGACGTTTTCCTCGCGCCGAGACCGCCCTGGAGCCTGGGTGCGGGGCTGATTGGGAAGCAAAAAGAGGATATGGAACCCAGAAACCCGCTGCAAACGGCTGCAACGGGTTCTTTGGAAAGCCCCGGGCCGGATGCCGAAAGAGGGAATCTACGGCCTCGGAAGAATTTCGCGGGATTTCGACGTTTTCCTCGCGCCGAGACCGCCCTGGTGCCTAGGTGCGGGGCTGATTGGGAAGCAAAAAGAGGATATGAGCCCCCAAAACCCGCTGCAAACGGCTGTAACGGGTTCTTTGGAAAGCCCCGGGCCGGATGACGGAAGGGGGAATCTACGTCCTCGGAAGAATTTCGCGGGATTTCGACGTTTTTCTCAGGTCGGGACCGTGGGACAACCTGGACCCGGGGGCCGGTTTTTGAGGAAAAAAGGGCTGAAAAAACGCCGGGACCCGTTGCAGGGGCTGCAACGGGTCCTTTTTTGGGAAGCGCCCGGACCGAATGCCGGGGAAGGGGATTTTGGGCTTCGGAAGAATTTCGCGGAATTTCGACGAGTTTCCCGCCGTCATTCGGCCTGCAAAACCAGGCCCTCGGGACCGGCGTCGATCAAGACGCACTGGCCGGGCAGCACGGAGCCCTCCAGCAGGCGCTTGGCCAAAAGGGTCTCCACCGTGTGCTGGACGTACCGGCGCAGGGGCCGGGCGCCGTACTGGGGGTCGTAGGCGGCGTCCACAATGAACTGCTTGGCCCGGTCGGTCAGGCGGCAGGAGATGTCCTGCTCCCGGAGGCGGCGGTTCAGGCGGTCGATCTGCAGGTCTATGATGGTGGTCACATCCTGCTTGGTCAGGGGCTTGTAGAAGACGATCTCATCCAGCCGGTTTAAAAACTCCGGACGGAAGGACCGGCGCAGCAGCTGCAGCACCTGGCTCCGGGCCTCGGCGGAGATGGAGCCGTCGGGACCGATGCCCTCCAGAAGGTGCTGGGAGCCTAAATTGGAGGTCAGAATGAGGATGGTATTTTTAAAGTCCACGGTTCTGCCCTGGGAGTCTGTAATCCGGCCGTCGTCCAGGACCTGCAGCAGCACGTTGAACACGTCGGGGTGGGCCTTTTCCACCTCGTCGAAGAGCACCACCGAGTAGGGCTTCCGGCGGACCGCCTCCGTCAGCTGGCCGCCCTCCTCGTAGCCCACGTAGCCGGGAGGCGCGCCGATGAGCCGGGACACGGCGAATTTCTCCATATATTCGGACATGTCGATGCGCACCAGGTTGCTTTCGTCGTCGAACAGGGCCTCGGCCAGGCTCTTGGCCAGCTCCGTCTTGCCCACGCCGGTGGGGCCCAGGAACAGGAAGGAGCCGATGGGGCGGTTGGGGTCCTGAATTCCGGCCCGGCTCCGCTGAATGGCCTCGGTGACGGCCTGCACGGCTTCGTCCTGGCCCACCACCCGGCGGTGCAGGGTCCGGTCCAGGGTCAGGAGCTTTTCCCGCTCCCCCTGGACCAGCTTGGCCACGGGAATGCCGGTCCACCGCTCCACAATTTTGGCGATTTCCTCCTCGGTCACCTTGTCCCGGAGCATGCTGGACTCCTTGGCGTTCTGGGCGATCTGCTCCTCCGCCTCCAGGCGGCGCTTGGCCTCGGGCAGGCGGCCGTACTTCAGCTCGGCGGCCTTCTCCAGATCGTAGCGCTGCTCGGCGGCCTCGATTTGGCGGTTCAGCTCCTCGATCTGCTCCCGCAGCTGCTGCACCCGGCCGATGGCGTTTTTCTCGTTTTCCCACTGGGCCTTTTTGGAGTTGAACTGCTCCCGCTCCTCCGCCAGCTCCTTCTGCAGCTCGGCCAGCCGGGCCTTGGACCGGGGGTCCTCCTCTTTTTTCAGAGCGGCCTCCTCGATTTCCATCTGGATGATTTTGCGGGAGACCACGTCCAGCTCGGTGGGCATGGAGTCCATCTCCGTGCGGATGAGGGCGCAGCCTTCGTCGATGAGGTCGATGGCCTTGTCCGGCAGGAACCGGTCGGAGATATACCGGTGGGAGAGGGTGGCGGCGGCAATGATGGCCGCGTCGGTGATCTTGACGCCGTGATAGACCTCGTAGCGCTCCTTCAGGCCCCGGAGGATGGCGATGGTGTCCTCTACCGTGGGCTCGTCCACCAGGACCGGCTGGAACCGCCGCTCCAGAGCCGGGTCCTTTTCGATATACTGGCGGTACTCGTCCAGGGTGGTGGCGCCGATGCAGTGCAGCTCACCCCGGGCCAGCATGGGCTTCAGGAGGTTGCCGGCGTCCATGGAGCCCTCGGTCTTTCCGGCTCCCACAATGGTGTGCAGCTCGTCGATGAACAGCAGAATCCTGCCCTCGGACTTTTTGACCTCGGCCAGGACCGCCTTCAGCCGCTCCTCAAACTCGCCCCGGTACTTGGCTCCGGCGATGAGGGCGCCCATGTCCAGGGAGAAGATGGTCTTGTCCTGGAGGTTCTTGGGCACGTCGCCCCGGACGATCCGCTGGGCCAGCCCCTCGGCAATGGCGGTTTTGCCCACGCCGGGCTCGCCGATGAGCACGGGGTTGTTTTTCGTCTTCCGGCTGAGAATGCGGATCACATTTCGGATTTCCTCGTCCCGTCCGATGACCGGGTCCATTTTTTGCTCCCGGGCCCGGCGCACCAGATCCGTGCCGTACTTCTCCAGGGCCTCATAGGTGTCCTCCGGGCTGTCGGAGGTGACCCGCTGGTTGCCCCGGATGGCCTGAAGGGCCTGCAGGCAGTCCTCTTTGGTGATGCGGTAGGTCCCCAACAGCTCCTTCACAGGCCCCTGGGCCGCTTCGATGAGGGCCAGAAGCAGATGCTCCACAGAGACGTACTCATCCTTCATCCCGGCGGCCAGGCGTTCGGCCTGCCGGAACACCTCGTCCACCCCTTGGGAAATATAGAATTTGTCCGCCTCCCGGCTGCCGGAGACCCGGGGCAGCTTCTCCAGCTCCCCCCGGGCGGCGGCCTCCAGGCTCTCCACGGTGACGCCCAGCTTCCGCAGAATCTGAGGGGCCAGGCCGTTGTCCTGCTGCAGCAGGGCCAGCAGCAGGTGGACCTGCTCCATCTGCTGGTGGCTGTTTTCTCTGGCGATGGTCTGAGCGCTTTGCACAGCCTCCAGAGATTTTCTCGTATATTGATTGAAATTCATAGTTCGTGCTCCTTCCACAGCCCGCTGGGGGCTGTCTGTTAGCACTCGGATTAGGAGAGTGCTAAAATATCTTTGCCTTCACTATACCCCCTTTTCCCAAAAAGTCAAGGGGCTATGCAGGAAAATTCCCCATGCCCGGTTTTTCCGCCGGGGGGCGGGGGAAGGAGCGACGGTCCCCGGGATGCCGGACTATTGGGCCTGCTGGGCCCGGTAGTGCTCCTCCAGGCGGCGGATTTGCTCCTGGGTGAGTCCGTAAAGGGCGCCGTAGAGGCTGAAGTCCCCGGCCTGGGCCAGGAGGGCGGCCATGGCCTTCTGGGTTTGGGCCTGCTGGCTGTCCTGCTCCCGGCTCAGCTGATATAGAGCCATGGCCTCCTCGTAATCGCTCTCGGCCTGGACCTGCTCCAGCTGAGCGGCCAGATCCCGGGCCAGAGCCTGCCGCCGGGCGGCCAGCTCCGCCGCCTCGGCGTTTCCGGCCTGGGAGATGGCGGTGAGGTCCCCCCGGAGCTGGTTGTCCATGGTCAAAAGGGCCTGCCCCTGGGCCCCGGAGGTGAGGCCCTGGGCCGTCTGAATCTCATTCCAGGCGGCCTTGTCCTGCCGGGCCTGGGTGGAGCGGCGGGTGGCGGACTCCCGGGCCTGCCGGTCCGCCGCCTGCTCCAGGCCGGTGATTTCCGCCAGCTCCCGGTCGTATGCGGCCTGGAGCTGCTTTTTCTTTCCGGCGCGCTTTTGGTCGTAGGCCTCCTGAAGCAGCTGCTGATATGAAGTACTCATTTTAAAACCTCCTGCATTAAAATGCGCCGTAGGGCATGGAGATGGGCTCCCAGTGCCCCGGCGTCTGGGCGGCCAGGGCGGCGAAGCGCCCGGCGTACTGGGTTTGGAACCAAAGGCTCAGGTCCTCGTCCTCTCCGGCCAGCAGCTGGGCGGCCAGGGCGTAGGGCAGCGCCCCCCGGGCCAGAGCGTCGTCCACCGGCACGGCCTGGGAAAAGTCCGTCAGAGGCGGGCAAGGCGGCCGCCGCCCGCCGGGGCGCGCCGTGTCCGAATAGGGACACAGGACCGGCAGGGTTGCGTTGAGCACCGACAGGGCCCGGGTGCGGTACACCGATACCTC
>UREY01000009.1 GCA_900546915.1 uncultured Eubacteriales bacterium
GGAACGTGCTGAAACTCTCCGGCGGCCAGCAGCAGCGGGTAGCCATTGCAAGGGCATTAGCCAGCGAGGCTCCGGTGATTTTGGCGGACGAGCCTACCGGTAACCTGGATGAGGACACCGCTCAGGATATTACAGAAATCCTGAAAGAAAGTGCCCATCAGATGAAGAAGTGTGTGATAGTCGTCACCCACTCGGGTGAGCTGGCAAAACAGGCCGATGTGGTGTTCCGGCTGAAAAAGGGCGAGCTGAGCGTGGAGCAAAACAGGAAATCTTCATAACTTTTTACAAAGCACGCCTATCATTTGACGAAATGGGCCAATCTGCCTTGTGCGGATCGGTCCATTTTGTCGCAAAAACTGTCTCCATCCGGTTTTGAAGAAACAATGATCGCCATGGTAAACTTGTCGACAAGGTTTTTGTGCCGTTCTTTTGCCCGGTTTGCAGGTCGGGGCGTGGGATAAAATGCATACAGGTATTGTATCTATGGGTTGCAGTTTTTAATTAGCTAAGCTATAATAGGAACAAACTACATAGGAGATCGACACATGAAAGAAGCTGGGAAAGCCTTCATGGCTGTCGAGAAGAGCCGCAGACTCTTAGTGGCGAAAATGGCAAAGGTCATAGGTTCCATGCCATTTCGTGCCAACCGTTACAAAGAAGGACCGATTCGCCACTGTGCAACCCGCGCCAGTGCCATCCTGCCCCAGGCGGTTCCAAATCCACCCCCGAAGCAAAAGGCTATGCACCGCTCCATAGAAATGTCCTCTGACTCCCGAGGAATAGGTTAAAAGAAACCCTGTTGCACATCATGAAGGAGAAGAAAATGAAACAAAAAAATAAAATGATTACACTACCTTGCGACTGCAACTGCTGCATGCTTGTCGTGGAAAAGACTGTTTGGGAAGACGGCAATGTCAATTATAACATCTCAATCCAAGATTCCAGGTATGACCATAACTACAACACTATTTTCGGCAGGATGAAACGAGCGGTAACCATTTTACTTGGAAAACCCATCTACTACAACGATCTCTATTTGGAAGGAGAAGAGACTTTTCGCAAACTTGCAAAGGATATCGGGGACCTAACGGCGTTTTCATTCAGCGAAGATGCCAAACCGTAAAAGCTGTGATTCTCATGTAGCGGCACAGAATGGAGAGTTTTGCGGCAGAGCCGGCGCGTACTTAGATTAGTCCCTTCATGCGTTTTCCTACTGGTTGCGTGAGGAATTGCAGGTAAGACAGGCCAGCCAAAATACCATTTCCCATGCTGCCCACGCTTCAGCCCCCTCGTTTTTTGTCGTACGGATCGACGTTCTTCTCGTCGAATTCCTTCTTTTTTCTATTTTTCTCCTTTTTCGCAAGTCGTTTTTCTTCTTTGTGTAGTCTTTGATTTCAAAATTTATTATGATGAAATTAGACTAAAAACAAAGGAGAGATTCTAATGCGAGAACTCAGAAAACTTCTGTACCGCTTCGGCATTTACAAAACCCAGGAGGGCTACGATCCTTTGCTGGTGGCCGTGGAGCTGATTCTGGAAGACTTTGAGCTGCTGAGCAGTCTCACCAAAAGGCTCTATCCCATTGTCGCCGCTATTTGTGAAAATACCCCCGGCGCTGTGGAACGCAACATTCGCTTCTGTGTCACAAGAGCCTGGGAGGCCAATCCGGCGCTGTTCACCGAGCTTGCCCAGCGTCCCATTTCCCAGCCTCCTACCACCGGCGACTTCCTGTGCATGCTACATAACTACATGGACGACATCCTGTTTGAGCAGTTCCAACCGAAATAAACTTCACGCGGCTTCCCAGACTCATGCTTGGGAAGCCGCGTAACCTTTTGAGCATAATCTTCAAAATATTGAGCTCACAGGAACCCGCTTCATCCGGTCCCTACCCAAAATTTGTGCATGATAATTCTTGACAAATTTCGAATCCCTGCTATAATAAGGATGTTCTTGCGGGTGTAGCTCATCCGGTAGAGCGCCACCTTGCCAAGGTGGAGGTAGCGAGTTCGAGCCTCGTCACCCGCTCCATTGCAGATTCAGAGCAAAGTTTTCTTTGCTCTGAATCTTTTTGCCCATGATCCCGGCAGTCCTTTCCATCTTGTGGAAACGAGACCCGCACAAACTTTGATTTTCAAAACGACCCACGTGCAATTTTCATATCTATATATAAAATAGTAAAATTATATTTAAAAATCAGCAAGACTTGTAAGGTCTTGCTGATTTCATACTTGGGACACAGAACAATCGTTTTCCCCTCTACCCGGCAAATTGTGCATAATATAGTCTGGCATAAAAACCGTTCTGAGCCATGAGGCTTTCATGGGTTCCCTGCTCTACCACGCGCCCTTCCTGCATCACCAGAATGTGATCCGCATGGCGAATGGTGGACAGCCGATGGGCAATGACAAAGCAGGTCTTTCCTTCCATCAGGGTTTCCATCGCAGCTTGAATTTCCTGCTCCGTCTGAGTATCCACATTGGAGGTCGCCTCGTCCAAAATTAACATCGAGCTGTCCAAGAGCATCGCCCGGGCGATGGTCAAAAGCTGCCGCTGGCCTTTGGAGATCCCGGCGCCGTTATCCTGGAGCACCGTATCGTAGCCGTCGGGCAACGCCATGATAAAGTTGTGAATCCGGGCGGCTTTGGCTGCGGCAATCACTTCCTGGCGGGTGGCGTTTTCCCGGCCATAGGCAATGTTTTCAAAAATTGTACCGGAAAACAGCCAGGTATCCTGCAGCACCATACTGTAAGCCCGCCGGAGGGAGGACCGGGTCACGGTCTGAATCTCCTGCCCGTCCACCTGAATACTCCCTTTCTGCACATCGTAAAACCGCATTAAAAGGTTGATAATGGTGGTCTTTCCCGCCCCGGTCGGGCCAACGATGGCCACCAAAGAGCCGGGCTTGGCGCAAAGATCAAAGTCCTGAATGACCGGCTTTTGCGGATCGTAGCCAAATGTCACCTGCTCCAGAGCAACGGCTCCTTGTACATTCGTCAGTTCCCGGGCCTCCGGCGCATCGGCGGGTTCCTGCTGGGCATCCATTAGTCCAAACACGCGTTCTGCCGCCGCAAAGGCGCTTTGCAGCTCGCCCACAATGTTGGCCACCTCGTTGATCGGGCCGGAAAACTTCCGGGAGTACTGGACAAAGCTGGAAAGATCTCCCAGCTGTATGCCGCCGGACAGGTACAGAAGCGACCCGAATACACAGACCATGGTCAGGGAGAGATTGTTGATGCAGTTGACCGAGGGCCCCACAATGGTCCCGTTGGCCTCCGCCGCAGTATAGGCGTCCACCGCTTTGCGGTTTTTTTCGTCAAACGCTTCAAGAACCGCCGCCTCCTGGCCGTACGCCTTCGTGGTTTTCTGCCCGTTCATCATTTCCTCGGTGAAGCCGTTGAGTTCGCCCAGCGCCGCGCTACGGCGCCGGAAGAGGGGCCGCACCCGGGTGGTAATGTACCGGGTGAACAGAACGGTCAGCGGAATGGTCACACAGAAAATCAGCGCCAGCTCCGGTGCAATCGACAGCATCATAACCAGGGATACCACCACCGTCACCACCGTTTGCAGAACCTGCAGCAGATCCGCCGAAAGGGACTGATTGACCGTATCCACGTCGTAGGTGATGATGCTCAAAATGTCGCCTGTCTGATACCGGTCAAAAAAGCCCACCGGCAAATGCGCCAAATTTTCAAATACGTCCCTTCTCATTTGCCAGACCACCTGCCGGGAGAGATGGATCATCACCCGGGACAGCCCATAGGACATGACGGCCGACAGCGTATAGGTCACCGCCATGGTCACTACGCGGTTTAGCACCAGGTCGAAATTAATCCGGCCTGCTCCGGCTGCGATTGCATTGATGGCTTCCCCCGCCAGGCGGGGACCCACCAGAGACAGCGTGCTGGAACCCAGGCAGAGAAATACAGCCAGCGCCAGCAGAAGCCGGTTCCGCCCCAGATAGCGCCAAAAGCGAAGCAGAATCTCTCCCCGCTTACGGGTCGGCATTTGCCGGATCTCGCTCCCCCGGCCGCGAAGTCCGGTTTCATTTAAGCCGGATCGGTTTGCCATACATCTCCACCTCCTTCCGCACCCATTTGCGTTTCGGCAATCTGCCGGTAAGCCGGACAGGTGCGCAATAAGCTCGAATGGTTTCCCCGGCCGATGACGCGCCCCTCCTCCAACACCAGAATCAGATCCGCATGGCGTAAGCTGCTGATCCGTTGGGCCACAATAATTTGGGTGACGCCGGCCATATCCCGGCGCAGAGCCTGGCGCAAGGCGGCGTCCGTCCGGTAATCCAGGGCGCTGGAGGCGTCATCCAAAACCAAAAGCTCCGGCTTTCCCGCCAGCGCCCGGGCAATGGCCAGCCGTTGCTTTTGACCGCCGGACAAGTTGTTGCCCCGGACTGCCACGGGATGGTCCATCCCCTTGCGGAAAATAAAGTCTGCCTGTGCAATCCGGGCCGCCTGATCTAGGGATTCCGGGGGAAGCTTCCGGCAAAATTGGATGTTTCCGGCCAGGGTCCCCTCCATGATGAAGTCGTTTTGAAAAACCACGCCAAATTTCGGGCGCAGCTCCTCCGGCGTATAGCTCTTGAGATTCCGCCCGTCCAGAAATATCGCACCCTGGTCCGGATCATAAAACCGGAGGAGCAGATTCACCAGGGTCGTCTTTCCGCTCCCGGTGGCGCCCAAAATTCCCAGAGTTTGACCGCGTTCCAGGGTAAAGCTCAAATGAGAGAGATTATCGGATACATGATTATAAGAAAAGCTCACATCGCGGAACTCCAAATATCCCGTCGCCCGCTCCCCGCCGGTCTCCACCGCCAGGTCTTGCGGCAGGTTGAGCACTTCCACAACCCGCTTGGCGCTGGCCTCGCCCTTGGACCAGATGATGAAAATTCGGGTGACGCCCAGCATCGCGTTGAGGATCATGGTAAAGTAGTTTAAAAACGCAATGATAACCCCGGGCTGGGTCAGGCCGCCGTTTACCCGGTAAGCGCCTAATAGAACCACCCCGGTAAGCCCCAGATTCAAAATCAACGTAGCCGTCGGGTTGGTCAGCGCCGTAATCCCGCCGACCTTTCGGTCTACGGCACACAGATTCCCGTTGACTTCACCAAATCTTCTGGTCTCATATTCCGTTTTGCTCAGCGCCTTAATCACTCGGATGCCGGTGATGTTTTCCTGAACCACCCGAACCATCCGGTCCAGAACCCCCTGCTCCTTGGTGTACAAGGGAACGCTGGTTTTTGTAACAAAATATACCAGGACCCCAATCAAAGGCAGCGTGGCAATGAGCACCATTGCCAGTCCCGCGTCCATGTACAGGGTGATACACACGCCGCCCAATAGCAGGATCGGCCCCCGAACCCCCAGCCGCTGCATGCGGGCCAGGAGCTGATTGACGTTATAAGTATCGCTGGTCAAGCGCGACACCGCAGAAGGCAGCGTCAGCCGATCCAGCTGTCTGGCAGACAGGGTATCCAGACGCTGAAACAGGTCATGACGCAAAGCCAGCGTGATGTTCCCCGCGCTTTTGGCGGACATGCGGTTGGCCACAATATTGGACGACACGCACAGCAGCGCGCAGAGCACCATCGCTCCACCGGTCAGCAGAATCCCGCTGCGGCTTCCGGTCGGCACGACATCATCCAAAATGGTCTCCAATAAATACGGAATCAACAGCTCCACCAGAGCGCCAAAGAACTTAATGAGCATCGTCAGGAGAATATAGCCATAATAGGGGCGAATATACCGACGCAAACCTGTCATATGAAATTCCCCCCTAACCCTGGCCGGTACGAACTGCGGCCCGGTTTTTCAGCTTCTCTAAAATTCTCTTCAAGCCGTCGCGTTCTTCCTCCGTCAGGTCCTGAGTGATCCAGGCTTCCCACTCGCCCAAAACCCGTCGAATTTCCGGAAGGGCAGCCTCCGCCTGGTCCGTCGGATACAGCCTCGTCACCCTCCGGTCGCTGTCTGAGCAAACCCGCCGGACAAAGCCCGCCTCCTCCAAAACGGCAAGCTGACGGGCCACGCTGCTCTTGCTAAAATAAGTTCTTCGGGCCAGCTGCTCTTGAGAGATTCCGGGGCAACTACAGATTTCCAGCAAATAACTGGCATGACAGGACTTTAACCCCAGAGGCGCCAGCTGCTCCGCCCGGTACTGCGCCGCGCACCGGGCAATCGAATCCAGCTCCCTCATAAAAAGGGACATTTGACACCCGCCTCCTTCTACTGATCTCGTTGCATATGCAACTGTTGCGTGCGCAACTATTATAGCACATTCCCACACGCTGTCAAGCCGCCGTTCGGAACCTAAAAAAGACCTGCCTGCCGGATGAATACCGATGGGGTATTCACCCGGCAGGCAGGCGCTTTCCGGATACGTTTACAATGTCGCAAAAGCTGTACAATTTACGAAGTCTGCTTCAAGATTTCCCGGCGCAGGCGGGTCATAATTCGTTTTTCCAGGCGGGAGATATAGGACTGAGAAATTCCCATCAGGTCCGCCACTTCTTTCTGCGTCTTTTCCCGGCGGCCCGCCAAGCCAAAGCGAAGAATGACAATTTTTTTCTCCCGCTCCGGAAGCCGCTCCAACGCCTCTCTCAACAGCTGTTGGTCCACCATATCCTCCAGGGGGCGGGAAATCAAATCTCCGTCTGTTCCCAAAACGTCGGAGAGCAGCAGCTCGTTGCCGTCCCAATCGGTATTGATGGGTTCGTCCAGAGAAATTTCCGTTTTCTGATTGGCAATCTTCCGGATGTGCATTAAAATCTCATTCTCAATGCAACGGGACGCGTAGGTAGCCAATTTGATGTTTTTCTCCCGCCGGTACGTACTCACGGCTTTAATCAAACCAATGGTGCCGATGGAGATCAAATCCTCAATGTTCACCCCTGTGTTTTCAAAGCGCCGGGCAATATAGACCACCAGCCGGAGATTCCGTTCAATGAGTACGCTTTTGGCTTTCGAGTCCCCCGCCTCCATCTGAACCAGGTACTCCTGCTCCTGATCAGAAGGCAGGGGTGGGGGCAGCACGTCGCTGCCGCCTATGTAGTAAATGCTGCCGGTCTTCCACAGGCCCAAACGCTGCAACAACCAAAACCAAAATTTACGCATATTGTCCCCCTCCTGTTAAAGCCTCATATTCTCCCGCCGCCGACAACCGGTCCGGCGCAAAAGCCACCAGAGATCCGGCGGGCCTGCCCCCAATGGTCACCCGGTCGCACTGCACCGCCAAAAGCAGGCCACCGGCTCCGACTGCCCGGTAAGGAATCAAGCGGCACTTTACAGCCGGCGCCCGGCTGCGCAATGTCGTCATCGCCTGACTGGGATCCCGAAGCTGCTCCCGCTGGATGGGTAACAGGCGTTCCGCCGCGTCACATTGCGCGACCAAAACGCTCTGCCCGCTGAAGGGGTCGGACAGCGTATTGCCGGAATCCCGGAGCGCTGTAAGCTGCACCTGCTTGTTTCCCAGCGTGATGGACACCGGTACCAGCTGACCGGCGTGTCCCATTCCCCCGCGGAGAAACAGGCGGCACAAAAGAACCAGAAAACCGGCTCCCAAAACCAGCGCCCAAAAGCTCCGCAGCTGGAGGCACAGCGCCAATCCCCCTAAGGCCAGACTGAGACCCAAAAACAAAAGTCCCTGGCGGAGCTGCTGCCGGCCAAAACCAAAGGCTGCCGCCACCATCAGCCCCAAAAACACCACCCGCCACAGGTTGCCTGCCAGAAAGCCAAGCCCCGGCAAAACACAGGCGCCTGCATATACAGCGCCGATTCCGGCACCGGCTCCCAATCGCCAGGGCGCTGCCCGTGCGCCGGTGAGCTGAGCCGTGGCCCGAAGCAAGCCGTAATTGACTGCAAAATTTAAGAGCACCACCAGATCCAGATACACCTTCAAAACGTCTCCCCCTTCCGTGCCGTTGCCTTTCCCCTGGTCTTGATGCCCTTTAGTATAGCCGTCCCGGGACAAAAAACAGGTCGCAATCCCCAAAGGAGAATGCGGCCCGTCTCAGTCAAGAACCGGTATGCTTATGGAAAACGCAGCCCCTTTCCCAACGGCGTCCCAAATTTTCCAGCCGAATCAGGCTAGGCTGTCCCAGATCCCGTCGAAGAGTTTTTCCCGGCAGAATGCCGATGCTTCAATTTAACCCATGCCGTTTTCATACATCGGGTACCGTCTGCTATCCTCCTGGGTAATTTCTCTGAGCACTTTACAGGGAACGCCCACTGCCACCACATTTCCGGGAATTGACCTGGTGACGACGCTTCCTGCGCCAATCACGGCGCCGTCTCCAATGGTAACGCCTGCAAGAATTGTGGAGCCCGCGCCAATCCAGACACAATTTCCAATTGTGATCGGCTTAGCAACCTCGATTCCGGCTTTCCGCTGCTCCGGATCCACGGCATGCTCCGCCGTTGTGAAGCAGCAGTTCGGCGCAATCCATACATCGTCCCCAAAGGTAACGTTTGCGCCATCGGTTATGATCATATTGTGATTTGCGTAAAACCGGTTGCCGATTTTTATGTGATAGCCGTAGTCGCACCAAAACGGCGGCGTAATGATCACATGGTCTCCCATTTCTCCCAGTATCTCTGCGAGCATGTTTCTCTGGGCATCCAGGTCAACCGGAGATAGTTGATTATATCGAAAGCATTTTTCCTTGCACTTTTTGATTTCCTGTTCCAGCTCTGGGTTGTAGCAGCCCTGAAAATAGCAATTAGTCGGAATATGGGGACGTCCGCCCACAGTTCACCCGCCTCCTTTTTGATCCTTCTGCAGTCTTATTTTTTCATGACCGGATCTCCGTTGCGAAATACGGCGCGAATGTTTTTTTCCGCTTTGAATCGGGGCGTCATGACCTCCCGGCCGCAGCCCAGACAGCGCAGGCGAAAGTCCATTCCGGTGCGCAGCACCAACCACCTTTTTTCCCCGCAGGGATGGAGCTTCTTCATTTCCAGAATGTCGTTCAGCTGAATATCCATATGAATCTCCTTTCGGCATAGCCCGAAGAACGCAGGCATAGAATGGGGCAAATCGGATTTTTGAAAGCGAGGGAATCTATATGCCGACCTATCGTCCGGAAGGGCTTCAAAATCAGCCCATCCCCACCCCCGAGGTGCTGCGCCGGGCCGGGGGGAGCCGGGAAATCTTTCAGGCCATGTGTATCAAATGCGACGAATTTCATAACCTGGTGGTGGATTTGGGCTGCCTCCGGGGTTTGATCCCCCGGGAGGAAACCGCTCTGGGCATTGCCGACGGCAGCGCCCGGGAAATCGCCATCTTGTCCCGGGTGGGAAAGCCGGTTTGCTTTCAGGTTTTGGGGTTTACCTCCGACGGTACCGTTCTGCTCACGCGGCGGGGCGCCCAGGCAGAAGCGCTGGACTATTTCTTCACCCACCTACAACCTGGAGATATTCTCCCGGCTGTGGTACAAAACCCCGCCAGCTTCGGGACCTTCTGCGACATCGGATGCGGCGTCACAGCATTGATGAGCATCGAGCGGTGTTCCGTCTCTCGGATCACCCATTGCAATCAGCGCTTCTCACCCGGGCAGAAGATCTATGTCTCCATTTTATCTCTGGATCGAGAAGCTCAGAGAATCAATCTAACGCATCGGGAGCTGCTGGGTACCTGGGCGGAAAATGCCGCCGGATTTCGGGCCGGACAGGCCGTCACAGGTATTGTACGGAGCATCAAGCCCTACGGCGTCTTTATTGAATTGACGCCCAATCTATCCGGTCTTGCCGAGCCGGACGACAGCTTGACCCCCGGTCAACTGGTCAGCGTATACATCCGCTCCATTCTGCCGGACAAGCAGAAAATGAAACTGACGGTCTTGGAAAAACTGGATTCCCGCCATGTTCCGCCTCAGCTGCTGCGGTACTACCGCACCGTGGGCCGCCTGGACCGATGGGAGTATGCGCCGGGCAGCGCCGCCGTCACGGTTTTTTAATTTCCTGCCAATAACGCTTTGCGGCCTGCTCCAGTTTGTTGGGACCATATTCATAGTAAACCGTCCCGACCAGCCCGTCGGGTAAATACTGCTGGCGCACCCAGTGATGGGGAAAATCGTGGGGATACAAATACCCCTGCTCCCGCTCCATTGTATAGGAGTCGGCATGTACATTTTGCAGGTGCCGGGGAAAATCGCCGCCTTTTCCCCGGCGCACATCCGACAGCGCCCGATCCATAGCGATATGAGCCGAATTGGATTTTGGGGACGTGGCCATTAGAACCGCTGCATCGCCCAGGGGAATCCGGGCCTCCGGCATACCCAGCATGTTTGCCGCATCCACACAGGCCTTTACAATGGGGATAATCTGCGGATAGGCAAGCCCCACATCCTCACAGGCAATCACCATCAGCCGGCGGCAGGCGGAAATCAGATCCCCCGCCTCCAGAAGCCGGGCCAGATAGTGAACCGCTGCGTCGGGGTCCGAGCCGCGAATGGACTTTTGGAGCGCCGACAGAAGATCATAGTGATGATCCCCGTCCCGGTCATAGCGCATCGCGGAACGCTGCGCAACAGCCTCGGCGTCCGCCAGGGTCAAAGTCAGCGTTTCGGCTTGGGGATCTGCTGCAGAAAAGAGAACTTCTACAGCGTTCAAAGCCTTGCGCAGGTCGCCGCCGCAGGCTTCCGCAATATAGTCCAACGCCCCGTCTTCTGCCGTTACGGAACGCCCTGTCCGGCCCGCTAACAGGGCAATCGCCCGGTTCATGGCTTTTTTGACCGCCGGAGCCTTGAGCTGCTTGAACTCAAAAATGGTGGACCGGCTCAGGATCGCATTAAAAATATAGAAATACGGATTCTCCGTGGTAGAGGCAATCAGGGTAATTTTTCCGTTTTCGATGTGCTCCAATAAGGATTGCTGCTGCTTTTTGTTAAAAGATTGAATCTCATCCAAGTACAACAGCACGCCGTCCGGAGCCATCAACGTATCCAGCTGAGAGACAATTTCTTTAATATCTGCAGTAGAAGCTGTGGTGGCATTCAGCCGGTACAGCTTTCTTTTTGTCCGCTCGGCGATGAGATTGGCCACCGTGGTTTTCCCCGTACCGGAGGGCCCGTAAAAAATCAGATTTGGAATGTTTCCGGATTCAATGAGCCGCCGGAGTATGGCGCCGGGCCCTAAAATATGGTCCTGCCCGACCACATCGTCCAGGGTAGTCGGGCGAATGAAATCCGCCAAAGGCTGGTACATGCTTTTCTCCCCTCCCGAGCCACGCGGACCGCGCATCCGGCGGTCCATGTGTACACCGTAACGGAACTCCAACTTGCTTGGTTCCTTTTTCATTTTTTCATAGTATAGCACACCGGAACAGAAAATTCTACAGCCACCTTTTGTGGAAGGGGATTTCATTTCCCCGTCTGGGAATCCCCGGCGCAGGTTTTCCGGCGGAAATTTTTAAGATTCTGCGCTTGCAGGTCAGTCTGATCTATGATACGATAATCCAGTCAGATTAAAAATGGGGAGGAAGTTGGATGACAGAATTAATAGAAAGAAAAGCCCTGCTGCTATATGAGGCGATAGAGATGCTCTATAAATACATCAACGGCATTTCCTTTCACGACATAGCCGAATCCATGGCGCATTTATATGGCAGCGCCTTCCCCGCTATTTTCGCTCGGAAGCTGGACTGCCTGGAGCGGATTACCCAGGAGGCCTGCGCCGGGCTGCAGGTGCAAAGCCGACCGATGCAGCGATTTTTCCGCCGTTTTGAAACAGATGCGGTTCGGGACAATCTCTGCCTGGCCAAAGTGATGACCCTGTCCTTTTTTCTGTACGAATTTCCGGATCTGGACCGGGAAGCAGATGCTCTCAAAGCACGTTGGGCTCAAATGCAGCGGCATGGTTTCCAGATCAAAGGAGTGAGCATGTCCGGCCTGGAGTTTCGTCCTTTGGCGCCGGAGCAGACTCCCACAGGCTTGGTGGATCAGATGTGCGATCTGAACTATCCGGCGGAGTACAAAATGGAGATCCTGCAAATGCTGACGCACTATGACGCTTTTCTTGACACTTTGGTGGAGCTGATTCGTCCGTATGCCCTGCGGCTGCAAGCGCTGCTGGAGCAGGAAAGCTGGCTTCTGGATACCACTGCGGCATATTGGCAGGAGCAGTTTCACGGCACCTCCCCTTCCCAGCTGGTTCAGCTCATTGCCCAGGCAAAAGAAAATCTCCCCCAGCAGGCAGAAACCCGCATCCATTTCTCGCTGATGAACTGCACCGGCATCCTGTACGATCTGGAGGGAGAATACTCCGTGGCATGCCGGGGCTGCAGCACGTTTATCATCGGCTGCGCCGTTACCATTCACAGTACCATCCGGAAGGTGGGCGGTAGCGTAGAGCGCACCTGCGCCATCCTCCGCTCCATCAGCGATAAAAGCAAGTTTGAGGTTCTTCAACGTCTGGGGGCGGAACGGTCCTATTGTCAGAAGCTGGCCGAGGACATGAATATCAATCCCGGCCACATGTCCCGCATTCTCATGACACTGTTTCAATACGGTTTTCTGACTCGGGAGCAGGAACAGTCCCGATATTACTACACCACCAATCGGGATAGCATTTCCACCTTTTTATCCGGTGTCCGGCAGCTTCTGGTTGGGAAACCGGAGGAAACAAGACCCAAACCCCCGGCGCAGGATTGCACCGGTAGCCAAAACACCAGGTAACACACACGATGCACAGCTCCTGACTGGACGCCGCCGAAGTTGCGGCGTCCTTTTTCGTGCAAAGCCATCTCCTCTTTTTTTCTTTTTTACATTTTCCAAGAAATGGGTTGAAAAATGCGAGAAGGTGCAGTATAATATTGCGCATAGAAGCAATATGCTTCTGGGACGAGATCCGAAATAAGAAAAGAAGGAAGGTTTTGACATGAAAAGACTCTGTTCATGGCTGCTCGTATTGGCAATGATTCTGACCTGGCTGCCCTCGACCACAAGGGCCGGCCAAGCAGACGCCGCCGGCCGGGTCCGGCCGGCAGAAACGCAGACGGAGCTCATGTCCTTGGGACAGAAGGACAGCACAGCGCAAGTGATTGAGCCGGAAACGCCGCTTTCGGACGACCAGCTCGTCAAAGTCATCATCCTGCTGGATGACAGCTGTTTCCACGGTGAAACCATCTCCCATACAGCCCGGCAGCAGATGAGCGCACAGCAGGCCGGCGTCCAGGCAGAAATATCCCGCCGGATTTTACACGGCGCTCCCCTCACGGTCGGGTATTCCTACACAACCCTGGTCAACGGTTTTTCTGCCACCGTGACCTACGGACAGCTGCAGGAAATCCGGAAAATGCCGGAGGTAACCTCTGCATTTCTGGCTCCCAGCTTTGAACTCATGCCCATGATGAGCACCAGCAACAGTATGGTCGGGGGCGGAATGTTCAATGAAACCGGCTACCACGGAGAAGGCATGCGCATCGCCATCTTGGACACCGGCGTGGACATGAACCACGAAATTTTCCGGGATGCGCCGGAAAGCCCCAGCTTGACCCGGCAGGAGCTGCAGGCAATCCTGGATCGGGAGGACCTGCAATGCGAGTCCATTTCATATGGAATCGGGGCTTCTACCTTATACCACAGCGAAAAAATTCCTTTCCAGTTTGATTACGGCGACAAAGACACCGACGGTACGCCCCCGGCCTCCGACGGCGAGCACGGAACCCACGTAGCCGCCACTGCCGGCGGAAACGACGGGGTAAAGGATGACATTATGGGCGTAGCGCCTGAGGCCCAGATTTTCAATATGAAGGTTTTCAATACCTCCGGCGGCGCCTCCTACGACGACGTGCTGGCAGCCCTGGAAGACTGCATCGCTTTGGACGTAGACGCCGTGAACATGAGCCTGGGCTCCCCCTGCGGCTTCATTGAATACGAGTCCCAGGACGCGTGGACGATGAATCTGGTGCAGGTGTTCAACCGGGTGGGGGAATCCGGCATTTCCATGGCCGTGGCTGTGGGCAACGACTACAGCGCCTCCTACAACAACAGTTACGGCGGCCGCGCGCTGACCTCCAACCCGGACTACGGCAATGCCAGCGAGCCGGCCACCTATGCCGAGTCCTTGGCCATTGCCAGCGTGGAAAACTGCGGCATTCTCTCCCCCTACATCACCGTAGCCGGGCGGAATATTTGCTATTATGACGGCTATGACGCAGAAACCGGCGCCGTCACCCGGGACTATCCCTTCCGCAGCCTGGCCGACGGGCCTCTGTCTTACGTCATGGTCCCCGGTACCGGCGCGGAGGAAGACTATCTGGGCTTGGATGTCCGGGGAAAAATCGCCGTCGTACAGCGGGGCGGCTCCTATTACGAGGCAAAGGCCCGGGCTGCCCAGGAGGCCGGCGCCATCGGTATGATTGTCTATAACAACCAGCCGGGTATGGTTTATATGTCCATCACCGCCTGGACCATACCGGTCGCCTTCATCTCCCAGGCCGACGGGGCGTATTTGGCGCAACAGGAGGAAAAAGTTCTGACCATCGCCACAGAAGATGCCGTCGTCACCTCTCCTGTGGCCGGCATGTCCGACTTTTCCTCTTGGGGCGCAACTTCGGAGCTGACACTGAAGCCGGAGCTGTCCGCCCCCGGCGGCAACATTTATTCTGCTGTGCCGGGCAACCGGTACGAGCTGATGAGCGGCACCTCCATGGCCTCGCCCCATGTGGCAGGAGGAATGGCCATCGTCAAGGGCGCCGTAATGGACCGCTTTCCGGAGCTCTCTGCCGGAGAGCAAAAGGATATGGTAGATACCCTGCTGATGTGCACCTCTTCCATCGTCTACGATGGAGACACCCCGGTATCTCCCAGAAAACAGGGCGCCGGTCTCATGGACATCAACGCCGCCGCCAAAACTCCGGCCTACCTTTCCGTAAGCGGAATGGAGCGGCCCAAGCTGGAGCTGCTGGATGACCCCACCCGTACCGGCGTGTACGAATTGACGGTCACCATTCACAACACCGGCAGCGAGGCGCTCACCTACCAGGCCTCCCCCATCGTCCTAACCGACGGGACCGCGCCTTATTTCACAGCCGACGGCCAAACCGTACAGACAACCACGGAGACCTCGGTCGCGCTGCCCCACACCTACACCACCAATTGGCCAAACGACCTGGTCACCGTCCCGGCAGGCGGACAGGCTGAGGTCACCATCACGGTCACCCTCACCGATCCTCAGCAGACGTTGTCGGCCTTTGAACACGGCGCCTACGTAGAGGGGTGGGCTGTCCTGGAGCCGGTAAATCCGGACGGTACCTCCTGTGACGGTATTGCCCTACACGCGCCTTTCCTGGCCTTCTACGGCGACTGGACCGAGGCGCCCAGCATCGACGCCGGATTCTACTATGAAGAGCTGGATGGGGAAACCACCCAAGCGCAAACCTACCCCAACTCCGCCGTGTGCTCTTCTCTGGAGGGATATACCAACACCTATCTGGGCGACAACAACTACGCCCTGGGGATGGGATATTTGGCAGACCGAAATGCCATATCGCCCAATGACGACGACTTCATGGACAGCCTGACCTATGTGTATACCGGCCTGCTGCGCAGCGCGCGAAACTTCCGGTATACCATCACGGGAAGCGACGGCACCGTATACTATTCAAAAAATGTAGAATATGAGCCGAAATCAGTCTACAACAGCGGCTACTTCCAGATTGTTCCCGCCGGTGTCGACGAGTACGACGCCATCGATCCCTGGTACGGCACCGACGAGCGGGGATCTGCTCTGCCCAACAATGCCAAAGCCACCGTGAAGATTGAAGCGGATCTGGTATTTGACGCCCACGAATCCAACAACCGGCGCTCCAGCTGGGAATTCCCCATTACCATCGACACCCAGGAGCCGGAGGTCACGGAGATGACCGTCCGGGAATCGGAAGGACGGTATTACGCTACGCTGACTCTGACCGATAATCAATACGTCTCTGCCGTGGTTCTCACCGATTCTCAATACAGCAAGGAATTCCAGGTGATCGGCGTAGCGGAACCCACCGCCGGCGCGACGACTGTATTGAAAGACGTAGACATCACCGGGATGGGCGAACGCATCGGCTTGGTGATTCACGACTACGCCGGAAACTCCAAGGCCTACACGCTGCAGGCCAACGGCAACAGCGACGATTACGCCGACGTGGTACCGACGGATATTTTGTGGGAAGAGGATTTCAATCAGGCCTGGCTTCCCGAGGGCTGGAGCACCCAGTCCCGCGGGCAGTCCCTGGAGACGTGGTACCGGGATGAAGACTACATGGCCACCTGCAGCTACGATGAAAATTTTGAGCAGGATGAATGGCTCATCACGCCCGCCATCGATATCAGCGGGCGGCAAACCGAGGTCCATATGGTGTTTGATTTCAACACCGTGTATGCCTTCACCACTTATTATAAGCACTGCAATCTGTTGGTCATGGCCTCTCAGGACGGAGGAGAGAGCTGGCAGGAGATTTGGAATCTGTGGCAGGCCGGTGTGTTTGCCGACTGGACCAATACCCAAGCCAAGGTCACCATCCCGGAGGAATTCCAGGGTAGCCGGAATCTTCAGTTTGCCTTTGTCTATCAAGGAAAAGACGGCGCCATGATCAGCATAGACAACATTGTGGTCTACGCGGATCTGCTGGAGGATTACGCCGTCGTGCACGCCTCCGCCGGAGCCAACGGTTCCGTCTCTCCTGCCGGAGAGGTTCTGGTCAAAAAGGGAAACAGCAAAACCATCTCCATTACGCCGGACGAGAATTACGTAATCGATTCCGTCACGGTAGACGGCGTAGACCTGGGACCGATTTCCTATTACACCTTTGAGCGGGTCGGTGTGGACCACACCTTGGAGGCCTCTTTCGCGCCTGCTTCCTCTGCAGGCCAGCAAGTCCTATTGGACCAGGATTTCGAAGAAGGTACGCTTCCCTCCCAGGGTTGGACCGTCCAAACGACCGATACCGGCAGCAAATATTACACCTGGTACGTGTCCAAGTACACCAACCTCAACGGCTCCTATGCCGCCCGGGTAGACTGCGACCTGTATGACGAAGATACCTGGACCGGCGGCGTCCGGCAGGACGAATATCTGATTTCTCCTGTGGTGGCGCTTCCGGACGCCACGGCAACGCTCACCTTTGACTATGCCTTCGGCCGCTCGGCTTTGTTCGCAGGGCGCATGGCCTTTACGTTGGAAGCCTCCACAGACGGCGGCGCCACCTGGACGCCGATCTGGGACGGCGCAGAAGACCTGACCGACGCCGGTACAGGCGCCTATCAATCCGGCTCCTGCACGCTGGAAATCCCCGAGCAGTATCAGGGCCGGAACGTACAGCTGGCGTTCCATTACCACAAATCTGTAGGCGCCTATGCAGATACCGTAGCTGTGGACAACATCCGGCTGACCGCTCCCGGCTCCACAACAGAGTCCGGCTATACCCTGCGTGCAAGCGCAACAGAGGGCGGTTCCATTTCGCCGGAGGGCGACACCTTGGTGCCGGCCGGCGGCAGCCAGACGTTTACTCTGACTCCGGCGGAAGGATATCAGCTGGTGAAGCTTCAGGTGAATGGACGGACGGTGGACGCCACAGAAGAATATACGATTTCCCACATCGATCAGTCCTATTATCTACTGGCCACCTTTGAATCCATTGCCGAAAAGCCGCAAATTCTGTTCGAGCAGGATTTTGAAGGGTCGGAATTTCCACCTGCCGGTTGGACCGTGGAAACGACGAACCCCAGCTTTACCTGGAAACAGTACGCCTATGTCTATCTGAACGGCTCACAAAACGCCTACGTATCGGCGGACTATGTCAGTGAAGCTGCCCAGGACGAACGGCTTGTGACACCGGCCATTGATTTGTCCGGTACCACCCAGACTCAGCTGGACTTTGAATATGCCTATCCCTACTATGGCATGAAAGGCGGAGAATTTACCTTTACTTTGGAAGCGTCCTTGGACGGCAGCAGCTGGACGAAGCTGTGGGACGCTTTGGACACCCTGCCCTCTTCCATGTCCGATTACGTGATCACCGGCCTGGCCAACGTGGAGATTCCCGAAACCTTCTGTCAGTCCGGCGTCCGGTTCGCTTTCCGGTATACCCGCCCGGCGGGCAGCGGAAGCGGCATCGCTGCGGTAGACAACCTGAAGCTCTCCGCCGTGGGCGGGAATCCTGCAGAGGGGTACATCATCGATGCGTCCGCTTCCCAGGGCGGCTCCATCGATCCCAGCGGCCGCGTCTCCGTAGCAGAATATGGCAGCCAAACCTTTGTCATCACGCCCGACGCCGGCTACGAGATTGCCGATGTCCTGGTAGACGGACAGAGCGTAGGTCCCGTGGACCAGTACACCTTCTCCCAGGTCACGGAACCTCATACCATTTCCGCCTCCTTCCGCCCGGCCGAAAGCGGCGTTCTCTTCGCCCAGGACTTTGAAGACAGCACGTTCCCCTCCCGGGGTTGGCAGGTACAAGGCTCCAATTCCAGCTATTCCTGGTACCGTGGTAGCTTCCGCCAGCTGAACGACACCCAGACCGCGCGGATTGACTGCGATGCATACGAAAGCGGTGACTGGAGCCGAAGCCATTCCGAGCCCGCGGGAACCGGGGCCAAGCAAGACGAATATCTAATCTCCCCCGCCGTCCAGCTCTCCGGAACAGCGCCGGTTTTGCAGTTCGACTATGCCTTCGGCCGGTATGAGCTGTTTGCAGGCGCCATGCAGTTCACGGTGGAAGCTTCCACCGACGGCGGCGCCACCTGGACGGTCATCTGGGACGCTGCCACGGATTTGACCAAAGCAGACAGCGGTTATTACCAGTCCGGCACCTGCCGCCTGTCCATTCCCGAAGAATTCTGCTCTTCCAACGTACAATTTGCCTTCCACTATGGGAAAGACTGGGGCTCTTCTGCGGAGACCGTAGCCGTGGACAACATCCGTCTGGAGGAAGAAGCCGCTTGCGTCCATTCCCATACCGAGGTGCGCAACGAGAAAGAGGCCACCTGTACAGAGCCGGGCTACACCGGAGATACCTATTGCGCCGACTGCGGCATGCTCTTAGAAGAAGGCGCGGAAACACCTGCTTTGGGCCACGATTTCAGCAGGAAGCTGGAAACCGTACCCCCCACCTGCACAGAGCGCGGGTACACCCGGTACCAGTGCAGCCGGTGCAGCGTCACCGAAGACCGCGACTTGGTAGATGCTGCCGGACACCAGTACACAAAGGCCGTGACCCCTCCCACCTGTACAGAAGGCGGTTACACCACCTACACCTGTACGGTCTGCGGCGATACGTACACCGATGACCGGACCGAACCCTTGGGTCACGATTTCCACGACACGGTAATCGCTCCTTCCTGCGGCCGGGACGGCTATACGGAACACCGGTGCACCCTTTGCGGCTACAGCTACCGGGATCAATACACCCCCGCTCTGGATCACACCTGGACGCAATGGACTACGGAACAGGAAGCCACCTGCACCCAGCCGGGGATGCAAACCCGAACCTGTACCTCCTGCGGCCGGCAGGAAGCCGATGTCATCCCGGCAAGCGGACACAGCTACACAGAATCTGTAACCGCTCCTTCCTGTGAGACCGTGGGATATACCACGTATACCTGCACGCAATGCGAACACAGCTATGTGGACCACCTGGTCCCCGCTACCGGTCACAGCTATGTCTCTGAGATCACGCCGCCCACCTGTGAATCCATGGGATATACCACATTTACCTGCTCCACCTGCGGACACAGCTACCGGGATGCGTACGTGCAGCCCCATGACCACACATACGAAGCCGCCGTGACCCAAGAAGCTACCTGCACAGAAGCGGGAATCATGACTTTCACCTGCACTGACTGCGGCAAAACCTATCAGGAGCCCATCGCCAAAACCGCGCACACCTACTCCGATGCTGTGGTTGAGCCGGATTGTACCCATATGGGCTATACCAACCACACCTGCACAGTCTGCGGGCACAGCTATCAGGACAGCTTTGTGAAAGCCAAGGGACACGACTACCGGGAGGAGGAAATTCCCGCTACCTGTACCAACTACGGCTTCACACAAAAGACCTGCGCCACCTGCGGCCACAGCTTCCTCTGCTCCCCCACCGCTCCTCTGGGCCACGCGCCGGAGCTGCAAAACGCAAAAGAAGCCAGCTGCACCCAGGAAGGCTATTCGGGAGATCAGGTCTGCACCCGGTGTGGACTGGTTCTGGAAACCGGCATGGTAATTCCTGTAGACCGGACGCACTGCCCCTCCCGAAATTTTGTAGATGTGGATCCGAGCCGCTGGTATCACGCCGGCATCGACTTTGCAGTCTCCCAAGGCCTCATGGTGGGAACGACCGCAACACAGTTCCGGCCCGACAATTCTCTGACGAGAGGACAAATTGTAACCATCCTCTACCGTCTGGCAGGCTCCCCCGCAGCCGCCGGAAAGACTCCCTTCACCGACGTCTCCCAGGGACGGTACTACACTGCCGCAGTAGCCTGGGCATATGAACAGGGTATCGTGATGGGCGTCACCGATACGGCTTTCTGTCCGGAGTCCCCTGTCACACGGGAACAGCTGGTGACCTTCTTGGCGCGCTATGCAGCCCTGCAAGGCGTAGACACAGAAGGTGACGGCGATCTGAAGCGCTACCCCGATGCCGGTCAAGTCAGTCCATTCGCCGGACCTTCCATGCTGTGGGCGGTAAGCACCGGACTGATCCAGGGCATCGACGGCAGACTGGCGCCTCGAGGCACTGCAACCCGTGCCCAAATTGCCACTGTCCTTCAGCGGTACAGTCAATTGCTCATCTAATACACACGACACCAATCCAAACAACCGGGCAGGTCCTGCGGGACCTGCCCGGTATACGTTCCACTTTACGGCAAACAGGCATGACGGCGTTCCGGCCCGCTGCATTTGACAGGCGGGAGAGATCATGTTATGATACAAAAAACGGAGGGGCAAAACGGACATGACATTCTATCAAATTTTGTGGACTTTTTTCTTTTACAGCTTCGCCGGCTGGTGCTGCGAGGTCGTTTTCGCCGCTTGCAAAACCGGGAAATTTGTAAACCGCGGTTTTCTTCTGGGGCCGGTTTGCCCCATATACGGATTTGGCGTCACGGCGGCCGTTTTGCTGATTGCACCCATCCAAGCGCATTGGCTGCAAGCTTATTTGGTCGCGACGCTGGTTCCGACGATCATCGAGTATTTCGTAGGCTGGCTGGCCGACAAGCTGTTGCACGTCCGCCTGTGGGATTACTCCGGTATGCCGCTGAATCTCAACGGATATGTGTGCCTGCTGTTTTCTCTCGTGTGGGGCTTGGCTTGCCTTTTCATCGTCGCGGTTTTCCATCCCATGGTCCTTCGCCTGTTGGCCTGGGTTCCCACGATTCCGGGTTGGATCCTGTTGGCCCTGTTTACAGCTACCATCCTGACAGATTTCATTCTCACCGCCCTGGAGGCGGCGAAGATTCCCAAGCGCCTGCAAGCCATCGACGAGCTGGAGCGCGGCCTGCGCCGTCTTTCCGACAGCATCGGCAGCAATTTGTCGGAACATACCCTGGAGCTCTGGGACAAAGGGCAGGAAAAGCTGCGGCCTGAAAAGCGAGAGGAGTTTTGGAACTCCCTGGGAAGCCGGAAACGGGAATTCATGGCTCAGCGGGACGAAATTCTGGAAAAGTACCACGCCCTGTTGGAACGGCCCGGACGGGTCTACACCCACCTACTGAAAGCCTTCCCGCATCTGCGGCAAACGGAAATGCATCTCCGTCTGGAGCGAATTTGGGAGCTTTACCGGCAGCGGCGGAACAAGAAGTAATCGTCCTTTGCGCCCGGTTTACCAGATCACGCCGCAGCCAATTCTCTCTCCGGCGTCTCCTGCCGGTTGTGAACGGTAGTCATCCGGCATATGATGGACAATGACGGTACGCCCCCTGGCTTGACTTGGCAAAAAGCGTCCGGTAAACACTGCGCTCCAGGCAAAGCCGCTTTCTGTGGCCAAAAGAACCGGCAAATCCCCCAAATGATTGGGGTGCAGCTGGCCCGGCAGGCCCCAATGGGGTCCGGCGCCGTCAAAGGCCTCCTGGATCGTACGGCAGCTTTCTCCTTGGTGCAAATGCAAAGCAAAAAAACCGCCGGACGGCAAGCCTTCCAGCTGTGCAACCACAACCGTGCCTCCGGGCGCCCCGTACAGCAGGACATACCCGGTCAAGCTCTCATAGCCCGGCGCGCCGGAAATGACGGCCGCTGCCTCCGGTGGGACGGAAAAAATGCTGGCAATTTCAAACATACCACATACCTCCTCCCTTCAGATTATGCCGGTAGGGAGGTTTTGGACCGTCCGGCGCAACGCAGCCGGGAAAAATCCGTCTGGATTAACAAAGGTTGGTTCTGCCGCATCCGGCAACACCAGAAATGGGAGGGATTTTGATGAAAAAGCAGAATTTTACCACAACATTCTTCACACTCACCGCGCTGAGTCTGACCGCGGCACTGATGCTGGCCCTTCCGGGATGCCAGGCGTCCCGCACCCAGAATCAGCCCGACACAACCGTTCCGCAAAATCCGGAAACCGAACCGTCCACGGAGCCAAATGTGACCTGGAAGCCGGTAGAAACCACGGTAGATCCCGGCGATTTGCGAAACCCGATGCCGACGGAAACAGAGCCGGAGGAAACAGAACCGGCAAGTCCTGCCGAGCTGCAGGTGGTCCGCGCGCTGGATATCTCTCAGTCCGCTATGGAAGCGCTGATGGCCCGTCACCCCGGTTCTACGGTGATAGACGACGCTCTTCCTCTGGTCCATCTGACCGATCGGTCTTCCCTGGATGATTTCCTGACAGAAGCCGGTTCTCAAACCTTACAAGATGCCTGTGAAATTTATGACAGCGCCTTTTTCCAGGAGCACGATCTTCTGATAGTCCCCCGGGTGACCACCACCGGCTCGGCCCGGCACACGGTGGATTTGGCAGCCGAGGAAGGGATCCTGGCGGCAAAAATCACCGTCACCGTTCCTGAAATTGCCACCATGGACATGGCCAATTGGTTTCTGGCCATCCCCGTATCGAAGGCGGACACCCAGGGAAAGACCTGCGTCGCTTATCTGGTCCCCTACAAACAGTTTCGCGCACGCTCCAATTAACCGCTTGTTCCATTCGTCAAGCAAATAGAAAAACCTGTCCATGCCGCAACACGCGGTACAGACAGGTTTTTCCATCCTCATGCAACACAGAGGCGGTACAAAAGATCATATCAAAATAAGCCTACCATTTTCCCGGAAACAACGCTTCCATCGCGGACCGTGCAGCCTCCTGCTCGGCCCGTTTTTTGCTGCTGCCGCTTCCCTGTCCCACCACAGTCCCATTGAGGCGCACCTCTACCTGAAACTCCTTGGCATGATCCGGGCCTGACTCTCCGGTCAATTCGTACTGAATCACCTGATTTTTTTGCTGCTGAACCCGTTCCTGAAACACGGTTTTATAATCCACATTCCTGGGATGCTCCGCCGGAATATCGGAGAGGATCAGCCGGTGAACCAAATCCGAGGCTGCTGCAAAGCCGCCGTCCAAATAGACAGCTGCCAGAACCGATTCCACTGCATCGGCCAAAATACTCTCTCTGGCGCGGCCTCCCCCCTGCTCCTCTCCATGGCCCAGCAAAAGGTATCGACCCAGCTGGAGCCGGCCCGCCACCTTGGCAAGCGTCGTTTCACAGACCAGATCCGCCCGAATCTTCGTGAGCTCCCCTTCCGGCCGGTGGGGAAAAACGCGGTACAAATGTTCCGCCGTAATCATTCCCAAAATAGAATCTCCCAAAAACTCCAGCCTCTCATTGCTGGCCAAGCCGTTTCGCCAGCGTTCGTTGGCGTAGGAGCTGTGGGTCAGGGCGTTTTGCAAAAGCGTGATGTTATGAAATTGATAACCCAAAGCCTTCTCCAAGTCCCGAATCATGACTCCACCGTCTCCTTTTTCGCGTTCCAAAACTGCAGCGTCTGTTCCAGTTCCGGCGTCATGTCCTGCCGGACCGCCTGCATCGCTTGGCGGATGGCGCTGCGAAAAGCCCGGCTATCGGAAGAACCGTGGGCCTTTATGACCGGCTTGCGGATGCCCAGCAGAGCCGTTCCACCCACCTCCCGGTAATCTAGCAGGGACATCATCTCCCGAATGCCGGACCGGCAGCACAAAGCGCCCAGTTTGGTAATCAAGTTTTTCCGAAACATCTTTTTCATCATCGAGCCCATGAACATGGCCGTTCCTTCAATGGACTTCAGTAAGACATTGCCTGCATAGCCATCGCAAACAATCACATCCACCTGGCCCAGGGGCACATCCCTGGCCTCCACATTTCCCACAAAGTTCAAGATGCCGGATTGCCCCGCCTGGGACAGCAGAGCATGGGCCTCTTTTTGCAAAGCAGGTCCCTTGGTTTCCTCTGCGCCGTTATTCAGAAGGCCCACCCGTGGCTGGGCAATACCCATCGATTTTTGGACATACAACGCGCCGATCACGCCAAACTGGAGCAAGAATTCCGGCGTACACTCCACATTGGCGCCGCTGTCAATAATGAGCGTATGACCCCCGGCTCGGTTCGGCATCACAGGACCAAAGGCCGCCCGGCGGACGCCCTTGACCCGCTTGACCAGAAGCGTCGCGCCGGTGAGCAAAGCGCCTGTACTTCCTGCTGAGACGAACGCATCCGCCTGTCCGTCAGACAGCATCTTCAGCCCCACAATCATGGAAGAATTCTTCCGCTTGTGGACCACGGCAGCAGGATCATCATGCATATCTACCACGTCATCTGCATGGGAGATTTCCAGCCCCTTCGGAAGGTCCTGAATCTGATGCTTTCGCATGACGCTCAGGATTTCTTCGCCCCGGCCTACCAGCGTCACTTCGGCTCCGAAGTCCCGATGCGCTTCCAAAGCGCCCAGAACTGCGGCCTCCGGAGCCAAATCTCCGCCCATCGCGTCGAGAATGATTTTCATGGAGAGACACCTCTCTTTGCTTAGATTCCGCTTTGTATGATTTGCTCCAGAACCGCCAACGCCCGTTGGGAAATGGCCAGGTTCTTTTGCGCTTTGCCCTTCATCCGCCGGTCCAGCGGCGCCAAAATGCCGAAATTCACATTCATCGGCTGAAAATCTGCAACCGTCTCGTCGCTGATGTATAATGCCATCGCGCCGATGGCCGTTTCTCTGGGAAACTCCGGCGGCTGCTTCCCCTGCAGCTTGGCCGCCATTGCAATCGCAGCCAGGCAGCCGGAAGCTGTGGATTCCACATAACCCTCCACCCCAGTCATCTGACCGGCAAAGGCCACCAGGGGGTCCCGGCGGTCTGCATAAAACCGGTCCAGCAGCCTGGGCGAGTCCAAAAAGGTATTGCGGTGCATCACCCCATACCGGACATACTCCGCATGCTCCAAGGCGGGAATCATAGAAAACACCCGCTTCTGCTCAGGAAAACGCAGATGCGTTTGAAATCCCACCAAATTGTACACCGACCCGGCGGCGTTATCCCGGCGCAGCTGCACCACGGCATACGGCTCCTTGCCGGTCTTGGGATCTTTCAGACCCACCGGTTTTAAAGGACCGTAACGCAAGGTATCATAGCCCCGCCGGGCCATCACTTCCACCGGCATACAGCCTTCAAATACGTTTCGGTCCTCAAAGCCGTGAACCTCCGCCTCCTGGGCGTCGACCAAGGCTTTGTAAAACCGGTCATATTCCTCCCGGTCCATGGCACAATTAATATAGTCTGCGCTCCCCCGGTCATAGCGGGAGGCAAACCAGGCGCGCGTCATATCCACCGACTCAAAGGTCACCAGCGGGGCCGCCGCATCAAAGAAGTGGAGCGGCTCCTTCCGCCCAAAATACCGGCCGATGTCTGCAGACAGCGCATCCGACGTCAGTGGGCCCGTGGCAAGGATGACCGGACCGGCAGGCACCTGCGTCACTTCAGCCGACTCTACCGTGATGCCGGGATGACTCCGAATGCGTTCTGTAACCAGCTCCGAAAAGCCCTCCCGGTCCACAGCCAGGCAGCCGCCGGCCTCTACCCGCGTTTCGTCGGCACAGCTTAAAATCAAACTGCCCAATCGCCGGAGCTCCTCTTTCAGCAGGCCCACCGCATTTTCCAGCCGGTCGCCCCGCAGGGAATTGGAACACACCAGCTCGGCAAAATTGGGGCTGTGGTGCGCGGGGGTCATGTTCACCGGCTTCATCTCCACCAGCCGGACGGGTATGCCGCGCCCGGCCAACTGCCAGGCCGCCTCGCAGCCTGCCAGACCGGCGCCAATGACCTTTACCTCCGTCATGTCTGTGCCTCCCCATTCTCTTTGGCCGTCTTTGCCGCTGCAGCAGATTTCTTCTTCTTTCCGGCCGTTTTCTTTTTGGGTTCCGAATTCTCAGCCGGAACTTCTGAAACCGGAGCCGAATCCGACTGCTCCGCCTCCTGACCTTGGGCCGGCTCTGCTGTTTTTCGCCGGTAACCTCGCTGGTCCTCCGGGAGGAAATTAGAACAAGCTTCATTAATGCAGAAAGGTTTCATGCGCCCTCGCCCGGATTTTTTAAACATGGTCTGGCCGCAGGACGGACAGTCAAACTCCGTCGGCACATCCCAAGTCATAAATCCACAGGCCGCTCCCCGCTCGCAGGCATAATAGGCAAAGCCCTTTTTCGATTTCCGTTTCAGCATCCCGCTGCCGCACTTGGGGCAGCGGCCGGGCATCCGTTCCACAATCGGCTTGGTGTTTTTACACTCCGGATACCCTGGACACGCCATAAAGCGGCCGAAGCGTCCCATTTTGATCACCATTTTCCGGCCGCAAAGCTCACAGACCTCGTCTGTTTCTTCATCCGGAACCTTCAGCCGGGTATCCTTCAGCGCTTCTTCCGCATCCTCCATCTCCTGATGGAAGCCCTTGTAGAAGTCCCGCAGGATATCCTGCCAATGCCGCTTTCCTTCCTCCACATCGTCCAGCCGGTTTTCCATATTGGCCGTAAATTCAACGTCTATGATATCATTAAACCGTTCCATCATCAGGCCGTTGACAACCTCGCCCAAGGGCGTGGGCGCCAAACGCTTGTCCTTTTTGATCACATAGTCCCGGTCCTGAATGGTAGAGATGATGGAAGCATACGTGGAAGGACGTCCCACGCCTTTCTCCTCCATGGCCTTGACCAGCATCGCCTCGGTGTACCGGGCCGGCGGTTGGGTGAAATGCTGCTGCTTATCCATACTCCGGATGGACGCCTGATCCCCCTCCTGCAGGTCCGGCAGGGGAGAACCGGCAGCCTCCACCTCCTCATCCTTCCCCTCTTCGTACACGGCAATAAAGCCGGCAAACTTCAGGCTTTGATGAGAAGATTTAAACAGATGCCCGCCGCACTCCGTGTCAATCGACACGGTGTCATAAATGGCATTGGCCATTTGCGTGGCCAAAAAACGGCTCCAAATCAGCTTGTACAGCCGGTATTGGTCCCGGCTTAGAGAGGCCTGGATCCGCTCCGGATCCAATTCCACATGGGTGGGACGAATGGCCTCGTGGGCATCCTGTGCTCCCGCTTTGGTCTTAAATTGGTGGGGTTTTCCGTAATAATAGGACTCCCCATACCGGCGGCAGATGAAATCCCGGGCTGCTTCGACCGCCTCGTCCGACAGGCGCAGAGAGTCGGTCCGCATGTAGGTAATCAGTCCCAGCGTTCCCTCCCCTGCTACATCCACGCCTTCATACAGCTGCTGCGCAATCGCCATGGTGCGTTTGGGGGTCATATTCAGCTTCCGGGAGGCCTCCTGCTGCAGCGTGGAGGTGGTAAAGGGCGGGGCGGCCGTACGCTTTTTCTCTGCTTTCTTGACGCCTGTTACAGTAAACAGCTTCCCTGTAATATCCGAAATAATTTCATCAACTTCCGCTTCATTTGCCAGCTCTCGTTTCTTTTCTTCGCCGTGATATCTGGCTACAAACGAGCCCGGTTTCCCCACCCGGTCCAGGGTCACGTCCAGAGACCAATACTCCCGAGGCACAAAGGCGCGAATTTCATTTTCCCGGTCCACCACCAGGCGGGTCGCCACAGATTGAACCCGGCCGGCAGACAGGCCCCGGCGGACCTTCTTCCACAGCAAGGGACTCAACTGGTAACCTACAATCCGGTCCAAAATCCGTCTCGCCTGCTGCGCATCTACCAAATCATAATTGATGGACCGAGGGTGCTCGATGGCGCTGGTCACCACATTTTTTGTGATTTCATTGAACGTCACCCGCCGGACTTTCGGGTCGGGTAGGGCCAGCAGCTCTTTCAGGTGCCAGGAAATCGCCTCGCCTTCCCGGTCAGGGTCTGTGGCCAAGTAGACCAAATTGGAGTGATCCGCACTTTTCTGCAAATCGTGAATGATCTCCTCTTTGCCGGGCACCGGCCGGTAATCCGGTTGGAAATCGTGCTCCAAATCTACGCCCATTTTGCTCTTGGGCAAATCCCGCAAATGGCCCATACAGGCTTTTACGGTATAATCGGGCCCTAAATATTTTCCAATTGTCTTTGCCTTAGACGGCGATTCGACAATCACTAAATTCGTCGCTGGTTCTTTTGCCATGCAATCCTCCATGCTACCATTCTCCGGCTCCCCTCCGAGCCAAAGAATAAAATTTGCCAGGATGCCGTACCACCAAGCCTTTCACCTCCAAAAGCGTCAAGGAGGCCAAAACCCGGGCCGCCGGCAAGCCGGAGCCGGCAATCACATCGTCCACGTGGCGCAGAGCATCCGTCAAGCAGGACGTCACTGCCCGCTCATCGTCGGACAAAGTTGACATAAGCTCCTGTAATTCACTATACGGTTTTCCATCCTCATTGTCAACGTTTTTTTCGGAATTTATTGGAGTCTCTTGTGCAAAGTGATACGGAGGCTCCCGCAGCTCCGCCAGCTCCCTGGGGTAGGAAGAGAGCAGCGTCTTCCCCGACCAGGGGCCCACCTTCTCCGGAAACAAGCTCTGATATTCCTCCATCACGTCCCAACCGCTCTGGGCCACAATGGCCCCCTCCCGCAGCAGGCCGTTGCTTCCTGCGCTGCACGCCGCGTCAACATTCCCCGGAACTGCAAATACGTCCCGGCCCTGGTCCAGCGCCAATTGCGCCGTGATGAGTGCGCCGCTCTTCTCCGGCGCCTCCACCACCACGACGCCGCAGCACAAACCGCTGATGATGCGGTTTCGCCGGGGAAAGTTCCGGCCCAAAGGAGGCGTGCCGGGTGGAAATTCCGAGATCAGGCAGCCGCGGCACGCAACGTCCCGGTACAGGTCCCGGTTGGAGCGGGGATAGATCACATCCAATCCGTTGCCCAGGACACCGACCACAGGCCGCTCCGCCAACAGCGCGCCCTTCATCGCCAAAGTATCCACACCCCCAGCTGCACCGGATACCACCAAACCGCCGCACCGGGCGATCTGATATCCCATCCGCCGGGCCGTCATACAACCGTAAGCAGAAGCGCGGCGGGTACCGACCACCGCCACGGCGGGCTCTGCGTCAAAATCGGGCAGGTTGCCCTGATAATATAATGTGAGCGGCGGATCCGGAATATGCTTCAGGCGCGTCGGATACGCCGCGTCCTGGTAAGTCAGGACATGGATCCCTTTCTCCAGACAGCTTCCCAGGATCCGGTTGGCCTCCGACAAGGACTTATCGCACAGGGCGTCCAGGCACTTGGAATCCACCCCTTCCGCCTGCACATAATCCTCTGCCCGGGCGCCGTACAAGGACTCTATATCAGGAAAGGCGCGCAGCAACGCCAGAGCGCTGCGCACGCCAATTCCAGACCTCGTAGCCAGCCATATCCAATGTGCCAACATTTTCAATCCCGCCCTGTTTGATTTATTCCAGTCTGCCGCCTGGTTCCAGCTGAATCTGCCACATCACAATGGCCGCTGCCGTAGCCGCATTCAGCGATTCACAACGTGGATTCATGGGGATGATCAATTCCCGGCTGCACGCCTCCAGATACTGCCGGCTCACGCCCCTGCCCTCGCTGCCGATGATGACGGCATATCGGTTCAGGTGTGCCTGGCGGATATCCTTCGCCCGCTTGGACAGAGCGGCAGCCGCTAAGGGGACCCCATCGGTTTTGCTGGCAGACAGGATTTCCTCCTGGGTACCGCGCATGGGTCGGCTGCGAAACACTGCCCCCATGGACGCGCGAACCGTCTTCCAACCGTAGGGATCTGCACACCCCTGCGTCAAAATTACCGGGACATCCAGAGCATCCGCCGTCCGCAGGATGGTCCCCAGGTTACCCGGATCCTGGATGCCGTCCAAAATCAGGCAGCCGGGACTGAGCCGCAACGGAGGCGCCGGCCGCAAGCGGCAGAGAAAAAGCGCACCTTGAGGCGTCTTCATGGGGGAAATAGACGCCATCACATCCGCCGGAACCTGGTACACCGCCGTCTGCGGCGGCAGCTCCGGAACCGGGAGGGTATCGGTCAGAATAACCGCTTCCAATCCCCCGTCCCACCGGACCGCTTCCTCCAGGAGTTTGGTTCCGTCTCCCACAAAAAGGCCGCTTTCTAACCGGTCCCGCGGGGAGGACAGAAGCCGGCGCACCTGCTGCAGAAGCGGGTTTCTCCGGCTGGTAATCCGCTCCGGGCTCATCTCTGCTGCACCGCAGATAAAGCCTGATACGCACCCAGCGCCACCACGGTATCCCCCTTTGCAATGACGTAATCTGCATCCGGGGAGACCTGAATTTTCTCTCCCCGGCGTACCGCGAGGATGTTCACTCCGACCCGTGCCCGGACATTCAGCTGCCGCAGGGATTTTCCATCCCAGGCGGCAGGCGCTGTAAACTCCGAAATTCCATAATCGGCCGACAGCTCAATATACTCCAGCACGTTGGCGGTCGACAACCCCTGGGCCAGCTTATTGGCAAATTCCTGCTCCGGGACTACCACACGGTCCGCTCCGATCTTTTCCAACACTTTTCTATGATTTTCATCATGTGCCTTACAAACCACCAGCGGAATGCCCATTTCTTTGAAATTCAAAGTAGCCAACACGCTGGCGGCCAGATCCTTTCCGATGGCCACAATGGCGCAATCGTAATTCCGAACCCCCAGAGCCCGAAGCACATCCGCGTCTTGGGCATCGGCCACCACAGCGTGGGTCACGAAATTGGAAATCTGCTGGACCAGCTCTGAATTTTTGTCGATTGCCAGAACCTCGTTGCCCAGCTCGCACAGACGGTGCGCAATGCTCTGGCCAAACCGGCCCAGGCCGACCACAACATACATTTTCATAACACCGCTCCCTATCCAATCAACAATCTTGTTTCCGCATAACGGAACCGGCCTGCAGCCCGATCTCCCATGAGAAAGCCCAAACTAATCGTCAAAACTCCCACTCGTCCGAAATACATAAAGGCGATCAGCATGATTTTAGAAGGGAGCTGCAAAAACGGCGTCACGTTGGCGGTAAGTCCCACAGTCCCCAAAGCAGAAGCCGTTTCAAACAGAGAATTTAAAAACGAAACGTTGCTGTCTACCGACAGCACAATGGCCCCCACAAAGCACAACAGCACCATGGAAACTGCGATGGACATGGCGTCGCGTACCTGCCAGTCCGATACAGACCGCTTAAACACCTGCACATGGTTCTTTCCCCGCGCACCGGCTACCGCAGCCAAAAGAAGAACCGTCGCCGTTACCGTCTTCAGGCCCCCGGCGGTGGAGCCGCTGGAGCCTCCAATGAGCATCAGCATCACAGACACCGCCCGCGTAGCCTCCCGCATCGCCCCTTGATCGACGGAGGCAAATCCGGCCGTCCGGGTGGTCACGGACTGAAAGGCCCCGGCCAGCAGCTTCTGCGGCACAGTCATAGACCCCAGGGTATCGGCATTGTCCCATTCCAAAGCGCAAATCACGCCGGTCCCTGCCACAATCAGCACACCGGTGCAAACCAACACCAGCTTTGTGTACACCGACAAGTGACGGATGCTGTGGGCCCGTATGGCGCGGAACACATCCTCCCAAACAAAAAAGCCCAGGCCTCCGATCACAATCAAAACCATCAGCGTCAAGCAAACCACCGGGTCCGTCTGAAACGGAATCAGGCTGCCTCCCGGCTGTAAAACTCCAAAAATGTCGAACCCTGCATTACAAAATGCAGAAACGGAGTGAAAAACGCCCCATTTCAGTGCATTCCAAAGACCATAATCCGGCAGAAACCGAAAAAACAAAATCACCGCGCCCAGGCCCTCCAAGGAGAAGGTTCCAATCAGCACGTGCTTTTGCAGCCGGACAACGCCTTCCACATCCTGCAGGCTCATCGCCTGCGCCAACAGCATACGGTGTTTGAGGCCCATCTTCTTGTGAAGGGAAAAAGCAAAGACGGACGCCAGGGACATAAAGCCCAGTCCGCCGATTTGAATTAGGGACAGAATGACAACCTGTCCAAACCCGCTCCATTGGACAAACGTATCCGCCAAAACCAAACCCGTCACACAGGTCGCCGAGGTCGCCGTAAACAATGCGGTCAAAAACCCGCAGGATTCCCCGGAGCGGGAAGCCACAGGCAGCGTCAGCAGCAGCGCGCCGGTCAAAATAATAACCACAAATGCCAACGCGATAATGCGGGTTGCCGGAAGCCGGTTGGAACGCTCAAAAAAGCGGAGTCGAAGAAGGCGTCGAATATAGGCCATGAAATTTCCTCCAAATGCACGGCAGCCATGTAGCGGCTCATATCAGCCTCTCTCCTGGACGGCGCGTGCCAGAAAGAGCCGACTTTCTGCTTCCGTTCGGAGCACTTCCTACGGCCGCAAGAACGCTCGGAACCGAAAGCACCCGGGAATACCGGCGGCTCTTCCGTCAGGTTGCAGCAGAAAAGCGGCAACTCTGCGTAATCTTACCATAGGCACACAAAAAATGCAAGTCCTCCATTTGCCCAGGGAAAAGATATATTTAGATGGGTTTCCCTCCCTTTTCAAATGCACAAAAACCACATTTTTATTCCTGCTTTCAAAACCTCCCCCACAGATTCCCTGTTCCGTCTTTCCACAAAATATGCCTACCCATTTCAGTTGGGGATTGCTTGTCCGCCCGTTTGCTGCTACAATACCCTCAGTCTATTGCAACAGCTACGCACACATGTTCCATATAATCTTAGCCAAATCTTAACCGCAGGTCTGGTATAATGCTCGACGGGGGCGCTATGATGTCGAAATACCGCACACAAATCAGAGACGCAGCGCTTATGACGCTGATCCTCTCCGTTTCGTTCCTCTCCATCGTCTTGATGCAAAAATTCTATGCCATGCAAACCCTTGCTCCCATGATTTTCTTACTGTCTGTGTTTTTAATTTCATTAAAAACACAGGGGTATTTCTGGGGCATTCTGGCATCCCTTTTGAGCGTTTTGGCTGTGAATTTTGCCTTTACTTTTCCTTTCTTCCAGTTTGATTTTTTTATTCCGGAAAACCTGTTTTCCGCACTGGTCACGCTCTGTATCGCCATTATGACCAGTACATTAACCACCAGGATCAAGCAGGAGGAGCGCATGCGGGCGGAGAGCGAGCGAGAGAAGGTCCGGGCCAATTTGCTTCGGGCAATCTCCCATGATCTGCGGACACCCCTGACCTCCATTTACGGTTCCTGCTCGGCCATCATGGAAAACTACGACCGGCTGAAAAAAGAGCAAACCTGGAAGCTGCTGGGAGAAATGAAGGAAGACGCGGAATGGCTGATTCGGATGGTGGAAAATCTGTTATCCGTCACCCGCTTGGACGGCAACGCCGCTTCCGTCGTAAAAAGGCCCATTGTTTTGGAGGAGCTCATTGACGCCGTTCTGGTAAAATTTAAAAAACGGTATCCCAATCAGCCTGTCCAGGTCCAAATTCCGGATCAGTTTGTCAGCATTCCAATGGACGCTATGCTGATTGAACAGGTTTTAATCAACATTCTGGAAAACGCGGTTTTCCACGCGGGAAACATCTCCCTTCTTTCTCTCCGCGTTTTCTTGTCCGGCCCACGGGCCGTTTTTGAAATCTCCGACGACGGATGCGGCATCCCCAGAGACCGGCTCAATACCTTGTTCTCAGGTTATAGTGGGAAGGGCCCTGCTCCCGCAGACGGAAATAAGCACGGCATGGGAATCGGCCTTTCCGTCTGTGCCACCATCATTCGGGCCCACGGTGGAGACATGCAAGCGGAAAGCCGGGCAGGCAAAGGAACGGTCATGCGCTTTTCCCTGGAGACGGAGGATGTGGAACATGAGCAATAACAAATACAAGATCATGGTGATGGAGGACGAGTCAAACATCCGCAGTTTTATGGAAACAATTCTGGAAACGAACGGCTACCAGGTCCTTACTGCCGGAACCTGCAGCCAGGGAATCTGCATGTTCTCCTCCCATGCGCCGGATCTGGTCATTTTAGACTTGGGACTTCCTGATATGGACGGCCTGGAGTTCATTCGGGCAATCCGGAAAACATCCGTCGTTCCAATTGTGGTGGTCTCCGCCCGAACCACCGAACAAGACAAAATCTTCGCCCTGGATTTGGGCGCCAACGATTACATCACCAAGCCCTTTGGAACCGGAGAACTGCTGGCCCGGGTTCGCGCCGCTTTGAGAAATAGCCGCCACAGCGCAGCAATGGGCGCCGTACCGGGAGGAACATTTTCCGCCGGCGGTCTGACGATCGACTACGACCGCAGGCAGGTTTGGATTTGCGGTCGGGAAATCAAACTGACGCAGACAGAATATAACATTGTGGCCCTGCTTTCGGAACATGCCGGCAAGGTCGTGACATACGCCGCCCTTGCCAAGGCCATATGGGGCGGCGCCGACCACGGCAGTACCAAAAAGCTCCAGGTGAACATGGCCAATATTCGCAAAAAATTCGGCAGCCGGCCGGGAGAACATTCGTACATTATCAATGAACTCGGCGTGGGATACCGAATGCTCGACGGCGCGGATTAACCGGCCGCATGATTTTATCACAAATGGGGAATGGATATGATAAAGCTGATCAAAAAGCAATCTCCCGGACGAATTATTGCGTTCGGGTTTGCCGCAGTCATTTTAATTGGCTCCGGACTTCTGATGCTGCCGTGCAGCATTCAGGAAGGCGTTACGGTTCGGTATATCGACGCGTTATATACCTCCACCAGCGCCGTGTGCGTGACCGGGCTAATTGCCGTAGATGCCGGAGACACCTTTACGCCGTTAGGCCAGTTCTTTCTCATGGCTCTCATTCAAATCGGCGGCCTTGGGGTAACCGCCGTCGGCGCAGGCGTCATCCTGGCAATGGGTAAAAAGGTAAACATGAAGGGTCGAAATCTCATCCGGGAGGCCATGAATCTGGACTCCGGGAAGGGCTTGGTTCGTTTTGTCAAGAGCATTTTCTTCATGACGCTGATTTTCGAGTTGGCCGGAGCCATCCTCAGTTTCTTTGTATTCGTCCAGGACTATCCACCCCTTCGCGCAGCCGGAATCAGCATCTTCCACTCGGTGGCCGCCTTCAATAACTCCGGATTCGACATTTTGGGGAATTTTCAAAATTTGATTCCGTATCAAAACAACATCCTCCTCAATCTGGTCACATGCGGTCTGATTTTTTGGGGCGGAATCGGCTTCCTGGTCATCCAAGAGATGTGGAGCAAGCGCTTTCACTGGCGCAAGTTTTCCATGCACACCAAAATCGTCGTGACCGTCAGCCTCGCTTTAATCATCTCCGGCACGGTCCTTTTAAAGCTCAGTGAAGACATCTCTTGGCTGGGCGCCTTTTTCCACAGCGTCTCCGCCAGAACCGCCGGATTCTCCACCTACTCCCTGGGGACGTTTTCCAATGCCGGCCTGCTGGTCTTGATCATTTTGATGTTCATCGGCGCCTCTCCCGGATCAACCGGCGGCGGTATCAAAACCAGTACGTTTTTTGTTCTCCTGCAGGGGATTAAATCCGCAGCAACGAACAAATCGGAAAAGGCCTTTCACTATGCAATTCCCGCCGTCGCGTTTCGTAAGGCGGCTGTCATTACTTTGATTGCCGTCGGCGTCGTCCTGTCCGGCACGTATCTAATGGTTGCCATGGAGCCCAACGTGTCTCTTATGGACGCATTATTTGAAATCACCAGCGCCTTTGGTACAGTCGGCTTGTCCACCGGAATCACGCCGGCATTGTGCGACGGCAGCAAGTTACTTTCTATTTTGATCATGTACATCGGCAGGCTGGGTCCGTTGACCATTGCGTCGCTCTGGTACTTCACCAAGGGCGAGCGGGTCAGCTATCCGGAAGGAAATATTGCCATCGGATAATTTCAGGAGGACAAACTATGTTTAACAAGCCAAAGAAAGAAACCACCACCTACGGAATCATCGGTCTCGGAAGATTTGGATACGCCCTGGCGGAGGAGCTTGCATCCTCCGGCGCCGAGCTTCTCGTCCTGGAGCGGGACGAGGAAAAGGTCCGGGAAATCAGGGAAATTACCGAAAATGCCCTGGTGGTAAAAAACCTGGACAGGAAGTCGCTCCAAGAGTCCGGAATCCAGAATTGTGACGTCGCTGTTGTATGCATCGGCGAGCAAATGGACATCTCCATTTTAACGACGCTGAATTTGGTCCGTCTCGGGATTCCAAAGGTCCTCGCCAAGGCCACCAGCATAGAACACGGTGAAATACTGGAAAAGCTCGGAGCCGAGGTGGTATATCCCGAGCGGGATATGGCAATCCGGGTTGCGCACCGTCTGGAGACCTCAAAGGCCCTCGACTACATACAGTTAAGCGAACGCCTGAACATATCTAAATTAATTGCACCCAATAAAATAGTCGGCAAAACAGTTTTGGCCGTCAACCTTCGGAAATTTTTCGGTTTAAATATCATTGCCATTGAAAGCAACGGCACCTTGATTGAAAACATTAAGCCGGACTATGTCTTCCGGGAGGGGGATATTTTGTTCGTTGCCGGCGGAAAGGACGGACTCCGGCGCTTTCTGGAGTGGGTCGGAAACGCTTCATGAACAAAAGAACATTTTCAAAACGCCATATTGCGGAAAATATCCTTCTGGCCCTCAAAGGCGCCTTGGTGGGCTTCGGCGCCATTATGCCCGGAATCAGCGGCGGCACGCTTTGCGTGGCCTTTGGTATGTACCAGCCTCTGATTGAAGTATTTTCCCACCCCAGGCAAGCCCTGCAAAAGCATTGGCTTTCCCTCTGCGTCTTTCTATTCGGCGCCGGTATCGGCTTCATCGGCCTGTCGGGCCTCGCCGGATGGCTGCTGGAGCAAAACAGCCAGGCAGTCACCTGCGCCTTCATCGGACTTATTGTCGGCACCATTCCGGAGCTTTGGCGGGATGCGGGACAGAAAGGGAGGCGTCCTTCCGCGTATTTCGCTATGGTGGCCGGTTTTACCCTCATGCTGAGCCTTTTGCTGCTCTTCCGGCAGATCGACGCCGTTTCTCTTCGTCCGGATTTCTGGGGCTTCCTGTTTTGCGGCGTGATGTGGGGCGTCAGCTTCATTGTTCCGGGACTGAGCTCTTCCACCCTGCTCCTGTTTTTCGGATTGTATCAACCCATGCTCGACGGAATCTCCCGCCTGTCCCCGGGCGTTCTGCTGCCTCTGGCGGTCGGCGCCGGTCTGTGCCTTTTAATCCTGTCGCGCGGCGTTCATGCGGCATACCGCAAGTGGTATGCCGGAATCTCCCACGCCATGATCGGCATTGTCGTCGCAACTGCAATCATGATTTTACCGGCGCACAGCGGGAGCGCTGCAAAAATCGCCCTCAATTGGGTCTGCTTGGCAGCCGGCGCCGTCGTCTCCTATGCCGCAGGCCGGGCCTGTCTAAAGCTTTCACAGCGGTAACGGGAACACACCTACCCAGTAACAAAAAACTGTGGGGAGGGGCAAAGCAGCCCCTTCCCACTTTTTTTATCCCGGTATCAGTCCTATTGCATTTCTTTTTTCCTCTCCTGGCCGTTTCCATCGCCTGCCGCTAAAGTATACTGGCGTGAAAGCTGCTGCCAGGTATGTTTATCTACCTCTCCGGTCACCGGGATCGCGCTGAGCGTTTGAAAGCGGCGGACCGCCGTCACTGTAGACGCATCCATAGTTCCATTAATCGGAACCGGTGGAATCCCACGATATACCGAGCCCAAAACGCGCAACACAACCTGGACCAAATGGACATGGTAATTGCTCTCACCCGGCTTCAGGGTTTGGTATGGGTTCAAAATGGGCTGCATTCCCTCGGCAGGCGACTGGAGCACCAGATCGTGCCGGTAGACTTCTACCAGACGCTCCCAGGTGACTTGATTCATCACCCCGGTGGCCGGCAGGCCGTAGTACCGCTGAAACGCCGTCACTGCCGCCATGGTGTTCCGGCCGAAGATGCCGTCCGGCACAACGGGAATCAGACGATCGTTGCCTTCCGCCACAACCCGGAGCATAATTTGCATGCTTTCAACCGGGCGGCCGACTAAATTGCTTGGCTCTGTATGAATCTTCATTGGATTGCCTCCCCTCGCCCTCTATCCTGACTGCCCATACTCAACTCCGTTCCCGGAAATTGCGTGATGGTCGTTGTCTGAGAGTACCGGTGTTCCGGACCGGCTGGGACCGTGTTCCGGCCTGTACCGGAGCGGGTGTTCCCGTTGCGGTACAGGCTTCTGGCGTTAGCCGGCGCAAAAGCAGTCTGCACCGCATTCCCAGACTCTACTGAATATGGGAACAATTCCTGATTGCGGAAAATATTATTGTTCACACTGCTGAGTTGACTCTCCAGCAGGAGCCAGGTCTGTTCGTCTACTGCACCGGTTTGAGGAAGGCCAAAAAACCGTTGCGCCGCCAAGACCGCCGCCCGGGTAGCCGGTCCGTAAATGCCGTCTACGGCCACAGGCGGAATGGAGGGATTTACGCTGGAATTGACCTGGAGCATGTACTGCAGCTGCCGCACCCGCTCTCCTACGCTCCCTTGCTGCAGCGCGCCGCCGTAATTCCAGGAAATATTGTAAAACTGCTGTCCTTGCGAACGCAGCTCCGACAGCGCGTTGACGCCCACATAGAGCCGCACCAGAGCGTACCAGGTCGCGCGTCCCACAATGCCGTCGGGAGTCAGTCCGAAGATTTGCTGGAACCTCCGCACCGAGTTCTCTGTTTGGGAGCCGAAGATTCCGTCCACCGGCGAGATCTTCGGAATCGCCGGATAATTCTGTGAGATCCGGTTTAAGGATGTCTGAATGACCAACACGTTGGGGCCGGTGCTGCCCCGCCGAATCGGAGTCCCGGGATAAGACTGAACCAACCCCTGAATGGGAGCGTTGGCGACAATTTCAATGTTTTCCCCGTAATATGTCCGCAAAATTTGCACAGAATTATAGCCTTGCACGGCCAAATTTTGCGAGCCCCATTGGCTGAGTCCCTCACAGGTCACGGTAGTACCATTGCAAAATTTGGCCGCCAGGGGTTCTACAAAACTTTGGCGGCGAATGTAGCTGTTAAACAAATCGTCCACAATGGCGTCAATATTTTCAAAGGTATTGCGCCCGTTTACAAAGGCCTGGTCGTAGGCTGTGGAATTGGTGATATCAAAGCTATAGCCCCGGCTGCGGTAGTATTCGGTATAAACTCGGTTTAGGGCAAAAGAGACAATGGCCAAAATGTTGGCGCGCAGGGCGCTCTCATCCCAGGTGGGGTAAATCTCAGAAGACGCCACGTTTTTGACATAGTCTGTAAAAGGCAGCGTCACATTGGCCGCATCCGCATTGGGCGGGCCTAAATGAACCGTAATCTGTTCCGGCACATACGGTATCACAGCAGGCATGGCAGCACCTCCTAGAGGTTCTGGGGCGGTACATTGAAGTACTCCACCCGGTCATACAGATCCGGAAATTGCGGCAGCGGGATCAGCTCCAAAGGCTGCAGGGTGATTACCCCGGCAAATACCTGGGCGTGATCCACCTGAATTTGTTCATAGTCGGGGTGCTGAACCCGAATGCTCACAGTCGTAAACGGCTGCCCCTGAAAATTAGGGTCCCGGCTCTCCGATGCGTCCGGCACCTGGACCGTAACCGGCTGAATCTGTCCGCTTTCGTTCGTCAGACGGGCCGCCAGGAGCGTTCCGTCATCGGATACAATGGCGACGGCCGCTCCGGGCACGGGAATCTGCGCGGTGGATGTATATACGTGAACCTGAATCGAACCTTCTGCAGGCATAGCGCCCTCCTCCTTCCATAGACCGGCGTCTGCTTACCGGGCAGATTCCGGCATCAGTTCATTCTATGCATCGGAGGAAAAACATGACAAAGGTCCGGCAGAAAATTTCTCTCCGCCTGCACAAAGCAGGGCAGGACCTCATAGACGGCACCGGCAAAAGCAACCGGCTATTTCCCAGAGAAGTGCGCTGTACCCCCCCAACAAAATGAGGGACCGCAGCCAACTTTCGTTCCTCTGCGGTCCCTGCACGTCTCTTTCCTGTGTTTATAAATAGGATTGCATTTGGCCCAAAGCCTCGGTTTCCAAATCCAGCAGGCGCTGCGCCAGGGTACTGACGGCAGTATCCTGGTACGGAAACTGATGCAGATTGGTCAGACCCTGAATCAGTCCCCGGGTACTGCCCTGCATCACCATAGCGGCAGCTTTGGAGTCTGCATTGCCGCGATTCAGCCGCATTCGGGAAACCATCCGGGAGCAGGCCCGGCTCACGGAGCCCAGCTGCTCTACCTGCCAATTTCTGCCATGGGCCAAATCCAGCGCCTCTTTGGCAATCTGATCGTAAATGACCACCTGCTTCTCCAAATTCTCCCGAAGAGAGGGACGAATCTGCGCTTCCAACACACACTGCAAGCCGGTCTTTCCCATTTGCGCCGTTTTTACCACGGAGCCTAATATGTCTTTGCTGCTTTTCATGTTGCATCACCCCATGTTAGGGTGCCCCGGAGAAAAAAAGCTATCCATGGTAAATTCCACCGTTCACAGAACCGGGGACACGGAATAGACTATAGCGTGCTTGAAAGGGGTTGTAATGCTTATGTGCGCAATTGCAGGAATTCTCGGTTCCGCCGGAGAAAAACGGGAAATTCTGGAAGCTATGATGAAAACCATGACCCGCCGCGGGCCGGACCAGTGGGGTATTTTCCAAAAGCGGGGCGTGAGCCTGCTCCATGCCCGGCTGGCTGTTGTGGATTTAGAAGGCGGACGCCAACCTATGGAGCTCCTGTTCCGGGGTACCCACTATCACATGGTGTATAATGGGGAATTGTATAATACGGAGGAGCTGCGCCGTCTTTTGAAATTGGATGGACATACTTTCCAGGGGCACTCCGACACGGAAGTGGTTCTCCACGCCTATGCACAGTGGGGAGAAAGCTGTGTGGAGCGGTTTAACGGTATTTTTGCCTTTGCCGTCTGGGAGGAAGAGTCCGAGCGGCTGTTTTTGGCCCGGGACCGGATCGGCGTAAAGCCGCTGTTTTACACGCTCCGGGAAGGACGGTTTTTCTTTGCCTCGGAGCTGAAAACACTGCTGGCGCATCCGGCGGTACCGGCTCAGGTAGACGCCCAAGGCGTGGCGGAGATTATGCTGCTGGGTCCCGGACGGACCCCGGGCTGCGGCGTTTTCCGGGGTATCCGGGAAGTGGAGCCCGGCTGCTGCGGCTACTTTGACGGAAAAGAAGTCCGCCTGCGGCGGTATTGGCGCCTGGAAGACCGGGAGCATCGGGATACCTTTCCCCAAACGCTGGAGCATGTCCGTTCCCTCGTTACAGATGCCATCCGGCGCCAGCTGGTCTCCGATGTGCCGGTGTGCACCTTTCTTTCCGGCGGGTTGGATTCCAGTCTGATTTCTTCTGTCGCCGCCCGGGAGGAAGCAAAACAAGGACGGCGGCTGCATACCTTTTCTGTGGATTACAAGGACAATGCCAAGTATTTTCACGCCGGGAAGTTTCAGCCCAACAGCGACCCGGAATTCATTGAAATCATGACCCAGTATTTGGATACGGAGCATCACTGGGTCATTTTGGATACCCAAGAGCTGGCAGACGCCTTGTACGAGGCGGTGGAAGCCCGGGATCTTCCCGGCATGGCGGATGTAGACGCCTCTCTTCTGCTTTTGTGCCGGGCCATGAAGCCAACGGCAACCGTCGCCCTGTCCGGAGAGTGTGCAGACGAAATTTTCGGGGGGTATCCCTGGTACCGGGATCCGGAAGTCCGGGAGCGGGCGGGCTTCCCATGGGCCCAGTCCACTGCGTGGCGCAGTTCCTTCCTCTCAGACCCGTACAGAGCCGTCCTAGATCCGGAGTCCTACGTTTTTCGCCGGTATGAATCCACCTGCCAAGCCAGCGATGTCTTACCCGGCCAGAATGCCCAGGAGCGCCGGATGAAGGAAATGGTCAATCTCAACTTCCGCTGGTTTATGCAAACGCTCCTGGACCGGAAAGACCGAATGAGCATGTGGTCCGGACTGGAGGTACGGGTCCCCTTCTGCGACTACCGCATCGCAGAGTATTTATACAGTGTGCCCTGGGAGCTGAAAGACTACGAAGGATATGAAAAGGGGCTTCTCCGCAGAGCCATGGAAGACTATCTGCCCCATGAGGTTTTATGGAGAAAGAAAAGCCCCTATCCCAAAACCCACAATCCTGCCTACCTGGCAGAGGTTTCCAAACGGCTGCAGGCGCTTTTGGATGCCGGCGACGCCCCGCTGTTTCAAATTGCCAACCGCCACGCCCTGGAGGATTTGCTCACTGCACAATATCCATGGCCCTGGTATGGGCAGCTGATGAATACGCCCCAGACCATCGCATACATGCTTCAGGTCAACCATTGGATGGAGACGTATCGGGTAGAGCTGGTGTGAGCCGGGGAATTTAACCGCAACTTTACCGTGGCAAGCATGCCGATTTTACGCAAACTGTGATAGACTAGAGCCGGTGAGAGGGAAATCCCTTCGTTTGGGATTGGCGCTGCAGGATCGCTTCTTCGGAAAGCGTCCCTCTGTATGACGCTGCAGCGCCGGGTATCCCCGGCAAAACCGGGGCTTGTATCTGCCAATTTTCTACGCGCTGCTATGCGTTTTTCATCTTCTTCCTCCCTGTGGGGAAAAGGACTCACAAAACCAAGGAGTTTTATGAGTCCTTTTTTCTATTTCCCTGCAGAAACAAGCCCCGCAGCTGTGCGGCCATACGGCTGTCTGTCGAGCCTAAAGCTTGACCGCCTGTCCCACGGTGCCGGGATGAGCCTGAAGCGTCTGCGTGTACTCCACCCGGTCGATCTTACAGCCCTCGCCGATGACGACCTGTTTTCCCCGAACGACCTGGGCTGTGGTATACTCCAGCTCCACCCGGTCACCTTCGATCGACGTAGTCTCCAGGCACGTGGAGCGGTTGATGGAAAAACCAAAGATGCGAATAGCGTTGCGATTTCCCTGTACAATAATGGTGCTGCCGCCGATATCTCCAATGCGGGAAAGGCCTCCGGCGCTGATTTCCACCGTCTCCGCATTGAGCAAGCCCGAAACGTCCGTCTTACCACTGAGCCGGACATACTCCGCCTCCAGGTCGCCTTGAACTTGACAGGCCCCGGAAGCGCGAAAGTCCCGGCAATGCACCCCCTGCTCTGCCTGGAAGGCGCCGGAAATCCGAAAGTCCCCGCCTGCTACCTTTCCCTTCGCATGGAAACTACCGGAGCAATGGATTTCCTGAGCTTGAATGGCGCCTGTACAGGAAAAAGAGCCGGAGGTGGACAGCTTCTCCCGGCAGTCCAGACTGCCTTCCACCTTCGCCGCGCCGGAACAATCCACTGTCTGGGCAACCACATCCCCTGCCACCTTGCCGGAACCGGAGCAAGCCAGACGATCACATTTCACGCTGCCCTGAATTTTTCCGGAGCCGCTGATGGATACCTTCCCGTACTCTCCGCCCGGCATAACCGAACTTCCGCTGATTTTCATGTCAATTTTGTCGCTCATAGTGGCGCCTCCTTTAAAAATTCCAAAATGCTGGTTTCCTGTTCCCCATCTGTCAGACAGGCCTGCCGGATTTCCTCCACGTTAAAATCCCGCCGCCCAAACCGGTCCTCGAGAATCAGCCGGCGGGCAGAACGGCGCTGCTGCTGCTGTCCGGCCAACTCAGCAGCCAATTTCTCCAAGGGCGTTCCGTCCGGCCGGGAGAGAATCAGCTCCACACGAGGACAAATCTGATCCCGCCGGAAAAACGTCTCCTGTCCGGTGGAGGTGGATTTACGAATAAACCACGCCTCCGGTATCAGACCCATCCGCTTCCAACGGTACAGTGCGCCGTAGGAGATGCTGTACTTTTCCAGAACCTCCTTTTTGGAAATCAGGTCTTCCATCGAGCCCCCTCCTTAACATTGTTATGCACGGATTTTAACATAACACTGTTAATATGTCAAGGGGGATTTTCGGAAATTTTTTCAAAACCGGCTTCACAACATATTGACATACTCATCTTCAAAAGCTACAATATCTTGTATTCACACATTGGGAGGTAGCACGTCATGCAGATTACGCCAAGCGCAAAGGCCGTGTTGGAAAAGCGGTATCTCATGCGGGACGCAGAAGGACGTCCTATAGAAACCGTGGAGGATATGTTTCGCCGGGTTGCCGACGCCGTCGCCCAGGCCGACGCAGCCTACGGCGGCAATGTTTCCCGCTCCGCCGAGGAATTTTATCAGATGATGACCCAGCTGGAGTTTCTCCCCAACTCCCCCACCCTGATGAATGCAGGCCGCCCCCTGGGGCAATTGTCCGCCTGTTTTGTTCTGCCGGTGGGAGATTCCATGGAAGAGATTTTTGAATCGGTGAAAAACGCCGCTCTGATTCACAAATCCGGCGGCGGAACGGGATTTGCTTTCTCACGCCTTCGCCCCAAGGGGGCTGCCGTGAATTCCACCGGCGGCGTTGCCTCCGGCCCCGTATCCTTTATGCGGGTATTCAACGCCGCCACCGAGGCGGTCAAGCAGGGCGGTACGCGCCGCGGCGCCAATATGGGGATTCTGCGGGTGGATCATCCGGATATTCTGGAGTTCATCCAGTGCAAAAACGATACCAGTCAAATCACCAATTTCAATATCTCCGTCGGCATCACCGAGGCGTTTATGCAGGCGGTGGAGGCCGGGCAGGACTACGATCTGATCCATCCCACCACCGGCTGCGTCGCCGGCCGGTTGTCCGCCCGTGCGGTGTTGGAAGCCATTGTGTGCTCCGCCTGGCAAACCGGCGAACCGGGCATCATTTTCCTGGACCGGTTGAATCGGGACAATCCCATCCCCACGCAAGGGCAGATTGAGAGCACCAACCCCTGCGGAGAGCAGCCCCTTCTTCCCTACGAAAGCTGTAATCTAGGTTCTATCAACCTGGCTGCGCATCTGCGCCGGACGGAGAACGGCTGGGCGCTGGATGAGGAGCATCTCATCCAAACCGTTCACCGCGCCGTGCATTTTTTGGATAATGTCATCGATATCAACCGCTACCCCCTGCCCCAGATTGCCGAAACCACTTTGGCTTCCCGAAAAATCGGACTGGGCGTCATGGGCTTTGGGGACATGCTCCTGCGTCTGGGGATTGCCTACAACAGCACCCGGGGTGTGGATCTGGCCCATCAGATCATGAATCTGATCCAGACCGAGGGGCACCAAGCCAGTGCGCGCCTGGCCGAAATCCGCGGCCCGTTTCCCCTGTTCCGGCAGAGCGTCTATGCCGACGCAACGCCGCTGCGGAACGCCACCGTTACAACCATCGCCCCCACCGGAACCCTGAGCATCATTGCCGGCGTCTCCTCCGGCGTAGAGCCCGTATTTGCCTATGCGTATATTCGAAACATCATGGACGGCACCCAATTTGTGGAAACCAACGCCATTTTGCGGCAAACCCTGGAAGAAGCCGGTATTTGTAGCGACGCCTTGCTGAAAGAAATCGCACGGCAGGGCAGCTTAACCCATGTAGCGGGGATTCCCCGGGAAATTCGGGACGTCTTTGTCTGTGCCCACGACGTCTCCCCCACCTGGCACGTACAAATGCAGGCCGCTTTCCAGGCTCATACGGACAACGCCGTTTCCAAAACCGTGAACTTCCCCCATTCCGCCACCAAAGAAGAGGTCGAGGAGGTTTATCGTCTGGCCTGGAAGCTGGGCTGCAAGGGCATCACCATCTATCGGGACGGCAGCCGGAACGAACAGGTCCTGAACATGGGCACCGCCTCCCAAACCCCAGCGGCTGCACCCGCCTACGGCACTCTGAAGCCCCGTCCCCGCCCCGCCGTCACAGCCGGATATACGGAAAAGGTTCGGATCGGGTGCGGCAATCTGTATATTACGGTAAATTCCGACGAAAACGGCATCTGTGAAGTCTTCACCAACACGGGAAAATCCGGCGGCTGTCCCAGCCAAAGCGAAGCCACCGCCCGCCTGGTTTCTATCGCCATTCGCAGCGGCGTGGATCCTCAGGAGATTATTCACCAGCTAAAGGGAATCCGCTGTCCCTCCACCATTCGGCAGCCTGGGCTGGCCGTCACCTCCTGTCCCGACGCCATTGCCAAGGTTTTGGAGAAAGTATGGAACACCCAGACAGGCGAAACGCCGTTGCCGGCCGGAAGCGCCGCCAGCGGACGGTTTTGCCCGGAGTGCGGCGAGCCGCTGGAGCATGAAGGCGGCTGCGTCATCTGCCGCTCCTGCGGCTATTCCCGTTGCGGTTAAAAGAATCTACGAAATCGCGCCAAAAAAGGCCTGCTGCAAGAGGAGCTCCCCTCTGACAGCAGGCCTTTTCTACCGAGATCAAATATCCTGTACCTTTTTATTCTTTCCAAAATAAGCCATAAAATAGTCTGCAAAGGACAACAGCATAGCCACAACGCAAAGGGCCACCAGCAAGCTTAACGCACCGGATGAGACCTCCGGAAAAAGTACCAGGATGATCATGCTGACAAACAAAATCGTCGTGCAAATTTTTCCGCTCATGAGCGCGCCGCCCAACATCTTTTTCCGCCGCAAATTCACAATTCCCATCACCAGCATGAAGCCTTCCTTTGCGACAAACAGCGCCAGCACATACCACAATACAGGATGCCGTACTGCCAGACAAACCAGCAGCGTGCATTGCGTGGCCTTGTCCGCCACCGGATCCAGAATTTTTCCCAGATTGGTGATCATATGAAACCGTCTGGCAATCTTCCCATCCACCATGTCGGTCAGTGTGGAGACAGCCAAAACACCTGCCGCCAACCAATAATCCGACGGATTTTCCGCCCGGAGAAACAGCACGGTATATACCGGAATCAGCAGCAGCCGGAACAAACTCAATATGTTGGGAATGCTAAAAATTTCCTTTTTCCAATTGTGCATGGTAGATGAACGCTCCTTGCCTTGTTGTTGTCATCATATCACTCCCGGGCCGGAATGTCAATGAACGGCAAGAAACAACCATCAAAATTAAGGAACCCTTAATCCTCCGTCTTTCCGTCTTCCTGCATTGCGTGCTCCTTCCAGCCGACGCAGATCGACGCGCTGCCGGGAGGCTTTTTCATGAGCTTCCTTGTCCCAATGGTTTTCCGGATCCGAGAGAAAGTCTCGATTGACTATTTCTGCCAAATAAGGTACACTGACCTTGCCGGACCCACAGCGCCGGCGCGCATAAGAAGGAGGAACAAACCATGAAACTGATTCCGCAACCCCAACAGATTGCGCCGCTGCCAGGACAATACCGCATCACATACCGGGACCGCATCACATTGGATGCCGGTTGCAGTCCCGCTGCATATACCTACGCCAAGCTACTGGCCGGTGAGCTGGAGAAGTCTACCGGCCTCAGCCTGCTGATCGACCGGCGTACTGCCCGCTCCCATCCCGGCATCCACCTGCGGCAGAGCCCGGAGCTGGAGCAAAGCCTCGGCAAAGAGTCATACGAAATTGGGATCACCCCCCAAGGCGTGGAAATCACCGGCAGCGGGGATGCAGGGCTGCTGCACGGCGTGCAAACGCTGCGGCAAATCGTACGGCAAGAAGGCCCCTGCCTGCCCTGTCTTTCCCTCAAGGATAATCCGGCATTGCCCGTGCGGGGGCTGTTTTATGACGTGACCCGCGGAAGGATTCCCACCACGGCATTTTTAAAGGAATTGGCAGACCGGTGCAGCTATTATAAAATCAACCAGCTGCATTTGTACATGGAGCACACCTTCCTGTTCGACGGCTTCAGCGAAGTATGGCGGGACGACACGCCTCTGACCCCGGCGGACATTCTGGAGCTGGACGCCTACTGCAGGAGCCTTCAAATCGACCTGGTGCCTTCCATTGCCACGCTGGGGCACCTGTACAAGGTCTTGCGCACCAAGAGCTACCGGCATCTGTCTGAGATAGAAGAGGCAGACGGGGTTCCCTTCTCCTTCTATCAGAGGATGTGTCACCATACGCTGAACACCACGGACGAGGCCTCCCTGTCTCTGGTATATGGGATGATTGACGAATTTTTGCCCCTTTTCACCTCTCATTTGTTTAACATCAACGGAGATGAGCCCTTTGACCTGGGGCGCGGCCGGGGGAAAGACCGAGCAGATCAAACCGGCAGTCACAGGATGTACGTCGAGTGGATTCGGAAGATTTGCCGGCATGTGGAAGCGCAGGGTAAGCAGCCCATGTTCTTTGGCGACATCATCTTGGCGCAGCCGGAAACCCTGCAGGAGCTCCCCAAGGACGTCATCTGCATGAATTGGGATTACGCACCGGAGCCTCGAAAGGAATCCGCCTATCAGCTCTGGTCTCAAGGCGCCAACCAGTATCTCTGCCCCGGCGTCCAGGGTTGGAAGCAAACCATCAACCGTCTGGATATCGCCTACGCCAACATCAAAAACATGGCCACCCTAGCCCATACATATCAGGCCGCCGGTCTACTGGTAACGGAATGGGGAGATTTCGGTCACCTGCAGGACCCGGAGTCCTCCACGCCGGGCATCCTCTACAGCGCAGCCATGGGCTGGAACGGGCAAATTACCCCGGAAGATCAACTAAACGAGGACATCTCCGTGGTGGAATATGGGGACCGCTCCGGGAAACTGCTGTCTGTTCTGCGTACTCTGTGCCAACAGGTCGTTATGAACTGGGGCGAAGTGGTGGAATTTGTAGAAATCCAAAACGGACGGCTGCCCGTCAAAACCATGGAGCAATATTGGAAGGATTATCAGTCCCACATCCAGCAGGGACTGCCCCGGTTGGATGAAATGAATGAGACCATCGACGCATGCCAAGACGAGCTCTGCCGCCTGATGCCCGCCATGCCGGAAAAGTCGCGCCTCCGTATGCTTCCCTACTTCATCATGTCGGACGGTCAAAAGCTGCTCAACCGCTTCGCCTCACTTCTGGCCGCTCGATATTTGCATGGGAAAAATGAGCTGCAGACAGAGCCCCACCGGCTGGCCGAGGAGCTGGAATGCTGGTACGGCCACTACAAGACCCTTTGGAGCAGCAGCAGCCGGGAGAGCGAACTGTATCGCATCGGAGAAGTCGTTTTTTGGCTTGCCGACCGCCTTCGCACCTGGGAATCATAAGCCGCCGCTTTCGAGCTCGACATAACCAAGCCCGGCCCGCCATCTCTTCCCTCGCGAGCGCTGATTCATTCTTACAAAAGGAAGTGTGACCTATGATTGAGCATATCGTCAAGACCATCCTCCCTCCCATCATCGGCATTCTAGAGCTTATGGGCATCTTTGTAGTCGCTTGGACCGGATGCCGGGGCTTTTGGGACTACCTGCAAAATACCTTCCGGAAGAAAAACCGTCCGATTCAATACAACCTGGCCTCGGGCATGTCCACCGCCTTGGCTTTCAAAATGGCCGCAGAAATTTTAAAGACCGTTTTAGTCGACAACCTGTCCGAGCTTATGATCCTGGGCGCCATCGTACTACTCCGGGGCGCCATGAGTTTGCTGCTTCACTTTGAGGTCAAGCACGGGAAGCAGGACCACGCCGCGCTTCGCGAATTGCAAACGCAGGAAGCGCCGCCGTTGCAGGAGGAGTCCGCAGTAAATTAACCGGACGGAGCATGGCAAAGGCCGGGACACGCATCGGGACCGTCCGTCTGAACCGCGTTTTGCCAACGCCATTCTGCAGACCGGACGGTCCCACTTACAATTTCAGGAAGTATCTCGCTGTGGAGAAAACGCTTTTTAGAAATGTGGATTGTGTTTCCTTTTATATAGACGACATCGAAGATGGCATTTTGTTTTACTCGAAACAGCTTGGCTTGCAGCTGCTTTGGCGAACGGCAAACGCATGCGGCCTCGGAATGCGTGAGGGGCATACCGAGGTCCTGCTTGTGACCGAGCGCAATCCCGTCGTACAATTTCGAGTCGATTCCGTCGAAGCCGCTTTGCCGCACTTTTTGGCGTCCGGCGGCATTCTGGAATGCGGGCCGTTTGACATTGACATTGGAAAATGCGCCGTGGTAAAGGATAAGTGGGCTAACACATACTGCCTTCTCGATATGACAAAGGGCGCTTATCAAACGGATGAATATGGAAACGTGATCGGCTTACAGTAACGTCTGAATGCTCATATTTCATTCAGATCCGCCCGAATTTGACTCAGCCGTTCCATAATCTCCAAAGAGTCCTCTCCGACACAGCCGACCAGCAGGTACCGCTTGTTGAAATGATCCAGCAAAAACCTCTTGACCAAATGGAAGCCCACCACATGGCCGGAGGAAGGCACGTGGGTTCGGGGTCCGGTACAGGGGTGGAGCTTTCCCCCAATGGCAATATGGCTCTCGTCCACATAATCAATGGGAAGATCCTGGTCGATCAACGCCAGAATTTTTCGCTCCAGCTCCTCCAAATCCAGTTCCGGCTGGTACTCCGGAAATGCCAGGATAAAGCCGTGGTGAATGTCGTCGTGCTGCGCCCGGTCCCGCTCCTCAGCCGAAATGCAGAATTCACACAGATCCTCCGCCGTGTGCGCCATGAGCCGGTATTTCAGGGACTCCTGGCACCGCTGGCTGATGGCATCCGGGAAGGGGCCGAAGGGATTGGGACGAGCCACCAGAATTTCCTCTCCCACCCCAATCAGCAGATTTGCGTTGGTGGACAAGAAGGGATAGATCAGGTCAAAATGCTCCACCACCACCCGTTTACCCCGCCGGACGGCGCGCATGATGGCATCCGCCAGCTCATGAGGCTGGGTAAAGCCCATTTCAAACCGAATATCCACATGATAGGTATGGGGGGTAAAGAAGCCGGTTTCGCTGTCCTGATCCATGATGGGAAGGGGGCGCACGTTGACGCCGTCATCATCGTTGGTCAGCTCCAGACCGGGAAACATCCCCCGGATCAGGACGCTCTTTCCGGACCCACTGTCGCCAATTACGCCAATGAGCTTGTCGAAGGGGCTGAGATACATCTGGGCAATCTGAATACCCAGATCGTAAATCCGGTTCCGGCCCCGGGGGGCGTAGAAGGTGCTGAGAATATGGCTTTTTTGCATTCTTCCCGAATAAGACATGGCGTTATCCTCCTATTTTTAATTTTAAATAATCATAAGTCGTAGCCGGTACCAGATCCCGGACAGACTGCAGGTCGCCGGCGGTCCAATGAGCCCGGACCCGGCTGGCGCTGACCGGCTCTCCGCCCACCTTCAGTCTGGGAATCTCGATCATCGCAATCCCCCGTCCAGGCAGGAATGCGTGCATGGCCTCATTATAGCGCCTGGTCACAGGGTCCAAGGGCTCCGTGCCTACAAACCGCTTTTTCAAATGCAGCGCAGGGGCAAACCGTCCGGCAAAAATCTCCAGGTCCAATTCACAGTGAATCTCGCCTCCCCGGTTTCTATCTTTGAGGAAATACGTGGGGAAGGTTGCATTGGAAATCAGATAGCCCTGAGTGGGATGAACCGACACATTGGGAAATTCCCGGCAAGCCAGACGCGCCAGTTGCAGTCGATCCTCCGGCGGAAACGGTCCTTTGGGTTCCGATAAAACAAAGACGTACAGCCAATCGCAAGCCCGACTGGCCTGTTCCACCAGATACCGGTGCCCCTGCGTAAACGGCGCGCAATTCATCACCACCGCACCGCAAGCTCCACCGGCCTTGGGCAATGACTCCAGATACCGGCGCAGGCCGCCCCGCGTGCTCTCCAGCAACATCGCGTCCGCGCAGGCCGCAACCGGAAAAAAGCTCAAGCTCCGGAACAGCGCCTCATTCACCGGCTTGGTAAACACAAACAGCTGCCGGTGCCCCCCGGCAAAGGCCTCCCGGCGCAGCTCCGTCATTAAGACCTCCGCCAAGCCCCGCCCCTGAAAAGCCGGATCCACTGCTACGGTCTTGATCACATTTCCATCCAGCGCGCCGCAGGCCAGAATCCGGCCGTCTTCCCGCAGACTGACCGTAGCCTGCACCCCTTCGTCCCCATGGAGCCCCTGCTCCTCCAGGAACCGGACGACCGCCTCCGTCTGCCCATTTTGCCGCTCCCAGAAAACTTCCATCGGTTCACTTCCCTTCCCATACGCCGTCTTTGTCAACAGCCGATCCCAGACATTCAGACAAGGTGAAATCCGCAATCGGTCCGGACGACAAAGCGCCATGTGCGTATGCTACTTTCAGTATACAGGTTTTTTTGATCCTTGCAACAGGAAAAGCAAAAATATCTGTTGAAAAAGCAGGAAATCTATTATACAATATCCACAAAACAAAATACCCCTCACCTACTGTTCTTAGGAGGTTTGCCACATGTCTGAAATACTTCAGCGCGCCACAGCGGGCACCATGGAATCCAGCGATGCCTATGTGGAAATTGAACCAAATGAAAACGGCTTGGAAATCCGGCTGGAATCGGTAGTCCTGGAGCAATTCGGCCAGGATATCCGGCAGTCGGTCCAGGCCGTTTTATTACATTACGGTGTCAAAGACGCAAAGGTAACCGTCGTAGACCGGGGCGCTTTGGACTGCGTCATCCGCGCCCGGGTGGAAACGGCCCTGCGCCGGGGATTGGGAGGCGCTTTATGATTCGTTCCATGCTGTTCTTACCGGGAAACACCCCGAACATGCTGATCAACGGAGACGCGCTGGGAGCCGACGCCGTGATTCTGGATTTGGAGGACGCCGTATCGCCCCAGGAAAAAGACGCGGCCCGAATTCTGGTCCGCAACGCCCTGTCCCGAATGGGCTTCGGCTGCCGGACGGTGGTGCGGATCAACGCATTGGATTCCGGACTGTGTCAGGCAGACCTGGAGGAAATCGTTCCGCAGGGCCCCACCGCCCTCATGCTCCCGAAAACTGCAAACGCCGGCCAAATCCAACAGTTGGATGCAGAGATCACCAGACTGGAACAGCAAAACGGCATGAAGCCCGGGCGCGTCGGGGTAATTGCTCTGCTGGAGACGGCGCTGGGAGTGGAAAACGCCTTTTCCATCGCGACCGCCAGTCCCCGGGTCCTGGGCCTGTTCCTAGGCGGCGAGGATCTAACGGCAGATCTGCAGTGCAAACGGACGAAAGAAGGACGTGAAATTGATTATGCCCGCCAGCGGGTGGTCTGCGCGGCGCGGGCAGCCGGTGTGGAGGCCTTCGACACGCCCTTTACCGACGTGGATGACCTCGACGGCCTGCGAGCCGACGCCCGGTATGCCAAAAGCCTTGGCTTCACCGGCAAAGCCAGCATATCCCCCCGCCACGTGACGGGAATTAACGCCGTCTTCTCCCCCACTGCCCAGGAAATTGCCTATGCCCAAGAGGTCTTGGCCGCCATTGCCGAAGCCAAACGCCAGGGCCGGGGCGCCATTTCCCTTCACGGGAAAATGGTGGACGCCCCAATTGTGCATCGTGCCGAACAAACTCTGGAAGCAGCCCGGGAATTGGGACTGACTGGAGGTGCCAACCATGAAATCTAAGCTGCTGCACTCTCTGCGGGAGGCGCTGGAGGCCGCCGGTTTACAAGACGGCATGACCGTTTCATTTCACCACCATCTTCGCAATGGAGATTATATTTTAAATTTGGTGCTGGAAGAAGCGGCCCGGATGGGCATTCGGAATCTGACCGTAAACGCCAGCTCCCTGTTCGATATTCACATGCCTCTGGTGGGACATATCCGCAACGGCGTCGCCACCCGGCTGCTGACAGACTATGTCTCCGGCGGCATCGGCCGGCATATTTCCTCCGGGATTCTTTCAGAGCCGGTGGAATTTCGCTCTCACGGAACGCGGGCAGCGGACATCGCCGCAGGCCGTACTCCCATCGATGTCGCTTTTGTAGCGGTTCCGGCGGCCGACTGCCGGGGAAACGCCACGGGAAAGCTGGGCGCCGCCGCCTGCGGCAGTCTGGGTTATGCCATACCGGACGCCATGTATGCCAAAAAAGTTGTCGTCCTCACCGATACCCTTCTCCCCTATCCCTTGCCGGACTGGGCCATTTCCGAGAATTGGGTGGATTATGTGGTGCAGGTGGACGCCATCGGAGATCCGAAGGGCATTCTCTCCGGCACCACCCGGATCACGCGGGACCCGGTGGGGCTGGTGATGGCAGATACCGCCGCCCAGGTCATCGCTGCCTCCGGCCTTCTGCAAGACGGCTTCTCCTTCCAAACAGGCGCCGGCGGCGCTTCCCTGGCAGCCGCCGCCTCCCTGAAGGAAATTATGCTGCGGGACAACATCCAGGGCAGTTTCGCTCTGGGCGGAATTACCGGTTATCTGGTGGAGATGCTTCGGGCGGGGTGCTTCCGCCAGCTCATGGATGTACAATGCTTCGACCTGGATGCCGTTGCCTCCATCCGGGACGATCCCAGACACAGAGAAATCTCCGCCGGGCACTACGCGGCCCCCGGAACCCGCGGCGCCGTGGTGGACAGCCTGGACGTGGTTATTTTGGGCGCGACAGAAATTGATACGGACTTTAATGTCAATGTCCACACCGATTCCAACGGCTGCCTCATGGGCGGCTCGGGCGGACATACCGACGCCGCCGCCGGCGCCCGGCTCACCATGATCATCGCCCCGCTGGTTCGCGCCCGTCTGCCCATTGTAACAGACCGGGTGGCCTGTATTTCTACCCCCGGCGCTGATGTCGACGTTTTGGTCACACAGCGAGGCGTGGCCGTAAACCCCCTGCGCCCTGAGTTGGCCGCCCAGCTCCGGCAGGCAGGTCTGCCTGTGGTAGAGATTCAGGACCTGAAACGCCGGGCCGAAGCCATCACCGGCGTCCCCAGAAAGACACCCCGGGACGGGCGGACGGTGGCCCGGGTCCTGGGACGGGACGGCGCGGTCCAGGATCTGATACGAGAATTGCCGGGGGAACCATAAATCTTCCCCTGTGCTCTTGACAGCCGAGGAAAAACAAGGTATAGTACCCTTACAAAATACATAATATTTCTGCATAATCGCATATCTTCCCCGGCTTGCATCCCTTACCTTCTGAACCCCAGCCAAAAACATGATTTGGAGTGGATAACCATGGAGCGAAAAAAGAAAGTGTTGGTCATGGGCGTCATCGGCGCCGACGTACACGCTGTTGGCAACCGCATCCTGTATCAGGCCTTTACCGAAGCCGGATTTGAAGTCATCAATCTGGGCGTCATGGTCTCGCAGGAGGAGTACATCGCTGCCGCAGTCGAATCCAATGCCGATGCCATTGTGGTCTCTTCCCTATACGGGCAGGGAGAACTGGACTGCCGGGGCATGAGAGAAAAATGCGACGAAGCAGGACTGCAAGGCATTCCCCTTCTGGTAGGCGGCAACATCGTCATCGGCAAACAGCGTTTTGAAGATGTGGAGGCCCGGTTCCACGCCATGGGCTTCGACCGGGCATTCCCCCCGGGAACCATGCCGGAGGTCACCATCGCCGCCCTGCGGGAAATTCTCCATATGGACTCCCCAGCCGGTGAGGAGCCTCAGAACGGACGGTGACATCATGACGCCCATTCTGTTGATTGATTTCGGCAGTACATACACCAAGGTTACCGCTGTGGATATCGATCAGCCGTCGCTTCTCGGAACGGCCGCCTCCTATACCACGGTGGAAACCGACGTCACGGAAGGCCTGCATCAAGCTCTGACACTGCTGGAACAGCAAACCGGTCCTCTGACCTTCTCCCATCGTTACGCCTGCTCCTCTGCTGCCGGCGGCCTGCGGATGATTGCCTCCGGCCTGGTCCCCGAGCTGACTGCGCAAGCGGCCCGGGAAGCCAGCCTCGGCGCAGGGGCTAAGGTGCTGAAAACCTACGCCTTCCAATTGACGGAAGACGACGCCGAGGAGATCGCCTCCCTGCAGCCGGACATTTTCCTTCTGGTGGGGGGAACCGACGGCGGAAACACCGACTGTATTCTCCACAATGCCCAGGTGCTGGCCGACCTCGGCGGAAATTTTCCCATTGTCGTCGCCGGAAACCGCACCGCATCCCGGCAATGCCAGCGAATCCTTGCAGGACGCGAGGTTCACCTGTGCGAAAACGTCATGCCCAAATTCGGCGTACTCAATATTGAACCCGCTCAGCAGGTCATTCGGGAGGTGTTCCTCCGGCGCATCGTCAAGGCCAAGGGCTTATCCAAAACCGATTCCCTCCTGTCCGGCATTCTGATGCCGACCCCCTCGGCCGTCATGCGGGCCATCGAACTGCTGGCCAACGGCTGTGAAGAAGAATCGGGCATCGGAGAGCTGCTGGCCGTAGACGTGGGAGGCGCTACGACAGATGTCTACTCTGTTTCAGAGGGCGCACCCGCCCGGGCCAACACAGTATGCAAAGGACTGCCGGAGCCCTACGTCAAACGGACCGTGGAAGGGGACATCGGCATGCGGTACAGCGTCCGGGGCATTCTGGACGCCGCCGGCCCGGCTAAGCTCAGCCGGATTTCCGGCCTGCCTGTTCCCACTGTTCTGGAGCTGACTCAATTTCTGCGGGAGCACACCGACACGCTGCCGGATGGAGATCCAAAGCTGGAGGCTTTGGACCGGGCCCTTGCCAGCTGCGCCATAGAAACAGCAGTCATCCGCCACGCCGGCAGCATTGAGGAAGCTTACACCCTCATGGGTCTGACCTATGTCCAAACCGGCAAGGATTTAACCCCCGTAACCAATCTGGTGGTCACAGGCGGAAGCCTGATTCATACCACGCAAACCTCAGAAATCGCCTCTTACGCTCTGTATGATCCCGCGCAGCCCATGTCCCTGCGGCCCAAAGAGGCCCGGGTACTGGTGGACCGGCAATACATTCTTTCCGCCATGGGGCTGCTGGCTGCAAGTCATCCCGCCTGCGCTTTGCGAATCATGAAAAAGGAGATCAAGGTAGATGGAGATCCAAAATAAAAAAATTCCCGAAGGCGAGTTTATGAAGCTCCGCCAGGAAGTCCTGACCCAATGGCCCACCGGAAAAGGCGTGGACCTGGAGGAGGCATTCGCCTTTCACAAGTCTCTCCCTCAGGAAAAAATCTTTTCTCAGAAGCTCATTGACGCCAAGGAGCAACACAAGACCCTGGTCCAGCCCAGAGCCGGTGTTCCCGTAGTAGAAGAGCACATTAAGCTGTTGCAGTTCCTTCAGGATGAGGGCGAAGCCGACCTTCTGCCTACCACCATCGACAGCTACACCCGTCAGAACCGCTATGAAGAGGCGGAAAACGGTATCCGGGAATCCATGCGCCTGGGACGGGCCATGCTCAACGGTTTTCCTGCCGTCAACCACGGCGTGTCCGGCTGCCGCCACGTGGTAAACAGCGTCCAGGTCCCGCTTCAGGTCCGTCACGGCACCCCGGATGCCCGCCTTCTTACCGAGATCACTTATGCAGGCGGCTTTACCAGCTACGAAGGAGGCGGCATTTCCTACAACCTGCCCTATTGTAAAAGCGTTCCTTTGGAAAGGACCATTTTGGATTGGCAGTATGTAGACCGCCTCACAGGCCTGTATGAGGAAAACGGCGTCTCCATCAACCGGGAGCCGTACGGCCCTCTCACCGGCACGTTGGTCCCTCCCTGCATGTCTCATGCCGTCGCCATCATCGAAGCGCTTCTAGCCGCCGAGCAAGGCGTCAAGAACATCACCGTGGGTTACGGTCAGTGCGGCAACCTGGTCCAGGATGTAGCCGCCATCCAAACCCTTCAGGAGCTCACCGAGGAGTACCTAAAGAAGTACGGCTATGACGACGTCACAGTCACCACCGTATTGCATCAGTGGATGGGCGGTTTCCCCGCAGACGAGGCCAAGGCCTTCGGCGTCATCGCCCTGGGCAGCACCATTGCCGCACTGGCCAAGGCCACCAAGGTCATTGTCAAAACCCCCCATGAGGCCATCGGCATTCCCACAAAAGACGCCAACGCCGCCGGCTTGCGCTGCACCAAGCAGGTGGTCAATATGCTCTACGATCAGTCGCTGAAAAATGTAGAATTGGAAGTGGAGAAGGGCATCATCCGTCACGAAACGCGGCTGATTGTAAACAAATGCTTTGAGCTGGGCGCCGGAGACATTGCGCTGGGCGTTTGCCGGGGCGTCAAGGCCGGTGTGGTGGATATTCCCTTTGCCCCTTGCCGGGCCAACGCCGGACAGATGCTTCCGGCCCGGGACAACGAGGGAGCCGTTCGCATTATGAACATCGGCAACCTGCCCTTTGACAAGGAAATCCGGGATTTCCATGCGGCTAAAATGGCCCAGAGAGCCAGGCAGGAAAAACGGAAGGTCTCTTTCCAGATGGTAATTGACGACGTCTACGCCATCGGCAAAGGCCGTTTGGTAGGCCGTCCCAGATATTGATCCCCAGAAGATCCCATTTACGGCATTTTGAAACTTCACGTCTAAGAAATTTATGTTTGGAGGCTGCAAAGATGAAAATTGTGGATCTAGTTTGCGCCCCTGGGCGCACCGGATTTTATTTTGACGACCAGCGGGCCATCAAGGGCGGCGCCGGTCATGACGGCATGTTTTATACCGGGGACCCCGTTACCCAGGGGTTCCGCTCGGTACGCCAGGCAGGCGAATCGATCTCCGTGATGCTCGTCCTGGAAGATGGGCAAATCGCTTGGGGCGACTGCGCCGCCGTTCAGTACAGCGGCGCAGGAGGACGAGACCCCCTGTTCTTAGCGGAAGACTTCATTCCCTTGATTGAAACGTACATCAAGCCGGTTTTAGTCGGCCGGGAGGCAGACTCCTTCCGAACTCTCTGCCGGGAGATGGAAGCCGTTTCCATAAACGGCCGGCGGCTGCACACCGCCGTGCGCTACGGCCTGTCCCAGGCCATCCTGGATGCCGTGGCAAAATCCACCGGGCGTCTGATGTGCGAAGTCGTGGCCGATGAGTATGACTGCTCTGTCTCGGACACGCCCATCCCGATTTTTACCCAATCCGGCGATGACCGGTACAGCAATGCAGACAAGATGATCATCAAAGGCGCACAGGTCCTTCCCCATGGCCTCATCAACAATGTGGAGGAAAAGCTGGGGCTGCAGGGGGAAAAATTGGCCGAATATGTGTCCTGGCTGCGGGACCGGATCTTGTCCAAGCGGCTGGACCCCCATTATACGCCGGTTTTGCACATTGACGTATACGGTACCATCGGCGCCCTGTTTGGGAATCACAATTACTCCGCCATGGCCGATTACCTGGCCCGGCTGGAGGAGCTGGCCAAGCCGCTGCACCTGCGCATCGAGGGCCCCATGGACTGCGATTGCGACCGGCAAAGTCAGCTAGAGGCCCTGGCCGGCCTGACTGCAGAGCTGGACCGGCGTGGAATTCAGGTAGAGCTGGTGGCGGACGAGTGGTGCAATACCCTGGAAGACATCAAGCTTTTTGCCGACCACAAGGCCGGACATATGGTGCAGATCAAAACCCCGGATTTGGGCAGCATTCACAATACCATTGAGGCCGTTCTGTACTGCAAGGCCAAAGGCATCGGCGCATACCAAGGCGGTACTTGCAACGAAACGGACCGCAGCGCCCAGGTTTGCGTCCATTGCGCCATGGCTACCCAGCCGGAACAGATCCTGGCCAAGCCGGGTATGGGCGTAGACGAGGGGTACATGATTGTATACAACGAAATGCAGCGTATTTTGGCGCTGCGCCGCGCGAAAAAAAGCCGGGCTCAATAGTATTTCAAATCCGTCCAAAGGAGTTTTCTTATGCCGATTCAAGTTTTCAGTGAAATTGCTCCCCTTCGCCGCGTGCTGTTGCACCGGCCCGGCCAAGAGCTGGAGCATCTCGTGCCCGGCTCTCTGGAGCGGCTGCTTTTTGATGACATTCCTTATTTAAAAGGCGCTCAAACAGAGCACGACAGATTTGCTCAGGTCCTGCAGGATAACGGCGTGGAAGTCGTATACCTCTCCACGCTTACGGCTGAAGCCCTGGGGCAGGATGAGGCTCTGAAGGAAGCGTTTATTCGGGACTTCACCCAGAAAAGCGGCAGCGTTGCCCACCGGTATGAGCGGGAGCTCCAGGCATACCTGAGCTCCATGCAGGACGTTCACGAAATGGTTTTACAAACCATGGCCGGTATCCCATTCTCGGATCTCTCTCTGGATCATGCAGAATCCTTAACCGCGCTGCTCCACAGCAAATCCGACTTCGCCATGGAGCCCATTCCCAACCTCTATTTTACCCGGGACCCCTTTGCCTCCATTGGAGCCGGCGTAGCGCTGCACCATATGTACTCCGCCACACGCCGGAGGGAAACCCTATACGGCGCGTACATTCTCCAATACCATCCGGATTACGCCGGAACCCCGTTCTACTACGCCCCGGATGCGCCCTATTCCCTGGAGGGCGGCGACATCATGAACCTGTCGGAGTCTGTCCTGGCCGTGGGCATCTCCCAGCGCACCATGCCGGAAGCCATTGAGCAGCTGGCCCGAAATATTTTCAGCCGACCGGAATCCAAAATCCAAACCATTCTGGCCATGAGCATTCCCAGCAAGCGCGCCTTTATGCATTTGGATACCGTGATGACGCAGGTGGATATCGACAAGTTTGTGGTACACCCCGCGATCCTACCCACTTTGCAAATTTTTGAGCTCACCCGTGGCAAGGGCGGGGAACTCACCGCCCGGCTTTTGGACATGGACCTGGCGCACACGCTGGCCCACTACCTTCAGTTGGACCAGGTCACGCTGATTCTCTGCGGCGGTCAAGATCAAATTGCCGCGCAGCGGGAACAGTGGAACGACGGCTCCAATACCCTCTGCATCCGTCCGGGCGTTGTGATCGCCTACGACCGAAACTATATTACCAATGAAATTCTGGAAGACCACGGCATCACTGTGTTAAAAATCCCAAGCGGCGAGCTCTCCCGGGGCCGTGGCGGCCCTCGGTGCATGAGCATGCCTTTGATTCGGGATATGAAATTTTAAATCAGAAAGGAACAAAACTATGCCTGTCAATCTCCGTGGAAGAAGCTACCTGAAACTGTTGGATTATACCCCCGCTGAAATCCGTTACCTGCTGGAGCTCAGCAAGGACTTTAAGCGTATGAAACGCGCCGGAACACCCCACCGGTATCTGGCCGGAAAGAACATCGTCCTGCTTTTTGAAAAAACATCCACCCGGACCCGCTGCTCCTTCGAAGTGGCCGGAAGGGATCTGGGCCTCGGCGTCACATATTTGGACCCCGGCAGCTCCCAGATGGGCAAAAAAGAGTCGATTGCCGATACCGCCCGGGTGTTGGGCCGTATGTTTGACGGCATTGAATACCGGGGCTTCAGCCAGAAGACGGTGGAGGATCTGGCAAAATATGCCGGCGTTCCGGTATGGAACGGCCTCACCGACGAATTCCACCCGACGCAGATGCTGGCAGACCTTTTAACCATCGAGGAACATTTCGGCTACAGCAAAGGCATCCGTTTCACTTATATGGGCGACGCCCGGAACAATATGGGCAACTCCCTCATGGTTCTGTGCGCCAAAATGGGCCTGCATTTCACCGCCTGCGCCCCCAAGGCCCTCTTCCCGGCCCCGGAGCTGGTTGACGAGTGCCGGAAAATTGCAGAAGAAACCGGCGCGACCATTCGTCTGACGGAAGACGTTCTCGAGGGCACCCGGGACGCCGATGTGCTGTACACCGATATCTGGGTCTCTATGGGAGAGCCGGACGAGGTTTGGGAGTCCCGGATTCAGCTACTGAAGCCCTATCAGGTCAACGCCGCCGCCATGGCAAATGCAAAGCCCACGGCGATTTTCATGCACTGCTTGCCCTCCTACCATGATACCAATACCACCATCGGCGCTCAAATTGCCGAGAAATACGGCATTACCGAGATGGAAGTGACCGATCAGGTATTTGAGTCCAAGCAGTCTGTGGTCTTCGACGAAGCAGAAAACCGGATGCATACCATCAAAGCCGTCATTTACGCCACACTGTGCTAACTGCATGGATTCCGGGCGCCGCAAATCAGTTTTTGCGGCGCCCACAAATTTTTTCAAATTTCACCGGCCAAAGGAGCGCCCCTTCCATCGGGCCGGGCAATCCGGATGAAAGAGGAAGAAAATGATGAAACAAAACCACGCTTTTGAGCAAATGCGGAAGGCTGCAATCCAGCGCCTGGATTCCCGCGCGCCGGAAGATCTGGCGGAACGGTCCGGCGCCGTGTTCCATGGGGATTCCGCTGTGCTGGAGCTTTCCAGTCTGGGAAAGCATTACACACTTTCTTTGCCTACCTACGAATGCCATCCGGAGATGGAATCCTGGCACTACCTAATTCTGCTGCATTATCTGGATCTGGCGGATGGAACCCCCGTATCCCCTTGCTTCTGTACTTTTGGGGATTTAAAGGACGGCCTGGTTCGGGGGACAAAATTCGATCACACCGTCACGCAAGCGCTCTGCCAATTTTTAAGGGGAAGAAACCAGGAACAGCTTACCGCTATCTGCAAACAGCTGGGCGGTCAAATAACCAATTCCCACGCCGACTTCAGCGCGGTCCTGCCTCTCTTCCCCCGGCTCCCCTTTTTGCTGAAAGTCTGGTACGCCGACGAGGAATTTCCCGCCTCCGGCACGCTGCTTCCCGCCTGCAGCACCAGTCATTACCTCGCCATGGAAGACGCCGTGGTCGCAGGAGAGCTCCTGCTCACCAAGCTTCAGCAGGTTTCGCCCCATTTTGAAACCAAGTCCTCCGGTTCCCGGGAATCTCCGGACCACGTTGCAAACATCCGGTAGCGAGCGGCAAACGGCTCTGTCCTCTAATGCCGTCCTGCCGGTTTCATAGAAAAAAGGTTGTGACGGTCTTTTCAAACAGGAAAAAATATGCTAAAATGATAGCATATTGCACCAAACGGCCTGTGGCCGAGAACAAAAGAAAAGGGAGGTTTTCTGCTATGAAGAGAATCGGCATGTTAACCAGCGGCGGCGATTGTCAAGCGCTGAACGCCGCCATGCGCGGTGTGGCCAAAACCCTGTATCACGCCTCGGAGAAAGTGGAAATCTACGGATTTCTGGACGGTTATCAGGGGTTGATTTACGGAAAATTTCGACTCCTGACCTATGATGACTTTTCCGGTATTCTCACCAAAGGTGGAACATTTTTGGGCAGCAGTCGGACGCCTTTTAAAACCATTCAAGAGATCGGACCGGACGGTGTGGATAAAGTCGCGGCCATGAAGCAGACCTATTATAAGCTGCAGCTGGACTGCTTGGTGATCCTGGGCGGCAACGGCACCCATAAGACGGCCAATCTCCTTCGCACCGAAGGATTAAACATTGTCACGCTTCCGAAAACCATTGACAATGACCTTTGGGGAACCGACATGACCTTCGGATTCCAAAGCGCCGTAGACGTAGCCACCAACGCCATCGACTGCATTCACACCACTGCCGCCTCCCACGGCCGCGTCTTTATCGTGGAGGTCATGGGACACAAGGTGGGATGGTTGACTCTGAACGCCGGGATGGCCGGAGGAGCCGATATCATTCTAATCCCGGAAATTCCATATGACCTGGATAAAATAGCCGCAAAAATTCAGCAGCGGCACGACAGAGGCAGCCGGTTCACCATCCTGGCCGTCGCAGAAGGAGCCATATCCAAGGAGGACGCCAAACTCTCCAAGAAGGAGTACCGGAAAAAGCTGTCCAATTACAAATACCCCTCCGTCTCCTATGAAATTGCCGAAAAGTTGGCCGAGAAATGCGGCTTTGACGTTCGTGTGACTGTCCCCGGTCACACCCAGAGAGGCGGCAGTCCTTGCCCATATGACCGGGTATTCGCCAGCCGGCTCGGCTCAGAGGCGGCGAAGTTGATTTTAAACGGAGAATACGGCTTTATGATCGGCTACAAAAACCGGGAAATGGTCAAAGTGCCTCTGGAAGATGTGGCAGGAAAGCTAAAAATGGTAGACCCCAATTCCTCCATGGTACAGGAAGCCAAAATGCTCGGCATCAGCTTTGGCGATTGATCTTTCGTCTTCCCTCCCAAGCGCAGCCAGAAGCGCCTGCGCCAATCTCGTCATTTCCCGATCTCAGCGACCGCAGGATGTTCCTGCATCCTGCGGCCATCTATTATACTAAGCTTTTACTTCCAGACGCCCTTTACATCATATGCTCTTCGGCACAATCGTCTACCACACGAACACCCATCGCACCGTCAGGCGCAACAGGAAATTGGGCAATGCTGGTCGAATCAAACTTGGAACACAGTCTTTGCGCCGGATCCACGCGAATCTCCTCTGCTCGGTGTGCATCTTTCTTTTTATGAGACATATGCGGATTCACCCCTTGTACAGCTTGCCAAAAAGGAGCGAAAAATATGTACGGGATACCGGCCATGAAAGCAACGGCAGGTCAATTGGTTGCAGAAGCTGTGGAAATTGAGAGCTTCCGCCGAAGATAGTGCGCCAAGATCTCAATAAAATCTGAAGCGGTAGGCGGCTCACTCAGCGGATAACCAGCCATGCGAGCCAGGCCCGCGGGATTGATTCGCCAAACCCGCTGCACTACGGTGCGAAGATTTCGCTCCACCGCAGTCCACTTACACCCGCATATTTGAGCCACTGGGAGATAGATATCCCTTGTTACATAAAGCAGCCGGTCTTCGTCCTCTATAGCCAGCTGAATCGCAACTACAGCTCGTTGCTGGGCAATATAGTTTCCTCCAACACCGAGTTCTCGAAGCGTGTCTCGAATTATTTGATTATATTCCATATTATTTCCTCCCCTGTGGTGGTAATATGGAGATTCTACGACAAAAATCGCAAGGATTCAGAATTGTCGACAAACTTTGCTTCTTTTCGACAAAAAATAAATTACGATCTTACCAACCGGCATAGCATATGCCGCAAACCAAAGAAAATAGGACCTGCAAGTCAAGGGCGTGCATAGCACTTCGACCTTCAGGCCGAAATCCATGTGCAAAAAACGTGCCCAAGAGCTTTTCCCAAGCTCTTGGGCACACAACGTTATTTCAGCGAAATGGAACGCCGATGGAATCCAGAACCTCCAGACGGCGCACCCTGGCAAAGCTTGGGGCAAACGCGGCGCAATGAAGACGTATCGCATCCACCAAAAGCGTAGGATTCAAAGCCGGATTCTGAGCGCACACGCGACATTCCAAAACGCATTCCTGATCACCGGCCCGGCGGCAGGAAACAGACTGGAGCAGGGGACGAATATCCAGCTCGGTCACGCCGTTTTTCGTACGTTTTGGGACAGGCAAAGGGGCCGTCTGCTGAAAAAAATGCAAAAGCGCTGTTTCCGTCCCACCCGGGACCCCCCTGTCATACTCCAAAGTAATCGCAGCATCCAGAAATGTTAACTCTCGCAACTTTTTTTCCGGCTCCCAGATGTCCAAAACCCGAAGTCCCTCCGGCAATGTGGCGTTCAGCCGGTCCGGGATTTCACAAAGCGGTACGGAAACTCCTTCAGCCAGGTCGAAGTCCAACAGTTCACAAACGCTCTCTGTACCTACAGGAAGCGGCAGGGCGATAGATACGTGGGCGCGGGGCGTAAAACCCTGGCTGTGGCGAATCAGAATCCCTCCGCGCCGGAAGGCTCTTTGAAACACCCGCATGAGATCCAGATGGGAAATCCAAACGGCATTTCCCACTTTTTCAAACCGAATTCTAGGCATCGCACGTCACCTCCTCCAGCAAGCGGTTCGCTCCGCAGCCGGCGCAGCCTTGGCGGCAATCCGGCGTCACCAGCCCCTGGTAGGCCCGCTGGCGTTCCCGCAGTAGAAAAGCGCTGTCTACCCCAACAGATAGGCTCTGCCAGGGCAAAAGCTCCTCCTCTCCATAGCCCCGAACCGTATAGAAGTCTGGATCCAGACCACAAGCCGAAAAGGCATCCAGCCAGATTTGGTACTGAAAATATTCATCCCAGCCGTCCAAATGAGCGCCATGGTCCACCGCCCAGGCAATGACGGGACCCAAACGCCGGTCGCCTCGGGCGAGCACAGCTTCCAGCCTGGATACATCCGGCGCATGCCAATTATACACTACGCATTTGGACCGCATGGCATCCTTGAGCAAACGGGTACGGCGGAGATACTCCTCCGGAGAAATCTGGCGCTCCCACTGGAACGGCGTAAACGGCTTGGGTACAAAATAAGCCGTAGCTACATGAACCCGAAGACCGCGTTTTTTATTGGAAGCATGCTTCTGCCAGGTTTGAATCACCCGGTATACCAGTTTCGCAATGCCCAAAACATCTTCATCGGTTTCGGTGGGCAACCCCAGCATGAAATAGAGCTTCACATGGTCCCAGCCCCCAGAAAACGCTCTGGCGCAGGTATCCAGAATCTCCTCCTCCGTGAGATTTTTATTGATTACGTCCCGCAGACGCTGCGTACCCGCCTCCGGCGCAAATGTGAGGCCGCTTTTCCGCACGGTCTGGAGCTTTTCCATAAGCTCCCGGGAGAAGTTGTCCGCCCGAAGGGAGGGAACCGATAAATTTACCTTTTGCTCCAGACAATAAGGCAGCAAAGCGTCTGTCAGCTCTTTCAGCCCCCGATAGTCGGAAGTAGACAAGCTCGCCAGAGTCAACTCATGATTCCCGGAATCACGCAGGCTCTCTACAGCCTGGCGGTACAAAACCTCCGGACTTTTCTTCCGCACCGGGCGACAGGAAAAACCTGCCTGACAAAACCGGCAACCCCGAATACAGCCTCGAAACACCTCCAAATTACTCCGGTCATGTACAATCTCTGTGGAGGGAACGATGGTCTTTGTTGGAAAATAAGCCTGATCCAGATTCTCCACTATCCGCTTGCAAACCACCTCCGGCGCGCCCGGCTTAGGCGTAACCGCCGCTAGAGTCCCATCGGGGCGGTAAGTATGGGTATAGAAGCCAGGGACATAGACCCCGGAAATATGGGAAACCGCTTCCAAAAAACGCTGCTTGGTCCAGTCTTCCTTCTTGGCTTTCCGGTACAACGAAACAATCTCTACTGTGATCTCCTCCCCCTCTCCCAGGGAAAAGAAATCCACAAAGTCCGCCAAGGGTTCTGGGTTATACGCGCAAACACCGCCGGCAAACACCAAATTCTTCAATTCTTTTCGGTCCCGGCTATAAATGGGAACCTGGGACAGTCGAAGCATATTCACAACATTGGAGTAACTCATTTCATATCCAATGGTAAATGCAATCATATCAAAATCTTTTACCGGGTCCTGGCTCTCCAAGGCCCAAAGGGGTAGGTCATGGGCCTTCATTGCTTCTTCCATATCTCCCCACGGGGCGAACACGCGCTCACACCAAACGCCATCCATCTCATTCATGATCCCGTAGAGAATTCGCATCCCCAGGTTAGACATCCCCAGCTCATAGGTATCCGGAAAACAGAAAGCAACCCGTACCTCCACCCGGTCCAAAGGCTTCACGATCTGATTATATTCTCCCCCGGTATACCGAGCGGGCTTTTGCACAGTGGGTAAAATGCGCTGCAATAAATTCGTCATAGCAATTCCTCTTTTTCTGGACTGCCTCTATTGTAGCCGCAAAAGGGCGCATTTGCAAGAATTTTATCTAGGTTCCGCCCGGATGCAATTTCGTACCCGCCACAGAAACAGTCCCGCCATCCAGATTGCCCAAAGCCCTAAATGGAGCCAACAGGCTGCATACATGCTGAGAACTGCCAATCCCCCGCCCAAAAGCAGGCTGACCCAGCGGGTAATGCTGTCCGCCCGCTCCGGCGACAGGCAGGTTAACAAAGCACAACGCAAGGCCCGGCCGCCATCCATGGGATACACAGGCAGTAAATTGTATATCCCCTGAATGACGCCCCAAAGAGCCAGCCAAGGAAAGATACGAGCCCAAACAAGCAGCAAAAAACCCGCACAAGGCCCTGCCAGTGCACACAGCGCCTCCTGCCGGTAAGAAAGCCGCGTCGTCGCCAGGACCGCGCCATGGGCCGTAAGCGTCAGAGCGCGAATGGAGCCGCCGCAGAGAAGGATCGCGAAACAATGTCCCACTTCATGGACCACTGCCGCGCCCAAAAACGGCCAAAAGCACCCCACCGGATCCAGCCGGTAAAACGCACACAAAAGCACGGGAAACCAAGGACTGACTTTAATTCTCGGCATCGGCTATGACAGGAACGGTCGCACCATCCAGTACCTCTTGACAGAACGTGGCAATGGCATCGGGAACTGGAGTTCCCTGTGTAACCTCCTGGACAAAGACCTGCGCAGCTGCCTCCAGAGGACCAACCTCTTGGCATACCAGCCATTTTCGGGCGGTCTGTGCCCCGGCAGGCCACCAAAACTCCATGGAAAGAAGTAAGGCGCAAATCACCAGGGCGGCAACACACTGCCCACGTAGGAGGCGCCAAAACCGACTTTCCGGCTCCTGCTCCGTCTGCTCCGGCTGCGCAGGCGGGGGAAGCTCCGTGATGGGAGCCGGATTCAGCGCCATAAAATCAGTATTATAGTATTCCATCTTCATCACCTACCGGTACAAGCCTATGCTGTTGCGGTGGCTCGTATTCCAAGCCTTTGAATCCAGAACTTCCCCCACTCAAAAATTTTGCACAAAATTTCAAGCTGAAATGACATTCAGACTTGACACGAGGCTTTTCTCTCATTATAATAAACAAGCTATCGGGGTGTGGCGAAGCTTGGTATCGCGCTTGGTTCGGGTCCAAGAGGCCGCGGGTTCGAATCCCGCCACTCCGACCAAGGACAGGAAAAACCCCGCCGAAGCGGGGCTTTCTTGATTTATTCTGCGGCAATGAAGCCTTGCTCTTTCAGGCTTTCAATCAGCGCCGGATTCTCCGGGCCGGTCAAGGTTCCTTCTTTGTCAATGTTATAGCTTCCTACTGCGAAAGCGTATGTCGGCGCTCTCAGATATTCCGGCTTTGCGCCAATGAAGTCGCCTACTGCTGCCACCAGCTCCTTGCGGCGCACACCGGTCACATTATAGGCCGCTTCGATGCCTTCCGGCTCATTTCCCATCGTGGTAGGTTCACCGGGATCTTCCGCCGGGATTTCGTCGGTTTGTGGGCTTTCTTGCAGCGCGGTCTCTATTTCCGGCTCGGCAGCCTCCACGGCCATAACCTCTGTGCTTTCCTGTGCGGCGGCTTTGGCTGCGGCCTTCGCCGCTCGGCTTACTCTGGTGCGGGCCTCCGGGAATATCTCCGGCAGTGCGCCTTCCTCATAGTGGATTTCAAAGGTGATCTTCCCATCCATGTGTACGTTGAAATGGAAGTCGGTCATTTCCACCTCTTTCAGTGCGTCCGGCAGCTCGATGTTCTTATACCGCTTGACTTCCTCGCCGTTTACCATAAGGCAAACCGGAACCGCGTCCCTCAGTTTCG
>UREY01000010.1 GCA_900546915.1 uncultured Eubacteriales bacterium
TATTGTTTCATATTGGAGAGCCTTCCGCAAGTCGGTGGTAGGTTTGACGCTTACTCCCATAGCAGCCGGAGCGGACTAGCCCACCTCTTTGGGAATGGTGATGGTGAGGGTAATTTCCCGGTCCGTCTCCTGTTGCCGGCTGATGGCGGCAATTCCGGCGCTTTGGATTTGCGCCAGGCTTTGAGTCAGGCTGTTGAGAAAGCCCCGCACATCCGGCGCCCTGGGCGGCCGGGGGGACCGGGCATCCTGGGCCAAAAGCTCCTCCACATAGCGCTCGGTCCGGGCCACGGTATAGCCCCGCTCCACAATGACGGCGATGGCCTCCAGCTTTGCCTCCTCCTTGGGGAGCTTTAACAGCGCTCTGGCATGGCGTTCCGTGAGCCCGGCTGTGCGCAGGGCTTCCAGAACCGGGGGACTGTGGCGCAGAAGCCGGAGCTTGTTGGCTACGGCGGACTGACTTTTTCCCACCTTCATGGCCGCCTGCTCCTGGGACAGGCCGCCCAGCTGCATCAACCGGGACAGGCCCTGGGCCTCCTCAATGAAATCCAGGTCCCGGCGCTGAAGATTTTCCACCAGGGCGGCCACGCCGGACTGGCTTTCATCCATACTCATGAGCAAGCACGGCACCTCCTCCAATCCGGCAATTTTCGCTGCCCGTAGCCGCCGCTCCCCGGCGATCAGCTCATAGCTTGTCCCCACCCGGCGCACGGACAACGGCTGTAGAATGCCGTGCTGGAGGATGCTGGCGGCCAGCTCCTGGAGTCCGGCCTGCTCGAATACCCGCCTGGGCTGCGCCGGGTTGGGCCGGATGGACCGCAGCGGGAGAAACACCACCCGGCCGGTCTCCATGTACGTCTTCAATTTTCCACATTGCAATTGCTTCGCCCTCCTTGGTTCCGGAAATCCTAACACTCCCATTCTACCGCGTCCTGCGGCAAAATCTAGCGAAAGCCTGAAGGGTTTCCCGGGAAATCCTGCGACGGGTTTTGCGCGGCAAAAACCCCATTTCTACGCCGGAAAAATGCCGTTTCCGCCCCAAAACCTGGGGCAGGATCTTTCTTTTTGAGGGGAACTCCGGCCAAATGGGGCAGATGCCGGTTTTGGCATTTTCAAGGGTACTTCAAGAACACTTTTGCGGCTTAGAAAACGCCCGCGTTTTTATCGATCAAGCTTACAAAATTTAAGCCGGGATCCCATATATCCTGGAAAAACCCAGGGTCCGTTGCAGAATTCGCGATCTGCAACGGACCCTTTTTACGGTAGGACCGGGAAACATGCCGAAATCTGGATGGAGCGGTCGGTATGGAGGATATCTCACTTGGCCCCCAAGTTCCGGCGGAGGTAATCCCGCAAGAACTGCATGGCCTTTCGGTATCCTTCGATGCCCAACCCGGTAAAGGTCGCCACACAAGCGGGGCGGATGTAGGAAATCTGCCGGAAAGCTTCCCGCTTGGACAGGTCGGTGAGGTGGACTTCTACCGTGGGGATGGAGACGGCCAGTAAAGCGTCCAGCAGGGCGACGCTGGTGTGGGTGTAGGCGGCGGGATTCAAGACGATTCCGTCGTAAACCCCGTAGGCGGCCTGAACTTGGTCGACCAGATCACCTTCATGATTGGACTGGTAGACGCAAGCCTCCAAATCCAACTCCAGAGCCGTCTGCTCAATCCGGCGCAACAAATCGTCGTAGGTGGCTGTGCCGTAGAGCGCCGGCTCCCGTCGGCCCAGGAGGTTCAGGTTGGGGCCGTTGAGAATCAGCAATTTCATGTTGGGGTTACCTCCCAAAATTTACCGGATGTTTTTTTCGTCCCGCCGGTGGACGGATTTTACCTGAAATATGGCCGGCGGCAGTCGGGCTCGTCATCTTCCTGCGCCGGGAGCTCCAAGGCTTTACGGACGTTTTGAATTCGTTTCGCAACCCGGGCAAATTGCTCCGGCGTCAGGGATTGGGCGCCGTCGCACAAGGCGCAGGCGGGATCGTGGTGGACTTCGATCATCACGCCGTCGGCCCCGGCCGCCGTAGCGGCCAGAGCCATGGGCTCTACCAATTCCGCCCGCCCGGTGGCATGGCTGGGATCGACGATGACGGGCAGGGGACTGAAATGCTTTAAGATCGGAACGGCGGACAGATCCAAGGTATTTCGGGTGTCGGTTTCAAAGGTGCGGATGCCCCGCTCACAGAGGATGACACGCTCGTTTCCTTCGGACAGGATGTATTCGGCGCTCAAAAGCCACTCCCGAATGGTGGCGCAGAAGCCCCGCTTCAGCAAAATAGGCTTTTGTAGCTTACCTACTTCCTTCAGGAGATCAAAATTCTGCATATTTCTCGCGCCGATTTGGATGATGTCGACATCTGCAAACAGGGGGATTTGCCTCACATTTGTGATTTCGGTGACAATGGGAAGCCCCGTTGCCTGCTTGGCCTCCATCAGGATTTCCATTCCGGCAGCGCCCAGACCCTGAAAATCGTAGGGAGAGGTTCTGGGCTTAAATGCGCCGCCCCGGAGTATGTGGGCGCCGGCATCTTGAACCGCCCGGGCGGTGCGGAGCATCTGCTCGTGTGTTTCTACGGAACAGGGTCCGGCAATCAGGCAGAAATGGCCGCCGCCAATTTGAACGCCCGACGGTTCCAGGGTGATGACCACATCCTGGGGATGGGTGTCTCGACGGTACCGGTTGCGTCGCTCCGTCGCTTGCTCCACAGACTGCACAAATTCCAAATCCGCCAGCAGGCTGGGGTCTACCCGGCCCGTGGTTTCCGTCAGCTCCAGGACGGTGCGGCCCTCGTGAACACAAATGCGGGGATTTCCGCCCTGGTCTTGCAGCCAGCGGTTGAGCCGTTGGATTTGCGCTTGGGAAGCGCCGGCTTTTAGGGTAATGGTCATATGCTTTTCTCCTTTGTGTTTGCCTGCAGGGATGAAACAAGCGGTGCAGGTTACTCCATCAGATAGGTTTGGCGCTGCAGGTAAATGCGGACGGCAGTTCCTGCGCCGGGGGTGGATTGGACGGAAATGGAATGCCCCAGTTGATTCAGGATCCGGCGGCAGAGATACAAGCCGATGCCGGTGGCCTGCTGATGGGTCCGGCCCATTTGACCGGTGTAGCCCCGGTCGAAAATTCTGGGCAGATCCTCCGGTGCAATTCCCAGCCCGGTGTCTTCGATGACCAGAGTCTGCGGCTCCTCCAGGCGAATGGTCACGCTGCCTCGGGGGGTATACTTCACGGCGTTGGACAGAATTTGTTCCAGAACAAATAACAACCATTTTTCATCGGTGAGGACCTGACAGGAAACGGGGGTGTAACGGAGCTGCAGCTGCTTTCGGATGAAGGAGGAGGCGAATTCCCGGATTGCCGCCCGGAGAATGCCGTCCAAATCGTAGGTGCGGATGACGAAGTCTGTGGTATCGCTGTCTAAGCGCAGATAGCACAGAACCATTTCCACGTACTGCTGAATTTGAAACAGCTCGTGCCGCAGGCTGCTGCTTTCCGGCTGGCGCTGGGTTTGGAGGATCAAATCCATGGCGGCGATGGGCGTTTTGATTTGATGGGCCCAGAGGGTATAATAATCCGTCATATTCTGAAAGCGCCGGGACTGCTCCGCCGCCTGAGAGGATTTTGCCTGAAACAGGTTGCGAATCAGCGCCTGATAATCCGCTTCCAGGCAGGAGGCGGGGGGAGGCAAATTGTCCAGCGTGTTTAAAACCTCCTGCTCCAGATTTTGCAGCCGGTGGTGCCGGCGGCTCCAGCGAAGAAAATCCCAGAGTCCGGCTCCTGCATCAATGACGGCACAGATGGCGGCGGCGTAAGCCACGGCTTCCACCGGCAGCCGGTATAAAAGCAGCACCAGAAGCAGGATGGCAAAGCTGGACAGCTGCAGCAACAGACTGCGGCTCCGGTCCCGTAAATAGGCTTTCATGTGTTCCATCCTGCGCCTCCTAGCTGTCAATCAGGTAGCCCATGCCTTTTTTGGTGGTAATGAAGCCGGGAAGGCCCGCTCCTTCCAGTTTCCGGCGAAGCCGGGCAACATTGACGGTCAAGGCGTTTTCATCTACATAAGAGTCGGTCTCCCACAGTCGTTCCATCAGGGCGTCTCGTCCGACGACCTTCCCCTTTTGCTCCAACAGCGTCTGCAAGATCCGGCATTCGTTTTTGGTCAGGGGCAGCCTGCGGCCCTCATACACCAGGACGGCGGCCGCCGGGTCCAGAACGGCTCCCTGGTGCTCCAGCGTGGCTTCCGGGGTGCCGAAATCATAAGCCCGCCGCAGCAGTGCCTGGACCTTGACCAAAAGGATGTTCAAATCAAAGGGCTTGGGCAGAAAATCATCGCCGCCCAGATTGACGGCCATGATGATATTTAAGTTGTCTGCAGTGGAAGAGAGAAAGAGGATGGGGACCTTGGAAATTTTTCGAATTTCTTCGCACCAATGATACCCGTTGCGGTAGGGCAAACTGATATCCAGGAGGACCAAATGGGGTTGAAAGGCGCGAAAGTCGGAGAGAACGTCCTGAAAGTTTTGAACCAGCCCCACCTGGTAGTTCCAGGCGGTGAGCTGGCGCTCCAACGCGCCTGCAATTTCCGGGTCGTCTTCTACCAAAAAAATCCGAAACATCAAGGTGTCTCCTTCCCGTACCGGGGTGAATTATACCACGCTTTTATAGAACCGAATGGTAAATTGGGCGCCGCCTTCCCGCCGGTTGGACGCCTGAATTGTGCCGTTCTGGGCTGTGATGATCATGCGGGCCAGGGACAGGCCGATGCCGACGCTTTGGGCGGTGGCATGCTTTCCCCGGTAGAAGCGCTCAAACAGGTGGGGCAGGTCTTCCCGGTCCATGCCGGGCCCGGTGTCGGATATCAGAATCTGGCTGTATATGGGGTTTTCCGTCAGCTGGGCGGTGATGGAACCGCCTGCCGGTGTGTGTTCTACACAGTTTTTCAGGACATTTCCCAAAGCCTCGACGGTCCAGGCGGCGTCTCCCGAGAACCTGGCCTGCCCTAGGATTTGAAAGGACTGACCGCACAACTCCATGGCAACGGCCAAGGGCGCCGCCGCCTGTTGGGTTAAACGGCGCAAATCCAGAGGCTCCCGGTGAAGCTCCACAATGCCGGCGTCCAGCCGGGACATGCGCAGCAAGGCGTCCACCAGCCAATCCAGACGTTCCAGCTGCCGCTGCAGCTCCCGGCCTGTCCCTTGCCGCTTCTCTGCCGGAAGCGATGGATCGGCCAGCTGTGTCCCCAGAAGATTCAAGGCGGTCAGGGGCGTTCGGATTTGATGGGAGATATCGGCCAGAAAGGCAGCGAGCTTTTTCTTATCCTGCTCTGAACGGCTGGCCTGTTCCTGAAGCCGAATGAGCAGCTTGGTGAGCTGACTGTGCAAAAGAGACCAGGCGCCTTCGGTATAGGCGTCCAGGCAGACAGAGGAGTCTCCGTGCAGCAGCCGGTCCAGGTCGGCGCACAGAGCCTCCGTGGAGCGGTACCGCCGCCAGGTGCACCGGAGCGTCATCAGAGAAAACAGGCAGCACAGCGCGAGGACGAGGCATCCGGCCTGCCAGGACAGGGAAAAACCCAGCCATCCGCCTGCAGCGGCCAGAACCAGCAGGGTGAGAAGCTGCCTGCGGGTTTCCCGATCGGCGAGGAATTTCATAGAGCACCCTCCGCCTTGTACCCCAGCCCCCGGATGGTTCAGATGAGGGTGGGATTTTGGGGATCGGGTTCGATTTTGTCCCGGAGGCGCTTGATATAAACGGTCAAGGTGTTATCCGTTACATAATCTCCAGCCAAGTCCCAGATTTCATCCAGAATCCGGCTCCGGCTGAGTACCACGCCGGGATTGCTCAGGAACAGCAGCAACAGCCGGTATTCCAGAGGGGATAAGAGGAGGTCTGCGCCGTCTTTGGTGGCGACGCCCCGGACGGGATCGACCTGGATGGGGCCCAGATGCAGGGGAGCCGTACCGGAACCGGACCGGCGAAGCACGCTGCGAATCCGGCTGACCAGCTCCCGGGGACGAAAAGGCTTTGCAATGTAGTCGTCTCCCCCCAGCTCCAAACCGGTGACGGTGCTGTTTTCATCCGCCAGCGCGGTGAGAAAAATAACGGGGATCCGGTATTGGGCTTTGATTGCGGTGCATAGGGCAAAGCCGCTTCCGTCTCTCAGAGTGACGTCCAGCAGAGCCAGATGAAAACGCCGGGTCTCCAGCAGGGCGGTTGCCTGCCGTTGTCCGGATGCAGCTGTGATGGAAAACCCTTCCTGTTGTAAAAAATCAGACAGGGTGGATACGATGGCGGGATCGTCTTCGACCAAAAGTAGCTCCAGCATTTCCGGCATCCTTTCTCCTGCTTGTCAGGCGGCATTTCCCTTATCATACCACACACAGCGGCAGTCTTCAATGAATTTCGCACATGACTTCTCAGATTTGACGGAAGTTCCGGTGTATGGACTTACGTCCTGGGAGAAGGGAGAAGGTCAAAATGCCACTGTGCAGCCTGCGCAAGGACTCCCAAATTTTCACAGGGAAGGGATTGCAAATTTTTGGAAAAGTATGATAGAATAAAAAGAAATCCATCTGAGCCGGAAAGGAGCGCGTCCAGCCATGAAGATCCAGGAATCGGCGGAAAATTATTTGGAAACCATTTATATGTTGCATCAGCGCAATGGCGCAGTACGGTCTATTGACATTGTAAACGAGCTGTCCTTCTCAAAGCCCAGCGTCAGCGTGGCGATGAAAAATTTGCGGGAAAACGGATATGTGGAAATGGATGCCGACGGCTTTATCACCTTGTGCCCCAAGGGGCAGGAAATTGCCGAGCGAATGTACGAACGGCATGTTTTTCTCTCCCGCTGGTTGACCAAGCTGGGGGTTGATCCGGATGTGGCGGTGGAAGATGCCTGCCGGATCGAACACGTCATCAGCGCAGAGTCCTTCGCGGCAATCAAACGGCATGTTTCCGGTCACGGAGGGTAATCCATTTGCCGGGGCCGCCGCAAAGTCGGACTTTACGGCGGTCCCGGCAAAGGACGTGTTTCGTCTCCGATTCTGTTTGTTTCTTCCGGGCCGACTCAGGACGGAGCGGGACCGGGTACGGTGAGCTGAGACAGAGTGCGGCCGTTTTGAAACTGATAGGCATAGATGTACCGGCACGCTTTGAACTGTGCAAATCGCCGCCGGGCGGCCGCTTCGTTCCCGTATACCTTCCAACAGCCGGCGCATTTGCAGTTTTTCCCTTCGTTTTCAATGAATCCCACCACATCGGCCAATGGATAGCCGAGAAACAGGCCGACCTCATGGGGGCAGCTTTGCCGGGCGGTTTTTTGCGCCAACCGGCCCAGCGCCTGCTCGGGATTTAACGAGGGATACCCCATTTGGGCTAGAAACTCCGGCACGCCGGGTTTTTGCAGGTCCTGAGCCAGCTTTGCCGGTCGGTAGACATACAAAAGCGCCCGGTCCGGGGTCCGGCGCAGAATGCGAATGCGCACGCCCTTGTCCTGTAGGGCCAGGCGGCAGCGGGACAGCTGGGCTTCCAATTCCGCTCCGGAAGAGTAAGAAAAGCAAAATAAGCTGCCTGTTTTCAGACCGGCCAAAGTGGGGGCGCTGTGGGTGATCAGGCTTTGTTCCAGCATCATAGCAACCTCCGAATTGCGTAAGGTGGTTTCGACTAGTTTCTGCAAATTCGGCGTGTGTATCCGCCTGTTGTGAGCCGAAACGAACTGCAGGGGCCGAACCGGCAGCAAGGACCGGAAGAGGTGTCCTACAGTTAGTTGAAACTAACATATAAATACCATAAGACGCCGCCTTTGTCAAGGGTATTCCGGCGGCCAAATTGGCAGGCGCGCCCCAGAAGTCTGGTGTTGCCTCCGGAAACGGCGCCCCGTCACCAAGTGCTGGAAAAGGCGGGAAAAAATGAAATTTTTCTGCACATATTACAGAATTCAGGAGTTGACAAGGGACGCGTTGCTATACTATAATGCAATAAAAAAGAGGTGAAGTGGATGTGAGGGTGTTTCGCGAGCCGTGCTATTTTGCTGAGGCAGTGTACCTTCTCTATTTTTTTGTCAACCAGATCTCCTATGAAGAGGAGTATTCCCGCATCTCCCGCAATTATTATAAGCGTGTCAAGGAGGATGATGAGGACGAGGCGCGAATTCTGCGGCGTGTCCGGGAGCTGAATCGGGTTTTGTCTGTTGTGACAGCCGGGCTGGATCGAGGCGATGCTAGACTTCGGTACTATTTTAAAGCGATGCAGCTTCCGAGCTTTAAAAATAGCTGCTGTCTGGCCCAGATTATGCTGGTAACCGTGCCTTTGGACTGCAGCGATGTAGAGGAATTTGCCGGGCGGCTGGAGAGAGAATATGCCCATATGCAGGAAATCGGATTTAAAATTAATGATTTGAATGCGATGGGCTTGGTCATGGACATATGGGAGGAGCAGGAAAAGCGGGAGCCTCTTATGGTTCAGTTGGAGCGGCTTCCCTGCAGTGCAGAGGAGAGGTGGAGCATTTTGCGGGTGTTGACGGAGTACGAGCCGCACCTGCGGGAGCTGACGGAGCTGATCCGGCCGGTGGCGGAGAGGCTGAAAAAGGAGATGACGGCGCTCAATGCCATGAACGAGGCGGCTCTGGATGCTTGGTGCCGGTATTTCCAGACCCACACGCCGGATGATTTCCAAAATGAGATGTTCAACACGACCTTTCCCCTTCTTGCCCGGAGCCAGCATTACGATATCTGGCTGGGGCTGTGGAATTTCAACCACTTTGGGACCTGGTCCGAATGGCTGGAGATGCCGGATGCAGACCACATGGTGCGGATTGCCTATATTGGAGCCGGCATCAGCTTCCGCTTTGCTGTGAAGAAGAAAAAGCGGCCGGATTCCGAGGGATTGGGCAGCATGCTTCGGGCTTTGGGTGGCAAGGACAAGCTGGAGATTCTCCGCCGGTGTGCCCAGCAGCCCTGCTCCGCCGCCAAACTGGCAGCAGAAATGAACGTCAATTCCGGGACCATTTCCAAAAATCTGTACGGCCTGTTTCAACTGGGCTATCTGGAAACCCGGAGCGAGGGCGAGCGGGTGAACTACAGCACCCGTTTCGACACGCTGGAACAAATATTTCAATGGGTGATTGAGTACGTGGGAGGCGGCCGGTAGGGGGCAGAGTTCTCTCTGGGAGCAGGCTTTGGGGAAGAGACCGTGGAAGCGCGCGGCGCATTTGCCGTTGCGGCTTCCACGGTTTTCGTTTTTTTGGCAGGGAAACTGGACGACGGACGGTCATTTGACCACGGGAGACGCAGTACCCAATTGCCCCGCTTCTGCTGTGACAATTTCCAAGAATAAAATGCAAAAAGGGACTTGCTTTTTTGAAGGACCCATGCTATTGTATACCCAGAGTTAACCTGCAAAAATCGCAGGAATATAAGTCCAGTCACTGCCATAATGGCAGCAAAAATTTCCAGGCATATTCCCGGTCCCCGGCGCGGCCTGTTCGGCGCCGGTGGATGTAGTGATTTCGGGTCAAACTGCAGAGCTTGGCGTGAACCTTGCCCGCCGCCGGCTGTGCAGTGTGATCGTGCTCCGGTTCCGGATGCACCATTTTTATCTCATATCATAAGGAGGAAACAGTGAAAATGAGGAACAATGCAAAGCGGCTTCTGTCCTTGCTGCTGGCTGCGCTCTTGGTGTTCTCCCTGAGCCTGACCGGTTTTGCTGCGGAAGAGAAGTCATTGCTGTCCTTGAGCCAGTCGGAAGACGTGGTAAAAGGCGGCAAAGTTACCATTCAGGTTGACACAGCAGTTGACGGGGTGGTAGCAGACGGAAAGCTGACGGTCAGTTATTCCGGTACCTCCCTTCGTTTCCTTGAGGCACAGGTGGGGGCAGCCTGGTCCGAGGATGAGAACGTGAGCCTTCAGGTGAACGCAGAGAAGGAAGATACCGTAATTCTGGCGTTTGCCGGTGTGGAGGCCGCAAAGGCCGGGACTGTGTTTACTTTGACCTTTGAAGCTTTGGAAGAAGAAGACGGCACAGTAGCGGTGCTTCCCCAGGACAGCTACGTCACCGGCGCAGAGGATTACACTCTGGATGCCAGCACAGCGGTTCAGGTAAGCTGCCCCTCCGAACAGTTTACAGATGTAGACACCAGCCGGTACTACCATGACGGTGTGGATTATGTGGTAAACAAGGGCTATATGATCGGTGTCGGCGACACCCGGTTTGCTCCGGAGAGCAAGACCAACCGGGCGATGGTCGTGACGGTTCTGTACCGGATGGCGGGTTCTCCTGAGGTGACGGGCGATATGCCCTTTGCCGATGTGAGCGAGGGCCGGTACTACTACGACGCCATTCTGTGGGCCAGCCAGAATGAGATTGCCAAGGGCATGACGGAAACTCTGTTTGCGCCCAACAAGCTGGTGACTCGGGAACAGCTGGTGACCTTCCTGTACCGCTATGCCGGCTTCAAGGGCGTGGACACCACCAACCAGGGCAGCCTGGAGGATTTCGTTGACGCAGGTAAGGTCAGCAACTTTGCAAAAGAGGCGATGACCTGGGCAGTGGCGACGGAGCTGATCATCGGTGTAGGCGACGAAAAGCTGGAACCGAAGGCTACTTCCAACCGCGGCCAGATCGCAACTGTGATTGAGCGGTTTGAAACCGTGAATCTGGCGTAAGAAAGGCAGGTATGAATTACATGAAAAAAAGATTCCTGTCGTTTGTTTTGGTATTGGCTCTGCTTTTGACCGGCGTGCCCATGGCTGCCGCTGCAGGCAGCGGCTTCGTGGACCCCACTGTGGTTCCCGAGGTGAGCCAAGAGAGCGGTCCCGTATCGCTCATCACTGACACGGCCGTATCGGAAGAAACAGAAGAAACGAACGAGAATACGGCGACTCCGGTCACTCTGGCGGAGGGCGAGGGTAAGTACGTTGACAATGACTCCGCTCCCTTCTCCCAGTCTGAAGCCGTTGAGAGCTATGCGGATACCGATGTGGTACATCTGATTGTCGAGCTGGAGAACAACTCCCTGCTGGCTGCGGGCTTCTCCACCGACGACATCGCGGCCAATACCGCTGCGGTGGCCTCTTACGAGAGCCGGCAGATGTCTGCTCTGGATGCCATGAAGTCCCGGCTGTCCAGCCGCTTCGGCGGCAGCGATTCCTTTGAGCTGGGCTATACTTATACGATTGCCACCACCGGTCTGTCCGTGAAGACGGAATACGGCAACATGGATACCATTGCCGCCATGCCCGGCGTGAAGCGCGTGTACGTAGCTCCCACGTTCCAGGTGCCGGAAGATACGGCTGTATCGGATGGATCGGACGACCTGCTTCAGCCCATGACGGACAATGCCACCCAGATGATTGGCTCCGACGTGCTCAACAGCACCGGCTACACCGGCAAGGGCATGAAGGTGGCCATTCTGGACACCGGCATTGTACTGGGCCATCCCAGCTTTGCTGCCCTCAGTGAGGATCAGCTGACTGAAAGCTCTATGACCGTAGAAGACATAGAGGAAGTTTGGCCCAGCCTGAATGCCAGCAGCTCGGGAATTCGCCCGGCCAATGTATATTACAGCACCAAGATCCCCTATGCCTTTAACTACGAGACCCGAAGCCTGGACGTCTCTCACGCCACGGCTGGCAGCGACCACGGCACCCACGTGGCCGGTATCACGGCTGCGAACAAGCTGGACACCACCGATGTGGTGGGCGTCGCCCCTGAGGCCCAGCTGATCGTGATGCAGGTCTTTGGCAGCCGGGGCGCCAACTGGGACACCATCTTGGCTGCGATGGAAGACTGCGTCCGGCTGGATGTGGACGCCGTGAACCTGTCTCTGGGTAGCGCCGCCGGCTTTACCACCGGCACCGAGGCGATGGCCGAGGTTCTGGACGCCTTCACCAAGACGGATATGGAGATGTTGATTGCCGCAGGCAACGACACTAATAACGCCCTGAACAACCTGCTGGGTTGGAACATGTCCAAGACCAGCAATCCGGATATCGGCTTGGTCGGTACCCCCAGCACCCTGTTCCAGGCCCTTTCCGTGGCCTCTGTAAACAATGACAAAACTGCCATGCTGTATTTCACTGTGGGCGACACCAAGATCGGATACAGCGATACCGGTGTCAACACCCAGCTGATCCGGCTTGCCGGACAGGAACTGGAGTATGTGATGATCGAAGGCTACGGCGAGGCCGCCGACTTCGAGGGCCTGGATCTGACCGGTAAGGTGGCCGTCGTGGAGCGTGGCGGCGAGGTGAACTTCACCGTTAAGCAGGCCAATGCCCAGGCCGCAGGCGCGGTTGCCTGTATTGTATATAACAATGTAGCAGGCATGATGAACATGAGCATCACCGACACCGCCGGCAGCATCCCCACTGTTGGTATCAGCAAAGCCGACGGCAAGCTGATGGCGGAGGCCGAGGAGAAGGTGCTGGTGGTCAGCGGTTCCAGCGAAGAGTTTGTTTCCGACAAGGTGATGAGCGATTTCTCCTCCTGGGGCTGCACCCCGGATCTGAAGCTGAAGCCGGAAATCACCGGTGTGGGCGGCAACATCAACTCCACCCGGGACAACACCTCCGGTTACGGTCTCATGAGCGGTACCTCCATGGCAACTCCCCAGATTACCGGCGCCATGGCCGTCCTGATGCAGTACCTGCGGGCGAACAATCCCGAGTTCCAGGAAGATGTGCTGCGCCGGGTGGCAACCAACATTATGCTCAGCACGGCCGATCCCGTGATGTACAGCGACACGGAAGAGTACTCTCCCAGAAACCAGGGCGCCGGCTTGGTCAACCTGGTGAAGGCCACTTCCACGGAAGCCTACCTCACCAGCGCCGATACCTATGAGAACCGGCCGAAGGGCGAGTTCGGCGATGATCCGGAGCGTAACGGCGTGTACGAGTTCTCCTTCGAGGTCACCAACTTCTCCGAGGATGCGGATAAGACCTATACCTTCGATGTTTCGACCCTGACCGAATCGGTTTACGGCGGCGAATTCATTGAAAATGCGCCTTATGCGCTGAATGCAGACGCCAAGATCTTTACCAATGTGTCCACCGATGTTTTGAAGTATGACTTCAATGACGACGGCGCCATCACCACCGCCGATGCTCGGGTTCTCCTGCGGCATGTTGCCGGGGTGGAGACTCTGGGTACGGACAATGTACATGATGCCTATACCGACGTAAACGGCGACGGCCAGACCGACCGCTCCGATGTGGATGTCATTTTGGCTTACTGCGCGGAGATGGAAGTCGACGTGGATCTGCTGGCTAAGGTTTCCGCCAGCGGTAACCAGGCTGTGACCGAGATCACGGTTCCCGCCGGTGAGACGGTGAGCCTGACGGCGCAGATCACCCTGTCTCAGGAAGACAAGGATTATCTGAACGAGAGCTTCGAGAACGGCATGTTTGTAGAGGGCTTCCTCTATCTCCGCAATGCCGATGAAGAAGACGTGGATCTGTCCATGCCGTTTATGGGCTTCTACGGCGACTGGTCCGATGCTCCGGTGTTCGATGATGATCCGGAAGAGCCCAGCCTTTACGGTGTCTCTATCTGGACCAATAACAACATTATGATTGGCGCCAACCCCTACATTGTCAACGGGGCTTCCGGCGACGAGTACAATGCCATCTCCTATGCCAATCCTCTGGCTGAGCTGGACTTCGGCCTGCTCCGGAATGCCAAGCAGCTGCGTTACACCGTAACGGATAAGAACAATCCGGAAAAGGAATACTTCTCCATCATTGATGAAGATGCAACAAAGTCTTACTATAGCTCCAGCTACGGCATGATCGTTCCTTACTACATTTACAACGCCAACGCGGACGAAGAGTATGTGTGGAAGGGCTACGACACCGACGGCGAGGCGCTGCCGGACGGCACGTCCGTGACCTACAAGATTGAAGCCTACGTGGATGACGGCGACGACATCGTGGACGACGTCTATACCTTCGATGTCACCCTCGACAGCCTCAAGCCTGAAATCGTCAATCAGGACACCCTGCAGGAAGACCTGTATGTTCGGGAAGAAGACGGGCATGTGATTCTGCCCTTGACCCTGAAGGACAACCGGTACATTGCCGCTGTGATCTTCATGGATGCCAACGGCACTATCATGGGAAAATATGCCGTCGATAATCAGCCGGGCGAAGAGCTCCAGATGGACTTCGACATCACCGGCTACGGCGCAGACTTCACCATTCTGGTATGCGACTACGCCTGCAACGAGACCTCCTTGGATCTGGCCCTGGAGCTCACCGGCGAAGTGGCCAACCCCAGTCTGAAGGCTCTGGAGCCGGGCCGTCTGTACGGCTTTGAGCAGAGTGGTATTTCTTCGGTTGTGGATCGGGGCTGGTTCAGCGTGAACAAGACCGATCTGTCCGACCCCAGAAATGAAGCCTATGCCAACGATGACAGCTACTACTCCGGCGAATACATTAACGGACGGGTGCTGGCCGAGCGGAATGACGGCGCTCTAATGCTGTTGACGCCTTACGGGAGTTATTGGGGTTCGCAGCAGGTTACGCCGGCGACCGGCACTAAGGGTGATCCCGGTTTTATCGCCTTGTATGATATGGCCATGGATTACACTGAGCGCAGCGGTGAGATGAGCCAGCTGTTCCAGGATAAGAACATTTATACCGAGGCAAAGAACACCCTTTACGCTGTGGGCTGGACCTATTCCGGCCAAACCGATCCCTCCGGTGCAGACACAGGCGCCAATTGCCTGTATGTGATTACCAGTAACATGTACAACCAGCAGCTGAGCATCACGGAGCTGTTCCCCCTGAGCGGTCTGAATCCCGATGCGGAGATGCTGACGCTGGCTTGTGACAACGACGGCAATCTCTACGGCATTACCACCGACTGCAACTTCTATTCGGTGGATAAGAAGACCGGACAGTGTACTAAGCTGTTCTCCCTGGATGACTTCTATGCCCAGACCAGCGGCATTGGCCCTAACGTGGTTCAGTCTATGTGCTACGATTATGAGGCGAATTGCATTTACTGGTATGCCAACTGCAAGATTGACGGTGCCACCAGCAGCAATTACGTCTCCAGAGTCTACCGGATTGATCCGAAGACCGGTGATGTAGAGTACATGGATAGCCAAGGTGTCAGCGGCGCGACTGCGTTGTTTGTGCCCACGGACAAGACCTCCGACGTATTTACGTACGGCGAGGTGGAGCCGGAAACCTTCACTCTGGATTCCTATGAGACGACCATGGTCATTGGGCAAGGGAAGCGGATCAACCTGACCTGGACGCCTTGGAATGCCAAGCAGAACGAAGTGACCTGGACCAGCAGTGACGAGAATGTGGTGACGGTTTCTGCGACCGGCTATGTCAGAGCTGTTGGCGCCGGTGAGGCGACAATCTCGGCCACAGCTACGGTTAACGATCCTTATGCCGGCGGTGTGCAAGAGCGCACTTCCACCTGCAAGGTCACGGTTGTTCCCTCTCAGGATAAGATTTACAGCTACATCATTTCCGATGATGTCAACCAGAGTAACGAGTATAAGTGGGTCACCTACAGCGACCTGGCCCCCTATGACGTGACGCAGCTGACAAAGTCTGAGGTCACGGCCCCCGACGGCGTGACCAGCACGGCCGCATGGCAGGGCGGCGCCTACTGGAACGGCTATGTGTATACGGTTTGCCAGCTGTCCTGGTCTGTTGAGAATTCCACCCATACCGGCTGCTTCGTGTACAAGTCCAAGGTGGACGCTTCCACGGATACGGTCATCGGCGCGCCCGAGCTGATCGGCTACTCCGAAGGCATTGAAGTGGGCAGCCTGGGCTTCGACTACAACACCGGCAGAATGTACGGTGTCGACCTCACCAACGGCGGCCTGTGTATTGTGGATCTGGAGACCGGCTCCATTGATACCTTGGGCGAGTTCCAGTTCGATGAGGTTGACAATCCTCAGTCCGGCGATAATGTGATGCCGGCTATGACCGTAATCTGCCAGGGCGACGAGACCACCATTCTCTGCGCCAGCATGAACGGCAATCTCTTCATCGTGGATCCGGAGACCCTGCTCTGCGATAAGGTCGGCTCCGCCGGCATGGAGTACTGGTACTATGCTGCCATGCACTACGACTACAACACGGGCAACATCTACTGGAATCCCTGCATGGGTCAGGGCAACAACCCCCTGTACCTGGTGACGCTGGGTATGACGGATTGGGGCGAGATGCAGGCCGACATCATCGACATCGGCGATGTGGCCAGCAAAACCGGCGTGGAACAGACGGTTATGTTCACCATTCCCGAGAACGAACCGGAGACCAAGTTCATTCCGGTGGAGGACATGTGGCTGACCAACGGCGAGACGGCTACCATCGTGGCCGGCGGTTCCCTGATGCTGCGGACGGCCACCGAACCGGCTCGGCCCACGGTTCAGCGGATGACCTGGACCAGCTCCAACACCGATGTGGCCACTGTGGACAACTTTGGCGTGGTAACAGCACGCTCCGCCGGTACGACGACCATTACCGTCACCCTCACCGACCGGGACGGCACCCAGTTTACCGACACCATTGAGATTACCGTATTGGCTTCCGGCGGTACGCTCCAGGCCTTCCTGGCGGCGGATCCCGGCGCTTCCGGATACTATGACTTCTGGATCGAACTGACCGATGCCAATCCCTCTTTGGCTACGGCGGGCAAGAGCATGATCAATGTGTACAGCATTCGTTCCGGCGAATATTTCGACGGCTATTACTATGGGTATGATGCCGACAATAATTTCTACCGGATCAATGCAACAGAAGTCAATGATTACAAAGTTCTGGGTAACGCCGGGCAGCAAATCGTGGATATGGCCTTCGATTATACCACAGGCACCATGTATGGCGTGACGCAGCAGTACACGGCATATGACATCAATATCTATGAGTGGGTAGATTACCCTGCAACCCTGGTCAGCATCGATTTGGCCACCGGCGAGACAACGGACGTTGCTGAGCTGGACGCTTCGGTCAGAACGCTGGCGATTGACCAGAACGGCGTACTGTACGGTGCGGGTAGCAATGCCTCCGGCGAGGTTGCGACCCTTTACCGGCTGGATCCGACTACCGGCGCTTGCACCTCTGTGTTGGAATTGGACGGCGTAACGGTTTTCGATGACAATTACGGCGACTACTTCTCTCAGATGACCTATGATTACACCACGGACCGCCTGTATCTGCACGGAATTGACTGCACCTATGGCAACATCCACAGCTCTCAGCTGTACATGGTGCAGCTGGGCGAGCAGCCTGTAGGTGTGGCTCTGGGCTCGGTTGCCCTGAGTCTGCGGGGCGAAAGTAAAGTCGCGCCTGCCGCACTCGGCCTGCTGTGCGCGATTCCGGAAGCTGATGAACTGCCCGGCGATATGCCTGTGGCCAATGTGATCATGAACAAGAATGCTGCCCGGGTGTACGTCGACGGCACGACGCAGTTGACGGCTCAGGTGCAGCCCGCTAGCTCCAGCGCTCAGGTGACCTGGACTTCCTCCGATCCTGCGGTTGCTACCGTAGATGCCAACGGTCTGGTGACCGGCGTTGCAGCAGGCGATGCAGTGATTACCGCCACCTGTGAAGGCCGGACTACCACCTGCTCGGTTTCTGTGGTGGAAACGACCTCCGGCGCTGTGGCCTACACCATCTCCACTACGGAAGGCTTGGTGAAGTTTGATCCCGAAATGCCGTCTGCCGGCTATGAGGTGGTTGCTTCCTTCGACAAGCTGAATGTGGGCGGAACCGTGGTTGGCCTGGATGTGGACGAGGCGAACGGACATGTCTATTACTTAGTGGATAACGATCCGGACTATTTCCACCCTGTCCTGATGCGTTATGATTTGACACTGGGTAGCAGTCAGATCCTTGGGATGATCTCGGTATACACCGACGGCACCTCTGACATTGCGTATGACGCTGAAGAACAGCTGCTGTACGTGGTTTGCGGCTACTACCTCTTCCAGTACTATGTGCCTACCATGCAGCCCACAGGAGCAAACGCAGGAGTTCCGCTGAGCTTCTCCGGCGACTACTCCTCCATGCATGCGGTTGCGGAGGACAACGGTGCAGTTTACGCCCTGGGCAGAAATGGCTACGGCGGAATGCTGTATCAGGTCGACGATGGCATGAGAAGCTATGAGCGTCTGGCGACGGATATCGATATCAATACGGTGACCTCCTTCTGCGAGATGGACTACTGCTCCGACAACGGTCTGTTCTATGTCACAGATGCAGGCAACAACCTGTATGAGATGGATATGTCCGGCAATGTCAAGATGCTGGATCAGCTGGGCAATGGTTTGGACATCAACGGCCTGGCAATCCTGCCTGCCGCCGACTAATCCGAATCGAGTTTTTACCTCTTTTACGCAAATCCCGCCTGGGGGCTTCGGCCCTCAGGCGGGATTTTTCCGTATTAGAAGAGGAGAGTCCCGAGGCGGGGACTCCGCGTAAGGTTTGGTGCAACGGCGGCGTATGCGGTTATTTCCCGAAGAGTGCCGCCGCCTGCTTCATATTTTCCCGCACGGGGACGCCGAAGGGGCAGCGGGCTTCACAGGCGCCGCAGGCGATGCATTCGCCGGCTGTGTGGGGCAGGGCGGCGTAATGCTCCCGCACGGTCTCCGGAATTTCTCCCTGTGCGGTGGCCAGACGCCAAAATTTGGTCACGGTGGCGACGTCAATCCCCACGGGGCAGGGGGCGCAGTGTCCGCAGTACATGCAGTGCCCCTGCCAGCTGATCTTGGGCATGGCCGCAAAAGCGGCGGCGTAATCTCGCTCTGCGTCCGAGGCGCTCTCGTAAGCCAGGCAGCTTTCCAACTCCCCCAGCGTTCTGGCTCCGGCCAGGACGGAAGCCACGGCGGGACGGGTCAGCGCATAGTGAATGCATTGATGGGGCGTCAAGGCGACGCAAGCCGGGGAGAGATCGGCGTGCAGCAGGTCGCCGCCGCCAAAGGCCTTCATAACGGTAATTCCCACCCCCAGACGTTGGCAGGTTTCATACAGCCGTTGCCGGTCGGGGTCCATATTGATCAGCTGCTTTTCATAATTCTTCTCGTCCCACAGAGCCTCCACGTCCTCCCCGGCCGGTTGCAGGTCATAGCAGGGGTTTACGCTGAACATCAGGACGTCTACCAGTCCGCTCTGTATGGCGGCCAGTGCGGCAGCCGGATTGTGGCTGGAAAGGCCGATGGAGCCGATGATACCTGCTTCTTTCAGCTCCAGAGCATAGGCCATGACGGGACCTGTACGAATTTGCTCCCAGTCCGTCAGAGAATCCACATAGTGGATCATGCCGATTTCCACATGGTCGGTTTTCAATCGCTCCAGCTGGTCCTGAAATCCCAGCTTGACCTCCTGCAGGTCTCGGGTGCGCTGGTACTGGCCGTCCTTCCAAACGGTGCACAGGTGGGCCTGGAGAATGAACCGGTCCCGCCGCCCCTCCAGGGCCCGTCCCAAGTTGGAACGAAATTCGGGATTCGGCGCATACAAATCGATGCAGTTGACGCCGCCGGCCTGCATCCGGTCCACAAAAGCTTTCACGGTTTCATATGGCTGATGGACCAATCCCTCACAGCCCATCCCGATTTCACTGACGGAAAGGCCGGTTCGGCCCAAGGTCCGGTATTTCATTGCGGTTCTCTCCCTTCTTAGATTGCAACGAGGGCATAGCTCCGGCTGCCCAGTCCCAGGGCTTCCGCGGCCTCCACCGTGTGGATGCCGTTCCGGGACTCGATTCGCTCGATGAGGGCGGCTTTGCCCGGATCCGGAGACCGGTAGACCGCGTCGACGCAGGCCTGATCCAGCGCCACCGGATCGGTGGAGGCGAAGATGCCGAGATCTGCCATCTCCGGCTCTTGAGGATGGCTGTCGCAGTCGCAATCCACAGACAATCGGTTGGCTACGTTGATGTACAATAGGTTCTTCCGGCCCATATAGTCCATGACGGCCTTGTCCGCTTCCGCCATGCACTCCAAAAAGGCGTCATGGTCTGCCGCCCAGAGGTTTTCCGGTACGCCCACGCCGTGAATGTGCGCCTTCCCATGGGCGGAGGCGACGCCGATGGACATGTTTTTCAATGCGCCGCCAAAGCCGCCCATGGCGTGGCCTTTGAAATGCGAGAGGAGCAGCATGCAGTGGTAATGCTGCAGATGCGCGCCTACGAAGTTCTCGGTCAGATGGCGTCCCGCTGTGACGGGGATGGAGATCTCGCCGTCGGCGTCCATGATGTCGCAAGGCGCAATGTCAGGAAAGCCGTGCTCGGCAATGGCCTTCCAGTGGGCTTCTGTTGTGCTTCTCCGTCCCTCGTAGGCGGTGTTGCATTCCACAATGGTTCCGTGTAGCTCTTGGACCAACGCCCCAATGAGCTGGGGCTGTAAAAAGTTGTGACCGCCGGGTTCTCCGGTGGAGATTTTGATGGCGACCTTTCCGGTGAGGGGGCGCTGCAGCGCGTGGTAAATTTGCAGCAATGACTCCGGTGTGATTTCCGGCGTAAAGAAAACTGTGGCTTTTTCCATCCTAATACCACCTTTTTTAGTATGTAGAGCTTACAGGGCGGCGCTGTTTGGCTGCCCGGCGGGTAAGCTCTCAATTTTATTTATTTTACACCTTAAAGTTCCCTTTCAGTCAAGCCCTTTTTTCCAGCCTTTTGCTGTTTGACCTGGTGGAAAACACAAAAAATGTGTATTGACATTCATGGAAAACATAGCTATACTATAATTGAGTTATTTATATTGAAGATGGAAGAGGGGAGACACGGCATGGCGCTGGATTTGGAAGATAAAATCCTGCTGATTACCGGCGGTACGGGTTCCTTTGGCAACGGCGTGACGGCGCGTTTATTGGAAACCGGTATCCGGGAGATTCGGATTTTTTCCCGAGATGAAAAGAAGCAGGAGGACATGCGCCGCATGTACCGGGACCGTTTTCCTTCCTCCTGCAAAAAGCTTCGCTTCTTTCTGGGCGATGTACGGGAGCCGGATTCCCTTCGCGCTCCCATGGAAGGCGTAAACTACGTCATTCATGCCGCCGCGCTGAAGCAGGTTCCCTCCTGCGAATTTTTCCCCACAGAAGCGGTTCGCACCAATGTACTGGGCACGGAGCATGTGCTGCAGGCCGCTGTGTCGGCAGGCGCACAGGCGGTGGTCTGCCTCTCCACGGATAAGGCGGCCTATCCCATCAATGCCATGGGCGCCTCCAAAGCCCTGATGGAAAAGACGGCCGCCGCCAAGGCCGGTACCTTGCTGCCGCTGCAGACCAAAATCTGCTGCACCCGGTGCGGCAATGTGTTGGGGACCAGAGGCAGTGTGGTTCCCCTGTTTCTCCGGCAAATCCAGGCCGGAGGGCCCCTGACGTTAACGGAGCCCGGCATGACGCGGTTTGTGATGACCATGGATGAGGCAATTGAATTGGTGCTGCATGCCGTGGCCCGGGCAAAACCGGGAGATATTTGGGTTCGAAAAGCGCCGGCCTGTACCACGGAGCATCTGGCCCGGGCTTTGCTGGAGCTTCTTGGAAAGTCAAATCCTGTTTCTGTTGTGGGGATTCGGCATGGTGAAAAGCGAAATGAGACACTGGTGACGGAAGAGGAGTCCGCCCGGGCGGAGGATCTGGGGACCTATTTTCGTATCCCCCGGGATGACCGGGACCTGTATTATGAGATTCCCACGGTCGCGCCTGCCGGAGAAAGCGCTCCGGCTCCATCCTATCACTCCCGAATGGCGCGGCAGCTGACCATCAAACAGATTCAGGAAAAGCTGCTGCAGGTTCCGGCGGTCCGCGCGGCAGTCGGAGGAGGATGGACGTGAAAATACTGATCACCGGCGCCGGGGGATTTCTGGGGCGGAATCTGTCGGCGGAGCTGCAAAACCTCCGGGGCTGGACCGGCATGGATGGGGAGAAAAGCGGACGCCTAGAGCTTCTTCTGTGTCACCGGAATACGGACCTCCGGGACCTTTCCGCTTGGTGCAAGACGGCAGATTTTGTCTTTCACCTGGCCGGTGTGAATCGGGCCGGCAGCCCGGAGGATTTTTGGGCCGGAAATCTGGAATTTACCCAGGCGCTTCTTGCCCGGCTGCGCCGGGCGGGGAATCCCAGCCCCATTGTGTTTGCCTCTTCCATACAAGCAGGCCGAGCCTCCCCCTATGGAAAAAGTAAGCTGGCAGCCGAGGAGGCGCTGTTTCGCCACAGGGAACAGACCGGGGCCGAGGTTTGGATTTACCGGCTGCCCCATATTTTCGGCAAGTGGAGCCGGCCGGAGTACAACAGCGTAGTGGCCACCTTTTGCCACCGCATCGCCCGGGGCTTGCCTGCGGTGATACAGGACCCGGACCTTCGGCTGGAGCTGGCGTACATTGACGATGTGGTAAAAGAGCTTCTAAACGCCCTTGCCGGTTCGCCGCACCGAAGCGGAACGTTCTGCCGCATCCCCACGGTATATTCTGCGACGCTGCAGGAGCTGGCCGATTTGCTGTGGGGTTTTGCAGAGAGCAGAGCTTCCGGAGGGCTTCCCGCAGTGGGCACGCCCTTTGCCAAAAAGCTGTATGCCACTTATGTAAGCTTTCTTCCCCGGGAAGCGCTTCTTCAAGAGCGGATGCCCCACCGGGACCACCGGGGCAGCTTCACCGAGCTGTTCCGCACGCCGGAGTGCGGTCAGTTTTCCGTCAGCATCACCAAACCCGGCGTGATCCGGGGATTGCACTGGCATCATACCAAGGTGGAGAAGTTCATAGTTCTGCAGGGGGAGGGGGAGCTTCGCTTTCGCAGCCCGGAGGGGGAGGTCCGGTCGTTCCAGGTTTCCGGCAACCGGCCTGCGGTGGTGGACATTCCCCCGGGGGACCTGCACAGCATCAAAAATCAGGGGCAGGACGATCTGGTTACGCTGATTTGGGCCAGCGAATGCTTTGACCCAGACCGCCCCGATACTTACGGACGGGAGGTGTGAGCCGTGACGCAGCTGCACCTGATGACTGTGATGGGGACCCGGCCGGAAATCATCCGGCTGTCCGAGATCATCCGATGCTGTGACCGGTATTTCCGGCAGACCTTGGTTCACACCGGGCAGAATTGGGATGAGGCGTTGCATCAAGTCTTTTTTCGGGATCTGGAGCTCCGACCGCCGGATGTTCAGCTGCACGTGGCAGGCGCGCATCTGGGGCAGACCCTGGGGAACATCCTGGCCCAGTCCTTTGCACTGATGCAGGAGCTCCGACCGGATGCTCTGCTGATTCTGGGGGATACCAACTCCTGCCTCTCAGCCATTTCCGCCCGTCGTTTGCAGATACCTATTTTTCATCTGGAGGCGGGAAACCGCTGCTTTGACGGCCGGGTGCCGGAAGAGGTCAACCGGCGGATTGTAGACGTCACCGCAGATTTCAATCTGTGCTATACCGAGCATGCCAGACGAAACCTCTTGGCCTCCGGTCTGCCCCCAGAGCGGATTTTTGTGGTAGGCTCTCCCATGCCGGAGGTTCTCCTGAAAAATTTGCCCCGGATCCGAGCCAGCCGGGTGATGGAGCGGTTGGGATTGGAGGACAAGGGCTATTTTCTCCTCTCGGCCCATCGGGAGGAGAACCTCGACGAGGAGGATCGTTTTTTTGCCCTTATGGCGGCGGTCAACGCCCTGGCCGAAACGTACGGCAAGCCCATCTTATATGCCTGTCACCCCCGGGCGCGGCAAATTCTGGCGCTGCGGGATGTCCGTCTCCATCCCCTGGTCCGGGTCCATCCGCCCTTGGGCTTTCACGACTATAACCAGCTGCAGCTGCATGCATACTGCGTCCTGTCCGACAGCGGTACGTTACCGGAAGAGAGCAGCTTTTTCCGTGGGCAGGGGCTGTCGTTTCCCGCCGTTTGCCTTCGGACCAGTACCGAGCGGCCGGAGGCATTGGAGCGCGGCGCGTTTCTTCTGGCGGGCGTCCAGGTCGATCAGGTTCTGGCCGCAGTGAAAACCGCCGTCGCCATGGGGGAAGGACAGGACTGGGGAACCATGGCAGAAGACTATCGCAACGGCAAGATTTCCGATCAGGTGGCGTCCATCATTCAAAGCTATGCCGGTCTTTTCTCCGGGAAGTGAGGTGCTGTATCTTGGAACCTGTTTGGGTCAGCGTGGTGCTTCCTGCCTATCAAGCGGCGGATTTTTTGGAGACAGCGGTCCGGTCCGTCCTGGAGCAAAGTCATTCCGCTTTTGAACTTCTCATTATAGACGATGCCTCCCAAGACCATACGGAAAAACTGGCCCGGTATTTTGCCGGGCAGGACGCCCGAGTCCGATACCACCGCATGCCGGTTCATGGAGGTGTGGCCGCTTCCCGCAATTTGGGCGTCCGTCTGGCGCGCTTTGACTGGATTGCCTTTTTGGACAGCGACGACCGGTGGCGACCGGACAAGCTGGCGCGTCAGATCGCCTATGTGCGGGCCCATGCCGTAGATATGGTATATACCGGATATGATTTTATGGACGCGGCCGGACGGAAAATCCCGGCTGCCTTTCCGGTTCCCGGCGCCGTGACGTACCGGCAGCTGTTGCGGCAGAATGTAATCTCTTGCTCCGGCATAATGCTGCGTAAGCGCTGGTGTCAACAGGTTCCCATGGGGACCGGTGCGCTGCACGAGGATTTTTGGGCTTGGCTGACCATGCTCCAGCGAGGGGCAGAGGCCGGAGGCATCGATCTTCCCCTGCACACGGTGCGAGTCGGCCGCCCCAGCTCAAAGTCCGGCAATAAGCTGCACGCTGCGGGGTGTACCTGGCGGACTTACCGGACTTTGGGCCTGCCGTTTATGGAAGCGGCCTATTATATGATCTGTTATTTTTGCCGCAGTCTGAAAAAGTATGGAAACCTCTTTCTGGCGGCCCGGTGCAGAGAGGAGGAGCGTGGATGAAGGACCTGCGGGTTCTGGTTGTCAGCCACAACGTCTTCTCCCGGGAGAATAATATGGGCCGCTCCCTGGCAGGCCTTCTTTCCGGGTGGGATCCGGATGCGCTGAGCCAGCTCTATTTTTGCCCGGAGCAGCCGTCCCTCCCCCTTTGCCGCCGCTATTTCCGCGTGACGGATTTGGATGCGCTCCGGTCTCTTTGGCGTCGGCGCGGCCAAGGACAGGCGCTGCCGGTGGATGGAGCTGCCGGGCGGGTGAAGCCGCCTCCTCCGGCCGGTTGGATCTATCGCTTGGGCCATCGCTGCCGGACGTCGCTGTTGGGCCTGCTTCGGGATGGTCTGTGGGCTCTGGCCCTTTGGGATTCTCCCCAGCTTCAAGCGTTTCTGGCGGAGGCCCGGCCGGATGTGATTTTATTTGCCGCCGGGGACGCGGTGTTTTCCCACAGAATTGTCTGCCGCCTGGCCGTCCGGTATCGTCTGCCGGTTGTGACGGTCAGTTATGACGACTTTTATTCCAAGCCCCGTTTTTCTCTTTTCGGTACGCTGCATTACCGCCTGCGCATGGGTTGGGCCCGCCGCATCATACGGGGCGGAGCCGGTCTCTTGGTAGCCAGTTCCGCCATGGCGGAGGCGTATGCGCCTGTTTTTCAGGTTCCCTGTTTTCCGGTGTATACGTCCTATGCCGCAGTCCGTCCCTTTTCCGGGCGCCCCGGCGGTGTGAGGTACTTCGGTAATCTGGGCCTGGGGCGCTGGCGGCAGCTGATCTCCATCGGAAGGGCGCTGGCGGCGCTGCGGCTGCCGGGTCTGCCGCCGTATCTGGAGGTCTATTCCCAGGAGGACTGTCCGCACATTCGCAAGAAGATGCTGGCATGCCCTGGAATTCGCTTTTGCGGGGGGATTTCCGGCAGCCGGGTTGCCCGGTTGGTATCTCAAAGCTTGGTGGTGATTCATACGGAGTCCTTTGCGCCGCGTGAGGTCCGGCGTATTCGCTTTTCCCTCTCGACCAAACTGGCGGACTATTTGGCGTTTGCACCCTGTATTCTAGCCTACGGGCCGGAAGAAGCGGCATCCATCGCCTATCTCCGAGACCATCGCGCTGCTGTTATCGTCTCTTCCGAGCGGGAGCTGTCCCAAGGGCTGGTTGATGCCTGTACGCAGGAAGCGCGCCGGGCGGAGGTTCGGGCCAACGCCAGAGAATTGGCTGCAGAGCATCATGATCCGATACAGGTTTCTAAGCAAATGCGCGCCGTTCTCGCCCGGGCGGTTGCCGCCTGGAAAGGAGACAAAGAATGAATGCGTTGCAAAGAAAAGAACTGGAGCTGTTTCAGGCGTTTCTGCAGGTTTGCCGGCAGCTGGGACTGTCTTATTATCTGATTTGCGGCAGCGCGCTGGGCGCAGTGAAATACCGGGGCTTCATTCCCTGGGACGACGATATGGATCTGGCTATGCTGCGGCCCGAATATGAGGTGTTTTTGGCGCAAGCGCCGGATTTGCTGCCCGCCCACATTTTTCTGCAGAATTATAAAACGGATCCGGCCTTTCCTGCGATCTACAGTAAGCTGCGGTACTCCGGCACGGCGTACATAGAAAAAGCGGCCCGAAAGCTGGCCATGCATCACGGCATTTTTATCGATCTGTTTCCCTTGGACGGTTATCCGGCGGAGCCTGCCCGGCAGCGTCGGCTGGAGCGGAGGAAACGGCACTTTCGCCGGGCTCTGGCGGCGGCGTTTTCCGGCCCACCCACGGTATCCCGGTGCTTTTACCGCTTGTTGGGCAGTCATAGACGTTCATCTTCCATTGCTGCGGCGTATGAGCGGCTCATTACCCAGTATTCTCCTGCGGACAGCGCCCTGCTGGCCAACCACGGCAATTGGCAGGGCGCGCGGGACTATGCGCCCCGGGAGGAATTTGGCCCGGGAGCTTTGGCACAGTTTGAGCAGCTTCCGGTGCGACTGCCTGCGGACTATGACGCCTACCTCCGGCGCAAATACGGAGACTATTGGAAAGATCCGCCGGCATCCCGGCAGGTGAGCCACCACAGCTGCCTTTTTCTGGACACCGGGCCGAAGGAGGGGGAAGGATGAACATTCTTCAAATCAACTGCGTCTACGGCGGGGGGAGCACAGGCGGCATCACGAGGGATTTGCACCGGTTCTTTTTGGCCCGGGGCCACAGGTCGGCTGTGCTCTATGGCCGTGGCCCGAAAAGCCGGGAACCGTTTGTGACGCAGGTTTGCCCGGCCTGGTATGCCAAAATCCACGGCCTGGGAGCCAGGCTGACCGGGCTGGCTTACGGCGGCTGTAACCGGTCTACCCGGGTGCTGACGGAATATATCGACCGGATCGCGCCGGATGTGGTGCATTTGCAATGCATCAACGGGCATTTCTGCAGCCTGTACGGCCTGCTGGAATTTTTGAAAAGGCAAAATGTGCCTACGGTTCTCACCCTGCACGCCGAATTTCCCTATACCGGCGGCTGCAGTCATGCTGGAGACTGCGCCGGATGGCGGCAGGGATGTGGAAACTGCCCCGTGAACAGTCCGGAGACGGCGGGAATTTGGAAGAACCGGGCGGAGGAAGGGTGGAGGCGGCTTTGCAGCATTTACCGGAATTGGGACCGGCTGGCTGTCGTGGGCTGCTCCCACTGGATTGCCGGGCGGGCTGCCGCTTCCTCTGCCCTCTCCGGATTCCCGGTCACGGTCATCGCCAATGGTGTAGACGTTTCGCTGTTTTCCCCCCAGCCCGATGCCGCAGCCCGGTTGCGAAGAAGACTGTCTGTCGGATCAGAAGAGAGGGTGGTTTTGTTTGCCGCTCCCAGGTTTTCCCGGGCAAAGGGATTTGATTTGTTCGTGCAACTGGCCCGGCTGTGCCGGGATGCGCCTGTGCGCTTTCTGGCGGCTGGAGGCGAGGGGAGAAGTCCGCTTCGCAACTTGACGATCCTGGGCCATATTTCCAACCGAGAGCAGCTGGCGGAGCTTTATGCTGCTGCGGATGTTCTGGCCGTGTGCAGCAGGCAGGAAACGTTTCCCACCGTGTGTCTGGAGGCGGCGGCCTGCGGAACGCCGGTGATCGGCTTTTCCGTGGGCGGAGTGCCGGAGACGATCCTTCCAGGGATGGGCGCTGTTGTTCCGCTGGGAGACATTTCCGCTATGAGTCGTGCGCTGCTGGAGCTCCCACCGCCCGGCGGCGCCGCTGTGGCGCGCGCCCGCACCCTCTGGGACAGCCGTCGCATGGCAAGGCAGTACCTTGCCCTGTATCAGGATGTGCTGGGGAACGGAAAAGACCATGCCGGGTGAATCCAAGAGGAGGCTCTGGGAGCGGCCCATGCTGCTGCTGTTCTTCCTGTTTGGTTTGAGCGTGTGGAACCAGGCCGGGGCGGTATTTTTGCTGCTTCTGGTTTGCGCGGCAGCACTCTGGGGCATGGGACCGCCTTTTTCTCGGTCGGAGATCCTGCTGCTGTTTTTCTCCCTGTCCTATTTTGGCATGGATGTATATCATCACGGCCTGACGCTGCGGGGGTGCGTGGTTTACTTATTGGGTCCGTGGTCGGCTTACCGCATGGGAAAGAGCTATGTTCTGTACGCCGGTAGCCGACAGGCACTGGGGCGTGTTCTGGCAGCGCCGGCCCTGGGTATGGGCCTGCACGGGCTGTTGAATTGGCTTGCCTGCCTGCCGCACCAGGCAGGCGGTGCGCCGGTCCGGCTGGCTGTGGATGTTTGGCGGGGGGATCCGGTTTCGGTGACATGTACCGGCATGCTTTTGACGGCAGTGTCGGCGTTGGCGCTGGGCGCTTTGGCTGCGCCCGGCTCCAGGCGGCGCAAGGGGGTCGCCGTGTGCTGTTTGGGCGCTTGCCTGGCCGAGAGCGTGTATTTTGCCAACCGGACGCTGCCTGCCATCTGCCTCCTGCTTTTGGCGGGCCGGGCGCTGGCTTGGCTCTTCCGTCCGGACGTTGCACCGGAGAGGAAGCTTCGGCGGTGCGCCGGAGTTTTCCTGTGCGCATTGCCTGTGACCGCATTGCTGGTCTGGGATGTCTGGGGCTTCGGCGACTGGTTCGTCTCTTTGCCCCTGCTGGAGAGGATCCGAAATCCCGAGGCGGGAATCTCACGGGTCAAAATTTGGCTGTCTTTTTTTCAGAATGGCCGGTGGCTGCGTTTTCCTCTGGGGGGAGAGGAGCTCACTGCCGGACTGCCGGTTTCCTGGTTTCACAACCTGTGGCTGGACCTCTACCGCCAAGGAGGCCTGCTCCCCTTTGTTCTATTTTTGGTTTTTACAGTTTTGGAGATCCGGCACGCCCTGGCGTTACGCCGGAACATGAGCTCCGCCTGCCAGGCGACCGGTCGGGTTGTTACGGCGTATCTGCTGCCTGCGTTGTTTCTCAATGCCATGGTGGAACCGGTAATGGACGCCAATGTGTATTGGTTTTTATGTACTTTGCTTTTTTTGGGTGCAGTTCGGGGCTGGGGACTGCGGGACGGACGGGAGGTGCCGGGCTTTGACTCTGACGTTGATCACCAATTACCTTACGCATCATACCCGTTTTCTGGCGGAGGCGCTATACGACCGGCTGGGAGGCGGATTTCACTGGATTGAGACGGCGCCGTTGCGTCCGGAGCGGATTGCTCTGGGGTGGCGGCGGGAGCCGGACCGGCCGTATCTTCTCCGGTCTTACGAGGAGAAGGCGGCCCTATGCCGTCAGCTGGCTCTGGAAAGTGATGTTGTGGTCTTGGGCAGTGCGCCGGACCGGTGGATTGGCCCTCGTCTGCGTCGGGGCCGCCTCACCTTCCGGTATGCGGAGCGGTGGTATAAGACCGGCCTGCCGCCGGCGGCCCGGGTCCGGGCTTGGCTGCACCACGGCAGGTTCCAGCGCGCTCCTTTGTACCTGCTCTGTGCCGGCGCCTACGTGGCGGCAGACGCTGCCTGGGCCGGATGCTATCGGGACAAGGCGTACCGCTTCGGCTACTTTCCCCCGCTGAAGTGCGCCGGACCGGGGGAGCTGCCGGCAGGGAAGCCGCCGGACGGAGGAGATCTTTTGTGGGCGGGGCGATTTCTGTCCTGGAAGCATCCGCTGGATGCAATAGCCCTGGCGGGCCGGCTCCAGGAGGCCGGCTGTCACTTTCGCATGACCTTCGTGGGGACCGGTCCGGAGCGGCAGGAGATGGAGCGGCGGACGGCCCAAATGGGATTGCAGAACCGGATTCAAATTTTACCTCCCATGCCGCCGGAGGCCGTGCGGCGCAGAATGGAACAGGCCAATCTGTTCCTCTTAACCTCAGACTTTCAGGAGGGATGGGGCGCCGTGCTCAACGAGGCGATGAACAGCGGGTGTGCCGTGGTGGCCAGTCATGCAGCCGGTGCTGCGCCCTACCTTCTGCGCCACGGGGAAAACGGCTATCTCTACCGGAGCGGGGACCTGGAGGGACTTTTTCGCCATGTGAAATTTTTGCTGGACCATCCGGAACAGCAGCAAAAGGTTGGCATGGCGGCATATGAAACCATCTGCAGTCTGTGGAATCCCAATACGGCTGCGGAGCGGCTTTTGACGCTGTGCCGGCGAATTCTGGAGGGAGATGTCTGCCCCGCTGTCTACGCCGACGGCCCCTGTAGTCCGGCGCCGATCCTTCCGGATGGGTGGTTTTCATGAACAGGGCAGGGGGCGGTTTGACATCCCAAACAGCCTGGACCATGGGCAGCAGAGCCTGTACGTCGCTGATCCACCTGGCGGTGGGGGTGGCGGCAGCCCGGATTTTGGGCCCGGAAGGCTATGGGCAGATTCAGTATGCTGTGGCTTTGTCGGGAATGCTGATGCCGCTGTGTACATTGGGACTACGCGATGTGCTGGTTCCGGAGCTGGTGCGGTGCCCCCGAAATGGGGGAGCTGTGGTGGGCTCTGCCGTGGTCATGCGCCTGGTAGCCTCTTTGGGTGCAGTGGGGCTGTGTGCGCTGGGGACCTGGCTGGACAGTCCGGCTCAGGGAAACGCTGCAGTTGTTTTGCTTTACAGCATCAGCCTGATTCCGGCGGCCCTGGAACCGTTGGGAGACTGGTTCCGAGCGGAGCTCCGGACGGCGGTTCCCGCTGTAGCAGCCTGTGTGGCTGCGGCAGGGGCCGGACTGTGCCAGGTGGGCCTGCTTCGGGCAGGAATGGGAGCCGGTTGGTTTGCTTTGGCCCATAGCCTGGAGGCATTGGGTGCCGGGTTGCTGCTGGCTTACCGGCGCGGCCCCCACCGGCGCCTGTTGCGATGGGACGGGGAACGGGGCCGGGCGCTGTTTCAAAAAAGTCGCCATTATATTTTCTCCGGCTTTCTGGTAGCCCTGTATGGACGGGTGGACCGATTGATTCTGCAGAAGATGCTGGGACAGGAGGCGGTGGGACTGTATGCAGTGGCCGCTTCGGTCAGCACGATGTGGACTTTAGTTCCGGCGGCTTTGGTGGAGGCGGCCCGGCCTGCGATTCTAAGCCGCCGGGACCGGAGTCCGGATGACTTCCGGCAGGGACTTGCCCGGCTGTACAGCCTTATCTGGTACGGCTCCTGCCTGGCTGCAGCGGGCATTTGCCTTCTGTCCCGGCCTTTGCTGTTGTTTTTGTACGGCGAAGCTTATTTACCGGCCTGGCCCGCTCTGTGTATCTGCGCCTGGTGCCCGGCTTTCTCTTATTTGGGGACGGCCAGGAGTATCTTTCTGGCAGCGCACAACGACTACCGGTATGAAAAATATGTGGCGGGCATCGGGGTAGCGTCCAATTTGATTTTCCATGGGGTGTTGACCACCAGATGGGGGATTTGGGGAGCGGCTTTGGCTGCCCTTTTGACCCAGGCTGTGACCAATGTGGGCGCGGGCTGCTGCATTCCCGCCCTGCGGGAAAACAGTCGGCTGATCTGGGAGGGAATGAAATTCCGGACCTTGCGCATGGCTCTGGCGGAGTGGAAAAGGAGTTAATTGTATGGAAGAGACGGTTTTGACGCCCCGGGAACTGCTGCAGTCCATCAAACGGCGGCTGCTCTGGATTTTGTTGTCTGCCGTACTGGCCGGAATCCTGGCCGTTTTCCTCGGCCGGATCTGTTGGCCGCCCCAGTATACGGCTACCGGCTCATTTTATGTCTATTTTCCCGGCGGAGAAACTGCCGATCCGGCGACGGCTTCCGCTGCCCTGTCCGCGTCCCAGAAGCTGGTCCGCACATGCCTGGTGCTTTTGAAAAGCGATCGGGTATTGGAGCAGGCGACAAGCCGGATGGGGCCGGGCTATACACCGGAGGACTTGCGGCGTATGCTGTCCGCCGTATGTCTGGAGGAGACGGAGGCGCTTTCCATTTCCGTCACCCATGAAGATCCCCAGACGGCAATGGAAATGGTCAACGCCATTTTAGATACGGCGCCGGCGGAAATTCTCCGGATTGTACATACAGGCGGAATGGAAATTATCGACCGGGCCGGCTTGCCGGAGCGACCGGATGCCCCCTCCGCCTGGCAAAACGGCGTTTTGGGGGCGTTTCTCGGCGCTCTTGTGGCGTGTCTGGTTTCGGTATGGGCCGGCTTTGGTGAGAAAAAACGCCGGCTATCCCGGCTCCGGCGAAGGCCGGGAGGCAGATTTTCCCCCCACGACGAGGCTATCCAAGCGTCACGTCCAGGATCATCATGAGGGTAAAACCCGCGGCGAAAAAAACGGCGCCCAGATTGGAATGGCGGCCTTGGGAGGTTTCCGGGATCAGCTCTTCTACCACGACATAGATCATGGCCCCGGCGGCCAAACTCAACAGGTAGGGCAGAACCGGGACGACCCAGGGCGCAGCCAGTATGGTGAGCAACGCACCGGCCGGTTCTACGACCCCGGATAGTACGCCGTAGATAAACGAACGAAATTTTCCTGCGCCGGATGCCCGCATGGGCATGGAGATGATGGCTCCCTCGGGGAAATTTTGAATGGCGATACCCAGCGAGAGAGCCAGGGCGCTTGCGGAGGAGAGCTCGGGACTGCCGGCTTGGAGACCGGCGTATACCACACCTACGGCCATCCCTTCCGGCAGGTTGTGCAGGGTAACCGCCAGGACCAGCATGGCCGTTTTGCCCAGAACCGTTTTGGGACCTTCCGCCTGTCTGCTGTTCATATGCAGATGGGGGATGATTCGATCCAGCAGAAGCAAAAAGAGAATACCGAGCCAAAATCCCCCGGCGGCCGGGAAGACGGCCCAAGGCCCCATGCGGGCGGCCTGCTCCATGGCGGGAATGAGCAGACTCCAAACAGACGCTGCGACCATCACGCCGGCGGCGAAGCCGGTCAGACCTCGCTGGATCAAAGGATGTGGGGACTTACCCAGGAAAAATACACTGGAAGCGCCCAGAGATGTGCCGAGAAACGGGATGAGAATGCCCCGCCATGCAGCAAGAGACATGAGAATATTCCTCCTTCCATATGGGTTCCGCCAGGCAGAGTGGAGAGACTCGTCCAATTCATCCAGACCGGAAACGGCGCAGTACGGTTTGCCCGGCGGCGTGCGGCAGGCTCTTCATACACAGTATACCCTTTTACCGTCCTGTTCCGGGTGCGGCGGTACAAAATTGTCCCTCTTTAGCAGATGTCTTTCACAAGAAAATCCAATATGTGTGGATTTTACCAGTCTCCGGGAAATCGGAAAAAATTTAGAAATTTATCCCTCCGGTGCGTTACAAGCCTCTGTAATTTGGGCATGCTGATTCTGTAGAACATACTGCATCAGAATCGCCGAGAAACAGGAATACCGGCGCCCTTTAAGGGGAGGGCATTTGGCAGCATAGATTCAGACTTGCTTTTTTTAGAGCAAATGGTATAATAAATGCGAATCAAAGGGATGTGGCCCCGGGGACGCTTTGGTGACTTCGGGGGTAAAAGGGAATGGGGTGAAAGGCCCCGCGCGATCCGGCGCTGTAAGTGCTGAGAAGCCCGTCCGTTGGCGAGAGCCGGTCATTGGGGAAACCTGAGAAGGCAGGACGGCGCTTTGCCTGAGGCACAAGTCAGAAGACCGACATCCGGCGTTGCCGTGGTAGCACGGCCTTTTGTACGCGGAAAACCGGCCGTGGCAGCTCTGTGGCTGCCACGGTTTTTCGTGCGGAGAAAATCCCTGCTGTTGTAGTTTGTCTCCGCTCTCAGCCCGCATTCTGAAAGCTTTTGCTGCATTTTTGCCATATTCCGAAAGGCCTGTTTACCACCGGTTGATTCTGCCGGTGCATCCTGGCGGCTGGATATGTGAGGAAGCGGCTGCGGAAAGGAAATTGGAAAGGGTCTTCCCAAAAGATAGGTGAAAGTGTTCATGCAAAGCAAAGATGCTTTTTCTGCTTACCACCCAGTGGTGAATTTTTTATATTTTGCTCTGGTGCTGTTGTTTTCTATGTTTTTACTGCATCCGCTTTGTTTGGCGGTTTCCCTGACGGGCGCAGTGTGGTATGCTGTGATTTTGCGAGGGAAGCGGGCGGTATGGCGTAGTCTTCGGTGTATCTTGCCTGTGTTTGTGTTGGCTGTGGGGCTCAATCCGCTGTTTAACCACACGGGGGACACCGTTTTATGTTACCTGTTTTCAGACAATCCCCTGACATGGGAGAGTGTTGCGTACGGCTTTGCCGCCGGTACGATGCTGGTGTCCGTATTGCTGTGGTTTCAATGCTACAATGCGGTGATGACTTCGGATAAATTCATTTATCTGTTTGGCCGGAGGATTCCTGCGTTGTCTCTGGTCCTCAGTATGGCATTGCGGTTTGTCCCCAGGTTTCAGGTGCAGCTGGCTGCCGTCACGGAGGCGCAGAAATCCATAGGGCGGGATATATCCCAGGGAAAGGGATGGCAAAAGGTCCGCAACGCTGTGGCCGTGTTATCGATTCTGGTTACCTGGGCGTTGGAAAACGCCATGGATACGGCTGACAGTATGAAAAGCCGGGGATACGGCCTGCCGGGCCGCACGGCCTTTTCCGTATACCGGATGGACAGCCGGGACAAAGCGGCTTTGCTATGGCTGGGGTTTTGCGGGTATTATGTCCTGCTGGGCGCTTGGGCGGGCGGGATGAAATTTGTGTATTTTCCCGTGCTGCAAGGCGTTCCGTTGACGCCGTTTCCCGTCAGCTTTTTCCTGGCTTATCTGGCGCTGTCTCTGACCCCGGTTCTCATCCATGGTAGTTCCGCATTCCGTTGGCGGAAACAGGCGGTGTAAGGAGGATGCTTGGATGGCAATCATGCAGATAGAAGAAAAGAAAATTCAGGTTCCCGTGTCGGATTTTTTCAGAGATGGGGTTAATGTGCCCAAATTTCTCTCGTACTGTCGGGAATGCCCCAATTATGGCAAGCGATGGTCTTGCCCGCCTTTGTCTGTGGACCCCGAACAGGTGTGGCTGCGCTTTGATCTGCTGTGGCTGTGGGGCAGAATTTTGTATTTGTCTCCAGGGACCACCCAGGAAGAGGCGAACCTTCTGCTTTCCGGGGAAAAGGAAAAGCTTTTGACGGAACTGCTTCAGAAGGAGGCTGAAATTCCCGGCGCGTGGGCGCTGTCCGCCGGGACCTGTCAGGTGTGCGGCGCCGGTTGTACCCGTGAGCAGGGGGCGCCCTGCCGCCATCCGGAGCAGATGCGCTATTCCATAGAGGCCCTAGGTGGAGATGTGTCTTTTGCTACAAAGCGCTATTTCCAGAAAGAGCTTTTGTGGGGAAGCGGCGGGATGGCGCCGGCGTACCAGATGCTGGTAGGGGGATTGCTTTTGCCGCCTGAGAAGCGGTAGAGGAGGGAGCAGAAACATTGGATGAGCTGTTTCGCATAGAAAATTTGAGCTTTTCCTATCCGGATCAGACGGAGCGGGCTGTGGATGAGTTGAGTCTGACCATTCGGCAAGGGGATTTCTGGGTGTTTTGCGGCCCCTCCGGGTGCGGAAAATCCACCCTGCTGCGGCAGCTGAAAACGGTGCTGGCGCCCCATGGACGGCGCACCGGGGAGATTTTTTTTGAGGGCGTGCCGCTGGAGCAGGTAGAGCAGAGAAAGCAGGCCGGGGAGATTGGGTTTGTTCTCCAGTCCCCGGAGGACCAGGTGGTCACAGATCAGGTGTGGCATGAATTGGCTTTCGGGCTGGAGAGCCTGGGCTTTGACCAGGCAATCATCCGGCGGCGAGTGGCGGAGATGGCCTCGTTTTTTGGGATGGAGGACTGGTTCTACCGGGATGTGGCCCAGCTTTCCGGCGGACAGAAGCAGCTGCTGAATTTGGCGTCTGTTATGGTCATGCAGCCGAAGGCGCTGATTCTGGATGAGCCCACCAGCCAATTGGATCCCATAGCGGCTTCCGACTTTTTGGCCACCTTGGGAAAGATCAACCGAGAACTGGGGACGACCGTTTTGCTCACCGAGCACCGGCTGGAAGAGGCGTTCCCTCTGGCATCCGCAGTGATGGTGATGGACCGGGGACGCCGGTTGTGCACGGGTACTCCGGCGGAGGTGGGGCGGCAGTTGAAGCGCTCCGGCCACGGGATGTTTCTGGCGATGCCCACGCCCATGCGGGTTTGGGCGGCGGTGAAAACCGGGGAGCCCTGCCCGGTTACGGTCCGGGAGGGTCGGGATTTTCTCACAGCATTTGCAGAGAACAATCCGCTTCGACCGCTTCCGCCGCAGCCGCCCCCTGCCTGTGGGGAACAGATGGCGTTGGAGGTGCACGACGCATGGTTTCGGTATGAAAAGGACAGTCCCGATGTGGTGAAGGGCTTGCAGCTGACCGTCCGGCGGGGGGAATTTTTGGCCATTTTGGGGGGCAATGGTACAGGGAAAACCACGACCTTGCGGCTCCTGTCGGGCCTGAAGAAGCCGTATCGGGGTTCCGTAACACGAAACGGCGCGCTGGCGGCCTTGCCCCAAAATCCACAGGCCCTGTTTGTCAAGAAAACCGTCGGGGAGGACCTGCAGGAGGTCTTTCAGGGGACCAAGGTTTCGCCGGAGGAGCGGCAGGCGCGCATACGCCGGGTGATTTGCCTGTGCCGGTTGGAGGAGCTTTGGAACCGGCACCCCTATGATCTGTCCGGTGGAGAACAGCAGCGGGCTGCTCTGGCGAAGGTGTTGCTGCTGCAGCCGGAAATTTTGCTGTTGGACGAGCCCACAAAGGGGTTGGACGCGGAATTTAAGCGGTGCTTTGCGGGGATTCTGGGAGACCTGCTGGGTCAAGGCGTGGCCATAGTCATGGTCAGCCATGATGTGGAATTCTGTGCCCGCTATGCCCACCGGTGCGCCTTGTTTTTTGACGGCAATGTCGTCACCCAGGCTTCGCCCAGAAAATTTTTCTCCGGCAATCGTTTTTACACCACCTCGGCCAATCGGATGGCCCGGAATCTGGAGCCGGAGGCGGTCACGGCGGAAGACTTGATTGCTCTCTGCGGCGGAACCCTTTCCCCGGAGCCGGAGGTGGAGCGTCTGGCGGCTGCGGAACCGGTGGAGGAGAGGCCGGAAAAGCGTCGGCTGCCCCGGTGGCGTAGGCTGATAGCGGGGATTGCGGCACTGGCGTCCTTGGCGCTGTTTGTTCGGATTGCGTATTTTACGGACATGACGGCGCTGCTCCAGGGGGGCGGCGTAACCAGTCAGGGAAGAGATCAGCTGGCCCTGTACGCGGGGTTGATTGGGGCGCTGTTTGTGTTTGCAGCGGCAATTGGCCGCCGTTCCAAACCGCAGCTTCCGGTCAGAACGCCAAAGGGGAAACGAAAGCTGGCGAAACGAACGGTGGCGGCGGCAGTCATGATTCTGCTGCTGATCCCGGTGACGCTATACGCAGGCGTTCACTATCTGGGAAACCGGAAATACTATGTGACGGCGCTTCTGGTGATGCTGGAGTGCATGCTGCCCTTCTTCCTGATCTTTGAAGGCCGCAAACCCCAGGCCAGGGAGTTGACTGTGGTGGCGGTGTTGTGCGCCATGGGTGTGGCAAGCCGGGCGGCCTTTTTTATGCTGCCTCAGTTTAAACCGGTTATGGCGTTGACAATCCTGGCCGGTGTGGCCTTCGGCGGGGAGACGGGCTTTCTGGTGGGGGCTGTGACCATGCTGTTGTCCAACATGCTTTTCTCTCAGGGGCCATGGACGCCCTGGCAGATGTTTAGCATGGGAATCGCCGGTTTTTTGGCAGGGGTACTATTTCAAAAGGGACTCCTTCGCCGCAGCCGTGGGAGCCTATGTGTCTTCGGCGCGTTGGCCGTTATCATCATTTACGGCGGCATCATGAATGCGACGTCCCTGTTGATGTGGAGCGACACCGTAAGCTGGGAGCTGCTGTTGCCCTATTATATTTCCGGCTTTCCCATGGACTGTGTGCACGCGGCGGCGACGGTTTTTTTCCTGTGGTTGGCAGGAGAGCCGATGCTGGAAAAGCTGGAACGGATACAGGTCAAATACGGTCTGGTGGAATGACCGGCGGACAGCCTCGAATTGGTTTGCGGTTCGGGGCTGTCCTTTTTGATGCAAGCCGGGGCGTTTTTCCGTTTTGGCGGATCCCCGGATGGGAAATAGAGGAGCCGGCGCCGGCGGCCGTGCTTCCCAGTTCCGGCGCGGGGAAGGGCGAGCGCAAAAAAGCAGGAAAAATAAAAAAATAGTGTTGACAAATCGAACCTCCCGTGATAGTATAGGGAAGCGGTCAGGAATGACTGCGAAAATGAAAAACGCGCGAGTGGTGGAATTGGCAGACTCGCTAGATTCAGGTTCTAGTGTGCATTACGCACGTGCGGGTTCAAGTCCCGCCTCGCGCACCAAACCCATATAATCCGAACCAGTTCTTCCCTGTGGGGGACGGGTTCGGATTATTTGTTTATTTCGAGAGATACGAAAACACCTATTTCCCGAACGGCGTGATAAAGCGCCCTGAATCCAAACCGCGAGGATCGCGAAAGAAAAAGGCAGACAAGTAAAAACAGGCAAGGCAATCCCAAATCGGCGGATTGCCTTGCCTGTTTCTATGTTTAGTCAGCGGCTTGCGCTGCAATTTTTTTCTGGTTTTTCTACCTGCTGCGCTTTCCATTCGGTAAATTCCCGCTGTCCTTCCTCACTCTCATAGAAGGCAAGAATATCGGGGAAAATGCACCGCGCTATGATCTCAATTTCCCGTTGTGGAATTGAGGTGTTGTTTATCAATTTCTTCTTTCTGGCCAACAAACGACTCCTCTCTCATGTATTCAGGTACCCTGATTCAGAATTTTCGCCGCCCGCCTAACATTTTCTGCCGCATTGCCCTTTCGGAAATTCTCACCGTTAAACTGGATGGGAACGCAGGCCTCCAAAACCCTGTCATAGATGCGGTGCTCATCCAGATCGGCAGCTTTCTGCATCACAGAGAGTGGGATGTTGGTGGTGATGATCATCGGTTTACCGGTCGGCAACCGCTTGTTGATCACATCAAACACGCGCTCCTTGCCGAAGCTGGTGTTCCGTTCCGCACCCAAGTCATCCAAAATCAGCAGCTCCGGGCGCATCAGCGTTTTCAGGTAGGCATCCCGATCTGCGCCGAAGTTGCCCTGCATTCGGTTCACCACATCGGACAGCCCGACAAACAGGACGGAAACCATTCTTTCAATCAGGGCGTTGGCAATGCAGCCCGCCGCATAGGATTTTCCGGTGCCCACATTGCCGAACAGAAGTAGCCCGGTTCCATCTTGGCGGAAAGCATCCCAGTTTTCAGAATATCTTCTTGCTTTAACAAGCTGTGGGGTCATCACATCGGCATTTTCAAACCGCCATCCGGCGGCGGGAATATCCCGAAACGCTTCGGAACGGAGTATAGCAATCCGGTTCAGGCGTTCCAGCTCCCGCTGCTCCGCTTCGCGCCGCGCCCGTTCCTCAGCGGCGCATTTGCAGGCAATCGGGTGCTTGTCCAATCCATTTTTGCGGTACTGTTCGGGAAAATAGGCTTCTTTGGGCGTGTGGCACTTGCCGCAGTATTTCAGCCCGTCATCCGGGTTGATGTAATCATCCGGGGCGGTGTTTAGGGTCTCTGCTGCCTCAACGATTGCAGCCATAATCGGGTTCACATTCACAGACATTCTCCTTCCTCATAGGTCTCTGTGTAGTCGTAATTCTTACTGGGATTCGGTTTGCTATCCTCGTCCAGCCACTTGCGGATTGTAGCGTAATGGTTGGCATAGTGCTTTCCGCTGGATGCCATATAGGCCGATAGCCGGTTGATGTAGTCCTCATACTGGTCGGGATATGTCGATTGCAGTTCAGCCAATTCCCTGTCCAAAAGAAAAACATTTTGATACTGCCCAAAACAGCGGCGGGCGTTCTCCCTCCTGTTATTCTGACTGGAATCTGTTTTTTTCTTCTCTTTCTTACTTATGGGCAAATTTTGCCCCATACAAGGGGAAGATTCCAGCCCATCCATTGGGCAGAACTTGCCCTCTGGACGGGAAGAAAGCTGCACCTCATCGGGCAGTTGCAGGAAAATACGGTTTGCCCGGTTCCAGCCCTGCCGGACGCGGATAATTAGTCCCGCATTCTCCAACTCGGCCAATGCAGCCTTGACCGTTCGCTCGCTCCGGTTCAGGTCATTCGCCATCTGCCGGATTGTATAGATCACATAGACATCCCCATCCTCCGACACCCAGCCGGATTTCTGGGAGAGCTGTGTGCGCCCCAGCAGCAGGGCATAGAGCAGTTTGGCATTGATCGAGTATTCGCCCCAAAGGATAAACCGGGGCAACGGCACGAAAGGCGGCAGCGGGGTATCGGTTTTGTAGTAGATGGTACATCACTTCCTTTCTCCGGCACAGGGCAATTAAGGCGGGCGGCGGGATCGTTTGGAATGGTAATGCGGGCAGACGATCACCGCAGCACGGAAACTTTGTTTGCAGTTGTAGACGCACTTGCGGCACAAGGCGTTATAGGCGATGCGTCCCCGGTCATTCAGGAAGAACGCCCATTCTTCTTTTCGTTTTTTACTCATACGCGGCATAGCGGCCTCCTGTGGTTATAATTCCTTTCGCTGGGTCTCTTTGAGCAGCGACCAAATCTCGACCTGCTGTTCTTTCAGTTCCGCAACATCCTCAGCATAGAAATGCCCGGTGCTGTTGATGCGGCGGCAAATCTGGTTGATATTGCTGGCAGCCCGGCTGACGGCTGCGGCCAGCTTTTTCTGCTGGGTGTAATCCACTTTGATGATGTAGCCGTCGATTGCCATTTTTCTGAGATATGCGCCCATGTTCTTAGTCCCAAGCTGCGCCATTTTGTTTTGGATAAGCTCCCGCTCCTGCTCGGTGACGCAGAACTCGATGCGGATCGGTCTTGTGCGTTCAGCCATTGGATATTCGCCTCCTTCAAACTACAACGGACATTTCAAGCGGAAAACTTGGTACTGTGCAAAGAATTTTTCTGAACATGAAACCTTCCTTCACTTTACAACGGACAATTTTGAGCAAAAACTTGGTACCTGCTCAGAAAAATTTCTCTCCCACTTTACAACGGACATTCTTTTCGCCGATTAGCGGGTACGGCAGGAATAAAATTTCCAAACCGTAAGTGCCTCTCAATTTACAACGGACAATATTTTATGGATTGGGGGGTATCTCCAAAAATACTTTTCAATTTACAACGGACATTTTCTCCGAGAAAAACAGGGGTCTGCTTGAAAAAAGTGAAAATAAAAATGCTCCCGGCCTTGGAAAAAGCGGAAGCATCGCGTTCTGCGGATATGAGATTTTAGAGTGCAGCAAGCACAGCCGCTGTCCGTACACAGCGGCGAATGTTCTTGTTGGGAGTACCCAAACCCCTTGTAAGGCCGAGGGAAAACAGCTTGACAGTCAAGCACGCTCACAATTTGAAACAAGATCGCACAAAAGTTGCTTGCGTCAAGTGTATTCTACCTCGTGTGATAGATATGATCATGCTCCTATCAGCCGCTTATGGATATGCTATGTTCATAGGAAATGGAGCATCGGACTAATTGCTGATACATCCGTATTTGCTGCGGGAAGGACGGCTTCATATTGCTCAAGAATTTTACAATGCATCTCAAATATCGCCTAAAAAGCCGCTCGAAATTCGTATATAATTGCGAAGTCCTCTTGAAAAAGCGTGATTTTTGTGGTAAAATTAAAATGTAGGGGTATATGTATTTTTAGAAAACACCTTGCGAAGTACCGTAAGATACTTGAATGAAGGAGAGAATATATGGCTCTATCTTATAACCGTATGTGGAAACTACTTGTGGATAAGAAAATGAGCAAAGCGGATTTGAGAAAAGCCACAGATATTGCGCCGAATACGATGACGAAGCTAAGGCGAGATGAACCGGTAAATCTCGCTATTTTAGGTCGTATATGTGAGACCCTCGATTGTGATTTTGGCGATATTATGGAATATGTAAAAGAGCCAAAATAGAGCAACGCGATTAAGAAATCCGAACATCTTCAAGGGAGTAGTTATGTATGGTAGAGAGGCAGCCGCCTTGGGATAAATATGAAGCGGCCATGCTATTAGAAGGGCTTCTTGCCTCTATGAAAGGCGAACTCACACGCTCGGACGCGATCAAGTCAGTATCTCGTGACTTAAGGATAATGGCATTTCATCGGGGAATGGAAGTTAATGAAGTGTATCGCAATACAAATGGCATCTCATTGCAAATGAAAAGTATGGAGTCGGCGTATCTCGGTTACACAGTTTTCAAACCGGCCACCAAACTTTTTGCGGATATTGCAGGTTTATATCATAATTCCTACGATGAGTACCAAAAATTACTGAAGGAGGCAAAGGCAATGATATACAACAAAAAAGCCGTTGAAGATGACTTCATGCGGTATCTTGCTGAACGAGTGTCTCCTGCACAGCTTTCGGAGCTTTATGGATGTTATTCTGAAATAGAAGCTTTTTGCCTTAAAATAAAAGTCCTGAAAAATCCTCTGTTCGAAACAACGGATTTTGAAACCATTAAAAAAGTACAACGCACCATTGAGCAGAACAAAATCTTTAGAATAACCCGTAGACGGCAAATAAATAAGATTGTTGATGCGGGTCGACATTACTATAACTACATAAAAGAAGGTCTTTACACTCGCATTACTGATGGAAAGACCGTTGAAGATCGTAGCACCATTGATCATGAAATGTCGAATCAAATCCCGTCCGATGTAGAGATTGCCGGGGCGGAATATCCTACTCCTATTACTAAATACACAAAGACCGAGCAAGATGAAGGATTTATACAAAAACAATCTTTAGAAAGTACTTCTGACAATGCACCAGATGCCTCTTATATGAAGAGCACGCATAGTCAAAACAAAATTTATGAAATTGATTTTCATGCGAACTTCGACTTGGCGTTCACTAAGCCGGAGCAATTCAGTTACTTTGGCGAGGAAAAAGTGTGTGGCGATTCGTGGACATCTCTCTATGTGGCTGTGATGGCTTCTGTGATTGAAGATTATCCACACATATTCAAAGCCGGAATGTCTTTTACGCAAAAAACTGGTCGAATCGAACTTGCGAGTAATGGTAATTCCAATTTTATGATCGCTCCCAAACCCATACCTGGGACAGCATATATGTTGGAAACCAATTTGAGTGCAAACGATATTGTGGCAAAAATTCGCTATGTCTTGGACTTGTGTAATGTGGACTATGAGAATGTTGTTATTACATATAGAAAAAAGGCAAAGGGAATTTCTGAGCAACCTCTTCAGGAGGAGCCGACAAAAAGCAATACGATTAGTGAGATAAATAGCAGAAACTTTTCTCGCTATCTGTCTGAAACGCTGAACATGGCTGATGCCACCTGCCGTAGCTATGCTTCTGCGATAAACAATTGTGAGGCATTTGCTCAAGAACATCAACTGGCCTCCTGGCAGCTTTACGCAGCAGACAAACAGACAGCACAAGAGACAATTCAGTTGCTCTTAAGCAATTCGGATTTTCTTGTCTACAATGCAAGGCAGCACAATCGTTTTCGCGCAGCCATACAGAAATTTCTCGGATTTATTGGCTCAGACTTGACTTGGATTGCACCTGCAAAGGCGGGCTTGGAACCGGCAGAAACCTACAGAGATGAAGGCTATGAGGAGGTTCTTAGGCAATACTTTAAGAAAGGATTCCGCATGGATTCGCCACTTGAGATACGCAAATTCAAGAGATATTACACGGCAACCCATGATAGAGAGCTAACTGATCCTGATGATGACATTAGCAAAAAAATCAAGCAGCTCTGCATTATTTACGAGGGAAAAGCATTTCTCCCGGATGTCATGTTGAGCGAAGAACTAAAAGACGAATTGCTAAATTACATTGAGTCCGCCTTTGCGGACGGTAAAGCCGCTATCTACTATCAAGCGATTTTTGCCGAATTTTCCGATGCGTTCTTGGACTACCATATCCACGATGCTGATATGCTGAAGTCATATCTGTCTTTTATAGGAGACGGCAGATTCTTCATCAACAGAAATTTTATATCGCAGACACCAGATGTCAGTATGGATCCGTTATCTGAAGTTCGTTCTTGCTTGCAAGACTATGGCAGACCGGCGACTTATGATGAGATTTTTGCTGCTCTGCCGCATCTCCCGCAAAGTAAGATAAAGTTTATTCTTGCCAGTAATGTTGAATTCGTCAACAACGGCCGCAGCGAATACTTTCACGAAAGTATCGTCAATTTGTCCGATGAAGAACTGGACGGAATTGCCGAAATTATCCAGAGAACCATTGACGAGAAAGATTTTATTGGCGGCAATGAGCTCTATGACGCAATTCACGCCAAATATCCCTACATCATCGAAGAGAATCGCGCCCTCTCTATGTATGGATTCCGGGATGCATTAAAGGCAAAATTAGGCGATCGATTTTCCTTCAAGGGAAATATTATCAGCCGGTCGGGTCAGGAACTCTCGATGGCAGATGTGTTTGCAAAATATGCGAGGAGCCATGATACTTTCACGCTGTCTGAGCTTCAAAGTTTGGCAAATAGTCTCGCTACTCCTATATACTTCGAGGAGATTTACGAAAACAGTCTGCGGATCAGCCGCGATCAGTTTGTAGCGAAAATGGCCGCTCAGTTTCCTATTGAAGCTATAGATGCAGCATTGGATCGTATCTGCACGGGAAAGCATATTTCTCTGCTGGAAGTGACCAACTTTGGAGCATTTCCATATGTAGGATTCCCGTGGAACAGCTTTCTGCTGGAGCATTATGTGGCGAGCTATAGTCAGAAATATACGCTTCTGCATAGCAGCTTTAATGGAACCGAGTGTGCTGGCGCAATCGTTAAGCGTTCTGCGGGCATAGACAACTTCGATGATTTGATTGTTGACTTATTGGCAAACAATCAAATAGAGATGAAAAAAGCCCCTGTGCTTCAGTTTTTGAGTGACAACGGGTATCTTGCCCGCCGTAGATACTCAGAGATAGAATCGCTCATCATTAAGGCGAATGCACAAAGGCAAAGGAAGGACACTGACTAATATGTACTCATATACTTGGGATACCGAGACGGGAGGATTGCTGCTGAACAGCTCCCCACTTTCCTTTAGCAAGGAACCCCGTCCGGTGTATTATAAAGAACTGGATATTCTGGGATTTGACCGGTATTGGAATTATGCAAAGAATGACTCCTACCCATATATGTGGGCGGAGGCCAACAATTATTTCTACCGGGGACGGCAGGTTGCCAAGACAAAAGGCGGTAGTCTTTACACGGCACCTGAAATCGTCATTTTGGATGACCCGGAACCAGACGGACAACCTCTCCGCTTCGTTGACATCCCTGCAATGATTGAAAAGAACCGGGATCTGTTGGAGAAACTGTCCGCAGAAACAATTAAAAAAATATACAACACTTATGTAGAGTACATGGATCGAGTCGATGTCTTCTATGTGGCGTTCAGTGGCGGTAAGGATAGCGTAGTAACCCTTGACCTGGTGCAGCGGGCTTTGCCGCATAATAAGTTCAAGGTGCTATTTGGTGATACGGGAATGGAATTCCCGGATACATACAAAGTAGTTGAGCAAATCGAACGAATCTGTACCGACTCTAAAATTGAATTTTTGCGAGCAAAGTCTGACTTTTCCCCAGAATTTACATGGAGGCAATTTGGCCCGCCGGCACAGACAATGCGTTGGTGTTGTAGTGTGCATAAAACTGCGCCTCAAATCATCTTGCTTAGGGAGTATACCAATAATCCTCATTTTAGAGGAATGGCGTTCACAGGCGTTCGCGGAGATGAAAGTGCATCCCGGAGCGAATACGAGGGCGTTAGTCATGGCGAGAAAGTGCGTGGACAATATAGCTGCCACCCAATCCTTGAATGGAACTCTGCTGAATTGTTTAGCTACATCTATGAGAGACAGCTTTTGATAAATGATGCTTATAAAAAAGGAAATAGCCGTGCGGGTTGTCTTGTGTGTCCGTTAGCCACATCGAAGAATATGTACTTTAAGGAACAAGCGTACAGCTATAATGACAAGGGGTATCGAACAACCACAATTTTCAATAACATCATACTGGAAACAACTTCTAAAGAACTGACAAATCCAAGCGCTATCCAAGAATTTATGAATATTGGCGGATGGAAAGCGCGAAGGAGCGGAAAAGAATTATCATTTGCTAAAAGTTATACAAATGAATCATTTGACCAAGGAGTTCTTACAATTCAGGTATCTCGTATACAAACCGATTGGAAACAATGGATTAAAACAATTGGAGATGTTACATTTCTAGGAAATGGTAATGTTGAAGTGCTTTACAGAGATAAGCTGTATCACATTGATATTTCCGAAAATGCCAACGGACTAACTGCCACAGTCGTTATCGGAACGGGTACTCAGAAAGACATTTATTTCATGTCCGAATTGAAGACTGTGTTTAGAAAAACCGCATATTGCATCGGCTGTAGAGTATGCGAGGCGAATTGTCCGCATGGATTTATTTTTATGAAAGATGGTCATGTAACAATCGATGACCGATGTGTAAAATGCAAAAAATGCCATGATGTGTTTCATGGTTGCTTAGTGGCCAACTCATTGCGATTACCGAAAGGAGAAAAGAAAATGGGGAGCGTTGACAGGTATGGCAATATGGGCATTGAACTCGATTGGGTTAGGGCATATTTCAAATTAAAGGATGAATTCTGGACTTCTCCTCACAACCTTGGAACTAACATGGTTAAAAACCTCAAGAGTTTTTTGAACGATTCCGAAATTACTGTGAAAAATAAATTTGCACCATTTGGTAAGGTTATTGAGAATATTGGAATAGAGAATTCCGATGCTTGGGCATTGATGCTTTGCAACTTGACATACACATCGGAATTTAATTGGTGGGTCAAAAACATTGATTTTTCTACGACATACACCCCCGATACTATCTATACAATGTTAGACGATTCAATGAGTAAGAATTCTCGTTCACACATCGTTTCCGCATATAAGAATATCTTAATTTCTATTCCTCAATTAAGCAACGAGATCGGCTTGGGTGTCTGTGACTATACGCTAAAGAATGGAAAGCGTTTTTGGAATAGCGTAGTTCGCATTCCTTGGAAACATCCCAATCCACTTGTTATTCTTTACGGCCTATATAAATTTGCAGAGGCTTGTGGTGACTATTACCAATTCACCCTATCCCGGCTATTGGACTGCGACATTGACAGTGATGGTGTCAGCCCCACTGAAATTTTCGGGTTGGACCGCAATCAGATGGAAAAGATTTTGAATGGCCTCACAATCAATTATCCAGATTACATCAATGCCAGCTTTACGCTTGACCTGGATAATATTACGCTCAATAGCGAAAAGACATCTCAGGATGTGCTGAGTCTGTTCTAAGGAGGAAGAAGCCATGCCGATGTTGGAAAAATATCGCGATTATTTTGACATTGACCCAGATTTTTTCCCTGCCGTTAATGAAGCGGTTATCATGAAAAATCCAGAAATGTGGAAAAAATTCTTTCCGCACGAAACCTTTATAAAGCTCCTGAAGAACACAATCAGTGTCCTCGAACGCAAGCAGAAGCTCTGCCTTTGGGTGGAGGGAGCCTACGGTACGGGTAAATCTTACGCTGTTCTCACACTAAAGAAGTTGATAGATTCCACCGCGGAAGAAACTCATGAATACTTCCAGAGATACAAGATGGACAATGACCTGTACAATCGCTTTCAGGCCGTGAAATCCAGTGGCCGCATTCTGACTGTACATCGCTACGGATCTGCCACCATTCGCAGTGATCACAATCTTGTCTTTGCCATTCAGGAGAGCATCGAAAAAGCACTTGTTGATGCTGGAATTGAAAATAAAGGCGGAAATGCGCTAAAAGAGGCAACCATTGCATGGCTTTCTGATAAGGACAACAAAAATTATTTCAATGGCTTGATCACAGGTACATATTCCAACTTGTTTGGCGGAGATGATGCTGATACCGTAATTGAAAAATTGTGCACTTTTTCTGGCGATGCGTTGGCAAAGGTCATGGACAATATCTTCAAGGTAGCCGATGAGCGTCAGGTGAAAGCTCTCTCGCTGAGCGTGACGGATTTGAGTAACTGGATTCGCGAAGTGATTCGGGCAAACGATTTGAAAGCCATTGTCTTTATGTGGGACGAGTTCACGGAATACTTTTACAACAATGCCCGAAATCTCACCGGTTTCCAGGAGCTTTGTGAAATCAGCGAAACCGATCCTTTCTATTTCGTGCTGGTCACCCATGTTACCCAAGGCTTGTTCCATGAGCGCGACCAAGACTTTATTAAGCTGAACGGACGCTTTGTCAGTCCGCACAGCTTAATCAGTCTGCCTGAAAATATAGCATTTCAGCTCATGGGTGCAGCTATGGAGAAAAACAAAGATGAAGCCGTGCTCAAAGATTGGGAAGTTGCCCTTGGAGACCTTACTTCCAGAACACAGGAATCCCGCAAGCTGGTAAAGTCGGTGGCCCACATTACCGACAAAGAGATGGTAGATATCCTCCCGATACACCCCTATGCCGCCCTGCTCTTGAAACACATTTCCTCTGCGTTTGATTCAAACCAGCGCAGTATGTTTGACTTTATCAAGAATGATCGTGGCGATGAGATCAAGGGCTTCCAGTGGTTTATTGACAATTTCGGGCCGGAGGATGACAACCCTCTGCTCTCTGTTGATATGCTTTGGGACTTCTTCTATGAAAAAGGCAAGGAATATCTGGCGCATGATATTCGCTCCATTCTGGACTATTATAACCGCGCTGCAAACCGGCGACTTGATTCGGATCAAAAACGAGTTCTGAAGACGGTTCTTCTGTTGCAGGCGATTTCCCAATATGCAGGCGACTCTGTTGAGCTGTTTATTCCCAATGAGAAAAATCTCAACAATGCGTTTGAGGGAACTGACATAGATGACTCCGCATCGAGATGTGCTGAGCAGCTCGTTCGAGAGAAGGTGCTGTTCTCCAAGCCTCTCGGCGGCGGAAAATTCCAGTATGCAGCTTACAATCACGAGGATGAAATTGATGTAACGCCTTTTGAGAAACAAATTGACCAAAAAAGCACTTCTGCCTTTATTACAGAGGAACTCGCTGATAGGACTCGAATCATTGACGCTATTACCCTTGGGGGCGCTCTAAAGCTCCGCTATGAGCTGCGCTATGTTTCTGCTTCTGACTTCGATTCTACGATTAGGCAGCTGCGCAACACGGAAGGAAAGTATGAAAACAAGATTGTTGCTGTAGTTTGTTTTGCAAAAAATGATGCTGAAAGCGTTGTCCTCGGAAAGAAGATCCGCGATGCGCTTTCTTCCGGAACCTACGACATGATTTTCATTGATGCCAGCCGAACCCCGTTCGGAGCAGATGGCTATGGCGTTTACCGTCACGATATGGCACTGTCTATGTCTCAGCAGGGTAAGGATAACACATTGGCAACTCAATACGCCAACAATGCGAAGGAATCTTTGAAAAAATGGAAAACTCGCATTGCTGCTGGTGAGTTCATGGTTCACTCCGCTGATAAGCCAGATGGCGAGCGGGCCACTACGCTGGATGCTCTGTACGAACTCCTCGCAGACATCAACAAGAAAAAATTCGTTTGCTGCCTTGAAGGTTCTTACAATGTAATCGCAAATATGTATACACCGAGCAATCTGAAGCAAGGTGTTGAGTGTGCATATAATGAGAAAACGACTGGAACATTTCTGTCTGGTAGCCCTGCTACAAAGTTGGAAAAGGCTCTTGATGGCGCTTGGAAGGTGCCTGAATACTGGATTTCTGCCCCTCATCTTTTAATTTCCAAAATCAAGATTTGCGTTGATGAAATTATAAAAGATGGCTTCCAGAACGGCGGTGGCCGTGTATCCATTAAGAGAATTTATGATGTTTTGAAAGCTGCGCCCTATGGTTTTATGCCCTGCAATCTGTCTGCATTTATTTTGGGCTTTGTACTTAAAGAGTACGCTTCTTCTGGGACATATAGCTGGAGTGATGGTCTCACTAATGATGTTTTGAATGTCAATAAGCTCAAAGAGATGATTGATGAGGTCATTCGCCTTGAAATCACTCCAAATCCTCGTTACAAGGATAAGTATATTGTTGCGATGACTCCCGAAGAGAAAGCTTTCAATGAAATCACTTCTGAGGCATTTGGTATTCCACTCAATATGTGTACCTCTATTCCAAACACAAGAGAACGCATCCGCAGTAAGATGAAGGAGTTTTCGTTCCCAATTTGGACTTTGAAGTACATTCTTGGGAAAGAGACGCTTCAAACAGAAACCGCTGTGCTGTCTGAAATCATAGATTCTTTCTGCGGAATTGCTAACAGCAATAATATGGGAACTGAAACAACTGACAGCGAGATTGCTATGAAAATTGGGAATCTTGCTCTCGTCAACCGAAATGCAGCTAATGATTTGCAAAGCATTTTAACAAAAGAAAAGTGTACACAGGGCATGGCTGCTTATCTTGAAACTTTTGAGAATGGTACCCTTGTCTCCCTTGCGCAAACGGTCGGCGATGGTGGCCAATACATCAATGCCCTTCGCAAAAAGTTTGACGCAGATGCAGCAAACTGGGTGTGGAATGTCGAAACCGCACAGCAGAAAATTCGTGAGGTTATTCTGGAGTATCAAATCATTGTCGAAAGCAATAAGGTTATCTCCAAAAACATCTCTTATGATGCAACTATACGGGAATGGTGCGATAAGTGTGGGTATATCCGCATCTCCTATGCAGCGGCAAAAAACTATCTTGACGAGTTAGGACCATTCCTCAGGATACTCTACACCCTGAAAAAAGCCGGAACTTTGTTGGATTCCCAGAAGCAAACCTTCTTGGAACTTGTTCAGGCAAACGAAACCACATTCCGCAATTTTTATAATAATCAGGTTGATTTGTTTAAGCGCGTATGCGGATACTATCTTGATGATTTGTCGGATGACGAAATTAAGGAAGTATTTTCTACCATACCTGCCGGCTCATTTACTTACGAAAAAGCGGATTATCTGAACCAGGTGGAGGCCAAAGTTGCCGCTTACAAAGAGGGACAGAAAAATACGCAGTTAAAGAAGCTGTGGAGAGAGAAAACCAGAACAGAGTCTCCCCGGGATTGGTCAAAAAAACATAAGATGCCTATTTTGTGTCTTGTTCCAGACAGCGAGGTGGAGAAGGCAAAAGTTGCATTCGGTGCCGTCAATCGTCCGAAGGCCGATGAACAGTCAATCGACCGTGCAATGGAATACTTTGCCTCTGCAAAATTCTTCGACTTGTTGGATGACACCATGGCTTTGGATAAAGCTTTTCAAAGCAGCATTATTCGAAACTATTCCGTCATGTTGACGAATATTCAAGAAGTGAAAGATTACCTTGACTCTCACATTACAGCAGAGCCGTTTGATTGGTTTGGCCTTCCTGAAATTGAAAAGAAGCTTCGCCAGATGGCGGAAGCAAAATACAATCAGGGCGGTTGCGATCGTGCCCTTGCCAAAATTGATGAGATGGATATTGCCGATGTTAAGAAGTATCTAAAGGATCTCATTCGAGATAACATGATTGTTGGCATGGAGATCATCAAAGGGAATTAAGGAGGTGCAAAATGGCCATCCAAGAAGTCATTAAAAAAATCGATCGTTATCTGAAGAAGGATGATGTCGAGCCTCTTATTGTTGATGTTCAAAACGGGGCGGATTTGGACGCTATTATGATCCATTATAAACTACCCCAGAATGTCTTTTTGTACGCTTCTGACGAGGAGTTTTGTAAAACAGATGAATTCCCAATAATCCCGAATATCCTCGAGCGTCTTTCCAATGAAAATAGAAACTTTTTTGTTTGCGAAATCTCGAGTTTCTTCATGTTGAAGGGCGAAAAAGCATTGGTGCAAGAATTAAAAGAACTTCTATCGATGAATATTGCTGGCCATGTGGTGATTCTCACATTTCAATGTGCTGAATATTTGCGCACGCTTATCAAAAGCGACCGGCGTCTCGATAGCAGAATTTGCATTTTGAATGGGATACCATCTATCCGGCCAAGACTTATTTTTACTGAAACAGACATCAAACTCACGGGAGCAAGCGCGGTAATAAAAGGACTTCAGGGGATAGCGAAGGCAGTAGAATCAACCACCGCAGAAGAGCTATATATTGAAACCAAGAAAAACAAGAGCTGTTACCCACTTTCTCTCTATGTAATTTCAGACCTGAAAAATCCTTATAAGATTTTGTGTCACTTGGACGGGATAACATCTGAATTGGAAGAAAGCTATGGCAGCAAAGAAGATTGGCAGTATGCTCTATCAGAATTTCAAGAATATCCTTCGTGGCAACAGCTCATTTCTGCAAAAATAGGGAGTATTTACAATCTGGATATCGTTCTCTCTACCTATCAGCAGAATAGCGCAGATAAACAATGGCTCTGGCTGTTCTTTGTTGGGCTTAAACTTTTCCATGCGGGCGATGACTTGTACTTAAACAAAGCCGCAGAGGCAGCTTCTTCCCCATCCGGACTCGTTCACAATTTGTATCGTACTATTTTAGAAATTGAGCCAACAGACAGTACCTTTGCGTCCGTATACGAACGAAGAAAAGCACATCTGAATGCCATTGGCAATCCGCTCGATGAGGTTAATAATTTCTGCAAGATTGTCCAGAGCAAGGGAAAGTATGCACTCTACTACCTAACAGACAATACCATTCAGGAAAAAGAGCTTATTTTCAAGCTACTGAATAGGTATAGTGAAGATTTTGAAAGAGCTGAACTTTTTAGCATATTGGGGCGTGTCTATCCAGACCTTTGTGCTTACTTGACCCCATATCGTTTCAAAAACCAATTGCTTGATAGCTATTTCCAAGAGTACAAATACCAAAAGGTTGTTAACAAGATTTTTCCGAACTTCATGGAGGTCGTTGAGAAGCAGGCAGTCGATAGAGATTACAATATTATGCTTCCACCCAGAAGTTCTGTGATTGAAAAAATTGATGTGACAAATGCCCAGACCTATTTCACTGACGCAATGGGCGTTGAATATCTTGGCTACATTGTGTCCAGATGTCATGCCCTTAAATTGATGGCGAAAATCACAGTATGCAGATGTGAGCTCCCATCTATCACAAGCAGAAATAAGGAATTTTGGGATGTATTATCCACAGAACGGTTCCCGATTATCACTGTGGACAAAATTGATAAAATCAAGCATCACGGAGAGGAAGGATATGATTATAGTCGTGAGGATAGGAAGCTCCCAATCCATTTGATTCGAGAACTGGAACTGATAGATGAGCTTCTAAAGAAAATCAAAACAAACCTCGTAAGCGGTAGTTATCAAAAGGCCATCTTGATCTCAGATCATGGTGCCAGTAGACTCGCAGTCATTCATGAGACGGAAAACCTGTGGGAGATGGAATCGAACGGACAGCACTCTGGAAGATGTTGCCCTAAAAGCGAAATTGATGAAAGACCAGACAGTGCTACTGATGCAGAAGATTTCTGGGCGCTTGCCAATTATGACCGTTTCAAAGGAAGTAGGAAAGCCAATGTTGAGGCCCATGGTGGCGCAACATTGGAAGAAATCGCCGTTCCAATTATTGAGATTTCGAATCTTAGCGCCGCTGTTGAAGTAAAGATAATGCCGATTGATTCTACAGCACTGTTTGCTGACATTCCTGAAATCACTGTCAGCTTCCGTAAGAAAGCCGCAATTAAAATATTTGCTACAGAAAAGCTGACAGATGTCAGTGTTGTAATAGATGGCCATGTCTATGAAGCGAATCCGATTGATGATAATTTCTATATTGTTGAGGAGATGGCCGAAATTCGGCGTGCTAAGACATACAGCGTAGATGTACTTGCCGGTGGAATACCTGTGGCAACCGACTTGCAGCTTCGTGTAAAGAAAGAAAGCGGGACCGAAAAGAACATTCTGTAAGGAGGGATACTCGTGACAGAAAAACTTAGAGATTGTTTCGATGAAATGGTCGTCTACAAGGATTTGAAGAAAAGCAACTTCTTTTCTGCGTTGGGCTTGCCGTCTTTTTTGAGAGATTGGCTGCTCAAAAAGTTTGCAGATGATGAAGGAAATCTGGACATAGATGAGCTTACAGATTTCATCCACACCTATCTTCCTAATAAAGAAGAATGGATCAGGATTAAAGATCGAATCATTAACGACAATGAGCGTGTTAAAATTCTTACGAAGATTTCTGTGGATATAAGTATCAAAACAGGAGAGGTAACCTTTTCACTTCCAGACTTCGGCTTGACAAATAAGGAAACGATGATTGATGTCTCTACATGGGATCAGTACCGGAGCGAGCTTGTGAGTGGGCAAGAAGTCTGGGGGGTTGTTGAACTTGGTTATCGTCCACCCGATGATACTGTAAAACCCAAAATTCCAGGGAAAATTCGTCTCACAGGATTTACTAATTTTTGCCCGTATACCATTGATCTTGATTATTATAAGGATGTGAGAAACGAATTTACAATTTCCGAATGGATCGATGTGCTGCTGGGCGCAATTGATTACAATGCCAGTGGATATGAAAGTGAAGAACAAAAGCTTTCAATGCTAACTCGCATCCTGCCTTTTGTCGAAAAGCGTCTTAATCTAATTGAGCTGGCTCCCAAAGGGACTGGTAAGTCCTATGTATTTGGCCATGTGAGTAAATACGGTCTTTTGACAGATGGCGGAAAGGTAACTCGGGCGAAAATGTTTTATGATACCGCTCGGAAGACTCCTGGTTTTGTCACGGGGCATGACTTTATTGCAATCGATGAAGTAAAGTTGGTGCAGTTCGGCGATGTAAATGAAATGCGTTCTATCATGCAGGGGTATATGGAGTATGGGCAGTTTAATATTGGCGGTTATGAGGGGAAATCCGATGCGGGTATAATCTTTCTGGGAAATATTGCACAGGATAATATGGATGAGTATCAGAATATGTTCTCTGAGCTACCCTCGTTGTTCCAAGAGAGTGCATTGGTAGACCGAATCCATGGCTTTATTAAGGGCTGGGATATACCGAGAATGAATGATGACTTGAAGCTTTCTGGCTGGGCACTGAACTCTGAATATTTCTGCACAATTCTGCATGAACTCCGCAATGATGTCAGCTACAGAGCTATCGTAGATCAAATCGTTGATGTTCCGGATAGGGCGGACACTCGTGATACAGAAGCTGTAAAACGGATTGCCACAGCATATCTGAAGCTTTTGTTCCCGAATGTGCGGAGCGTACAGGATATCAATCCCAAGAGATTCCAGCAGTATTGCCTCCGTCCAGCTGTTCGTATGCGGAAAATCATTAAACGGCAACTCGGGATTCTTGATGTAGAGTTCAAGGGTAAGGATGTGCCTTCCTTTTCGCTGAAGGAGATTTTGTATGAAAGCTGATTGTATCATTTGTGGCAAAAAGAATCTCGACAAGAATACCATTGGTATCAATAAGAAACTTTTGGGTGAAGACATAGAGAATTTCTACTGTATGAATTGCCTTGCTGAGTATCTGGGATGTACTGTCGAGGAACTTCTTGAGAAAATTGAGGAGTTCAAAGAAGAAGGATGTAAATTGTTTGAGTGAGGTGGAATTGTGAAGCAATTCATTTATGCTGACAATGCAGCTACAACACAATTGGATATGGATGCTTTTGAGGCAATGAAACCATACCTTTTGGGAGAGTATGGTAATGCTTCACAACCCTATTCATTTGCGAGAACAGCGAAAAAAGCACTGAAAAACTCACGAGAAACGATTGCCCAATGCATCGGCGCTCAACCAGAAGAAATATTTTTCACCTCGGGTGGTACAGAGAGCGACAACTGGGCTATAAAAGGAACTGTATTTTCGGATCTCGGCAAACATACTTTTATAACTTCATCCATCGAACATCATGCGATTCTTCGTCCCTGCGCGGATATAGAAAGAATGGGATACCCAGTTTTCTATCTCCCGGTTGATCATACTGGCACAGTGAATGTCGGGACTCTGTCAGAATATATCAACTCTGACACTCAATTGGTTTCCATCATGACAGCAAACAACGAGATTGGTTCTATTCAGGATATTTCTGCTTTAGCTGCTATTACACATTCCTATGATGCCATATTTCACACAGATGCTGTTCAGGCAGTTGGACATATTGAAATAGATGTGAATTCGCTTGGCGTAGATATGCTTTCCGCTTCTGCACATAAATTTAATGGTCCAAAAGGGATAGGTTTTCTATATGTTCGAAAAGGGACGCCATTGATTCCATATGTAAGCGGAGGCGGACAGGAACGCCACATGAGAGCCGGAACGGAGAATGTTGCATCTATAGTTGGTATGGTCACTGCACTAAAAAAGAATGTGGCTGTAATAAAAGATACAGCGTCACATTTGGCTTTGCTGGAAAATAGATTGCTAGTGGGGCTGTCTAACGCAAATATACGATTTGCTCGAAACGGGAGTAAAGCGCATATCCCTGGAAATGTAAGCCTTTCGTTCCCTGGCTATAGTGGAGAAGCTCTTTTGCACCGATTAGATTTAATGGGGATCTGTGTTTCTACCGGATCTGCTTGTAATAGTGAAGAAACGGAAGTGTCTCATGTGTTAAAGGCCATTGGACTGAAACCAGAGCTGGCAAAGGGAACAATACGCTTGTCATTTGGAAAAAATAACTCTGAAAATGATATCGATATTATTGTTAAATCGCTGCAACGAATTTTGGGGTGACTTTATTTTTTGGAATGCGTTGTTGATTACCGTAGATGATAAAAAAGAACCGGAGTTAATAGATCAACTCAAGGAATATTATGTTTTGCCAATTTGTTAAGAATGTGCATGACGCCAATAGCCCAAATAATTAAGAGCTGAGTTGGAGCAATTACGGAGTCATTTTTTATAAGCACAACCTTGAAAAGCAAACAATAGGTTGGATAGATGCAATCTCTTTCGTAACAGAAAAGAACAGCATACAGCGGCAGAAATGCCTCAAAATCGACCCGAAAACGCACACCAATGAGCTGATATATGCCACTTCCTCTTTACGAGAGCAATTCATGATTTTTTGTTAAGATTCGTAGTGGGTATTGCAATTATCTCTAATTCGTATTATACTATATTCAAGAAGAATTGGAGGTGCTTTGGTGAATACTGTTGGTGAGCGTTTGAAAATCCTGCGCGAGGGGATAGGACTTTCGCAAAAGAAGATGGCTGAGCTGCTGGATGTGACCCAGCCGAGCATCAACCGGTACGAACACGGGAAAGCGGTTCCTCTCGAAGTGCTAATCGGGTATGCGGACTATTTCGATGTTTCGATGGACTATATCACCTGCCGCTGTGACGAGCCGCAGGGCAAGCTGTATCAGGCACGACCGCCGATCTCTGACAATCCGGAATTGGGAAAGTTTATCGAAATGTGCTTTGATCCGCAATCCCCCATGAACGAGCGGTTGAAAGAGGCCCTGTTCCGCATGATGGAGGGGAAACAATGAAAGCTGTGATTTACGCCCGCTATTCTTCCGATAATCAGAGAGAAGCAAGTATCGAAGGACAAATCCGGGAGTGTACTGCCTTCGCTGAAAAGAACGGGATCACAGTCCTGCGGCACTATATCGACCGGGCTATTTCCGCCAAGACGGATAACCGGCCCGAATTTCAGAATATGATTAAAGACAGCAATAAAAAGCTGTTTGATATGATCATTGTCTGGAAACTGGACAGGTTTGCCCGGAACCGCTACGACAGCGCCCGGTATAAAGCGCAGCTCAAGAAAAATGGTGTGAAAGTGGTTTCCGCTACGGAGATCATTTCAGACGGTGCGGAGGGGATCATTCTGGAATCCATGCTGGAAGGCTTTGCCGAGTACTATTCGGTCGACCTCTCCGAGAAAGTCGTGCGCGGCATGACCGACAATGCCTTGAAATGTATGTTTAACGGCGGGACGCTGCCAATGGGATATGTGATCGACGCAGAGCAGCATTTCCAGATCGACCCGATCACTGCGCCGTATATTCTGGACGCTTTCAAACAGTATGACGAAGGCGCGACTATGACACAAATCCGGGACTGGCTCAACGAGCAGGGCATGAAGAATACACGCGGAAATCCCCTGACCTACAACAGCGTACAACACCTATTGAAAAACCGCCGCTACATTGGCGAATATCAGTACAGGGATATTCTCATCCCTGACGGCATCCCCGCCATCGTACCGAAAGACCTTTTTGACCGGGTACAGGCCAAAATGGAGAAAAACAAGAAAGCCCCGGCTCGTCACAAGGCTGAGGACGATTATCTGTTGACAACCAAGCTGTTCTGTGGATATTGTGGAGCCTATCTTTGTGGAGAGAGTGGCACCAGCCGCACCGGGGTTGTGCACCACTATTACAAGTGCGTTTCAGTCAAAAAGAAGCGCAAAGAGTGCCACAAAAAGCCGGTTAAAAAGGGTTGGATTGAGGATTTAGTTGTTTCCGAGACCATGAAGATAATCATGGATGACGATGCAATCGAAGCTATTGTTTCGATGCTGATGGAGTTGCAGGAACAGGACAACACCAATATTCCCCTGTATGAACGGCAGTTACAGGAAACGAATACCAAGATTCGCAACTTGATAAATGCGATCCAACAGGGCATCTTGACAAAATCGACAAAAGCAAGCCTTGAAGAATTGGAGGCGGCAAAAGAGGAATTGGAAAACCGCCTTGCCAATGAGCAGTTGTCCAAGCCTCCGAAGGTCAGCGCCGAATTTATGACCTTCTGGCTCCACCGCTTCCGCAAGCTGGATGTCACCAAGCAGAGCCACCGAAAAATGCTGATAGACACCTTTATCAACGCGATTTATCTTTATGATGATAAGATGCTGATCACATTCAACTACAAGGACGGGACAAAGAAAATCACTTTCAGCGATATACAGGAAGCCTCTAAACGGGATGCTTCCGGTTCGGATTTGGATTGCTCACCGGCACCACGTCGGAGCAAGCTTTGTATCGCTTGTTCCGACTTTTTTATAGTCAGAGAGCGCTCCTGTCTTTCAATAAAACCTGCTATGCCGGGCTTTGATTTCTTCTCATTTTAAGCTGCAAGTTGATTGGTTCCAGATTGCCACTCATGCCAAACCAATAAAATCCGAATCTTTTCCTGATAGGAATGAGGTTCGGATTCTCTATTTTGTGACAGCTGTAGAAGAGTTTCTTTTTTGCCATGGGACGAAAATGCTGATGTGCTGCGGGGACGACAGGAAAAGCGGGTTTGTCAACGAAGAAATATTTTCTCTTGACAGCACCGGACAAAATATGGTACAATCCGCCTAATGAGAATTTTTGGGCAGGAAGGGGAATTCCCATGGTCATTCGCTTGAAAGACGCTTATGTATGGAACGGGGAGAAGTTTTTGCCCCAGGATTTGGAGCTTTCCTGTATGGAACCCCGTTCCAACCGGGGCGGTAGTGTTTCCGTTTTGGAGTTTCATCGTTGCTTTTTATTGCCGGGTCTTGTGGATGTACATGTACATCTTCGGGAACCGGGATTTTTTTATAAAGAGACCATTGCCACCGGCACCCGGGCCGCTGCCCGGGGGGGATACAGCGATGTGTGCGCGATGCCGAATCTGGATCCGGTGCCGGACAGTCCGGAGCATTTGGCCCCGGAGCTGGCGGCCATTTCCCGAGATGCGCTGGTGCGGGTTCACCCTTACGGCGCGCTGACGGTTGGAGAGCAGGGCGAGGTTCTGGCGGACTTGCAGGGACTGGCTTCGCAGGTTGTGGCCTTTTCCGATGACGGGCGGGGCGTTCAGTCGGAGGAGCTGATGCGCCGGGCGATGCAGGAGGCGAAGCGTCTGGGCAAGGTGGTAGCGGCGCACTGTGAAGATAACCGCTTGCTGCGCGGCGGCTACATCCACGACGGAGCCTATGCCCGGCGGCACGGCCATCGGGGCATCTGCTCAGAAAGTGAGTGGGGGCCGGTGGCGCGGGATTTGCGCCTGGTGGAGGAAACCGGCTGCGCTTACCATGTGTGTCACGTTTCCACCAAGGAGACTGTGGAACTCATCCGTCAGGCCAAGAAGAAGGGCCTGGACGTCACCTGCGAGACGGCTCCGCATTACCTGCTGAAGAACGACGAAATGCTCCAGGAGGACGGCCGCTTTAAAATGAATCCGCCCATTCGGGGGGAAGAGGACCGGCAGGCGCTGCTGGCGGGCCTGCTGGATGGAACCATTGATATGATTGCCACAGACCATGCGCCCCACAGCGCCGAGGAAAAAAGCCGGGGCCTGGAGAAGAGCCTCATGGGAGTGGTGGGTCTGGAAACGGCGTTTCCGGTGTTGTACACCGGGCTGGTGCGGCCGGGCCTTTTGCCCCTGGAGAAGCTGGTGGATCGGATGAGCGCCGCGCCCAGGGCCCGGTTCGGTTTACCCGGAGGGACGGACTACAGCATTTGGGATCTGGATGCGTCGTACCCCGTCGACCCGGCGGAGTTTCAGAGCATGGGGCGGGCAACGCCCTTTGCCGGAGAGACGGTTTTCGGCCGCTGCAAGGCGACCGTGGTAGGAGGAAAGCTGGTATGGCTGGAGCAATAAACCGAAAATTGGTGCTGGCTGACGGTACGGAGTATCTGGGCACCGGCTTCGGCGCTGCCTGCGACCGGGTCTGCGAGTTGGTGTTTCAAACTTCTATGGTGGGCTATCAGGAGATTGTCTCCGATCCCTCTTATACCGATCAGATGGTGGTGATGACTTACCCTCTGATCGGCAATTACGGGATGACGGATGAGGACTACGAGACGAAGACTCCCACCTTAGGCGGCCTGGTGGTGCGGGATTATTGCGGCACGCCGTCCAATTTCCGCAGTACGAAAACCTTAGGCGAGGTGCTGGAGGAGTATCAGATTCCCGGCATTTCCGGCGTAGATACCCGAGCCATCGCCCGGACTGTTCGGACTCAGGGGACCCAGAAAGCGCTGATTTGTTCCGCCTCCATGCCAAAGTCCCGGGCAATGGCCATTTTACAGGGGACCAGCCTTTCCCGGGACCAGGTGAGCCGGGTCAGCTGTCAAAAACCGTGGTATGCCAGGACGGCAAATCCCCGGTTTCATGTGGTGGCCGTGGATTGCGGAATGAAGTTGAACATTGTCCGATCGCTGAAGGCGCGGGGCTGCAACGTGACGGTGGTGCCTTGGAACACCAGCGCTCAATTGATGGAGGCTCTGCGTCCCGACGGTATCTTTCTGTCCAACGGCCCCGGCGATCCGGAGGATGTGACGCCGGTTGTGGAGGCGGTCCGGGCTCTGCGGGGGAAATACCCCATGTTCGGCATTTGTCTGGGCCACCAGGTCATCGGGCTGGCTTACGGAGCGCGAACCCAAAAGATGAAGTTCGGCCACCGGGGCGGCAATCACCCGGTGAAGGACCTGATTCGGGGCCGGGTGGAGATGACCTCCCAGAATCATTCCTATTCCGTTGTGCCGGAATCGGTAGCGGGGACGGGATTGGAGATTACGCATATCAATTTGCTGGATCAAACGGTGGAGGGTCTGCAGTGCGCTGCGGACCGGGTATTCAGTGTGCAGTATCACCCGGAGAGCGCGCCGGGACCTCAGGACAGTGGATATTTGTTTGACCGGTTCCTGACCGCCATGGAGGAGGCCAAATTTCATGCCCAAGCGTAGCGATTTAAAAAAGATATTGGTAATTGGCTCCGGTCCCATTGTCATCGGACAGGCGGCGGAGTTTGACTATGCCGGAACTCAGGCCTGTCTGGCTCTGAAGGAAGAGGGATACGAGGTGGTTTTGTGCAACTCCAATCCCGCTACCATCATGACCGACACCGCTGTGGCCGACAAGGTTTACATGGAGCCGCTGACTTTGGAGTACGTGAGTAAAATCCTCCGGCATGAGCGGCCGGATGCGGTGTTGCCGGGCATCGGCGGCCAGACGGGGCTGAACCTGGCCATGGACTTAGAGCGCAAAGGCGTGTTGAAGGAGTGCCGGGCAGAGCTGCTGGGCACGCCTTCGGAGAGCATTCGCCGGGCAGAGGACCGGGAGCTGTTTAAGGCATTGTGCGAAGAATTGGGCGAGCCGGTGCTGCCTTCGGAAATTGCCTCTTCGGTGGAAGAGGGCTTGGAAGCAGCGGCGCGGATTGGCTATCCTGTGGTTCTGCGGCCTGCGTTTACATTGGGCGGCACCGGGGGCGGCTTTGCGGACAGCGAAGCACAGTGTCGGGAGCTGCTGCGGAGCGCCCTGCGCCTGTCGCCTGTGTGTCAGGTGTTGGTGGAGAAGAGTATCAAAGGTTATAAGGAAATAGAATATGAAGTCATGCGGGACCGGGCGGATACGGCGATTACCATTTGCAATATGGAAAATCTGGACCCGGTGGGCATCCACACCGGAGACTCCATTGTGGTTTGTCCCAGCCAGACTTTAACCAACAAAGAGTATCACATGCTCCGGGATGCCGCTCTGCGGATCATCCGGGCGCTACAAATTGAGGGAGGCTGCAACGTCCAGTTTGCCCTGGACCCCCTTTCCTTCCAATATTATGTCATTGAAGTCAATCCCCGGGTTTCCCGGTCTTCCGCTTTGGCCTCCAAAGCCTCAGGCTATCCCATAGCCCGGGTTTCAGCCAAGATTGCTGTGGGAATGACCCTGGAGGAAATTTCTTTGGCAAACACGCCGGCCTGCTTTGAGCCTGCGTTGGATTACGTGGTGACCAAAATGCCGCGGTTTCCCTTTGACAAGTTCGACACAGCGGAGAACCGGCTGGGGACTCAGATGAAGGCCACCGGCGAAGTAATGGCCATAGGCCGGACGTTCGAGGAGAGTCTTTTAAAGGCAGTTCGTTCCCTGGAGATTGGTGTGTGTCATCTGCATATGCCCAAGTTTGATCCCTGGACGTCGGAACAGCTTTTGGACTATGTTCAAGAGGGCCGGGACGACCGGATTTATGCCGTGACGCAGCTGCTGCGCCTGGGCGTAGATATCGGCGTCACGGCCGACCGAACCAAGATAGACCCTTTTTTCCTCCACAAGATTCAGGCGATTACGGCCATGGAAACCCGGCTCCGGGGTGCGCCTTACGACGTGTCGGTTTTGCGGGAGGCGAAGGCCATGGGATTTTCCGATTCCTGGGTTGCCCGCCTGTGGCGGACGGAGGAGCTGGATGTGTTTGATTTCCGCCGGGAGCACGGTTTGTTTCCGGTGTACAAGATGATTGATACCTGCGCATCGGAGTTTGACAGCTACGTGCCGTACTTTTATTCCACCTATGAGGAGGAAAATGAGTCCCGGGTGTCGGAAAAGGAAAAAATCCTGGTTTTGGGCTCCGGTCCCATTCGGATTGGACAGGGGGTGGAGTTTGATTACTCCACAGTCCATGCCGTCATGACCATCCGGCAGGCCGGTTTTGAGGCAATCATCGTCAACAACAACCCGGAGACGGTTTCTACCGATTACACCACAGCGGACAAGCTCTATTTTGAGCCTCTGTGTCCCGAGGATGTGATGAACATTCTGGAGCTGGAAAAGCCCAAGGGCGTCATTGCCGCCTTAGGCGGCCAGACGGCCATTAACCTGGCGCAGCCGCTGCTGGACCGGGGAGTCGTGCTCATGGGGACCGATTGCGCCGCCATCGAGCGGGCGGAAAACCGGGATGCTTTTGAGCGGATCCTGCAGGAGCTGGGGATCCCCCAGCCCCCCGGCCGGGCGGTGACGGAGATTGAGGCAGGCGTCTTGGCGGCGTCGGAAATTGGCTACCCGGTTCTGGTGCGCCCCAGCTTCGTTTTGGGCGGACGGGCCATGCAAATCGTTTCCGACGAAGCCGCTCTGCGGCAGTATTTAAAAACCGCAGTGGAAATGGACGCGGATAAACCGGTTTTGGTGGACAAGTATATTCGCGGGAAAGAGGTGGAGGTGGATGCGGTCTGTGACGGCCGGGATGTATTTGTGCCGGGCATTATGGAGCTGGTAGAACGCACAGGCATTCACTCCGGCGACTCCATTTCCGTGTACCCCTCCTTTAGCCTGCCGGAGGCGGTGAAGGAGAAGATTTTGGAGTATACCAGGGTGCTGGGGTTGGGCATTGGCATTGTGGGTTTGTATAACATCCAGTTCATTGTGGATCAGGAGCAAAGGGTCTATGTGATTGAGGTGAATCCCCGGTCCAGCCGTACGGTGCCGTTTCTTTCCAAATCGACCGGCTGGTCCCTGGCGGACATCGGTACCCGGGTGATTCTGGGTCAGAGCCTCCGGGATCAGGGGATTGACCGGCTGTATCCGCCGGAAAAGAAACGATGGTATGTCAAGGCGCCGGCTTTCTCCTTCTCCAAGCTGCAGGGGCTGGATGCCTACCTGTCTCCGGAGATGAAATCCACCGGAGAGGCCATTGGCTATGACGACCGTCTGACCAGAGCCCTGTATAAGGCGCTGCAGGCCTCCGGCATGCATGTGACCAACTATGGCACGGTGTTTGTCACTGTGGCGGACCGGGACAAGGAGGAGGCCCTGCCGCTGGTGCGCCGGTTTTACCGAATGGGCTTCAACATTCAGGCCACAGAGGGGACTGCCCGGTTTCTCAAGGCGAACGGCATCCGCACCCATTCCGTGGGAAAGATTCACGGAGGAAGCCAGGAGATTTTTGAGTCCATTCGCGCGGGGTTTGTCAATTATGTCATCAATACCCAAGACCCCGGAGACGCCAAAGGCCTGGCCGACGGCCGGGCAATGCGTCAGGTGGCGGTTCAGAATAATGTCACGATGTTTACGTCTCTGGACACGGTGCGGGTTCTTTTGGATGTGCTGGAGGAGACTGCCATCGGGGTCTCTACCATAGATGCATCGCCCGGAGGATCTGCATGAGCAGGGGACGGAGCTGGAGTGTTGGGAAGGAGAGAGTCATGAACGAGGAGCTTTTTACGGTTGTGGAGAATCACCCGTTGACGGATGCCGTATTTGAGATGACGTTACAGGGGAACACGGCGGACATCCAAGTGCCCGGCCAATTTGTGGAGGTGCAGCTGCCCGGTTTGTTTCTGAGGCGCCCCATTTCCGTCTGCGATTGGGAGGCGGAACGGCTGACCTTGGTGTACAAGGTGGTGGGCCGGGGGACGGAGGAGATGGCGCGGATGTCCCCGGGGACCAGGCTGAATTTGCTTACAGGGCTGGGCAACGGCTATGACGTGAGCCGGGCGGGGGAACATCCCTTGCTTTTGGGCGGCGGCGTCGGTGTGCCGCCTCTGTACGGCCTCTGCCGGACTCTGGTGCGGCAGGGGAAACGGCCGGAGGTGATTTTAGGCTTTAACACCAAACAGGAGGTGTTCTATGAGGAGGCGTTTCGCCGCTTAGGTGCGGACGTGACCGTCACTACGGTGGACGGCTCCTATGGACGCCCGGGTTTTGTGACGGATGCGATGGACCGTCCTTACACCTTTTTCTACACCTGCGGCCCGTTGCCCATGCTCCGGGCTGTGGAGCAGGCGGCCCGAACTTCGGGCCAGTATAGCCTGGAAGAGCGGATGGGCTGCGGCTTCGGGGCCTGCATGGGATGTACCATCCAGACCAGGCTCGGTCCCCGGCGGGTGTGCAAAGACGGACCGGTGTTTGACCGGGAGGAGGTGATTCTGTGAATCTGAAGGTAAACCTGTGCGGCCTGTGTTTGGACAACCCGGTGATTCCCGCTTCGGGGACCTTTGGATACGGGGCAGAGTTTGCGGCCTTATATGATATCAATCTGCTGGGTACCTTTTCCTTTAAGGGGACCACCTTGCAGCCCCGGTTTGGAAATCCAACGCCGCGGATTGCCGAGTGTCCGGCGGGCATGCTCAATGCGGTGGGCCTGCAAAATCCGGGAATTGATCACGTGCTGGCTTATGAGCTGCCGCAGATGAAGACGTACTTCCACAAGCCCGTGATGGCCAATGTGTCGGGCTTTTCCCTGGAGGAATATGTGGAGGTCTGCCGGAAGCTGGACGGCCAGGAGCAGGTGGGCTGGCTGGAGGTAAACGTCAGCTGCCCCAACGTCCACGGCGGCGGCATGAGCTTCGGCACGGACCCGGCCAGCGCGGCGGCGGTGACCCGTGCAGTCAAGGCGGTTACCACAAAGCCGGTTCTGGTCAAGCTGTCGCCCAATGTGACGGATATTGCCGCCATCGCCCGGGCCTGTGAGGAAGCCGGCGCAGACGGGATCAGCCTCATCAACACGGTTTTGGGGATGCGCTTGGATTTGGCGCGGCGGCGTCCTCTGCTGGCCAATACCACCGGGGGAATGTCCGGTCCGGCCATCTTCCCTTTGGCGGTGCGTATGGTGTATCAGGTTTATGAGGCGGTATCTATCCCGATTGTGGGCATGGGCGGTGTGTCGTCTGCCCGGGACGTGCTGGAGCTGATGCTGGCCGGAGCCACAGCCGTGGAGGTGGGCGCAGCCAATTTGACCGATCCCTTTGCCTGCAAGCGCATGGTGGAGGAGTTGCCCCTGGTCATGGAGCAGTATCATATTAAGGATTTGTCAGAAATTATAGGAGGTGCACATCATGGGGAAAGATGTAATCGTAGCCTGTGACTTTCCGGGCAGACAGGAGACGCTGGCCTTCCTGGACCGGTTTACAGGGAAAAAGCCGTTTGTCAAAGTGGGGATGGAGCTGTACTACGCGGAGGGCCCCGGAATGGTCCGGGAGATCCGGGAGCGGGGGCACAGGATCTTTTTGGATTTGAAGCTCCATGACATCCCCAACACGGTGAAAAAAGCCATGGCCGTGTTGAGCCGTCTCGAGGTAGACCTGGTGAACCTCCATGCGGCCGGAACCAAGGCGATGATGGAGGCGGCTCTGGAGGGATTGACCCGGCCTGACGGCACCCGGCCTCTGCTCATTGCCGTTACGCAGCTGACCTCTACCGATCAGCAGCGGATGGAGCGGGAGCTGCTGATCGAGCGGCCGCTGCCGGAGGTGGTGCTGCACTATGCCGGACTGGCCCGGGAGGCCGGATTGGACGGCGTGGTCTGCTCGCCTCTGGAGGCAAAGGCGGTCCATGAAGCCTGCGGTCGGGACTTTCTCACGGTGACGCCCGGCGTGCGCTTTGCCGGCGGAGAGGTTGGAGATCAGGTTCGGGTCACAACCCCGGCCCTGGCCCGGCAAATCGGCTCGGATTACATTGTCGTCGGCCGTCCCATTACCCAGGCGGCGGACCCGGTTGCCGCTTATGAACGGTGCCTGGCGGAATTTTTAGGAGACTAAGTAAAAAAATGAACAGGAGGATAAGATGGAGCGTTCTGTACAAATTGCCAAGGGCCTGCTGAAAATTCAGGCGGTCTTTTTCCGGCCCGATGCGCCCTTCACCTGGGCTTCCGGCATCAAAAGTCCGGTGTACTGTGACAACCGGCTGACTCTGACGGATGTTTCGGTTCGCAGCGATGTGGAGGAGGGGTTGGCCGGGCTGATCCGGGAGCACTACCCGGAGGCGGAGGTCCTGATGGGGACCTCTACGGCGGGCATCGCCCATGCCGCCATTACCGGCCATCTTCTGGGCCTGCCCATGGGGTATGTCCGCAGCGGCGCCAAGGATCATGGAAGAAAGAACCAAATTGAGGGCAGGCTTCTGCCTGGACAGAAGGTGGTGGTGGTGGAGGATCTGATTTCCACCGGCGGCAGCGTTCTGGAAGTGGTTCACGTCCTGCGGGAGGCCGGCGCGCAGGTCCTCGGTGTCGTGAGCATCTTCACCTATGGGATGAAGAAGGGTTTGGTCCGCCTGGCGGAGGCCGGCGTAAAAAATATCAGCCTCACCAACTTCGATGAGATTGCCCGGGTGGCAGCGGAGGAGGGGTACATTCAACCGGAGGATGTGGCCCGCCTGTTGGCGTTCCGGGATTGTCCCGAGGATGAGAGCTGGATTGGAGGTACGAAATGAGAAGCATTATCAACATTTTGGATCTGACGGTGGAGGAGCTGGACGAGCTCATTGCCACAGCCAACGACATCATTGCCAACCCCAAAAAGTACAGCGAAAAATGCCGGGGGTTGAAACTGGCTACCCTGTTTTTTGAGCCTTCTACCCGAACCAGGCTCAGCTTTGAAGCGGCCATGTATGAGCTGGGCGGGAACGTGCTGGGCTTTTCTGAAGCGCAAAGCAGCTCCGCCGCCAAGGGCGAGAGTGTGGCGGACACGGCGAAGACGGTTTCGTGCTATGCGGATATCATCGCCATGCGCCATCCCAAGGAGGGAGCTCCGCTGGTGGCGGCCATGAATGCCACGGTTCCGGTGATCAACGCAGGCGACGGCGGGCACAATCATCCCACCCAAACCTTGGCCGACCTGCTGACCATTTACCGGGAAAAAGGCGGATTTGAGAATCTGACTGTGGGACTGTGCGGAGACTTGAAATTTGGGCGGACGGTGCACTCTCTGATTGACGCCATGAGCCGGTACGCCGGTGTGAAATTTGTCCTGATTTCCCCGGAGGAGCTGAAGGTTCCCAGCTATGTCAAGCAGGGGATGAAGGACAAGGGGATCCCCTACGTCCAGACCACGGATCTGGAGTCGGTGATGCCGGAGCTGGATATTTTATACATGACCCGTGTCCAGCGGGAACGGTTTTTCAATGAGGAGGACTATCTTCGCCTGAAGGACAGCTACATTTTGACGCCGGAAAAGCTGACAAACGCCAAGCAGGACCTGGCAATTTTGCACCCGCTGCCCCGGGTCAATGAGATTGCGGTGGCCATTGACGCAGACCCCAGAGCTTGCTATTTCAAGCAGGTTTTAAACGGAAAATATATGCGCATGGCTCTGATTTTGAAGCTGTTGGAGGTGTAAGTATGAACATTGATTCCATTAAAGACGGGATTGTCATCGATCACATTACGGCCGGAAAAGGGATGGAGCTCTACCGGCTTTTGAAGCTGGACCAGCTGGATTGCTCTGTGGCGCTCATCAAAAACGCCGTCAGTCAGAAAATGGGGAAAAAGGATATCCTGAAAATTGACACAGATTTTCATGTGGATATGGATATTTTGGGCTATGTGGACCCTGGTGTCACTGTGGCGATCATCCGAGACGGCGTGATTGTCAAAAAATTGCAGCTGACCCTGCCGGAGCAGCTGACCAATGTAATTTTCTGTAAAAATCCCCGCTGTATTTCCTCAACGGAGCAAGAGCTGCCCCATGTATTCCGCCTCACCGACCCCAAAACCCGGACTTACCGGTGCCTGTACTGCGAGACCAAAGCAAAGTGAGCATACAAAAACGCCGCCTCTCCACCGGAGGCGGCGTTTTTGTCGG
>UREY01000011.1 GCA_900546915.1 uncultured Eubacteriales bacterium
CTCCTTCGTGATGAGAAGGCCCGGGCCCGCTGTGTCCGGGTTCATGTTTTGGATTGATTTCGCCCTCAGTTTGTAGTAGAATACAGGATAATCCGCCTGATGTACAGGCGGGCGAATTCTCGCCCGCCTCCGGCTCCATGGCTGCCGGTTCGCATCTTCCACATGCAATTGCTGCGGGATACACTTGACAGAAGATGTAAACATTGGAGTCCAGGCTTTTTTTCAAGCGTTGCGCATCGCTCTATTTCAGCGGTCTCAACAAGCGTTTCATCTGCTGTCCGAGGCTAGTTTGTCCCGGCTCCGCCGGAATATACCGGTACTTTTGCTTTTTTTCAAAGGAGGCTTCTATGCAGGAAATCATCGCGCTGGCTGTTCCGGTTTTGTTTATCTTTCTGTTCATCAAGGTTCTCATGACGCCCATGAAGCTGATTTTCAAGCTCCTGTTGAATACGGGATGCGGCTTTGTCTGTCTGTTTCTGCTGAATCTTCTGTCCGGCTTCACCGGCATCGTCTTCGAGCTGAACTTTATCACAGCCGCCATTGTGGGATTTTTGGGATTGCCCGGCATTATTTTGTTGCTGGTTTTCCAGTTTTTTCTGTGAGCCTGCGCAGGCGAAACGCGCCTTGCGCTGATTCCACGGACGCGGCGGCGTCTTCGGCTTCCTTCCGGACAGCCGGGGCGCCGCCGCAGATTTTGTCGTTTTCCGCCTCCTGCGGCCCTTGGGCCGCTTTTTTTGGCGGCATGACCGGGATAAAACGGACAAAAACAGATTTTACCTGGAAAAAATGGAAATTTTACATTGCGCAATTGGAAAATCTGTATTATAATCAGGGTCAGTCAATTGGAACATTTTTGCCTGTTACCCCATATTATCTCGGACGGCGTCCCACTGGACGGTCCGTTCCACAAGGATTGGGAGGTCATTTCATGAATCAACCTGTTTTGGTGGTGATGGCCGCCGGCATGGGAAGCCGGTACGGCGGCCTGAAACAGCTGGACCCTGTGGGTCAGAACAACCAGCTCATCATCGACTATTCCATTTACGACGCGCACCGGGCCGGTTTTGAAACCGTGATTTTCGTCATCAAGCCGGAGATCGAGGCGGCCTTTCGCGCCGGGATCGGGGACCGGATTTCCCAGGTGATGAAGGTCCACTACGTCTACCAGCGCCCGGACGACTTGCCGGCGGGCTACGCCGTTCCGGAGGGCCGCGTCAAGCCCTGGGGCACCGCCCATGCGGTACTGGCCGCCCGGCATCTCATCGACGGCCCCTTTGCCGTCATCAATTCCGACGATTATTACGGCCCCCATGGATTTCAGGAGATTTACCGCTACCTTCTGGAGCATCCGGACCGGCCGGAGCACTATGAATACGCCATGGTGGGCTACCTGCTGAAAAACACCGTCACGGAAAACGGCCACGTGGCCCGGGGCGTCTGCCGGGAGACGGCGGACGGTTGCCTGCACAGCGTAGTGGAGCGCACCCACATCGTCAAGGGGGACCCGTGCCCCCGCTACACCGAAGACGGCGGCCGGACCTGGCAGGACCTGCCGGGGGACACCATCGTATCCATGAATCTCTGGGGCTTTACCCGCAGCTATCTGGACGAGGCCTGGGCCCGGTTCCCCGCTTTCCTGGACCGGGCGCTGAGCACGGACCCCCAAAAGGCGGAGTACTATCTGCCTGCCGTGGTCAGCCAGCTCCTGGATGCCGGCAAGGCCCGGGTGAAGGTCCTGCGCAGCCACGACCGGTGGTACGGCGTCACCTACCAGGAGGACAAGCCCGCCGTCTCTGCCGCCATCGCCTCTATGACCGCCCAGGGCCTGTACCCGGAGCGGCTGTGGGAAAACTACTGAGCCGTCAAAGCGGCGGAACACAGCGGGGGTTGCTATTTTTCCCACCGTGTGTCATAATGGGAGCGCAGTTTTCTGGAATGGGGGATGCGGATATGGACCGGCGGCTGAGAACGATTTGGACGTTGTTTGGAACGTTTTTAAAAATCGGTGCTTTTACGTTCGGGGGCGGTTACGCCATGATCCCGCTGATTCAAAAAGAAGTGGTGGAAAAGCGGAACTGGATCACCAATGAAGATGTTTTGGATATCATCGCCATTGCCGAGTCCACCCCGGGTCCCATTGCCGTCAACTCCGCCACCTTTGTGGGCTACCGGGTCTGCGGCTTTTGGGGCGCTTTGTGCGGTACCTTGGGGGTGGTGCTCCCCTCGTTTCTCATCATTGCCGGAATCTCCTATGTGCTGCAGGCTTTTGAGAGCAACCGCATCGTGCAGTGCGCCTTTGCCGGAATTCGCGCCGGTGTCCTGGCTCTGATCTGCCGGGCGCTGGCGTCCATGTACCGGCAATGTCCGAGGCACTGGTTTTCCCTTCTTGTAGCCGGCGCCGCCTTTTTTGCCACCGCCTTTTTGCAGGTCAACGTGCTGCTGGTCATCGCCGGCTGCGCCGCTGCCGGGTTGCTTTTCTCCCTGGCGGCAAGGAGGAGGCAGGGATGATTTTTTGGGATTTGTTCTGGACCTTTTTGAAAATCGGCGCCTTTACCTTCGGCGGAGGCTACGCCATGCTGCCGCTGATTCAGGCGGAGGTGGAGCGCCACGGCTGGATGACCGACGCCCAGCTGGTGAACTTTGTGGCCGTCAGCGAGAGCACGCCCGGTCCCTTTGCCGTGAATATCTCCACCTATGTGGGGATGGAAACCGGCGGCTGGGCCGGGGCCGCCTGCGCCACCTTGGGGGTTGTTCTGCCCTCCTTTCTCATCATCCTGGTTGTCGCCCGGTGCTTTGTCCGGTTCCGGTCCAGCCGGCTGGTGCAGGGCTGCCTGTCCGGCCTGCGGCCCGCCGTGGTGGGGCTCATCGCCGCCTCGGTGATTTCCGTAGGCGCCACGGTGTTCTTTTCCGGCGGCGTAACTCGGCAGGCCGTGGGGACGCCCGCCTTCGGCGCTTCTGTGGGAATTTTCCTGGTGTCTCTTGTCCTCGTCTTTCGGAAGATGCACCCCATTGGGGTCATTCTGCTGTCCGGCCTTCTGGGCATCGGAGCGGGCCTGCTGGGCCTTTTTTAGCAGCAGGCGTCCGGTTGGGGTTCAGCCTGGTACGAAGCATTTCGTACCAGGCAAAATTTGTCCTATTTTGTTGGGCTTGAGCTGGTTTGCACTGGGGAAAAGCGCGGAACCGGCGATTGCGGCTTTCGTCGCGGAATGGCAAGCCGATTGACCGTTGACAACGGGGACGGCTTGCAGTAAAATAGGAAAACCATGGCTGAGGTTGCGGAAGGCATGAGTACCCCCGGAGAAAAGCGGCAGGCAGGCTGCCGGAGGGAAGGGGCCTTTCGCCGAAGCCTCCGGCGCGCTGCTCTCTGCGCCGGCGGCTGGGCCGGTACAGAAGATGTACCGGACTGTCGCCTTCTGCGGGAAGGCGGAGCGCATCCATGGGGTCAAGACATTGGTTTTGGGCCCTGTACGTTCGCCGTTCGGCACGTGCAGGGCCCTGCTTGCTGAAAAAGGAGGAAGCGATGAGAAAAGTACCGTTTTTAACCCTGGAAAAGGCGAGGGAAATTGCGGAAAAGGTGCCGACGCCCTTTCATATCTATGACGAGGCGGGAATCCGCCGTACGGCCCGCGCCCTGCAGGCGGCATTTGCCTGGAATCCGGGGTTTCGGGAGTTCTTCGCGGTAAAGGCGACGCCGAACCCCTATATTCTGCAAATTCTCCACCAGGAAGGCTGCGGGTGCGACTGCGCCACCTATCCCGAGCTGCTCCTGGCCGAGGCAGCCGGGGTGTCGGGCCGGGAGGTGATGTTTTCCTCCAATGTGACCCCGGAGCTGGATCTGCGTAAGGCCGGGGAAATGGGCGCCTATATCAACCTGGACGACGTGACCCATGTGGATTTTCTGGAGCGGGTGGCGGGAATTCCGGATACCGTGTGCTGCCGGTACAACCCCGGAGGCAGCTTCAGTCTGGGGAATACCATCATGGATATGCCCCGGGATGCCAAGTACGGCATGACCGAGGATCAAATGGCCGGCGCCTTTCTCCGCCTGGCCCGAAAGGGCGCTAAGCATTTCGGCATTCACGCCCTGCTGGCCAGCAACGCCATGAGCAACGAGTACTACCCCGAGCTGGCGGCCCAGCTGTTTCGCCTGGCAGTCCGGCTCCAGCGGGCCACAGGCGTGCACATCGCCTTTGTGAACCTCTCCGGCGGCGTGGGGGTGGACTACCGGCCGGAGCAGCCGGCCTGTGACATCGGCGCCGTCGGCGAGGGGGTGCGGCGGCAGTACGAGTCCATTTTGGCGCCGGCCGGTATGGCGGATGTGGCGATTTTTACGGAATTGGGCCGGTACATGTTGGCGCCTCATGGCCATCTGATTGCAAGGGTGCTGCATCAAAAGCATATTTACAAGGAGTACGTGGGCCTGGATGCCTGCGCCGCCAATCTGATGCGGCCGGCCATGTACGGGGCCTACCACCACATCACGGTTCTGGGCAAGGAGGACGCCCTGCTGGACCACGTGTATGACGTCACCGGCGGCCTTTGCGAGAACAACGATAAATTTGCCGTGGACCGGTCTCTGCCGGAAATCGAGACGGGGGATCTGCTGGCCATTCACGACACAGGCGCCCATGGCTTCTCCATGGGTTATAATTACAACGGAAAGCTCCGCAGCGCCGAGGTGCTGCTGCATCCCGACGGCTCCTGGACCCAAATCCGCCGGGCGGAGACACCGGCCGATTATTTTGCCACCTTGGACCACACGCCCTTTCGGTTTGCAGAGTCCGGCGTATAACAAACCCCGGCCGGACGCCGTCCTGTCTTCCTCCAGGACGCGCCCCCCGGCCGGCGGCGTTTTTTCTCAGATTGCCCTTGCATTTCAAAGACGGCTGTGCTAAAATGGCAGAGAATACGAAACAGGCTGAGAACGGGCCGCCCTGCGTTGGGCCGCGCGAAGCAGAGAGAGCGGGATGGTGGGAGCCGCTCCGCGTGCAGCACAGGGCTTTCTCCCGGGAGCCGCCGCCTGAAACGGTGCAGTAGGGTAGGCCGGCAGACCTCCGTTACGGGTCAGGGGCGTGACTGCGTCCCGGCAGAGTGCGCCGTTCGGCGAATAGCGGGTGGTACCGCGGAAGGTTGACCTTTCGTCCCCAGTTGGGGCCGGAGGGTTTTTCTTTTTCCATTTTCCCAACGGCCCCCTGGGGCAGCATGTAGAAAAGGAGAATGACGATCATGAAACAACTGTTGGAAGACATCAGGCAGCGCGCGCTGGCAGCGCTGGATGCGGCGGACTCTCCGGCCGCTCTGGAGGAGCTTCGGGTGAAGCTCCTGGGCAAAAAGGGAGAGCTCACTGCGGTCCTGAAGCAGATGGGCCGGCTTTCGGCCGAGGAGCGGCCTGTGATCGGCCAGCTGGCCAACGCCGTCCGGGCGGACATGGAGCGGAAGCTGGAGGAGCGGAAGGCCGCCGTGCACGCCGCCGCGCTGGAGGCCCGGCTGGCCGCCGAGGCGGTGGACGTCACCATACCGGGGACGCCGGTGTCTCTGGGCCGTCAGCATCCCATGAACCAGGTGCTGCAGGAGATCCAGGACATTTTTGTGGGGATGGGCTATACCGTGGTGGACGGCCCGGAGGTGGAGCTGGCGGAGTACAATTTCACCCGGCTGAATATTCAGGAGGGCCACCCCTCCCGGGACCGGAGCGATACCTTCTACTTTGACAGCGGGGACAAGCTGCTGCTGCGGACCCAAACCAGCCCCATGCAGGTGCGGGTCATGGAGCGGATGCAGCCTCCCATCCGCATCGTGGCGCCCGGCCGGGTATACCGGAAGGACGAGGCGGACGCCACCCATTCTCCCATGTTCCACCAGATTGAAGGCCTGGTGGTGGACGAGGGGATTACCATGGGCGACCTGAAGGGCACCCTGGAGACGCTTATGGCCCGGCTGTACGGCGAGGACGCCGTCATGCGTTTCCGGCCCCATCATTTTCCCTTCACAGAGCCCAGCTGCGAGATGGACATGCAGTGCCACAAGTGCCGGGGCGCCGGCCAGGTGGACGGCCAGGTTTGCTCCACCTGCCACGGCGAGGGCTGGATTGAGCTGTTGGGCGCCGGTATGGTGCATCCGGCCGTGCTGGAGGGCTGCGGCATCGACCCCCAGAGGTATTCCGGCTTCGCCTTCGGCATGGGGCTGGAGCGCATGGCCATGCGCCGAATGCAGATCAACGACCTGCGCCTCATTTTTGACAACGACGTGCGGTTCCTTTCCCAGTTCTAAGGAGGTGGACGGAAATGAAACTCAACAGAAAATGGATCAACGAAGAATTTGTGGACCTGTCCCAGGTTTCCGACCGGGAATTTGTGGAGACCATGACTCTGGCCGGTCAGAAGGTGGAGACCTATGCGCGTCTGGATGCGGAGATTCAGAACGTGGTGGTGGGCCGGGTTCTGTCCATGGTCCGGCATCCCAACTCGGATCATATGTGGATCTGCCGGGTGGATGTGGGAAGAGAAGAGCCGGTCCAGATTGTCACCGGAGCGCAAAATGTGCAGGAAGGGGACCTGGTTCCGGCGGCGCTGCACAACGCCCGCCTTCCCGGCGGCATCCACATCACCAAAAGTAAGCTCCGGGGGGAGGCGTCCCATGGGATGCTCTGCTCCCTGAAGGAGCTGGGGCTGACCCGGAACGACTTTCCCTACGCGGTGGAGGACGGCATCTGGATTCTCCAGGAGCCGTGCCGTCCCGGCGACGACATCAACCGGGTCATCGGCAACGACGACACGGTGGTGGATTTTGAAATCACCAACAACCGGCCGGACTGCTACTCCATCATCGGCCTGGCCCGGGAGGCGGCGGCCGCCTTCGACCGGCCTATGCGCCGCCACGAGCCTGTGGTACACGGCAGCGCCGCCGGGTCCATGTACGGCAGGCTGGACGTGGAGGTCCCGGCGGAGCGCCTGTGCAACCGGTACACCGCCCGGATGGTGGACCATGTAAAAATCGGCCCCTCTCCCAAGTGGCTGCGCCAGCGGCTCCGGGCCAACGGTGTGCGGCCCATCAACAACATTGTGGACATCACCAACTATGTCATGCTGGAATACGGCCAGCCGATGCACGCCTTTGATTACCGCTACGTGTCTTCGGGTAAAATTGTGGTGCGGGAGAGCGCAGAGGGCGAGGCCATCATCACCCTGGACGGCGTGCGCCGCGCCCTGCAGCCGGGGATGCTGGTGATTGCCGACGGAGACAAGCCCATCGGCCTGGCCGGCGTCATGGGCGGCGAGAATTCCGAAATTGTGGACGACACCACCACCGTGGTCTTTGAGTCCGCCAATTTCAACGGGACCTCCATCCGCCAGACCGCCCTGGCTCTGGGCCTGCGGACCGAGGCCTCCGGCAAGTTTGAGAAGAACCTGGACCCCATGCTCACCGTCCCCGCCGTCCAGCGGGCGTGCGAGCTGGTGGAGGCGCTGGCCTGCGGCGACGTGCTGGACGGGATCATCGACATCGTCCATTACGTGCCTCAGCCGAAGCAGCTGGAGCTGGAGCCGGACCGGATCAACCGCCTGTTGGGTACGGACATCTCCGAGGCGGACATGGCCGCTTACCTCCGCCGCCTGGAGATCCCGGTGGAGGGGCGCACCATCCACGTTCCCTCCTGGCGGCCGGATCTGAACCTCACGGCGGACATCGCCGAGGAGGTGGGCAGACTGTACGGATACAATCAGATTCCCACCACCACCCTCCGGGGCGCCGCCACCCAGGGCGGCTACAGCCGGGAAATGCGCCTGGAGGCCAAGACCGGCGAGCTGTGCCGGGCTCTGGGCTACAGCGAAATCATCACCTATTCCTTTGTCTCTCCGTCCAGCTTCGACCAAATCCGCCTCCCGGCGGACTCCCCCCTGCGCCGGACCCTGAGAATTCAAAATCCCTTGGGGGAGGACACCTCGGTCATGCGGACGGTGGCCTTGCCCTCTATGCTGGACGTTTTGGCCCGGAACTACGCGTATCACAACAAATCCGCCAAGCTGTACGAGCTGGCAAAGGTGTATCTGCCCACCGGGGATGCGCTGCCCCAGGAGCCCAAAATGCTGGTCCTGGGCGCCTACGGCGCGGAGGAGACCTTCTTCACCCTCAAAGGAGAGCTGGAGGCGGTGCTCGCCGGACTGCGGGTGAAAAAACCCGCTTACACCGCAGTCGCCGACCACCCCACCTATCACCCCGGCCGTTGCGCCAAAATAACGGTAGCGGGAAGGGAAGTGGGCTTTTTGGGTCAGCTCCACCCCCTGACCGCCCAAAACTACGGGCTGGACGCGGCGGTTTACTGCTGTGAGGTCAACCTGACCGCGCTGTTTGCCCTGCGGGAGCCGGAGCCGGTGTACCGGCCCCTGCCCAGGTATCCTGCCGTCACCCGGGACCTGGCGCTGGTCTGCGGGGAGGCCGTCACCGTGGCCCAGGTGGAGGCCTGCATGGAGCGGGCCGCAGGAAAGCTGCTCCGCCAAATTCGCTTTTTCGACGTGTACCGGGGAAAGGGCGTGCCCCAGGGGAAGAAGAGCATGGCCTTCTCTCTGGAGTTCCGAGCCGACGATCGAACCCTGACCGACGCCGACTCCGAGGCGGCGGTATCCAAAATTCTCGCCGCCCTGGAGGAATCGCTGGGCGCTACTTTGCGGTAACTCATGAAATTTTCGTAAATCTTTGCTCCCGGCTCTTTACTTTGCCTGCGTTTTGTTATATGATGGGCCCATCACATAGAAAAAGGAGGAATCCGTGTTGAACGACAACACCATTAAGTTCACCGTCCCCGGTGATGACCGCGAAAACATGCATCGGATTCTCCGCTCTGTTTTCGACGCCCTGAGCGAAAAAGGATACAACCCCATCAACCAGATTGTCGGATATCTCCTGACCGAGGACCCCACGTATATCACAAACTACAACAACGCCCGTTCCATGATTTGTAAGCTGGATCGGGATGAGCTTCTCCAGGAGCTGGTCCAGTGTTATCTGTTTGATAAGCAATAAGCCGTATCTGGGGCTGCCGCTGTGATGCTGCAGCCCCAGATTTCTTCCCGGGCCTCTCGGCCCTTCTTTTTACCCATGCATACCGTCCCTCCGTCTTACGTGTTACAACATCCAAGAATTCCCAATTTAGAACCACTTTGTAACAATTGTTGCAAAATGCATCAAAATTCTCCGGAAAAGGGTTGACATACCCGTAACGATGTGTTACAATTTGGTTACATTTTTTCGGGGAGGTTTTCAATGTCTGATCAAAATGCCGGCCTGACCTATAAGGGCCGTCCACTTATGCGCAAAGACAATATGATTTACTACGGCTCCATGGCCGATTCCCACATTGTGATGCTCCAGGTTCTGGAGTCTAAAAAGGTAAACGGGCTGGATGTCGCCACCCGCGTGTCGGTTCAGCTTCTGCTGAACGACCCGAACCTCAAGTCCCGGGAACGCATCGTCAAAAAGAGCGAAAAAGACGGCTTGTACACGGCGTTGGATGTTGGCTGTGTCTGGCTGGAGCGCGCTCTGGCAAAATAAAAGCATTTGTAAGACGGAGGGTAACGTATGAACAGCACAAAGAGATTCCTGAGCCTGGTTTTAACCCTGGCTGTGCTGGTCGGGACTCTGGTCCTGACCACCAACGCATCGGATTCCATCAAGTCCGCCATCGGCATCGTGGACGCCTCCGGCCTCCGCCTGCGGGAGGGGCCCGGTACGGACACGGAGATCTTGACCACGGCTTACCGCGACGACTATGTGGTCATTCTGGAAGCCGAGGGCGACTGGTATAAAGTTATTTACAACCTGCGGGAAGGCTATATGCACAGCGATTATCTCGTTGTGAAGGAGCGGGAAAACGTGGAGCTGGGTTACGGCCGGGTCAACTCCTATTTGGTGAACCTGCGCAGCAACCCCACCACCTCCAGCGAGATTCTGGACCAGCTCTCCAGCGGGGAAGAGGCGTACATCATCGGCTTCAATTGCGGCTGGTACAAGGTCCAGTACGATGGCAGCACCGGCTACATCCGCAGCGACCTGCTGGATTTGACGGAGGTTCCCTATGAGAACACCGGCTCCGACAGCAGCCCCAAGTATTTTGTAGACGGCGACCCCATTTCCAGCGGCTCCCAAGAGACGGAGACTGTGGAGGAGGAGAGCGCGGCTTCGTCCAACGCTTCTTCGTCCGCCTCCAGTAGCTCCAGCTCCGCCGGCGATGCCATTGTAGCGGCGGCCAAGGAGTATTTGGGCGTTCCCTATGTGTGGGGCGGCGCCTCTCCCAGCGGATTCGACTGCTCCGGCTTTACCCAGTATGTCCTGCGCATCTGCGGCTACTCCATCAACCGTACCGCCACGGCGCAGCTGGACAACGGCTATTCCGTGAGCTATTCCGATCTGCAGCCCGGCGACCTGGTTTTCTTCCATAATACATACAATACCGACGCACCCGCTTCTCACGTGGGCATTTACGTCGGCGGCGGCGAGTTCATTCATGCCGGCGGCAGTTATGTGAAGATCTCCAGCCTCTCCTCCGACTACTATGCCACTCGCTACGTCGGAGCCCGCCGGATTGTGTAAGCGTATAAAGCTTGATCCATTTCGGACTGCCCCTATGGCCGAAATCAAAGCTCCCCCTGAGAACGGACAGGAAAAAGAACCTGCCGCGCTCAGGGGGAGCTTTTCATGGTTCCGGACGCCCCATGGCTTTTTCCGGGGCGTCCGACGCCCCAAACGATTTGGCAGCCGCCGCTTTCGCCGGGGGCCGCGGGGTGTTGTTGCTTTCCAGAGACGGGACCCGGCACGGTTGCCGGATTTTTTGCATGGACTCTGCGTCTAATAAGGCGTAACAAAATCTCCTATGAAAAACGGGACTGTTGCAAGATAGATTTTTCGAAAATTTCCATAATTTTTTAGCGGGAGAAACCACGAATTTTTGCGATTTATCCAGCTATTTCTAACTTTTGGAGAGAGCGATTTTGCAACAGACCCAAATATTTTTTGAAATCTCACTTCCCGCCTTTTTTGGGGGGCGGGGCCGCAGACAGCAAAAGCTCCCGCTGCCGGTCCAGGAGGGCGGAGACTGAGGCCTGGTCCACGGTGTAGTACACCCGGTTTCCGTCTACCGTACAGGTGACCAAGCGGGCGGCCAAGAGTTTGCTCATATGGTGGTGAATGGTATTCCGGGACAGGCCGAAGCGGGCCGAGAGCTCCTGACCATAGGCCTTCCGGTCCCGCAGATAGCAGAGAATGTCAAACCGGGTCCGGTCTCCCAAAAGCTTGATGGCGTGATATACCTCGTACGTCGGGCCCCGACTGGAGGCCAGCATGGCTTGCAGCGGCTCCCGGAGAATGCCGCAGTACACCTGCACCGGACTGCCGCCCTCCCAAGGCGTCACCGACAGATTGGTGTCCATACCGAACAGAAAGGGCCGGACTGCGTATTGAAGCTCCGGGCGGTAGGTTAAGCTGGAGGTATGGGACAAAAATTGCTCCAGGCCCTCCTGCCGCAGGGCGTCGGTAAACGTCGCGCAAATGGCCTCCATGGCCTCCTGCTTCTGGTGCAGCAGGCGGATGGCCTTTTCCAAATAGTGGGAAGCGCGCTGCAGCACCGGCTCCGGCCGGTGATACAGGTCCAGAATGGCCACCTTGCTTTCCGCAGGAACCGATAGGGACAAAACCCGTTCGGAAAACACGCCGGCGCTCATGGTTCCGCCGGCCTGGGCCTCGTCGGCAATGTCCAGGGAAACCGCCAGGCTTCCGGCCAGACGTTCCGGCGACATCTTCTGTAGCTCTGCAACCGTCTGCGCCAGGTTGCCGGAAAAGTGCGCCGTCATAGGGTAGAACAGGAGAAACGCCGGACAGCAAGAGCCGATGGTGTTATAGGGAAATCCCGCCAGATTGCCGAATAAGCTTTGCAGCTCCTCTTCCGGGATCGGCAGCTGCCGGTCCAGCTCGTTCATCAGCGTCTCAATGGGCGCCAGGCGCTGCCGGAAACGCGCCAAATCCGTCACGCCGTTGCTCTGCAGTCGCTCCGTCAGCCGTTGGATGGTGTTTCCCGCCGCGCGGCGGCCCAGATAGGCCAGTGCCTCCAACAGGAGGTTGAGCAAAGGAAGATACTCCATATCGTCACCTCTTCTCGGCCTGGTGCGCCTGGGCGCATCAGGCTGTACATCCGGAAATGGTCGCCGTTGTACGCAGGTGGAAATACATTTCCTGCCATAATACGGAAACCGTCCATAGCACAAATACATACCTGCAAAATCCGAAAATTTCAGAAATTTCGACCATTCTTAAGTATAGCATACCCCCAAACGCAAATCAACCTTTGCGCGGGTTTTTCCCCATTTTTCACAAGATTTTACCTGAAAATTTAGTACTTTTTCCCCGCTGACTTTTTTTCGTTATCAGTTGACACTCCTTCCGTTTCAATGGTATAATGGCCTTGCTGATATGCTATATGGTCATGGAATAAACAGTCCACGCAGATATGGTATATTGGAACGGACCCCCATTTTTGAAACAGAAAGGAAGACGAACAAATGAAACGGATTCTTTCCCTGCTCCTGGTGGCAGCCTTGCTGATCGGCCTGGCGCCCGTTGCCCTGGCGACCGGCGGCGAGCCGGATCGGGACGCTCAGATCCTGACCGCCGACGAGGTCTCCGGCACGCCCCGGTTGGACGAGCTGGACCCACAGACCCGGGATGCTGCGCAGACCCCGGCCTATGAACCGGACGAAATGGTCACGGTCATCGTAGAGCTGGCCGAAGCGCCCACCCTGGACCGGTACGAGGCGGCCCCCGGTCTGGCCGGCGAGGCGGTGTCGCAGTATTTGGCCTCCAGCGCGGTCAAAACCCGGCGTAGCGCCTTGCTGGGCGGTCAGGACGCCATGGTCCAGTCCATCTCCCGCCGGACCGGAACCCAGGTGGAGGTGGTTTCCCGGTGGACCGACCTGCTCAACGCCATGGCCATTCAGATCCCCTATGGCCAACTGGAGACCATCCGGTCTATGGACGGCGTCAAGCGGGCCTATGTGGAGCATGTATATGAACGCCCGGAAGAGGAGTTGTCCACAGACGCCATTCCCGGCACCTATGGCTGCAGCTACAACATGGTCGGCCTGGGCCAGGTGTGGGAAGCGGGCTTTACCGGCAAGGGTATGCTGGTGGCCGTTCTGGACACCGGACTGGACCTGAATTACACCTCGTGGGGAAGTGTGCAGGATCCGGTCACCGGCGTCCGCCGGGTTCACGAGGCCTTTACCGACGATTCCTTCCTCCATGACCCCGCCGACAGCGAAGAGGGCTGGGACCTGCGCTATACCGGCGAATCTCTGCGCCTGTTCCTGGAGAGCACCCAGCTCCAGTCGACCACCGGCGCCGACGGGGATAAAATTACATACAGCAACAACGCCCTGTACAAAAACCGCAAGGTGCCTTATGCCTGCGATTACGCCGACGGCGACATCAATGTGCAGCCCGCCGGCAGCGATCACGGCACCCACGTCTCCGGCACCGTTGCCGGCTATGCGGAAAGCGAGGAGGGAGAGATCCTCTTTTCCGGCGTGGCCCCCGACGCGCAGATTCTGGCGATGAAGGTGTTCCCGGATTCCGACAGCGGCGCTCCGGAGACCGCGATCCTCAATGCCTTGGAGGACGCCGCCAGCCTGGGCGCCGATGTGGTGAACCTGTCTCTCGGCTCCGACAACGGCTTTGCCGAGGACGACGCCGCCGCCAACGAGGCCTACGCCCGGCTGCAGGAGACCGGCATCATCTTCATGACCTCCGCCGGTAACGCCGCTTACTCCAGTGCGAACAATCAGTACGGCGGTTATCCCCTGGTCTCCGATCCGGAGATCTCCATGATGTCCGCCCCTGCTGTGTACAGCTCCAACCTCTCTGTGGCGTCGATTGATAATACCATCGCCGCCCAGTCCGTCCTGGTGTGGACCGATGGGGAGGGCGCCGAGCACAAGGCCGCTTTCTCCGATACCACGGAGATCGCCATGAAGTACAAATTTGCCGGGAAAGAGCCGGTGGAAATCATCCCGGTGGACGGCTATGGAACCTATAACGACTACGCCGCCGCCGGTTTCAACAACGGCTATAACGGCGGCAAGACCGGCGTGGCCCTGGTAAAGCGGGGCGGCGGGATATCCTTCTTGGATAAAATCAACAATGCCATGTCCTTTTCCGGCGTCAATTGGGACGGCACTGCCTACGGCGTGCTGGCCGTCATCGTCTATGACGAAGACCCCAATGCTACAGACCTCATTTACATGAGCACCGACGGCGTCTACATCACCTCTGCTTTCATCTCCGGCAAGGACGGCCACGCCATTGTTGAGGCGGCTCAGTCCGGCAAGGTCACCATGACCGTCCTGGCGGAGGATGAGATTGTCTCCTCGGATACCGGCTATCAAATGTCTGTCTTCTCCTCCTGGGGCGCAGGCCCCGGCCTGGAGCTGAAGCCGGAGATCACGGCCCCCGGCGGCAATATCTGGTCCGCCGTTGTGGATCAGACCTACAGTCCCCAAGACCCCGGCGGCTATTATGACGACTATACCGGCGCTTACGGCATGATGAGCGGCACGTCCATGGCTGCTCCCCATATGACCGGACTGGCCGCTCTGGTGGAGCAGTATGTCCAGGAGAGCCTGCAAATCACCTCCAAGACGGCGGCGAGCAGCCTCACCAGTCAGCTGCTGGTCAGCACCGCGCTGCCGCAGAAGGACCCGGAGGGCGTGTATTACTCTCCCCGGCTGCAGGGCGCGGGCCTGGTGAACGCGGCAGGCGCCGTTACCACACCGGCTTACATCTCCGTGGCCGGGCAGAACGTGGGAAAGCTGGAGCTGAAGGACGACCCGGAGAAGACCGGCCGCTATACCATGAATTTTGAGGTTCATAACCTGACCGACGAGCCCCTGACCTACACGGCCAAAGCGGCAGTTTTGCGGCCCGACACCGGCACTGCCGAGAGCCGGTGGGGCGAGGCCTCCGTTATGCTGGACAGCGATGTTCTGCTGCGGGAGGTGGACCTGGGTACCGTGACGGTTCCCGCTTCCGGCAGCGTCCAGGTCAGCAAGACCGTCACCTTGACCCAAGAGGAGAAGGCGCTTTTGGATTCCCTCTTTGCCAACGGCGCCTATGTGGAGGGCTTTGTCATCCTCACCGACTCCACCGGCGAACATCCGCAAATCGGCCTGCCTTTCCTGGCCTTCTACGGCGATTGGACCGCCGCGCCTATTTTTGACAGCTCCATGTGGTACGACACGCCGGAGGACGGGGAAAATGTACGGAATAATCCCTCCACCTGGGCCACGTCCATTCTTGGCAGCGTCATGCTCTCCGAGGGATCGGCCATCGGCTTTGTAGACCTGGGCCAAAATATGTTCGATTCCAGATCCAACGAGCAAAGCGTATACCATCAAGAAAATTTCGCCATTTCCCCCAACGGCGACGGCTACCTGGACCAAATAGACGACTTTATTCTCTATCAGCTCCGGGAGGCCAAGCTCATGGTGGTGGAGGTCCGGGACAAGCAAACCAACGAGCTGTACTACCGGGATTACGCCACCTACCAGTTCAAGTCTCTGTGGAACAGCGCCTACTCCGCAGCGCTGCCCTCTTCTCAGTACTATTTTACCAACAGCTATTGGGACGGCACGGATCTAAACGGAAACGTGCTGCCCAGCGGTACGGAGTGTGTTTACTCCATCACCGCCTATGGAGAGGGAGACTATGGCGAAACGGTGTGGAATGAGGAGGCCGGCCGCTGGGTGACGGATTTCGAGTCCATCGTTCCCGGCGAAAACGAGCCCACCTTCCACGGCCACGCCATGGATCTGACCGGCGACGTCATTTCCTTTGACATTCAGGTGGACACCGTGGCGCCCAAGCTGGAAAACAACACCGTCTCCGTCTATGAGGAGGACGGAAGAACCTACATGACCGGTACGGTCTACGATGACGGTTCCATCGCCTCCGTAGAAATCCATCCTCTGGTCAAGCGGACCTATACCGATTCCACCGGTAAAGTGGTGGAGGAATACGGTCTGGACATGTATAATCCCTTTTACAGCCAGAGCATTTTCGATCCGGACACCAAAACCTATACGTTTACCGCCGATGTGACGGAGTACACAGGCTCTTATGAATGGACCGGCAACGTGTACATCTCCTGCGGCGACTATGGCCTTAACGACCGGACCTATGCCGTGAAGGCAGATCCCACCCAGGGCCTGGTCCTGTCTCAGGTGGCGGCTCTGATGCATCCGGGCGAAGCTTTTGATCTCATCAGCGTCAACGACAATACCGGCCTGGAGGGCCATGTCATCACCCGGACCTCCAGCAACCCCGAGGTGGCGACCATCGATGAGTTCGGCCGTGTGGAAGCGCTGGCGCCCGGCCAGACCGTCATCACCGTGAGCGCCGGGGAGGACTCCGCCGTCTGCGTCGTAGCGGTCAAGGAGCGCACCACGGAGCTGCAGGATTTCCAGCTGTCTGTGGAATCCTTCTCCGGGTTAAAGCCCAACGGCTCCATCGTGGTCAAAGCGACGGATTTGTACCCCGCCGACGCGGAGATTACCACCAAGCGGTGGGAGGTCAATGAGGACGATCCGGATTTGTACGCCGGCCTCATCACCTGCAGTCAGTACAGCTCCGACGGCCTTTCCGCCGAGCTGTACCTGAATTACAGCGCTACGGGAGACCCGGATATCCTCATTCCCGGCGCTTCCGCTACTCTGGAGGTTACCCTCAATGGGGTGACTCGGACGATGAAAATCGACTGGGAGGATCTGTATACGAACAGCTCCGATGAGGACTTGGTCTCCGGGCTGAGCTATGGCGACCAGAGCGTATATGTAACCCAGGGCAGCACCGCCACCCTGGTTGCCAAGTATAACGATACCGCCGCCCATATTGTTGCGCCTGTGGCCCTGTGCACGGCCAAGGATTACAATTCCAGCAGCGACCATACTCTGGACCCGGCTGAAGGCCTAATTTTGGACGGCCCCGATTTCTGCGGCGTAAACAGCAGCTGGACCGGTAAGCTGGTCCATGAGGAGGGCTACGCCCTGCCCGAGTCCATCCGCGTCTTCACCCGCTATGAAAGCGGCTACGAGTACGAGATGACCAACAGCTGGCGGAAGGACTTTACCTACGACAGCCGGACCGGAGAAATCCAGGTGTACTTTACCCCTCCCTCTCGGACCAACACCTTGGTCATCCGGGCCGACGGCGTCGTGTCTCCGGGAAATCCCGCCGGGACATCCAGCGGAACGGTCTATGAACGTCCCACAGACGTTTACGGTCCCTTTGACTGGGAGATTGTCTCCGGCCGGGGCGAGTTGACCACGGAAGAAGGCGTGAACATCAACGGTACCGTGTTGAACGCGGCCTATTACACGCCCAGCGAGCCCGGCATCAGCTACATCCGGGCCACCACAAAAGACGGTCAATATTCTCTGGATTTCGCCGTCGTCTCCGAGGCGATCTTGCCGGAGAAGCTGGAGCTGGATACCAACCGTATGACCCTGTCCGTGGCTGAAAGCCGGAGCTTGTCCGCCGTGCTTTCTCCCACGCCCACCCTGGAAAAGCATACCGGCGTACAGTGGGAATCCTTTGATCCCGGCGTGGCTACCGTGGACGAAACCGGTACGGTCACCGGCGTTTCTCAGGGCTATGCCTACATCCGGGCCGTCTCTCAGGCCACAGGCGTCCAGGATTACTGCATCGTAGAGGTGCTGCCCTGCGCCCATGAGAAGACCAAAACCGAGACCGTACCCGCCACCTGTACCGAGGACGGCTCCGTCACCGTGACCTGCGAGGTCTGCGGCGCGGTTGTCTCCCGGGAAATCCTGCCCAAGGGCCACCAATACGAGGCCGTGGTCACGGCGCCCACCTGCACCGAGGGCGGATACACCACCTACACCTGCTCCGTCTGCGGCGACAGCTATGTGGACGATCACACAGACGCCCTGGGCCATGACTTCCAGGTCACGGTTGTGGAGGCCCAAGAGGGGGCCGAAGGGTATACCCAGCACACCTGCCTGCGCTGCGGCTACTCCTACCGGGACGGCTTCACCGAGGCTCTGGCGTGCCCCTCCGCCCACTTTACAGACGTGGACACCGGCAGATGGTATCACGAGGGCGTGGACTTCGCCGTTTCCAACGGCCTGATGAAGGGCGTGAGCGATACACAGTTCCGGCCCGAGGGAATCCTGACCCGGGGCCAAATCGTGACCATCCTGTACCGCCTGGCCGGTGAGCCGGAGAGCGAAGGGACGGCGCCCTTCACCGACGTCTCCGGCGGCCGGTATTACGCCGAGGCCGTGGCCTGGGCCTATGAGGCCGGAATCGGAAAGGGCCTGACCGATACGGTCTTCGCCCCCAACGCCCCCGTAACCCGGGAGCAGCTGGTTACCTTCCTGGCGCGTTACGCTCAGTTCGCCGGGGAAGAGATTTCCGTCACGGGCGACCTGACCGGCTATCCCGACGCATCCGGCATCAGCAGCTACGCCGTGACGCCCATGACCTGGGCCGTGGAGCAAGGGCTGCTGAAGGGCATGGAAGGAAGATTGGCCCCCAAGGGTACGGCGACCCGGGCGCAAATTGCCACCATCTTGCAGCGTTACTGCGAAGCCTTCTCCAAATAATTTCCCCCATGCCCCAGGGCGCGCTTGCCCTGGGGCATTTATAATTGGTGGCGCAAGGTCCGAAGGGGGACTGTAACGCCGCTGAGGGGGGAAGAGAAGGGTACGGCCCCTACAGACTGCGGGAAGTGCCGTCCAAGCGGCGATGGGCCGTCCCGAAAATCTGCCGCAGGAAGAGGAACCCCAATCGGGAATCGTTGTTGTTTTTGGGTATAGTTTGCAGCGAGGGGGACCGCCGGATGCCGCAGGGCAGGCGAGGCGGCGTGAGGGGGAGGAAAAACCCCCTCCGGCTCCATGGAGGCAAAAAATTTTATCAAAATTTCCCTTGACATGGAATCCAAATTGTTGTATTATAGGAAAGCGCGTGTGGGTGAACTCTGCGCGCAGAATGCGATGATGTAGGAGATTGCGGCGAAAGCCGGTAACTTCTGCGGAGTATGTCCGGTCATCGGGCGGCTGAACGGTCCTGCTTGCGCCTGCGTATATCGCTGCGCCTGGGGGAGAAGGTCGGCTTGCGTCGGCCATTTTTCATTGGCGAGAATGATACGCACGGCGGCGCGGACAGGAAGTTCGACCGTACCCAGCCACAAAAACTGAGTACGTTTTTCAAGGAGGAAATTGCAACATGGCAAACCAAATGATCAGAATCCGGCTGAAGGCCTATGATCACCAGCTCATCGACGCCAGCGCGGCGAAGATTGTGGAGACCGCCAAGCGCAACGGCGCTTCCGTCTCCGGCCCCATCCCCCTGCCGACCAAGAAAGAGGTCGTCACCATCCTGCGGGCCGTCCATAAGTACAAGGATTCCCGCGAGCAGTTCGAGCGCAGAACCCACAAGAGATTGATCGATATCCTCAACCCCAACCAGAAGACCGTGGAGTCCTTGATGTCCCTGGATCTGCCGGCTGGCGTTGAGATTGAGATAAAGCTGTAATTCCCTCGTCAGGATGCGCAGCTTGCCCGCCACAGTCTGTCAATAGGACGGACGGGTCATGTTGCCGGCAGTTGCCCAATGGCTGCCGCCAACCAATAACCTAAAAAGGAGAAGAAAACATGCAAAAAGCAATCATCGGCAAAAAAGTGGGCATGACCCAGATCTTCGATGAGAGCGGCAAGGTCATTCCGGTCACCGTCATCGAGGCCGGCCCCTGTGTCGTGACCCAGAAGAAAACCCTGGAACAAGACGGTTACGTTTCCGTGCAGCTGGGCTTTGAGAATGCGAAGGAGTCCAAGCTGTCCAAGCCCGAGGCCGGCCACCTGAAGAAAGCCGGCGTAGAGCTCAAAAAGCACCTGAAGGAGTTTAAGCTGGACGCCGCTGCGGACTTGAACGTGGGCGACGTGATCAAGGCCGATACCTTCGCCGCCGGCGACAAGGTAGACGTGGCCGGCATCTCCAAGGGCCACGGCTATCAGGGTGTCGTCAAGCGCTGGAACGCCGGACGGACTCCCATGACCCACGGCGGCGGCCCTGTGCACCGCCACGCCGGCTCTATGGGCTCCTCCTCCGACCCCTCCCGGATTTTTAAGGGCAAGATCGGCGCCGGCCAGATGGGCGTGGAGCGGGTCACCATTCAGAATCTGGATGTGGTGAAGGTGGACAGCGAGCTGAATATGCTGGTCATCCGCGGCGCCATTCCCGGCCCCAAGGGCGGGCTGGTCTATGTGAAGTCCACCGTCAAGCACAACAAGGTCAAGCGCGGCGACGCCGGTATCAGCAAGAACCCGCAGAAGGCTTCCGGCCGGAATCCCCAGAAGGCTTCCGCCAGAGGCTAAGGAAAGGAGAGCTTAAATCATGCCTAAGACGATTGTTTACGATATGTCCGGCAAGCAGGTCGGCGAGATCGAACTCTCCGAAGCTTTGTTCGGCATCGAGCCCAACGAGTCTGTGGTCCACGACGTGGTCAAGAACCACCTGGCCAACTGCCGTCAGGGCACCCAGTCCGCTCTGACCCGCGCCGAGGTCTCCGGCGGCGGCAAGAAGCCCTGGAGACAGAAGGGAACCGGCCGGGCCCGTCAGGGCAGCACCCGGGCTCCCCAGTGGACCCACGGCGGCGTGGTATTCGCCCCGAAGCCCCGGGATTACAGCTACCGTCTGAACAAGAAGGTCAGACGCCTGGCTTTGAAGTCCGTTCTCAGCGCCAAAGCGGCCGCGCAGGACATCGTGGTCATCGATTCCATTCAGATGAATGAGATCAAGACCAAGGAATTCGCCAAGTTCCTGTCCGCCGTTCATGCCGAGAGCAAGCCCCTGGTGGTCACCGCCGAGCCCAATGCCAATGTGCTCCGGTCCGGCCGGAACATCCCCGGCTGCGAGATCACCTTTGCCAACCTCATCAATGTCTATGACATTTTGAACGCCAAGAAGCTGGTTCTGGATCAGGCCGCCCTGGCCAAGATCGAGGAGGTGTTCGCGTAATGAAGAACGCTTACGATATCATCATCAAGCCGGTGATCACGGAGCAGTCCATGGAGTCCGTGGCCGACAAGCGGTATGTTTTCCGGGTCGCCCTGGACGCCAACAAAATTGAGATCAAGCAGGCCGTCGAGGAGATCTTCGGCGTCAAGGTGGCGAAGGTCAACACCATCCGGATGCTGGGCAAGAAAAAGCGCACCGGCTCGTATCCCGAAGGCCGCCGCGCCGCCTACAAAAAGGCCATGGTGACCCTGACGGCCGATTCCAAGACCATCGAGTTCTTCGAGGGTATGGTCTAATTCAAATCTCAATAAAGGAGCGTAACGCAAATGGCTATCAAAACATTTAAGCCTTATACCCCGGCGCGCAGAAATATGACCGTTTCTGCCTTCGACGGCGTGGATAAAAAGGCCAAACCTGAGCGCAGCCTGGTTGAGACCCTGAAGAAGAACTCCGGTCGCAACAGCTACGGCAGAATTACCGTCCGCCACCGCGGCGGCGGCAACAAGCGGAAATACCGCATCATCGACTTCAAGCGGAACAAGACGGATATGACCGCCGAGGTGCTCCGCCTGGAATATGACCCCAACCGCAGCGCGTTCATCGCCCTGGTGCAATACGAGGACGGGGAGCTGCGCTACATCCTGGCTCCCAACGGCCTGAAGGCCGGAGACAAGGTCGTCTCCTCCGCCACGGCCGATATTAAGCCCGGCAACTGCCTGCCCATCGCCAACATCCCCGTGGGTACCGTGATCCACAATGTGGAGCTGAATCCCGGTCGGGGCGCACAGCTGGTCCGCTCCGCCGGAGCCGCCGCCCAGCTCATGGCCAAGGACGGCGCGCTGGCCCAGGTCCGCCTGCCCTCCGGCGAGGTGCGGTATGTGCGGATGAATTGCACGGCCTGCATCGGTCAGGTGGGCAATCTGGATCATGAGAACATCCACATCGGTAAGGCCGGCCGGACCCGTCACATGGGCATCCGTCCCACGGTGCGCGGCTCGGTTATGAACCCCAACGATCACCCCCACGGCGGCGGCGAGGGCCGCGCTCCGGTCGGCCGTCCGGGCCCTGTGACTCCCTGGGGCAAGCCGGCTATGGGCTACAAGACCCGTAAGACGAAGAATCCCACCAACAAGTTCATCGTCAAGGGCAGAAACGCCAAGTAAGGAGGATATGAACGAATGAGCAGAAGTATTAAAAAAGGCCCTTTCGTGGCGCCCGAGCTGCTGAAGCGGGTCGAGGAGCTGAACAAGGCCGGTGAAAAGAAGGTTCTGAAGACCTGGTCCAGAGCCTCCACCATTTTCCCCTCCTTCGTCGGTCATACCATCGCCGTCCACGACGGCCGCAAGCATGTCCCTGTCTATATCACCGAAGACATGGTGGGCCATAAGCTGGGCGAATTCGTTCCCACCAGAACCTTCCGGGGCCACTCTGGCAGCAAGACCACCAACTCGAAGTAAGGAGGAACTGGAATGGAAGCCTTAGCACATGTGAAATACGTCCGCATGTCTCCCCGGAAAGTGAAGCTGCTGTGCGACATGATCCGCGGCAAGGACGTGAAGATCGCCACTGCGTACCTGATGCAGACTCCCAAGGCTGCTTCCGAGCCCATGCTGAAGCTCCTGAAGAGCGCTGTGGCCAATGCCGAGCACAACAACGGGATGAATGTGGAGAACCTGTACGTCTCCACCGTGGTGGCCAACCCCGGCCCCACCCTGAAGCGCGGCATGCCCCGGGCAAAGGGCAGTTACAATCGGATTCTCAAGAGAACCACTCACATCACCATCGGTGTGAGTGAGAAGGCTTAAGCAGGAGGTAGCTATGGGACAGAAAGTTAATCCCCATGGACTGCGCGTTGGCGTGATCAAGGATTGGGACTCCCGCTGGTATGCCCGCGCCGACCAGGTGGGCAATCTGGTTGTGGAGGACTACAACATCCGCAAGTATCTGAAGAACAAGCTCTATTCCGCCGGCATCGCCAAAATCGAGATCGAGCGGAACAACGCGAGAGTCAAAATCAACATTCATTGCTCCCGCCCCGGCGTCGTCATCGGCAAGGCCGGCGCGGAGATCGAAAACCTGCGCAAGGATATGGAAGCCCGTCTGGGCAAGAGCGTGAACCTGAATATCGTAGAGGTTCGCAGCCCCGATCTGAGCGCGCAGCTGGTGGCTGAGAACATCGCCCAGCAGCTGGAGAAGCGTATTTCCTTCCGCCGGGCCATGAAGAAGGCCATGCAGCAGGCCACCCGTCTGGGCGCCAAGGGCATCAAGGTCACCTGCGGCGGCCGTCTGGGCGGCGCGGAAATCGCCCGCTCCGAGTCCTATCACGAGGGCACCATCCCCCTGCAGACCATCCGGGCCGACATTGAGTACGGCTTTGCCGAAGCCGCCACCACCTACGGCCGCATCGGCGTCAAGGTCTGGATCTACAAGGGCGAGGTGCTGAACACCACCCTGCGCGCACCTGCGCCGGAGCCCGCACCTGCTCGCCGGGATCGCCGGGACAACCGCCGCGGAGACCGCCGGGACGGCGGCCGCGGCTACCGGGGTGACCGGAGAGACGGCGGCGAGCGCAGCCACAATAATCGCCGGGAAGGAGGCAACCGCTGATGTTAATGCCCAAGAGAGTGAAGTACCGCAAGGTCCAGCGCGGCCGGATGACCGGCGTCGCCTCCCGCGGAAACAAGGTGGTCTACGGTGAGTACGGCATTCAGGCCATGGAGCCCGGCTGGATCACCGGCAATCAGATTGAAGCCGCCCGTATCGCCATGACCCGTTACACCAAGCGCGGCGGCAAGGTTTGGATCAAGATTTTCCCCGACAAGCCCATTACCAAAAAGGCTTTGGGCGTTCGTATGGGTTCCGGTAAAGGCGCGCCCGAGACCTGGGTGGCCGTTGTCAAGAACCAGAAGGTGATGTTTGAGATCGGCGGCGTGAGCGAGGAAGTGGCCCGGGAGGCCCTGCGTCTGGCTCAGCACAAGCTGCCCATCAAGACCCGCATCGTCAAGAAGGAAGACCTGGATACTGAGATTGGTGGTGAATGATGATGAAGGCAACAGAAATCCGTAAGATGTCCGTTTCGGATCTGGAGGCCAAGCTGGCCGACCTGAAGAAGGATCTCTTCTTCCTGCGTATGCAGCACGCCACCAACCAGCTGGACAATCCCATTAAGATCAGCGCTGTCAAGAAGGACATTGCCCGCATCAAAACTATTATTCGTGAGAAAGAGACCAAGGTCTGAGGAGGTAAGCGAACATGAGTGAAAATACAAGAGCTTTCCGGAAAACCAGAGTTGGTCAGGTCGTCTCCGATAAGATGGACAAGACCATTGTGGTGGCCATTGAGGACAGCGTGCAGCATCCTTTGTATAAGAAGATCCTGAAGCGGACCTATAAGCTGAAGGCCCACGACGAGAACAATCAGTGCGGCGTTGGCGATACCGTGGAGGTTATGGAGACCCGGCCTCTGTCCAAGGACAAGAGATGGAGACTGGTCAGAATCATTGAAAAGGCTAAGTAAGGAGGTCGGACAACGATGATTCAGCAGGAAAGCTATCTGAAGGTTGCCGACAATACCGGCGCCAAGGAAATCCACTGCATCCGCGTTTTGGGCGGCTCCAAGCGGAAGTACGGCAACATCGGCGATGTCATCGTCGCCTCGGTCCGGAAGGCCGCGCCCGGCGGAACCGTCAAGAAGGGCGAAGTGGTCAAGGCCGTGATCGTCCGTACCAAGCGCGGCGTTCGCCGTGAGGATGGCACCTACGTCCGCTTTGACGAAAATGCCGCCGTCCTCATCAAGGAGGATAAGAATCCCCGCGGCACCCGTATTTTTGGACCGGTGGCCAGAGAGCTCCGCGAGAAGGATTACATGAAGATCCTCTCCCTGGCTCCCGAAGTCATTTAAGGGGGATGAACCAGAATGAATATCAAAAAGAATGATACAGTGATTGTCCTGTCCGGTAAGGACAAGGGCAAAAAGGGCAAGGTTCTGGTGGCCATGCCCAAGGACAACAAGGTCATCGTAGAAGGCGTCAATGTCGCCACCTGCCACACCAAGCCCCGTAAGCAGGGCGAGCAGGGCGGCATCGTGAAGAAGGAGACCCCCATCCGCGCCTGTAAGGTCGCCCTGTATTGCGGCAAGTGCGGCAAGGGCGTCCGCATCGGCTTCCAGGTCGAGGGCGAAAAGAAGACCCGCGTCTGCACCAAGTGCGGCGCCGAAATCTAAGAGGGAGGAGCAAACACATGGCTGCCAGAATGAAAGAAAAGTACACCAGCGAGATTGCTCCCGCACTCATGAAGAAGTTCCACTATAAGAGCGTGATGCAGATCCCGAAGCTGGACAAGATCATTGTCAACGTGGGCTGCGGCGAGAGCAAGAACAACGCCAAGGAAATTGAGGCGATTTGCAAGGACATCGCCACCATCACCGGACAGAAGCCCATCACCACCAAGGCCCGGAAGTCCGTGGCCAACTTCAAGGTGCGCGAGGGCGAGACCGTCGGCGTGAAGGTGACCCTCCGGGGCGACAAGATGTATGAGTTCCTGGACCGGCTGTTCAGCGTGGCGCTGCCTCGGGTCCGCGACTTCCGGGGCATCAACCCCAATTCCTTTGACGGCCGCGGCAACTATGCCTTCGGCCTGAAGGAACAGCTGATCTTCCCGGAGATCGAGTACGACAAGGTGGATAAGATCCGCGGCATGGACATCTGCATCTGCACCACCGCCACCACCGACGAGGAGGCCAAGGAGCTGCTCACCCAGCTCGGCGCGCCTTTCTATAACTAAGGAGGGATTGGAATTATGGCAAAGAAAGCTATGATCCTGAAGCAGCAGGCCGAGGCCAAATACTCCACCCGCCGCTACAACCGCTGCAAGATCTGCGGCCGGCCCCACGCCTACCTGCGGGATTACGGCGTATGCCGGATCTGCTTCCGGGAATTGGCCTATAAGGGCGAGATTCCCGGCGTCCGGAAGGCCAGCTGGTAACAGGCGGTTTCTCTCCGGCCGCCTCCCGGAGGAGGCCCGGAGCTTCCGGCATGGCCCGGAAGAGATTGTAAATGTCAAAAAGCCCGGGAAGTCCGGAGAAGATGGGGCCTTTGTGGGGCTCGCATTCTCCCGATACTCCCGTGCCTTCACGGGTTCAGCCCGTAACTTCTGTAAGGAGGATATCAACATGCAAATCACCGATCCCGTAGCAGATATGCTGACCAGAATCCGGAACGCGAACTCTGCCAAGCACGACACCGTGGATGTGCCTGCTTCCAACCTGAAGAAGGCCATTGCCCAGATCCTGCTGGACGAGGGCTATATCAAGGCATTCCAGGTCACCGACGAGGGCGTGCAGGGGAACATTCACATTACACTGAAATATGTGGGCAAGAAGGAGAAGGTCATCTCCGGCCTGCGTCGCGTCTCCAAGCCCGGCCTGCGGGTATACGCCGGCGCCGAGGAGCTCCCCAAGGTCCTCAAGGGCCTGGGCATTGCCATCATTTCCACGTCCAAGGGCGTCATGACCGACAAGAAGGCCAGAGAGCTTCACGTCGGCGGCGAGGTCCTGGCCTTTGTATGGTAAGGAGGTAGCAGCATGTCTAGAATTGGTAAGCACCCCATTGCGGTACCTGCAGAGGTCTCTGTGACCATTGAGGCCGGCAACGTGGTGACGGTGAAGGGTCCCAAGGGTACGCTGACGCAGACCTTTCATCCGGATATGATCATTAAACAGGAAAACGGCGTCCTGACCGTTTCCCGTCCCGACGACGAGCACCTGCACAAGAGCCTGCACGGCCTGACCCGCACCCTGCTGTATAACATGGTTGTGGGTGTGGAAAAGGGCTACAGCAAGGATTTGGACATCGTCGGCGTGGGCTATAGAGCCGAGAAGAAGGGCAATCAGCTGGTGATGAGCCTGGGCTTTTCCCACCCGGTTGTGGTCGACGAGATCCCCGGCATCACCATCGACGTGCCCGCCGCCAACAAGGTTGTCATTCGCGGCATCGACAAGCAGGTCGTAGGTCAGTTTGCCGCCGAGGTTCGCGGAAAGAGACCTCCCGAACCCTACAAGGGCAAGGGCGTCAGATACTCCACCGAGGTTATCCACCTGAAGGCGGGTAAAACCGGCGGTAAGAAATAATTGAGGAGGTGTGCCACTATGGTAAGGAAAACCGATAAAAACGCGATGCGTCAGAAGCGCCATGTGCGCGTCCGCGGTAAGATCTCCGGCACGCCCGGCAGACCCCGCCTGAACGTTTACCGCAGCAATGCGAACATCTATGCCCAGCTCATTGACGATGTGAACGGAACCACGCTGGTCTCCGCTTCCACTCTGGACAAGGGCTTCGAGGGCGCCGCCGGCAACTGCGAGGCCGCCAAGCGGGTGGGCCTGGCGCTGGCGCAGCGGGCCAAGGAGAAGGGCATTTCCGCAGTCGTCTTCGACCGCAGCGGTTATGTCTATCACGGCCGCGTGGCCGCCCTGGCTGAGGGCGCCCGCGAAGGCGGCCTGGAGTTCTAAGGAGGAGGAAGAAACATGGCTTACAATAAGTCGAACGACAACAACGCCCCGGAACTCATTGAGAAGGTTGTCTACCTGAACCGGGTCAGCAAGACCGTCAAGGGCGGCCGCGTCATGAAGTTCTCCGCTCTGGTCGTTGTGGGCGACGGCAAGGGCACCGTCGGCTACGGCCTGGGAAAGGCCGCCGAGGTCTCTGAGGCCATTCTCAAGGGCATTGCGGACGCCAAGAAGAACATGGTGAAAATCACCCTGGCCGGCTCCACCATCCCCCATGAGGTCATCGGCATCTTCGGCGCCGGCTCCGTTCTGCTGAAGCCCGCGCCGGAAGGCACCGGCGTCATCGCCGGCGGCGCTGTCCGCGCCGTGATGGAGGCGGTGGGCATCCGGAACATCTGCGCCAAATGCCTGCGCTCCAACAACCCCCAGAATGTGGTCAAGGCCACCATGCAGGGCCTGGAGTCCCTCCGCGGTCCGGAGCAGGTTGCCGCTGTCCGGGGCAAGAGCGTAGAAGAAATCGTTGGTTAAGGAGGCAATTAACATGGCTAATTTGAAAATCACGCTGGTTAAGAGCCTGAACGGCCGTCTTGAGAAGCACATTGCTACGGCGGAATCCCTGGGCCTTCGGAAGATCGGCCAGACGACGATTCAGCCTGACAACACCCAGACCCGCGGCAAGATTGCAAAAATCGGCTATCTGCTCCAGGTCACCGAAGTAGAATAAGGAGGGACGAAATGAAACTCTCTGAACTTTCTCCTGTCGCCGGCTCCACCCAGGTGGGCAAGCGGAAGGGCCGCGGCACCGGAACCGGCAACGGCAAGACCGCCGGCCGGGGCCATAAGGGCCAGAAGGCCCGCAGCGGCGGCAAGGTCCGCATCGGCTTCGAAGGCGGCCAGATGCCTTTGGCCCGGCGCGTTCCCAAGCGGGGCTTCAACAATATTTTTGCCAAGCGCCTGACGGCGGTGAATCTCTCCGAGCTGGAGGGATTCGACAACGGCGCCGTTGTGGATGCCGCCGCGCTCCTGGAAAAGGGCTTGATTTCCAACTGCAAATACGGCCTGAAGGTCCTGGCCAGAGGCGAGCTGACCAAGAAGCTCACCGTGAAGGCCGCTGCGTTCTCCGAATCTGCCAAAGCAAAAATTGAGCAGGCAGGTGGAAAGGCCGAGGTGGTGTAAGTGTTTACCACGTTCCGCAACGCCTGGAAGATCGCAGACCTGAGAAAGAAGCTTCTGTTTACCCTGCTGATCCTCTTTATCTACCGGATCGGCAACCGGATTCCCGTCCCGGGTGTGGACGTGGCGGCTCTGCGGACCTTCTTTGATCAGACCCTGTCCACCACGGTGTTGGGCTTCTACAACACCCTCTCCGGCTCGGCCTTCTCCGAGGCGACGGTTTTGGCGCTGTCCATCCAGCCCTATATCAACGCCTCCATCATCATCCAGCTGCTCACCATCGCCGTCCCCGCTTTGGAGCGGATGGCCAAGGAAGAGGGCGAGGTAGGCAAGAAGAAGCTGACCCGGATTACCCGGTATACCACAGTCGGCCTGGGCCTGCTGATGGGTGTGGCGTACACCGTTATGCTGCACAACTACAACATCCTGGCCTCCGATGCCAACTTCCTGAGCTATGTGGTCATCGTCCTGTCCTTCACCGCCGGCTCCGCCCTGGTGATGTGGCTGGGTGAGCAAATCACCGAGTTCGGCATCGGCAACGGCATTTCCATCATCCTGTTTGCCAACATCATTTCCCGGATCCCCGACAACATCATCAGCCTGGTGACCAACCTGTCCACCGGCGCGATGAAGTGGTGGGGCGCCACCATCGTCCTGGTGGGCGTGGCGGCTCTGGTGCTGCTGATTGTCTTTATCAACGACGCTGAGCGCCGGATCCCCATTCAGTACGCCAAGCGGGTGGTGGGCCGGAAGGTCTACGGCGGGCAGAATACCAATCTGCCCATTAAGGTGAATATGTCCGGCGTTATGCCCGTCATTTTCGCCCAGTCCATTGCGGCGCTGCCGGCGACCATCTTCGCCTTTACCAACCCCAACGGCACCTCGGGCAACGGCTTTGTGCAGTTCCTGATTAACATGTTTGACAGCTCCAGCTGGTTCTACGCGTTCCTGTATTTCATCTTGATCATTGCCTTCGCCTATTTCTATGCGGCGGTGCAATATGATCCGGTGGAGATTGCCAACAACTTGAAGAAGAACGGCGGCTTCATTCCCGGCTTCCGGCCCGGAAAGCCCACCGCCGACTTCATTGCCAGGGTGATCCATAAGATTACCTTCTTCGGCGCCATTTACCTGGCCATTGTGGCGCTGCTGCCCATCATTGCCGGCAACACCATTTCCGGTGCTTCCGCCCTGGGCATCGGCGGTACCTCCGTCATCATCGTCGTCGGCGTTGCCCTGGAGACGGTTCAGGCCCTGGAGGCCCAGATGCTCATGCGGCACTACAAGGGTTTCCTGGAATAAGCGGGGAGGCGTCCCATGAATCTGATTTTATTGGGAGCGCCCGGCGCCGGAAAAGGTACCCAGGCGGAGCGGCTCACGCAGAAGCTGGGAATCCCCGCCATCTCGACCGGCAATATGCTCCGGGAAGCGATGCGCAAGGAAACGGAAACCGGCCGGAAGGCCAAGCATTACATGGACAACGGACTCCTGGTCCCCGACGATGTGATTCTCGGCATCGTGCGGGACCGGGTGTCCCAGCCGGACTGCGCCGGCGGGTTTATCCTGGACGGCGTCCCCCGCACCATAGCCCAGGCTCAGAGCCTGCAGGAGCTGGGCGTCCGGATTGACCATGTGATATCCATTGAAATTGACGATGCGGTGATTGAGGCCCGGATGTCGGGCCGCCGGGTATGCGCCGCCTGTGGCGCATCCTATCACATCGCCGCCCACCCCCCCAAAGTAGAAGGAATCTGCGATGCGTGCGGCGGAACGCTGACGGTCCGGCAGGACGATGTACCGGAGACGGTGCACCGGCGCCTGGAGGTTTACCACCAGCAGACCGAGGCGCTCAAGGACTTCTATGAAAAGCTCGGCAAACTCCGGCTTGTGGAGGGAAACCAGCCCATTGAGGACGTGAACCGTGCGATTCTCAGGGCGATAGGTGCGCAGCATGATCTCAATTAAGAATGAACATGAGCTGGAGGCGATGCGCCAGGCCTGTAAAATTACCGCGGCAGCCCGTGCCTTGGCAGGGGAAATGGTAAGGCCCGGCGTCACCACCAAGCAGATTGACAAGGCCGTACACGATTTTATCGTGCAGCAGGGCGCCAGACCGTCGTTCCTGCACTATGGCGGATTCCCCGCCAGCGCCTGCATTTCCGTCAACAACACGGTGATCCATGGAATTCCCGGCAGCCGCGTGCTCCGGGAGGGGGACATTGTCTCGGTTGACGTGGGGGCGTATTACCGGGGCTTCCATGGAGACTGTGCTGCGACTTATCCCTGTGGGAAGATCTCGCCGGAAGCGCAAAGGCTCATCGACGTCACCCGTCAGAGCTTTTTCCAGGGCTTGCAATTCGCAAAACAGGGAAATCGGATCTCTGATATCTCCCATGCCATCCAAACGTATGTGGAGTCTAACGGTTATTCTGTGGTGCGCGACTTCGTAGGTCACGGCGTGGGCGCGCAGCTGCATGAAGAGCCCGAGGTACGCAATTTCGGCGCCCCCGGGCATGGGCCTAGAATGCTGAAGGGCATGACCCTGGCCATTGAGCCGATGGTGAACCAGGGCTCTTATGAGGTTGTGGTTCTCCGGGACAAGTGGACGACGGTTACGGCCGACGGCTCTCTCTCGGCCCATTACGAAAATACTGTGCTCATTACCGACGGCGAGCCGGAAATTCTCACCGTCACCGAGGGGCTGTAGGATGGAAATCACAAAATCGGACATCGTCCTCTCCGTAGCCGGGCGGGACCGGGGCAAGCTGTTTTATGTATTGGAAACAGACGGTGTGTACGTCCTGGTGGCCAACGGCAAGGAGCGGCGGCTGGAACACCCCAAGCGCAAAAAGTTGAAACATGTCCGGAAAATCCCTCGGGCTGAATCCAGAGTCGCCAGAAAGATCTCGTCTGGCGAGAAAGTGCTCAACAGCGAATTACGAAGGGATCTGGCTGTGCGCAGCCAGGAAATCAACAGTCAGGACCAAGGGAGGTTTTAACTTGGCAAAAGACGACGTAATTGAACTTGAGGGCATCGTTGTCGATGCACTGCCGAATGCAATGTTTACCGTTGACATTGGCAACGGGCACACCATTCTGGCGCACATTTCCGGCAAGCTCAGAATGAACTTTATCAAGATCTTGCCCGGTGACAAGGTAACTGTTCAGATGTCTCCATATGATCTGACCCAAGGCCGGATCACCTGGAGAAGCAAGTAATTACAATAAGAGATTTTCTCTTAAATGGAGGTTAAGCAGTATGAAGGTAAGACCGTCCGTTAAACCCATGTGCGAGAAGTGCAAGATCATTAAGCGCAAGGGTCGCGTTATGGTAATTTGCGAAAATCCCAAACACAAGCAGAGACAAGGCTAATAGGAGGTGCTTGAAACGTATGGCACGTATTGCTGGTATTGACCTGCCCCGCGAAAAGAGAATTGAAATTGGTCTGACTTATATTTACGGCATTGGACGCACCAGCGCCAATGAAATCCTGGCGAAGGCCGGGATCGATCCGGACATCCGGGTGAAGGATCTGACCGAAGACCAGGAGGCCGCTCTGCGTGAAGTGATCGACCATCACTACACCATTGAAGGCGACCTGCGCCGTGAGGTTGCAATGAACATCAAGCGGCTCACGGAAATCGGCTGCTATCGGGGCGTACGCCACCGCCGCGGCCTGCCGGTGCGCGGACAGCGGACCAAGACCAATGCCCGGACCCGGAAGGGTCCGAAGAAGACCATTGCCAATAAGAAGAAGTAAAGGAGGGATATGACATGGCCAAAGTAAACGCGAAGAAAGTAATTAAGCGCCGCAAGGAGCGCAAAAACGTGGAGAAGGGCGCCGCGCATATCCGCTCTTCCTTCAACAACACCATGGTGACCATTACCGACCTGAGCGGCAACGCCCTGTCCTGGGCTTCCTCCGGCGGTTTGGGCTTCCGTGGTTCCAAGAAATCCACGCCCTTTGCCGCCCAGATGGCTGCCGAGACGGCTGCCAAGGCCGCCATGGAGCACGGCCTCAAGACGGTGGAGGTTTACGTCAAGGGTCCCGGTCAGGGACGGGAGGCCGCCATCCGCGCCCTGCAGTCCGCCGGCCTGGAAGTCGTGATGATCAAGGACGTCACTCCCATTCCCCACAATGGCTGCCGTCCGCCCAAGAGACGCCGCGTCTAATTCGCAATAGGAGGAATTTGAGTTATGGCTAAAAATATGCAGCCCGTCCTGAAGCGTTGCAGAACTTTGGGCGTTTCTCCTGCCGCAATGGGTTACTCCAAGACTTCCAACAAGAACCCCGGCGGACAGAGAAGAGCCAAGAAGTCCGAGTATGCCCTGCAGATGACGGAGAAGCAGAAGGTCAAGTTTGTTTACGGCATGCAGGAAAAGCAGTTCCGGGGCTACTATGAAAAGGCCTCCCGGGCCGAAGGCAACACCGGCGAGGTGCTGCTGAGCATGCTGGAGCGCCGCCTGGACAATGTGGTCTACCGCCTGGGCTACGCTTCTACCCGCCGGGAGGCCCGGCAGCTGGTGAACCACGGTCATTTCACCGTGAACGGCAAGCGGGTCAACATCCCCTCTTACCTGGTCAAGGTGGGGGACCTGGTATCCGTCTGCGAGGCCAGCGTTTCCAAGCCCCGCTTTAAGAAAATGAAAGAGGACGACGCGTTTGTCGCTGCACCCAAGTGGCTGGATCGGGATAAAAACACCCTCCAGGGCAAGGTCGTTGCGATTCCTACCAAGGAAGACATTGACTTTGAGATCGCCGAGCACCTGATCGTCGAGTTGTACTCCAAGTAATGTTTTGCCCTCGTTGATTGGTAAGCTGAATGAAACGGGGCTCCGGCCCCGCAGGTGAAAAGGAGGGTACTTTATTCATGGTAGAAATTGAAAAGCCGCGCATTGTGTGTATGGATTCTCCCGAAGATGTTTCGTACGGCAAGTATGTGGTGGAGCCCCTGGAACGGGGCTACGGCACGACCCTGGGCAACTCCCTGCGTAGAATCCTGCTGTCCTCACTGCCCGGCACGGCTGCGACCTCCATTAAGATCGCCGGCGTCCAGCATGAGTTCTCTACCGTTCCCGGCGTCAAGGAAGACGTGACGGAGATTGTTTTAAGCGTGAAGCGGATCATCGCCAAGCTTCACTGTCAGGGCGTCAAAACCGTCTATTTGGATGCGGTGGGCCCCTGCGAGGTGAAGGCGGGGGACATCAAGGCCGACGGAGAGGTGGAGATCCTGAATCCGGACCTGCACATCTGTACCCTGGGTCCGGAGGCGACGTTCAACATGGAGATCACCATGAGCCACGGACGCGGCTATGTCTCCGCCGACCGCAACAAGACGCCGCAGACTGTCATCGGCGTGATTCCCATCGACTCCATTTACACCCCCGTTTACAAGGTGAATTACACCGTGGAAAACACCCGTGTGGGCAATATGACCGACTATGACAAGCTGACACTGGAGGTCTGGACCGATTCCACCATCTCCGCCCGGGATGCAGTGTCCCTGGGCGCCAAGATTCTGTCCGATCATCTGAGCCTCTTTACAAACCTGTCGGAGACCGTCGCCAATGCCTCCACCGTGGTGGAGAAGCCGGAGTCCAGCACCAACAAGGTGCTGCAGATGACCATTGATGAGCTGGATCTGTCTGTCCGCAGCTTCAACTGCCTGAAGCGGGCCAACATCAACACCGTGGAGGACTTGATCTCCAAAACGGGCGAGGACATGATGAAGGTTCGGAATATGGGTAAGAAGTCCCTGGACGAGGTCCAGAAGAAGCTGGAGATGATGGGTCTGTCCCTGGCCAGTGAAGAATCCGGCAACAATAATTAAACCTTATGATGTAAGGAGGAAACGTGCATGTTCGGTACTCGCAAGCTGGGCAGAACCAGCGACCAGAGAAAAGCGATGCTGCGGCAGATGACCACCGCGCTGCTGGAAAACGGAAAGGTACAGACGACCTTTTACCGGGCCAAAGAAGTGCAGCCCGTGGTGGAGAAAATGATCACTCTGGGGAAGAAGGGCAACCTGGCTGCCTACCGGCGGGCCATGGGTTTCATCACCAAAGAAGATGTGGTGAGCAAGCTCTTTAAGGAAGTGGCGCCTAAGTATGCCGACCGCAACGGCGGCTACACCAGAGTGACCCGGCTGGGTCCCCGCCGCGGCGACGCCGCCGAGATGGCGGTCATCGAGCTGGTGTAATTCCGCCCGGCCCTTTGCCGTCAATATCCCCCTTCCGGCATTCCCCGGAGGGGGGTTTTTCATTGAAATGCAGGAGGTAACCTATGTCCAGTTATCAAACCAAGAAAACGCCGGGCGATACCGCCTGGTTTACCCATGACCGCTTTGGTATGTTCATCCACTGGGGCCTGTACGCCATGCCGGCCCGGCATGAGTGGATCAAAACGAGAGAGCGCATGACCGACGAGGCCTATGACCGCTATTTTCGCCACTTTGACCCGGATCTCTATGACCCCAAGCAGTGGGCCAGGCTGGCCAAGGCGGCAGGAATGAAATATGCCGTCATGACGGCAAAGCACCACGAGGGCTTTTGCATGTTCGACTCCCAGTACACCGATTATAAGTGTACCAACACCCCCGCAGGCCGGGATTTGCTCCGGGAGTATGTGGACGCTTTCCGGGCCGAGGGGCTGCGGGTGGGCTTTTATTATTCCCTCATCGATTGGCATCATCCGGATTTTACCGTGGATATGCTGCATCCCCGCCGGGACGATCCCCAGGCCCAGACGCTGAATGAAGGCCGGGATATGCGCCGCTATGCCCGGTATATGCGCAATCAGGTCACGGAGCTTTTGACCAATTACGGGAAGATTGATATTCTCTGGTTCGACTTTTCCTATTCGGAGCGTCACGACGGGGCGCCCTGGATGCGGGGGAAGGGCAGGGAGGACTGGGAATCGGAGGAGCTGATTGCCACAGCCCGCAGCCTGGCGCCGGACCTGATCATCGACAACCGGGCGGAGGTGGATCAGGATGTCTGGACGCCGGAGCAGTACCAGCCCAAGGCCTGGCTCCGCCACCCCCAGACCGGGGAGCTGGTGACCTGGGAGGCCTGCCAGACCCTTTCCGGCTCCTGGGGCTATTACCGGGACGAGATGACCTGGAAATCACCGGAGATGCTCATCCGGATGCTGGTGGAGACCGTTTCCCTGGGAGGAAATTTTCTCATGAACGTGGGCCCCACCGCCCGGGGATACTTGGACAGCCGGGCCCAAGAGGCCTTGGAGGTATACGCCCGGTGGATGCAGGTGCACAGCCGGTCCATTTACGGCTGTACCATGGCTGAGCCGTCCTTTCAAGCGCCGCAGGACTGCCGGCTGACCCAAAGCGCCGACGGGAAGCGGCTGTATGTGCATCTGTTTGCCTATCCCTTTGCCTACCTGGAGTTCCACGGTCTGGCGGGGAAGGTGGACTATGTTCAGTTCCTGCACGACGCCAGTGAAGTGCGCTTTACAGAAGGCAAGGTGGACCATTTTTCACTGGGGGCCACCCAGGCAGCGGATTTGCTGGTTTTGGAGCTGCCTGCTGTGAAGCCGGATGTTTTGGTGCCGGTCCTGGAGATTTTCCTGAAGGATTGACCGACCGACTGGGGCGCCCCCATCCGGACCGCCGCCCCAGGACGAGGGGTTGGGACAGAAAAGCCGCCGCCTTTTTTTGTGCGGCGGGACTTTTCGCCGGGCACGGATGGGGGAGCCGGGAAATTGAGGTTGACGAAATCTCCCATTCATGGTAAAACTAGCAGTAGAAAAGCAGGCGTTTTGCCGGTGAAAAAGGAGAGATGATATGAACGAACGTTGGAATCTGGACTCCCTGTACCATGGGTTTTCCGATCCGGATTTTGCCGGAGATCTTCAGGCGCTGAAGGTGGCTTGCGGCCGGTTTGATACCTTCACCAAATCCCTGGAGGAGATGGAGCCGTCCCATGCCTTGCGCCAGGGGATAGAGTCTCTGGAGCAGATTGCATCCTTGTCCAACAGCCTGGGGGAATATGCTTCTCTGCGCCAGGCGGCGGATACCGGCGACGCCGAGGCCAGCTCGGCCCTGGGCCAGGTGCTGGCGGTTTTCAGCCAAAGCGCCGGCGCCAGCGCCCGGTTTCAAGCCTATCTGGCGGCGCTGCCCAACCTGGAGCAGCTTGTGGAGGCGGATGATCTGCTGCGCCAGTACCGGTTTTATTTCCGCCAGGCCCGGGAGGACAGCCGCTATCTCTTAGGCAGCCAGGGAGAAGACATTATGGCCCGGATGCAGCTGTCCGGATCCAATGCCTGGGGAGATCTGCAGGCCTATCTCACCAGTACGGTGGAGGTGGATTACCAGGACGGCGTCACCAACCTCTCCGCCATCCGGAATCTGGCCTATGACCCGGACCCGGCTGTGCGGAAGGCCGCCTATGAGGCCGAGCTGGCCAGCTACCGGAAGATCCAGGACTCCGTGGCCTTTGCCCTGAACTCCATTAAGCTGGAGACCATCCACGTCGCCCAGCTCCGGGGCTATGAGTCCCCGCTGGACATGGCGCTGAAGGATGCCCGGATGCAGCGGGCCACTCTGGAGGCCATGTTCTCCGCCATAGACCGCTATTTACCCAAGTTCTGGGCCTATCTCCGGGCCAAGGCCAAGGCGCTGGGCCATGAGAACGGCTTGCCCTGGTACGACCTGTTTGCGCCCATGGGCAAAAGCGGCAAGACTTACACCACGGAGGAGGCGCGGGATTATTTGCTGCATTTGTTCGGCCAGTTTGATCCGGAGCTGCGGGATATGGTGGCGGAGGCCTTTGCCAATGCCTGGATCGATTTCTACCCCCGCCCGGGCAAAACCGGCGGCGCTTTCTGCGCCGGGGTGGAAAAGCTGAACGAAAGCCGGATTCTCACCAATTTTGACGGCTCCTTCAGCGACATCGTCACCTTGGCCCATGAGCTGGGCCATGCGTTCCACAATCATATTTTGAACGATCAGCGGCCCTTGAACCGGTACTACACCATGCCCGTGGCGGAGACGGCCTCCACCTTCAATGAGTGCGTGGTGATGAACGCCGCCATTGCTGCGGCGACGGACCGGGAGGAGAAGCTGGCCCTGATCGAAAGTCAGCTCTCCGACGCCACCCAGATCATCTGCGACATCTATTCCCGGTACCGCTTTGAATCCGCCGTGTTTGCCAACCGGCAGAATCAGTTCCTTCCGGCAGAGGAGCTTTGCAAGATGATGCTGGAGGCACAGAAGCAGTCCTACGGCGACGGCTTGGACGAGTCCTGCCTGCATCCGTATATGTGGGTGTGCAAGAGCCATTATTACGGCGGCGTCAGCTTCTATAACTTCCCCTACGCCTTTGGCGGCCTGTTCGCCCGGGGCCTGTACGCCCAGTATGAGAAGGAGGGCCGGAGCTTCCTGCCCAAGTATAAAAAGCTGCTCCACGAGACGCCGGTGCGCACCGTGGAGGAGGCGGCCCGGGTGGCGGATATAGACCTGACCGACCGGACCTTCTGGGAGCAGGGCCTGCAGATTCTCTCCGACGAGATCGACCAGTTCCTGGCCCTGCTGGAGGAAGCGGAATGAGCGGAATCGAGAAACTCATGGCCTTTTTGGACGGCAGCCCCAGCTGCTTCCATGCCGTAGCCAATTTGGCCCGGCGCCTGGAGGAGGCGGGCTATACGCCCCTGTCCGAGGCGGAGGACTGGCAGCTTTTGCCCGGGGGAAAATACTACCTCACCCGGAATCAGTCCGCCCTCATCGCCTTCCGGGTTCCCCAGAGCAAGCCCCAGGGCTTTATGCTGTCGGCCAGCCACTCGGACCGGCCCTGCTTTAAAATCAAAGAGAACCCGGAGCTGGAGACGGCCGGGGTATACCTCCGCCTGGCGGTGGAGCGGTACGGCGGGATGCTCATGGCCCCCTGGCTGGACCGGCCTCTGTCCGCAGCGGGCCGGGTTCTGGTGGAGACGGCAGAGGGGATCCGCTCCTGCCTGGTGGACCTGGATCGGGATCTGTGCATGATTCCCCATGTGGCGATTCATATGAACCGGAAGGCCAACGAGGGGTATTCTTACAATCCGGCGGTGGATCTGATCCCCCTGTTGGGCTCCCTGGAGGCCCGGGGTGCCTTCCGGGAGCTGGTGGCCGAGGCCGCCGGGTGCCGGCCGGAGGAGATCCTGGGGACGGACCTGTTCCTGTACAACCGGGAAAAGGCCCGAATCTGGGGCGCGAAGGGGGAGTACCTCTCCGCCCGGGCCCTGGACGACCTGCAGTGCGCCTGGGCCAGCCTGGAGGGCTTCCTTCAGGCCGGGGAGGGGAAGAGCATCCCTGTGTGCTGTGTCTTTGACAACGAGGAGGTGGGCTCCAACACCAAGCAGGGCGCCGACTCCACCTTCCTGCCGGATACGCTCGTGCGGATTTGCGCCGGTGTGGGGCTGCATTACCGCCGGGCTTTGGCCCGGAGCTTCCTGGTCTCGGCGGACAACGCCCATGCGGTGCATCCCAACCACCCGGAGTACGCCGATCCCAACCACCGGCCTGTGATGAACGGTGGCGTGGTCATCAAGTTCAACGCCAATCAGCGCTATACCACCGACGGCGTCTCCGCCGCCCTGTTCCGCCGGGCCTGCCAAAAGGCGGGAGTTCCCACCCAGACCTTCTGCAACCGGGCGGATTTGCCCGGCGGCTCCACCCTGGGGAACATCTCCTCGTCTCATGTGAGCATCCCCACCGTGGATGTGGGCTTGCCGCAGCTGGCGATGCACTCCTGCTATGAGACTGCCGGGGTCCGGGACGCCCAATATCTGGCGCAGGCTTTGGCGCAGCTTTTTTCCATGAGCCTGACGCCCCGGGAAGACGGCTTCTCCCTGGAAGCATAGGGCCGCATCCTGTGATTTTTCGCTCCATTCGGGTCAAAGGGCCCGAATGGAGCGTTTTTTCCAGAGAAGATGAGGCAATCGAAGCCGGGCGGTCATAGCGCCTCCGAGAAAACTGCCTTGCAGGGAGCTTTTTCAGATTGCGTTTCCGGAGCCTCCGTCACGAGGCGGGGATTCTCCTGGAAAAGATTTGTATTTTCTTAAGCAACCTTAAGGTTCGTTCAATATACTGAAGGAAAGAACGAACTGGGAGGTTTGGGGCATGGCGCTTGGGTTTTGGACGGATGTTCTCCGGTCGCTTCATCTGCGCGGCTTGACAGAGACGGTGGATGCGGTCCGGCAGCGCTGGGGAGGGAGCCGTCTGCTCCTGGGGCTGGACATAGTCTGGTGCGCCCTGCGGTACGGCGCGGGATTTCAGGATTACCGCCTCTTTGCCTTTGAATCTCTCACCGGGCGGCAGCGCCGGACTTATCTCACCCGGGGCTCGAACCGCCGGCTGGTGGACCGGCAGAATCCGAAATCCCTGCGATTTCTCCTGGAGGACAAGGGGACCTTTGACCGGCTGTTTCTCTCCCAGCTGGGCCGACCCTTTCTGGACCTGCGGGTGGCAGGGCCGGAGGAGTTCCGGTCTTTCTGGCGGGCTCATCCGGAGCTGGTGGCCAAGCGGCCCAGGGGGAAGTGCGGACGGGATGTGTTTTTCCTACCCCGGCAGGAGCCGGATGACCTGTATCGGGAGCTGCTGGAGCGGGGCGCGGTTCTGGTGGAGCCCCGGATTCATCAGCACCCGGCGTTGGACGGCCTGTACCCCGGCTCGGTCAACACGGCCCGGATTGTGACGCTGCAAACCGGGGACGGCCCCCGGATTCTGTACGCCTGCCTGCGCATGGGCAACGGGACCCCGGTGGACAACCTGGACGCCGGGGGGCTGTGCGCGCCCCTGGATCTGACCACCGGCTGCGTCACCCAGCCGGCCGGGGACAAGCGGGGAGGTTGCTTCCCGCGTCATCCCGTCACCGGAACGCAGATTCCCGGCTTTTGCCTGCCCGACTGGCAGGCGGCAAAAACCATGGTCCTGGAGGCGGCGCAGCAGGTGCCGGGTCTGGGATACTGCGGCTGGGATGTGTGCTTCCTGCCGGACCGTCCCGCTCTCATGGAGGGCAACGCCTACCCCAGCCATGCGCTGGTCCAAATGCAGGTTCACCGGAGCGCAGACGGCCTGGGCCTTTTGCCGGAGATTCGGCGGCTGCTGCGGCAGAGCTCCCCGGCGGGACCGTCCGTCCCGCCGGAGGGGTCGCCCGCGCCCTTTTCCGGATAGCCCGCGCTTGGCCGTACGGGATTTTGGACCGGGCTTTATAACCAAAACCGCCCCGGCTCGTTGGGAGCCGGGGCGGTTCATTCCGGATGTCACATGTTGAATTTGGCTTTCACATAGTCGAGGATGATGTCGGCAGATTTTTCGATTCCAATGGTGCTGTTGATGGCCATATCGTAGTTTCGGAGGTCACCCCAGGGATATTCCGAATAGGTGTTGTAAAAAGCCGCCCGGGCCTTGTCTTTTTTCTGCAGGGCGCGCTCCGGATTGTCCATGGCCTCCTGATAGTCCTCGGTTGCCCGGCGAATCCGCTCTTCTAAGGGGGCATGGACGAAGACATGTACGCAATAGGGCAGGTTTTTCAAAATACAATCGGCAGCCCGGCCGACGATGACGCAGGAGCCTTTGGAGGCCAACTCCCGAATGACGGAAAACTGAGCGTTGCGGGCCTGCTCATACACCGAAGGTACGACGGCGGCAGCATAAATGCTGTACAGGAAGCTGGAGGTTTGTTTCTCCTCCACCTCTTTCACAAAATCCAAAGCAAAGCCCGTTTTCTTGGCAGTCAGGGATATGAGCTCTTTATCGTAATAGGCAATCCCCATTTTTTTGGCCAGGCACTCGCCGATGAGGCGGCCGCCGGATCCATGCTGACGCGCGATGGTGATGATGACATGTTGCATATTCCGTCCCTCCCGGTCTGGATTGCAGGTTCTACCTGCTACTGTAATTATACCGCATTTTCGTAAATTCGGCAAGGTCCCCCCGCCGGTTTTTTCGCCGGTATTGCCGCAGAGGAAAAACATAAATATGGCCTGCCGCAGGGCGCGGCAGGCCACAATGGTTACGAACGGGGCGATACGCCCACGGACTGGGCAGGCTGTCCCCGGTGGGCGATGGGCTTCCAGACCCGGGTCTTTTTCAGGACGGCCAGGATATGTAAGGGATACCAGGATGCCGTAAAGAGGGGATACAGCACAATGGATTTCCACATCGGCCGCAGCTTCCGCCGCCCTACCAGGGCCAGAGCCAGGGCGGTCAGAGTCAAGCCGCCCCAGAAGGACAGAAGACTGGCAACCAGAATCAGCCAGTTCTCTGCGGCGACTGCCTGAGCCACAGCCCAGATGCCGGGCAGCAGCGCCAAAACCTGCACCATGGGCATAGAGAGGAAGACGGCGAAGTCCAGGCAGAAGAAAAAGTTCCGGGAGGGGACGCGGCGCCACAGCCGGGGCAGATACCGGCCGGCCACCGCCATGACGCCGCTGCACCATCTGCGCCGCTGCACCATGGACTGGTGGAAGGTGATGGGCTCTTCGTCGTAGGTCAGGGCTTCGGGGACCCACCAAACCTTGACGCCCGCCATGGCGCACTGGGCGGCGAATTCCGCGTCCTCGGCCATGGTCTCGGTGTTCCAGCCGCCCAGCCGGTCCATCAGGGCCTGACTCACGGCGAAGCCGGTGCCCACCAGCTTGGCCGACAGCCCCAGATTTCCCCGTGGACGGTTGTAAAGCAGGTTAAAGTTCTCAAAATACAGGTCGTAACACCCGGAAATCCAGGCGTCGTGGGGATTCATGGCGGTCTGCTTGCCTTTGGCGGCCTGCGCCCCGGCGCAGAACGCGTCGTTCATTCGGGCTAAAAAGTCGGGGTCTACCAGATTGTCCGCGTCGAAGACGCAATAAGCGTCGTATCCGGAGTCCTTCAAGGCGGCAAAGGCGCAGTGCAGGGCGTCGCCCTTATTTCGCACCGGCCCCAGGCAGGGGAGAATCTGCGCGCCCGCCCGCCGGGCCGCGCCTTCGGTGTCGTCGGTACAGTTGTTGGGAATTACATAAACGTCAAACAGCTCGGCAGGATAATGTTGGGCCAGCAGCTGGCCTACCGTCCGGCCGATGACCGCCTCTTCATTCCGCGCCGCCAGCAGGACGGCAAACCGGGTTTTGGCCTGAGCCCGGGGGATCTTCCGCCGGGGGAGCAGGAAAAACAGGCTGACGATGGCGGTATAGACCGTAAAGATTTTTAAGATCAGGCTCAGGGCCTCCATCCACTGTTCCATGGGAACCTCCTTTGGCTACATCGTACGTTCTCCATATTCTTTTTTGTCCCGGGGATAGAATAGCGGAAATCTTTTTAAAATTCAATGCAGGAAAACCTTAATTCTTTCTTAATTCGCCGGAACCCGCAAGCCCCGGCGCGCTGCGGGGCTTTACCAGGCCGGATTGGGGCCGGTCCGCTGCCGGGTGGCATATTCGTAAGCGCCCCGATAGTCGCCGCACTCCCGGCAGCAGGCCTCCAGCAGAGGCCAGAGCTGCGGGGCCTTGGCCGGGGGAGCCTGGGACTCGGCCCGGCGGAGGAGCTCCAGGGCTTCGGCGTACCGGCCCAGGCGGTACAGGGCTTCTCCCCGGAGCAAAACCTGGTCCGGCAGGTCCTCCAGCAGGGCCAGGGCCTGGTCCGGCCGGTTCTGAGCCAGGCGGAGCCGGGCCAAAAGGAGCTGTTCCCGTGTCCCGTTCCACTGGGCGGCGGCGGAGAGAAAGTCCTGTTCTTCCGCAGTCTCCGCCTGCCGCAGCAGAGCGCCCTGAGCCAACACCTGCCCCGGAAAAGCGCACCGTTCCAGGGCCGCCCGGCACCGCTGGGCCAGGCTGCCGGCGTAGGCGGCTCTGCCCTCCGACGCGGCCCGGTCGGAGGCGGCCAGGCATAGGGCTGCCTCCAGCAGAGCGGCCAAGTCGTCCACAACCGAGCCGTCGGGCGTGTAGGCATCCAAGGCCCGGAGGGCCTGGATGGGGTCCGTGCTTTCCCGCGCCTGCTCCAGGGCCAGGAGATTGGGCGCCGTTTCCTCCAGAAAGTAAGAGACCGGTTTTCCCAATTGCCCGGCCAGGTATTGGAGCGTCTCCAGGGAGGGGCCCACCCGGTCGTGCTCCAGCAGGGACAGCTGATTTCGTGTGATCCGATCTCCGCAGACCCGGCGCTGAGACAGTCCGGCCTCCATCCGGGCCTGACGCAGTTTCTCCCCCATGGTCATAGCGTTCGCCTCCTTTTTTTCATTATAACGGCTCCGCCCGGCTCCGGTCAAGCGGTGCGGCCCTTGGCTGAAGCATGGCTGTCAGACGAAAGCGAACAAAAATTTGGAAAAGACCTTGACAAGGCAGGAAACCTATGGTATAGTCCTCCTATAAGACAAACAAATGTTTTTGATGAAGGAGGGAGACCATGGGCTTTGACATGGGAGCCGAGGAGCTGGCCGGACGGATTGCGTCCTACAAAGCGGCTTTGGCGGCGGGAGAATTTCCCCGGGCCTCCTGGCCCCATTGGGCGGCGTGGCTGGACACCACAGAGGCGTGTCTCAGCCAGGTCCTCCGGGAGGAGGCCACACCCCAGGCCCAGCTTTTGCGCAAAATGGCCACGTGGGTCCGGGGGCAGATTCTTTCCAGTGAGGGATGGAGCGGCTCCAACAGCAGCAAGGGGGTGTTTCTGCTCCGTCAGGACGTGGGCGACGGCATTCGCTATACGGACCGCCCGGAGGCCGGCACGGGTCCGGTGGAAATTCGGGTTGTGTTCGGCGCCGGGGACCCCAGAGGGGAGGAGGCGTTTCAATGAGACCAGACTCAGCACGGCGGCTTCCCTTCCTCCGGCCTATGGGTGCAGGATGGCGCCGGGGGCCGGGGTTCCGGATCAGGTCTCGTGCCCCGTGAGGGTTTCTAGGGACCGGGTACGGATATCCCATACCGGGGTCCGGAGGATGAGGCCGGGACAGACCTTTTGGGAGGCGGCGCAGACGGCAGGGGGCCCTTGAAATGGGGAAAAGGGGACTTTTTTGACTTCGAAATCGAACAAATGAATGCAAAAGGAGGGGAAACATGAAAAAAAGCACCATACCCATTCACCTGGGCAGACCCAACTCGGAGCCCCAGTGGGCCTTTTTTCTCAGTCGGGCGAAATACACCTGTTACGGCGGGGCCCGAGGCGGCGGAAAGAGCTGGGCCGTGGTGCACAAGGCGGCCGGGGGCGCGTTTCAGTATCCCGGCATTCAGATTCTCCTGGTCCGCCGGGAATTTGACGAGATGGAAAACACCCTCATTCTCCCCATGCTTCGCCTGCTTCCGCCGGAGGCCGCTTCTTACAACCGCTCCTCCCGGGTGCTCACCTTTTGCAACGGCTCCACGGTCAAGTTTGGCAACCTGCCCGGCTATGGGGCCTCGGTGGAAGGCAAATACCAGGGGCAGAGCTATGATTGGCTGTTTCTGGACGAGGCGACCAATTTTACCGAGGAGGAATTCCGAGGCCTGGCGGCCTGCGTTCGGGGCGCGAACGCCATACCCAAGCGGGTTTACCTCACCTGCAATCCCGGCGGCGTGGGCCACGCCTGGGTAAAGCGGCTGTTTCTGGACCGGCGCTTTCGTCCCGGAGAGGATCCTGCAGATTACTGCTTCATTCCCGCCACGGTAGATGACAATCGGGACCTGATGGCGGCAAATCCGGACTACGTCAGGCAGCTGGAGCTCTTGCCCGAGGACAAGCGCCGCGCCCACCGCTACGGCGACTGGGATGCCCTGGCCGGCGCTTACTTCAGCGAGTTTGATCCCGGAATCCATGTGTGCCCGCCCTTTTCTCTGCCGCCGGACTGGTCCCGGTACCGGGCCTTTGACTATGGGCTGGATATGCTGGCTTGCCTATGGGTGGCCGTGAACCCGGCGGGCAAATGCTACGTCTACCGGGAGCACTTTCAAAAGGACCTGGTGGTATCCCAGGCGGCCCGCCGGATGCTGGACTGCACCGCTCCGGGCGAGCGCGTGGTGTGTACCATGGCGCCGCCGGACCTGTGGAGCCGGGTCAAGGAGTCGGGCAAGACCATGGCGGCTCTTTTTGCCGAGGCCGGCTTGGGCCTGCTGCGTACGGGAAACAACCGGCAGGCCGGATGGATGGCAGTCAAGGAGCTGCTCCGTCCGGATTCCTCCGGCGAACCGGGGCTGCGGATTTTCGGAACCTGTCCCCGGCTGATTTCCGACCTGCAAAGCCTGCGCCATGATCCCCGCAATCCCAACGACGCCGCCCGGGAGCCCCACGGGATCACCCACGGTCCCGACGCCCTGCGTTATTTCGCTCAAACCTATCTCCTGCCCCCCGGCGACGAGCCGGTAGGGGAGCTGGAGGCCTACCGAAGGGCGCTGTGGGCTTAGCGCCGCACCCCAACAGCAGCCCCTTTCTTTTGCATGGACAACACAGAAAAACAGGAGGAGATTTTATGGAAGATACCCCCCAAACGCAAGTTCTTGAAGAGAGCCGCGCCCGCCGGGAGCTGGCGGAATTCCGCAGCCGGTATCCCCAGGTGAGCCTCAGCCGGGAGGATTTGCTCCGGCTGGCCCCGGAGATGGTAGGCGAACAGCCCAAAACCCTGACTGAGGCGTACCGCTGCTGGCAGGAGGCGGAAAAGGATCAGGAGCTTGCCCGCCTCAGGACCCAGCTGGCCGCCCAGGCGCAAAACCAGGAAAACCGCGCCGCCTCGCCGGGCTCCCAATCGGATTCCGGCGCCCCGGCCGCCAACGGGCCGTACGACCAGTTTCTCTCCGCCTATTCAGGCTGAGATGTGCCAGTTCACAAATGACAGGAGGTCACAAAATGAATACCATGCACTTTGGAGAAAAATACCGGCAGGCCGTGCTGGACGGCTTCCGCCAGCGGAGCTACACCGAGAGCTCTATGAACCACGATTTGGATCTGGAGTTTTCCGGAGCGCGGACGGTCCACGTGCTCAGCTTGCAGACGGAGCCTCTGCAGGACTACGACCGGGCCGGGGATCTGGCTGAGGGCAGCCGCTTTGGTCAGACCAAAGAGGTGGGGGACTTTGAGCAGACATTTACCATGACTCAGGACAAGTCCCTGAGCCTGTCTGTGGACAAGGGCAACAATGCAGAGCAGTTTAATGTGAAGAAAGCCGGGGCGATTATGGCCGCCGAGCGGGATGAACATGTGGTGCCGGAGCTGGACCGGTACCGGCTGGAGCAGTGGGCCCGCCAGGCCGGCATTCACAAGGCCCTCACGGCGGCGCCTACCAAGCAGACCATTGTCACCGAAATTGTAGAGCTTCACAACGAAATGCTGAACCGGGGTATTCCCGAGGAAGGCGGGACGCTCTTCATTCAGCGGGCCTACGTTCCGGCTTTGAAGCTCTCCACCGAGTGGACCGGGCTGGACAGCCTGGGGGGTAAGAGCCTGCCTTCCGGCTCCATCGGCATGGTGGACGGCCTGGCGGTCAAGCCTGTGCCCACCAGTCGCTTCCCCCAGAATTGCTATTTCCTCATTGTGCACCGGTCCGCCGTCATTGCGCCCATCAAGATTCAGTCTTTTAAGGGGCATACGGATCCCCCCGGCCTGTCCGGCGACCTGCTGGAATTTCGTATGATTCACGACGCCTTTGTCCTGGCGCCCAAGTGCAACGGCGTAGCGGCCGCCTGCGCCGCCGGCTCCGTCTGCGCCGCGCCGGCGGCGTCGGTTTCCGGCGGCAAGACCACCCTCACCACCACGACGGAGGGTGCCACCATCTACTATACCCTCACCGGCAGCGACCCCCGCTACGACGCCGGGGCCCTGACCTATACGGCCCCCCTGACGCTGTCCGAAGGCGATGTGCTCCGGGCCTGCGCCGTCAAAACGGGCTTATTCTCCAGCGACGTCACATAACCGCCCTCTTGTAGCCGCCCTGGGCGGAACGAGGGCCGGTACGGTGCGTGGAGGCGCTGTACCGGCCCTTGGGGAAAGAGGCGCCGAGCCCAGGCGCACAGGAATCCCACAACGAAAGGAGTAATGTTTATGACCATATTCCAGGCAGTACCCGTTGTTTTGCTTCTGCTTCAAATCCCCCTTCTGGCGCTGCTATTTCGCCGGGCCCACCGGCTGGCCCGGGGGCAGGGCTGGTGCTACCGAGACCTGCAGCGGCTGCTGCGAAAGGTGGCGGCGCTGGAGTGCGCCCTGGAAAACGCCCAGGCCGAGCGCCGGGCGCTCCGGGACCAGCTGGAGGAATGTTTCGATGTGACGGCTACCAAGCTGGACATGCTGACGCCTGAGGAGGAGAACTTGGCCGCCTTTTCCCAGGGGCTGGAGAACATCCTGGGCTATACGCCGGAGGCCGGATGGGAGGAGGCATGACACAAGTCACGGAAAAGCTGGTCTGGGACCGGTTCTGCCGAGGGGTGGACTTTAAGCGGCGCATCGGCCTGTATGATACGGTCCGAACCAATGAAAATTATTTCATCGGAAACCAGTGGCAGGGGGTGCAGGCCAAAGGCCTGCCCACCCCGGTATTCAACTTTTTGAAGCGGGTGGTCCTGTTTCAGGTGGCCACCATCACCTCGGACAACATGACCCTCCAGGCGGCGCCGCTGCTGCCCACGGCGCAATTTCCGCCTGCCCGCCTGGAGGAGATCACCGGCGTGCTCAACGGACAGTTTCAGGCGCTGTTTGAATCCGCCCGGCTGTCCACCCGCCTCCGGGAGCTGCTGCGAAATGCAGCTGTGGATGGAGACGGCTGCATGTACTTTTATTTTGACCCGGAAGTGGAGAATGGACAGCCGGTAAAGGGAGAAATTCAGGCGGAGGTGGTGGAGAATACCAGAGTGCACTTTGGGAACCCCAATCAGCGGGATCCTCAGAAGCAGCCCTGGCTTCTCCTGTCCCGCCGGATGCTGCTGGACGACGCCCGGGCTTTGGCGGAGCAGTGGGGCGCCGACCCCGGTTTGGTGTGCCCGGATCAGGAGGTCTTTCAAAACCGGTACGACAGCGGCCTGGAGGACCAGGTGACCGTGCTGACCCATTTCTGGCGGGACCGGAAAACCGGCTCTGTCTTCTGCTGCGAGTCCACGCAGAAGGGGATGCTCCGGCCGCCCTATGACACGGGCCTGCGCCGGTATCCGCTGATCTGGCTGAATTGGGATTTCATCCAGGACTGCTACCACGGCCAAAGTATGATTACCGGTCTCATTCCGAACCAGAATTTTATCAACAAAATCTTTGCGCTGACCGGCGTGTCCCTGCTCACCACCGCCTTCCCCAAGGTGATTTACGATAAAAACCGCCTGCGCAGCTGGGACGGCAGCGTGGGCGCGGCGGTGGGTGTGGCCGGAGGCGTGGATGGAGTGGCCAAGGTCATGGCGGCCGCTTCGGTGAATCCCCAGATCGCCCAGTTTATGGAGCTGTGTATGGACAAAACCCAGAGCTTTCTGGGCGCCTCGGAGGTGGCCCTGGGGGAGGGCAGGCCGGAAAACACCTCGGCCATCTTGGCGCTTCAGCGAGCGGCCAACACGCCCATGGAGACGACGAAGCAGAACCTGTACCAGGCGGTGGAGGACATGGGCCGGATTTTCCTGGATATGATGGCCGTCCGGTACGGCAGCCGCTGGGTTCAGGTACCTGGCCGGAAGGAGCTGGCTCTGTTCGACTTTGCGGTGCTGCGTCAGTTGCCCCTGAACGTGAAGCTGGATGTGGGCGCTTCCACCTATTGGTCGGAAATCGCCTCCATGCAGACCCTGGATAACCTGCTGCTGCATGACAAAATTACCCTCCTGCAATACCTGGAGCGCATCCCCCAGGGCTACGTGGCCCGGAAGCAGGAGCTCATGGACGAGCTCCGGGGCGCTCAGCCGCCTCAGGCTCCATGGCCCACGTAACAGGGGCCGGCGTTCTCTGGGGTGGAGGGTCCCGGCCGGATGGCCGGAGAAAGGAAGAGATTATGCCCATTTCCGCCCTGACGGAAAATTTGGCGGTGCATCAAAGCCTGTCCGACGAGCCCAACGGGGACGATGGACTCACCGCCGACGAGGTGAAAGCCAAATTCGATCAGGCCGCTTTGGCCATTCAGAAGTACCTCAATGAAATCCTGGTTCCCGCAGTCAACGAGACGCAGGGCGGCGTTAAAACCGTCAACGGTCTGGGGCCGGATGGGAACGGCAATGTGGACATAGAAGGCGCGTCTCAATCCTATGTGGACGCGGCGGTTCAGGAGGCCAGGGCCGCCTCCCTGCCCAGGTCCGGCGGGCAGGTGACGGGAGACCTGGGCGTCTCCGGCAGCTTTTCTCTGGGAGGCTGCACCCTCCAGGGAGGGGAAAACCAGCTGACCCTGGGCGCGGGTCAGGCCGTTCGCCTGCAAAACGTGGCTTCGCCGACGACCGGCTCCGACGCGGCCAACCGGGATTATGTGGATCGGGGATGGTACCTGCCTGCCTGGTGGGATTCCGACCTGGAGGCCGCCGTGGTCAAGGTTCAGGCGCTTCAGGACGCCGCCGGGGCGGACGGAGCGGGCTTTCTCTTCTTCACAGACCTGCATTGGGGGAGCAACGCCGGCCGCACGGGCCATTTGGCCGCCGCTTGTATGGACCGGCTGGGCATTTCCTGGGCTCTGTGCGGCGGAGATTGGGTTCGCTCCGGAGTGGCCGCCGCAAAAGAGGAGATGGAAGCGGACTTTGCAGCGGTGCAGGCGGCCCTGCGGCCCCTGCGCGGCCGATTGCTCACGGCCCTGGGGAACCATGACGGCTCCTGGGGCCTGGTGGACGGAACGCCCTACGCCTATAATTTTACGCCGGAGGCGCTGTATCGCCGCATGTTCCGAGATTGCCCCTGTACGGCCCGGGGACCGGACGGCAGCTACTATTATTTGGATGACCCAACATCCAAGGTGCGCTTTCTGGTCCTGAACAGCGTCTGGTGCCCCTATGGAGAGGATGAGAGCGGGGCGGCCCTGTATCCCCGGCAAAACCGGTACGGCTTTGGTCAGGCGCAGCTTGACTGGGTGGCGGAGACCGGCCTGCGCTTTTCAGAGCCGGGCTGGGCCCTGGTGGTGGTGACCCATGTGCCGGTTCATGAGGATCAGGAGGGAAAATTCCGGGATCACACCCTGCTGACCGGAATGCTCAACGCCTTCGCCACAGGCGGAACCTATCAGGGGGTGTATCCGGGCAGCAGTCAGGGTGGCGGCGGGGCCATCGCACCGGCCTTTACCAACCGGGCCGACCCCTCCTCCGGAGATTGGAAGGCGGGATACCGGGTGAATTCCTCCGGCGTGGAGACGCCCGCCGCCGGAGTCCTCACCACCAATTTCATCCCGGCGGTTCAGGGACAGACCCTGCACATCCGGGGGTTGGATATTTACGGGGCCGCGCCGGATGGGGAGCGGTACGGAAGAATTCACTTTTACGACGAAAACCGCCGGTTTATGGCGCAGATCAATCCCAATTCCTTTTCTGATGTGGTGGTTTCCTCCGATTATGACGACGATGTGAAGACCTATCTGCTTACGGTCTCCAACAGCGGCGAACAGATGGTTCAGCACGCCGGTCTGGCCTATGTCCGTCTGACCGGCCTCATCCCGCAGCCGGGTCAGGAGGTGATCGTCACGTTGGACGAGGAGATTCAATACCAGACCACCAAGCCCTGGGATTATGCAGCCGTTGACGTGGACTTTACGCAGGTCCAGAGGGCGGAGGTGGTGGGCTGCTTTTCCGGCCACCTCCATCGGGATGCGCTGGCGCAGGTGGGCGCGCTCCATGTGGCGGTGACCACCTGCGACGCCGATCTGTCCTACGACCCGGAGGAGGAGCCGCGCACCGCCGGAACGCCGGCAGAGCAGGCAATCGATCTTGTCACACTGAACCGCCGCACCAGAACGGTCTATCTCACCCGCCTGGGTCCCGGCCGGGACAGAAGCTTTTCCTATTGATCACAGGCGGCAAAGGGGCCCTTGGGCGGACAGGGGGCGGGTGTTGGGCCGGAAGAAGGAGGCGATGAAAATGACGGAAGCCGTGGTCGTGGCCGCCATGAGCCTGCTTGGGACGTTGCTGGGCTCTCTGGCGGGTGTTGTGACCAGCTCGAAATTGGTCAATTACCGGCTGGAGCAATTGGAACGAAAAGTGCAGGCGCACAATAACCTGATAGAGAGAACCTTTCAGTTGGAAGCGGCCCAGGCCCTTCAGGCCCAACGGCTGGACCGCCTGGAGCAGCGGAGCTGAGGTTCTTCGCCGTCTCGGCGGAAGGAGGAAACGTATGGAAAGCTTTGGAATTGCATCGGTGGCCGGGATTACGGTCATCTGCTATCTCATGGGGCTTCTCATTAAGAATTTGCCCCTGGACAACAAATGGATTCCCAGCTTGGCAGGACTTTTGGGCGGTGTCCTGGGCATTTTGGGATGGCTGTTTATGCCGGACTTTCCCGCAGGCGACTTTCTCACGGCCCTGTCCGTGGGGATTGTTTCCGGTCTGGCGGCTACGGGGGTCCATGAGGCCGGGTGTCAGCTGACCCGGGAGAAATCATGAAGCTGTATCAACAAATAGCGGTCCGGAACGACTGCTATGCCCGCAACCAGGCGGAGCTGGCCAAGGCCCCGGCCAACCGGGACAGCCGGTACGCCCAGTATTACCGGGGTCCCCGGGGGATCATGGTCCACTCCACCGGCGCCAACAACCCCAATTTGCGCCGCTACGTCCAGCCGGACGACGGCATTTTAGGGGTCAATTCCAATCAGAATGATTGGAACCGCCCGGGCTTGGAGGTCTGCGTCCACGCCTTTTTGGGACTGACCCAGGCGGGGGAGGTGGCGGCCTATCAGATCCTGCCCTGGGAGTACCGGGCCTGGCACTGCGGCGGGGACGCCAACAACACCCACCTGTCTTTTGAAATCTGCGAAGACAATCTTCGGGACCGGGCCTACTGGGAAAAGACCTACCGCCTGGCCCGGGAGCTGACTGCGGAGCTGTGCCGCAAATTTGGGCTGGACCCCTTAGCCCCCGGGGTGCTTGTGGACCACGCCGAGGGGGCCGCCCTGGGGATCGCCAGCAATCACGCCGACGTGGACCACTGGTGGAGCCGGTACGGCGTCACCATGGACGATTTCCGCGCCGACGTAGCCCGGCTGCTGGAACAGGAGGATGCAGCCCAGGAGGAAGAGGAGGAACCGTCGATGACCCGAGAGGAAATTACGCAACTGGTCAAACAGGACCTGGAGGAGGAGCGGGATGCCCGCATCTTCCGCAATTTGGCCGACGTCCCGGACTGGGCCGCCGCCACAGCGCAAAAGCTGGTGGAGCGGGGCGCCCTGCAAGGTGACGGGAAGGCGCTGAATCTGAGCTACGATCTGCTTCGTACCATGGTTGCGCTGGACCGTCTGGGAATCCTGGACGCCTGACCCGGCCGGGACTGCCCTGGAGGCGCTTGCCTCCAGGGCCCAAAAAAGTCCCGTTTCCCAGCAATGGTATGGAAACGGAACTTCATAGTATCTTAACATTTTCAGACTGACTTTTTAATAATTTTTTGGTATCCTATTCGCACAGTGCTTTTTCATTTTTTTGCCTCTCTTTTGTTGGGAAATGCCCCGCTGCCGGTGACCGGACCGGAAGCGGGGCATTTTTCTAGGCTTGGGCGTTTACGGTTCCTTGTCCGGCTCCTCCCCATCCTGGGGGGGATCCAGGAGACAGACCACAGCGCGCTGAACGCGATGATCCTGAATCAGCTGGACCTTCACCTGCAGGCCGTAGGCTTCCAGCTCCGGCTGGGCTCCGTCGTTGGGAATGGCCCCCAAAGCGCCGAAGACCAAGCCGCCGAAGGTGTCGTATTCCTCCAGGGGGAGCTCGACATGCAGCTCCTGGGCGACCTCATCCAGAGGAGCCGAGCCCTGAATCCGCCAGGTGTGGGAATCCACGCGCTCGATCTCCGGACCGGAGTTGTCCTCCACCGCTTCGTCGTCAAAATCTCCCACCAGCTGCTCCAACAGGTCGTTGATGGTGACGATGCCGCTGAGGCCGCCGTATTCGTCCAGGACCACGGCAAAGCGGATCCGGCGGCTTTTCATATTCCGGAACAGGACGTCGGCCTTGACGGTCTCCGGCACAAAATAAGCGGGCTTCACTGCCTGAGCCAGGATGGCTTCCCGGCTGTGGTCGGTGAGGCGGAAATAGTCCTTGGTATTGAGAACGCCCACTACCTGGTCCACGGACTCCTGACACATGGGGTACATGCTGTGGCGGCTGCCCCGGATGGTTTCGGCCCATTGCTCCGGCGTCTCGTCCAGCCACAAGAGGTCCACGTCGGTCCGGTGGGTGGCGATTTCGTCTGCGGTGAGGTCGTCAAATTCAAAGACATTTTGAATGAAGCTCTGCTCCTCCCGGTCTATGGCACCCCGCTCGCCGCCGGCATCCACCATCATCCGGATCTCCTCTTCGCTGACCTCGTCCTCGTTCCCCTCGGGATCGATGTGCAGCAGGCGCAGGACCCCGTTGACGGAGACCGTCAGCAGCCACACCAGAGGGGCGAAAAATTTGGAAATGGTGCTGATGAGGCCCGACATGGCCAGAGACAGCTGCTCCGGCTTCTTCATAGCCAGACGCTTGGGCACCAGCTCACCGAAAATCAGGGTGAAGTAGGACAGAATGATGGTGATGAGAATGACGGAGACGGTGTCCAGCGTCTTGACCGGGACCTTGACGCCCAGGTCTACCAGCCAGTTCACCAGCAGCTCCGAAAAATTATCCGCCGCGAAGGCGCTGCCCAGGAAGCCGGACAGGGTGATGGCCACTTGAATCGTCGCCAGGAACCGGGCGGGCTGTACGGTCAGCTTGCGCAGGCGGGCGGCCTTCCGGTTGCCGTCTGCGGCCATGCGTTCCAATTTGGTTTCGTTCACAGACAGAACCGCAATTTCGGCGCAGGCAAAAATGGCGTTGAGGCCGATGAGCAAGACCTGCAGCAGGATCTGCCATAGAATGTTGTTCATGTAATATGTTCCTCCTCATGATGGTGGGCTCCAAAAGCGAAAACAAGCATAGCCCGCAACCGGAAGGCCCGGCGCAGGCTATGCTTATTTACTATTTAAGATCCAAATAGGGCAGCTGTCGTGGTCGTCGCTACTGTCGCTGTCGCTCATCGGAGTGATCCCTTCCATTTCATTGTTCTTGCCCTCTATTATACGGCTGCCGAGACAAATGTCAAGAGTCAAATTCTCCGATCTGCGCCAGGGGCTTCCGGCGACGGAGGCTTGCGTTATTTTTCCACGATTTCCAGAATCTCCATGGGACAGCTCTTGACGCAGATGCCGCAGGCGATGCACTTGCTCGCCGGGCCGCCGGAAACGGCGGGAGGAACGATCACATGGAAGGGGCAGACCTCGGCGCACTTGCCGCAGCCTGTGCAGAGCTTCTTGTTGATCATGTACACCCCTGTTTTGGGGTTCTGGGTGATGGCGCCCGCTTCACAGGCCTTGGCGCACTTGCCGCACTGGATGCAGGTCATGGGCTTTGGCGCGCCGTTTTTTTCCACGATCTGAATGCAGGATTTGTCCGGATGGAATTCTTTGTAAAAGGCCCGGGAGCAGGCCTGCACGCACTCCAGGCAAGCCATACAGGCGGCGCCCTTTTTCACAGAAAGTTTCTTCATTGCCAGTCTCCTTCTCTTTTTTTCAACGGTTTCATTATACAGGATTCCGTCTCAAATAGCAACCGGGATTGGGGAAAATCCCCGGTAAAAATCCGGTTCCGTCTCAGTATCCCAGCCCCAGGAACAGGCCCAGAAGGCCCATCACATCCTCGTCGCCCAGGGCCTGCTGCACGGCGGCGGCGGACAGCTCCTGCTTGGCCCCATCGGACAGATGCAGCAGGTCCACCTCCTGGCCCGGCAGCTTTTCCGGGGCTTGCCGGAGAGGAAGGAGGCTGTAGCCCAGGGAGAAGCTGTCGTCTTCCTCCGGGAATATTTCCATGGTAAACGATACGTCGCCTTCCGCTTCCCGGCGCAGGCTGCCGGAGAAAAGGGTGTCGTCTTGAATGCAGAGGCGGTAGGCGCCGTCTTGATCCTGATAGGTCAAGGTGAAGCTCTCTTGCGGCGTCTGCTCCCCGCCGACAACGGTGTTCTGCCAGGTCAGGACGCCGGATTCCACCCAGATTCCGCCGGTGAGAACCGGCTCTGCGTTGACCGAAAGGCTGTAGCTCTGCCAGAGCTTTTCGGCTCCCGTGAGGCGGAAGGTATAGACGTCTATGCCGTCGGTGAGCTCCAGGCAGACCAGCCGGCCCCGGCCGTCCACGGCCACAGTGGGGTCTTGCCAGGAATCCAGCCCGTCTATCCACGCGTCTACGGCGGCCTCCCACTGGGCTGTGTCGTCGGTGACGGACATGGCTGCAGACTGGAGCATGTTGCTGTTTTCCTTCAAAAACCGGGCGGTGCCCTCCAGCAGAGCCCGGCGCTTTTCCGGGTTGGAGGTGAGCTGATAGTAGGTCCAGGAGGCGTCCTCGTCTTGGCGGCTGAGGCGCTGGGCATCCAGGGAGCGGAGATAGGCGGTGAGCTCCTCGCCGCAGGCAGCCTCATATTGCTCCAGCAGAGGGACGTCGGCGCCGGGCTCCGGGACGAGCTGGGCAAAGGAGTCCGGCGAAAGCAGCTCCTCTCCGGCCGACTCGTTGACGGCGGCGGCCAGCTCCTCCCCCGTGGCGCAGAACACCTGCTCCGGCCACAGCTGGGGGACACAGGCCGAAACATCCTCCGGCGTGAGATACAGCTGGGCCCGGATCTCCCCGGCTTCCTCCACACCGAAGGCCAAGGCCACGGCAGTGCGCCTCTGGATGCCGTCGTAATCTGCGTCTAAGGTGAGGTACCCCCGGCCCTGGAGCAGCGGCAGCCCTACAGTGGCCTGGGTGGTATATGCGCCCGCCTCGTTCAGGTCTTCCATGGACTGCCAAGCGGCTGCGGCGTTTTCCAGGGGCTCCAGCTCCTGAGTCAAGAGCTGAACCGTGTGATTGGCGGCCGCCAGGACCTTCCCCAGGGGGCGGTTGAAAAACAGGACCGCCAGGACCACGGCGGCAATCACCAACAGACCGGCGGCGGAACCCAGACCGATCCAAAGCTTCTTTTTGGACCGTTTGGTCCCGGGGGATTCCGGCGGAAGGGCTTGCTCCTCTTCCGGGAGCGTCAGGACCGGGGACTGCTCCGGCGCTTGCGCCAGGGGAACGCCGCAGGATGTACACTGGATTGCGGCGTCCTCGTTCAGAGCGCCGCAGCTTGGACAGGTTTTCATGTTTTGTCACCTCTCATCAAAATATGGAAAAATGCTCAAATTTTCTTTCTGTTTATCATACAGAATTTTACAACGACTGTCAATCCGAAGGTTGACCATAAAGGCGGCAAATTCCCCGGCGGTTTTTCGTATGAAAGTTTCAAAATTTGCAGATACTACCCTAGCCAGAACTGGAAGGAGGAATTTTTGTGAAAAAAGGATCAATTCTTGCAATTGTACTGGCGATTACCGCCATGCTTCTCACCGGCTGCGAAGGCGGCAACGTATCCAAGAGCACGGACGGCGTGGTAAACGGCACCAACGGGACCGGCACAGCCACGGTGCCCACCGGGACAAGCAATCCCACCGGGCAGACCCAGAACACCACCGCCCACACCGAGGGCGCCGGCGGGGCTACGGAAAGCGCCACCAACGGCACCCACGGCAACGAGGCTACCGGCTCCACCTCCGGCGCCACCGGAGAGAGCCAAGGGGAAAGCCGGACAGAGAGCACCGGCCGGTAAGAAGGCCGCCCCAAGGGGCCGCGTCAGGGCCGGACTGCAGCCGCATCCCCTGCGGCGGGAGACGGCTCTGGCGTGTTCCCGGGCAGCCGGTCCCGGGGCGGGGTATCCCAGCTGTAAACGCTGGGGTCCAGATTGCAGGACAGAAGGGCTCCTGCCGGGCGGAAGCCGTACCGGTCCAGCAGCTCGTCGGGCTCTGCGTCCTGTCGGCGGATGGTGACGGTCTTGTGGCCCCACCGGCGCAGACAGCTGACGGCCTGGCCCAGGAGCTGATCCTCTCCATATTGTCCCCGGAATTTGTCCGGGAGGAACAGACGGCAAATGCGTCCGGCCTGGCGGTCCAAGCTCAGAAGGCCCACCGGCTCTTCCTGAGCCATGGCCAAAAAGGAAACGGCGTGCTCCGGCGGCTGGGGCCAGCCCGGCGGGACCTGCCGGTCTATGGACCGGTACCACAGGTTGCAGCATCTCCGGCTGCTCTGCCGCGATCCCTGCAGAGCCTCCGGCAGGTGGCTGTTATCGTTGAGAAATTCATAGGTGAAGGCGCGGCCGTCCCAAAGGAGCTTGGACACCGCCGTGTTGTCGCAGTAGGGGACCTGGGCGGGGTCCCGGTGGAAAAACAGCTCCATCAGCACCCCCCGCAGGACGGCGCTGTGACAGAAAATGGCGATGGTTTTCTCCGGGAACCGGGCGGCGGCCGCTTTCATGCCCCGGATGAAGCGGGAGGTATATTCATGGAAGCCCTCGGCGCCCTCCAGCTGCCAGGCGACCGGGTTCCGGCGGAAGCAGGCGATGGCTTCGGCTTCTACCCGCTCCAGGTAGCCGAAAGGCAGATCCTCCCACCGGCCCAGACGGATCTCCCGGAATGCAGGGTCCCGGTACAAGGGCAGACGCTTCGGCAGGTAGACCGCTCGGGCGGTGAGACTGGCCCGGGTTAGGTCGCTGGAGAAGCAGGCGTCCACCGGAATTTCCCGAAACCGCCGGGCCAGGGCTTCGGTCTGCCGGAAGCCGGTGGGAGTTAAAAGGGTGTCGTATTGGCCGTGAATCCGGCGAAAGGCATTGCCCTCCGCCTCTCCATGGCGCACCAGATAGATTGTGGTCATTGGATTCCCTCACATAATTACAGTGTATTTTCCCAGATCTTTTTTCATCTTTTCCGCAGCTTGGACGGCTTGATTTACATAATCTTCTCCCTGGCTTTCGCCTTGCCGCCAGGCGCCTAAAATGCTCCGGGAGGCGCAGACGACGGCTCCGTGTCCGAACCGGTCGAAGGCGTACTGAACGTTTTTTGCCGTGCCGCCCTGGACGCCGTAGCCCGGGACCAGAAAGAACATCCGGTCGTACTTGGCCCGCAGGCTTTTCAGAACCTGGGGATACGAGGCGCCCACCACGGCGGCTACCTGGGAATAGCCGCATTTGCCGTACAAATCGCTGCCCCAGCGGCTGACCAAATCGGCCATCGCCGTGTGAACCAGCCGCCCGCCGGTGAGCAGGTCCTGGACCTCCACCGAGGAGCGGTTTGAGGTTTTTACCACGAGGAACAGGTTTTTTTCTTCCTCCCGGCAATAGGGCAAAAAGGGCTTCACGCTGTCGCTGCCCAGGTAACCGTGGAGGGTTACGGCGTCACAGGGATACGGCCGGTATCCGGGCCCGGCGGCCTCCACCGTACCGAAGACGGAGGCGGCGCAGAGCTGAGCCGTGCCGGTAACATCGCCCCGCATCAGGTCCAGCAGGACGTAATACCCCCGGTCCCGGGCATCGCGCAGGACCTCCTGCATGGCGGCGACCCCGGCGCTGCCCAGGGCGTGGAAGCAGGCGCTTTGCACCTTCACCGCCGGGACCAGCCCCTGCAGGCCGTCCATCAGCTCCCGGCAGAACCGGCGGTAGGCCGCTGCCGCAGCTTCCGGCGTCGCGCCCAGCTCCTGCCGGGCCTCCTCAAGCAGGTACCCCGGCACCACCTCCGGCGTGGGGTCCAGCCCCACCATGGAGGGATTTTTGAGGGCGCGGATTTTTTCCTGCAATGTGTCGATGGACATGCGAATTCCCCCTGATCATTTTGCTTTTTTGTTGTATCATAGCAGAAATTCCGCGAAATTTGAAGCCCCAGATCTCTCCTTTCCTGGAAATTCAGGCCTTTGGCTGCTCCCGGCGGGAAGGGGCGGGGCCTGGTTTCCGGTTTTTCCTGTCCGGGCCGGGCGGTCCGGCGGCGGGGTGCCCTTTCGGGGCGGCCCGAAAGGGGGTCAGGCGCAGCAAAAAAGCGTTGCAGCATTGTGACGCTTGGGCAGATATCCTTTTGCGCAAACGTCTTTCTGTTGTGGACACATTTCCGGCGTCCTCTCCAAAAATGCATCCCTCGTTTTGTGAATTTCGCCAATTCTGAGTTTTTCCGATTGACATTCCGGAAATTTATCATATCATAGAATGGATGTAGCAACTTGAACGACGGCCCCGGCGAATTTGCAATCGCCTTTAGGCAGAAACCACAATTTTGAAGGAGATGGATTATGATTCAATCACTGGAATCCCTCCACCGCGCCGCCCAGGAGCGGGGAAACCGCGTTCTGGCGGTGGCTGCGGCTCAGGACGCGGAGGTATTGCTGGCTGTGGACGCCGCCCGAAAGCTGGGCATTGCCACTGCGATTCTCGTCGGCGACGAGAGCCGGATCCGCGCCATTGCCCATGACCACGGGATTTCCCTGGAGCCACACCAGATTGTCCCCGAGCCGGATCCGGTTCAGGCCTGCCGCAAGGCCGTGAAGCTGGTCCGGGAGGGCCGGGCCGACGCGGTCATGAAGGGCATCGTCGACACCTCGGTGATCCTCAAGGCGGTGCTGGACCGGGAGATCGGCCTGCGGGACGCGCCTGTCCTGTCTCATGTGGCGCTGTTTCAGGTGCCCGGCTTCGACCGGCTGCTCTATGTCACCGACGCGGCCATGAATATCGCCCCGGACCTGGAGGCCAAGAAGCACATCATCGGCAACGCGGTCAAAGTCGCACATGCCCTGGGCAATCCCAACCCCATTGTGGCCTGCCTGTGCGCTGTGGAAAAGGTCAATCCCAAGATGCCCGCCACCCTGGATGCGGCGGCTCTGGTGGAGGCCAACCGGGCGGGGAGCCTGCCGGGCTGCACCGTCGTGGGTCCTTTGGCCCTGGACAATGCCGTTTCGCCTGAGGCCGCCCGGCATAAGGGCATTGCAGATCCCTGCGCCGGTCATGCAGACATCCTTTTGGTCCCCAACATCGAAACCGGAAACGTGTTTTACAAGTCCCTGGTCTTCCTGGCCAAGGCGCAAAACGCCGGTCTCATTGTGGGAGCCAAAGCGCCGGTGATTGTCACCTCCCGGGCGGACAGCGAGCAAACCAAACTGCATTCCATCGCCCTGGCCCTGGCCATTGCGTCCACCAACCTGTGACGAAGGAGTATCATACATATGGAAGAATATAAAGTATTGGCGATGAATTTCGGCTCCACCTCCACCAAGGTGGCCGTCTACGAGGGGGACACCTGCCTGCTGCAGCAGGTGTTCCACCACAGCCCCAAGGATCTGGAGGGCGTCAGCAGCATGGAGGAAAACGCCGCCCTGCGCAAGCCCCTGATCCTGTCCTATTTGGCCCAGCAGGGCGTCAATATGGAGGAGTTTGACGCCATCGTCGGCCGGGGCGGCCTGGTGCGGCCCCTGCTGGGCGGCACCTACGCCGTCAACGAGAGGATGCTGGAGGATTTGCGCAACTGCACCTACGGCACCCACGTGTGCAACTTGGGCGGAATTCTGGCTGCGGAAATCGGCGCGGAAATCGGTCGCCCGGCCTATGTGGTCGACCCGCCGGTTATTGACGAGATGTCGGAGCTGGCCAAACTCTCCGGCTGTCCGGATTTCCCCCGCCGTCCCCGCTTCCATGCCCTCAATCAAAAGGCCATCGCCAAGCGGTACGCCGCAGAGTACGGCCTGAACTATGATGCGCTGCGTCTCATCGTGACCCATATGGGCGGCGGCGTCACCGTGGGCGTGCACCTAAACGGCCGGGTGGTGGATGTGAACAACGGCCTGGAGGGAGAGGGCGCCTATACCGCCGAGCGTCCCGGCACCATCGCCGTGCTGGACGTGCTGCGGGCCGCCTTCAGCGGCAAGTACGGGACCACCTTCCAGGAGCTGCGGGAGTTCTTCACCTTCCACTGCGGCCTGGCCGCCTACGCCGGTACCAACGACGGCCGGGAGGTCTCCCGCCGAATCAAAGAGGGCGACAAGCAGGCGGAGCTGGCTTACCGGGGCATGGCCTATCAGATTGCCAAGGAGATCGGCGCCGCCGGCGCCGTCCTGCAGGGAAAGGTGGACGCCATTTTGCTCACCGGCGGCTTTGCCTACGATTCGATGCTCATGGGCTGGATCAAAGAATCCGTGGACTATCTGGCCCCGGTCTATATTTATCCCGGAGAGGACGAGATGCTCTCTCTGGCCCAGGGCGCCATCCGGGTCCTGAAGGGCCAGGAGGAGGTCCTGGAGTATTGAAACGCATACAAATTATCACCGGTCACTACGGCAGCGGTAAGACGGAGTACGCCGTGAATCTGGCCCTGCAGCTGGCAGGCACGGGCCGGAAGACCGCTCTGGCGGATCTGGACATTGTAAACCCCTATTTCCGCTCCTATGAGCAAGCCGGGCGGCTGGAGGCTGCCGGAATCCGGGTGATCGTCACCTCCTGCGGCGGCGTGGCGGACATTCCCGCCCTGAATCCGGAGGTTTTGTCGGTTTTTCAGGATCCGAGCTGGACCGGCGTCCTGGATATAGGCGGCGATCCCATCGGCGCCCGGGTTCTGGCCCGGTTTGCCCCCCAGCTCCGGAGGGAGGAATTCGACCTTCTGTATGTCCTCAACGCCAACCGGCCGGAGACCCGGGACCTGGACCGGGCCCTGGCGTATATGCGGGGTATTGAGGCCGAATGCCGCCAGAAGGTCACCGGCATCGTCAACAACACCCACCTCTGCGGCGAAACCACCCCGGATGAGATCCGGAAGGGAGCGGCCCTGGCCGCTCAGCTATCCCGGCAGACGGGCTTGCCCGTGGTGTGTCACGCCGTGGAGCGCCGGTTTTTGCCGCAGGTGCGCGATCAGCTGATAGAACCCATTTTGCCAATGGATCTCTATATGAAAAAACCCTGGGAAATTACCACTTGTGAGGAGGAACATCTATCATGGCCGGAATCGTAACCTTCCGTCGGGACAGGTGCAAGGGCTGCGAGCTATGCACGCTGGTCTGTCCCAAACATATCATCGTCATGGACGAATCCACCACCAACCGCAAGGGATATCACCCCGCTACGGTGCGCCCTGAAGACATGGAGCAATGCGTGGGCTGCGCCAGCTGCGCCAAAATCTGTCCCGATTCCATCATCACCGTGGAACGCACGTAAGGAGGACCCTATGGAGAAAGAACTTTGGAAAGGCAATGAGGCCATTGCCGAGGCCGCCATTCGCGCCGGCTGTAAATACTTCTTCGGCTATCCCATCACTCCGCAGAACGAGATTCCCGAGTATCTGTCTTTGCACCTGCCTCAGGTGGGCGGCTGCTTCCTGCAGGCCGAGTCCGAGGTGGCGGCCATCAACATGGTCTACGGCGCCGCCGGCTGCGGCGCTCGGGTCATGACCTCCTCCTCCTCTCCCGGAATCTCCCTGAAGCAGGAGGGCATCACCTATATGTGCGGCGCGGAGCTGCCTGCCGTCATCGTCAACATGATGCGCGGCGGCCCGGGTCTGGGTACCATTCAGCCCGCCCAGGGCGACTATTATCAGGCCACCCGGGGCGGCGGCAACGGCGACTACCGGCACCTGGTGTTCGCCCCGGCCACCATCCAGGAGGCGGCGGACTATGTGCAGATCGCCTTTGATGTGGCCGACCAGTACCGGAATCCCGTCATGGTCCTGGCCGACGGTATGATCGGTCAGATGATGGAGGCCATTGAGTGGCACGAGGTGCCCCGCCGGGACCTGCCCGGCAAGCCCTGGGCCACCACCGGCACCAAGGGAGAGCGGCAGCCCAATGTCATCAATTCCCTGTACATCGATCCCAACCTCTGCGCCGACCACAACGAGCGCCTGGCCGCCAAGTACCGGGCCATGGAGGAAAACGAAACCCGCTGGGAGGAAGTCAACACCGAGGACTGCCAGGTCCTGTTCGTGGCCTACGGCACGCCCTCCCGGATCGCCCGGGCGGCCATCGGCCAGCTGGAGCGGGAGGGCATCCGGGCCGGACTCCTGCGCCCCATCACCCTGTGGCCCTTCCCCGGCAAGGCCTTAAAGCAGGTGGCCATGCAAAAGAGCGTGCAGGCCGTGGTGGACGTGGAGCTCAGTATGGGCCAGATGATTGACGACGTGAAAATCGCCCTGGAGGGCTGCCGTCCCGTGTCCTTCGTGGGCAAGGCCGGCGGCGTGGTGCCCACGCCTGCCGATGTGGCCGCCGCGGCGAAACAGGCTATGGGGAGGTAAGAAACATGGCGATTGTATATCAGAAGTCCAAGGGCTTGACCGATGCCGAGCTGCACTACTGCCCCGGCTGCACCCACGGCATCATACATAAGCTGGTGGCCGAAACCCTGGAGGAAATGGACGTTTTGGGCAACACCGTGGGCGTGGCTCCGGTGGGCTGCTCCGTCTTTGCCTATAACTATTTTAACTGCGACATGCACGAGGCCGCCCACGGCCGGGCGCCCGCTGTGGCCACCGGCATCAAGCGGGTCAGCCCCCCGGGTACCATCGTCTTCACCTATCAGGGCGACGGCGACCTGGCGGCCATCGGTACGGCGGAGATCATCCACGCCGCCATGCGGGGGGAGAAATTCACCACAATTTTCATCAACAACGCCATATACGGCATGACCGGCGGGCAGATGGCGCCCACCACCCTGGTGGGCCAGAAGGCCACCACGGCGCCTCTGGGGCGACAGAAGGATCACTACGGCTCGCCCATCCGGATGGCGGAGATCATCAGCACCCTGGAGGGCTGCGCCTATGCCGCCCGGGTCTGCGCCACGGACATTCCCAATTTGAATAAGGCCAAGAAGGCCATTCAGAAGGCCTTCCGCCTCCAGCAGGAGGGCGCCGGCTTTACCTTTGTGGAGGTTCTGGCCTGTTGTCCCACCAACTGGGGCAAGACGCCTGCGGCTTCCATCGAGTGGCTGAAGGAAAATATGATTCCCTATTTCCCACTGGGAACGTACAAGGACATCACAGGGGAGGTAAAATAGACATGACCAACGAAATCATGATCGCCGGCTTCGGCGGACAGGGCGTGATGGCCATCGGCAAGACCCTGGCCGAGGCGGGCATGAAAGAGGGCAAGGATGTGTCCTGGCTGCCCTCCTACGGTCCGGAAATGCGGGGCGGCACCGCCAACTGCTGCGTGGTCATCTCCTCCGAGCCCATCATCTGCCCCATCGTCCTGGAGCCCACGGAGCTCATCGCCATGAACCTGCCCTCCCTGTTGAAATTCGAGCCCAGCGTGGTGCCCAACGGCACGGTTTTCGTCAACAGCTCCATCATCCAGGAGAAGGTCCAGCGTCCGGATGTGCGGGCCGTTTACGTCCCCTGTCTGGAGATTGCCCAGGATTTGGGCAATCTGAAGGTGGCCAACATGGTCATGTTGGGCGCCTACATCGAGGCTATGAAAAACCTGGGCACCGAGACCATCAAGGAAATGCTGATCCACATGTTCACCGGCCCCAAGGCCAAGCTGGTGGATTTGAACATTGAGGCCCTGCGCCGGGGCGCCGCCTGCGTTCGCTGAGAATCGGAGGGAGAACGACCATGGAATTAGACATTCAAGTAATCCAAACCCAGCATCCGAAGCAGAAGCCCGAGGATGAATCCAGCCTCGGCTTCGGCCGGCTGTTCACCGACCACATGTTCCTGGTGGAGTACACCGAGGGACGGGGCTGGCACGACGCCAGAATTCAGCCCTACGGGCCTCTGTCCATCGATCCGGCCTCCCCTGTGCTCCATTACAGCCAGGAGATCTTTGAGGGACTGAAGGTCTACCGCCGGGCGGACGGCGGCCTGCAGATGTTCCGTCCCATGGAGAACGCCAACCGGATGAACCAAAGCGCCGACCGGATGTGCATGCCGCCTCTGGACCCGGAATTCCAGGTCCGGGCGATGAAAACCCTGGTGGAGCTGGAGCGGGACTGGGTTCCCCACAGCGAGGGGACTTCCCTGTACCTGCGGCCGGCCATGATCGCCGACGGCGCGGAGCTGGGCGTCCATCCGGCCCGTCACTTCCTGTACTACATCATCTGCTCCCCGTCGGGCTCCTATTACAAAAACGGCATGGCTCCCGTCCGGATTTACATTGAGGACCGGTACGTCCGGGCCGTCAAGGGCGGAACCGGCGCGGCCAAGACCGGCGGCAACTACGCCGCCTCTCTGAAGGCCACCTTTGAGGCCCAGAGCAGGGGCTTTGAGCAGGTCCTCTGGCTGGACGGCCGGGAGAACAAGTACGTGGAAGAAGTGGGCGCCATGAACATGATGTTCGTTCTGGACGGCAAAATCGTCACCGCCCAGCTGGAGGGCAACATTCTTCCGGGTATCACCCGCAAAAGCGTGCTCCAGCTGGCTCGGGACAAGGGGATTGCCACAGAGGAACGGCGCATCAGCGTGGCCGAGCTGTTTGAGGCCTACGAGCAGGGCCGCCTCACCGAGGCCTTCGGCACCGGCACCGCCGCCGTCATCTCCCCGGTGGGAGAGCTGGCTTACCATGACCGGTCTATGATTCTGAACGGAGGCAAGATCGGCCCGGTGGCCCAGGAGATGTACGACTGCCTGGTGGGCATCCAGCGGGGCGAACGGCCGGATCCCTACGGCTGGGTGGAGCCCATCGGTTAACCGGAGTGCAAAGCGGCAGAGTCCGCGCTGCTCAGGATCGGATGTGAAAATGGGTGTGAGATTCCGTGAAAACGAGGATCTCACACTCTTTTTTTCATGGCCGCCCGCCGGGGAGCATATCACGGTTGGATGCCGTTGTTCGTTTTTAGGTTGAAAGCCTTTGAATTTCGGCTCTGCAAGGTAAGAAAGTAAGCGTCAAACCTACCACCGACTTGCGGAAGGCTCTCCAATATGAAACA
>UREY01000012.1 GCA_900546915.1 uncultured Eubacteriales bacterium
CTGCAAAGCTCTCCACGGCGGTGATTTCATATGCGGTTACATTTGACGGTTACCTATGGGAGGCCTTTATGACAACCATACCATATAAAAATATACGGCATAGTCAAAGCTGACTATGCCGTATGCCGTTATATAAGCGGTTTCGAGACGGGCAGATCTTACTTGCCCAGGTTCATCTGCGCAGCGACCTCTTCGGCGAAGTTCTCCTGCTTTTTCTCAATGCCCTCGCCGCGCTCGAAGCGAACAAAGGACTTGACGGTGATCCGACCGCCCAGTTCCTTGGCCACAGCGGCCACATGCTTCTCTACCGAGACGCCCTTTTCCTTCACAAACTCCATCTGCATCAGGCAGTTTTCCTCATAATACTTGCCGATGCGGCCCATCACCATTTTCTCAATGATGTTCTGGGGCTTGGGACGGTCGGACTTGGCATTTTCGTTCATGGCCAGAGCCAGCTGAATCTCCTTCTCCTTGTCCAGCGTGGCCTGATCCACGTCCGCCTTGTCACAGAACGCAGGGTTCATGGCAGCTACCTGCATACACAGATCCTTGCCCAGCTCCGTCACAGCAGCGGCCTCCAGGCCCTCCACCTCCATGTTCACCAGGACGCCAATGCGGCCTGCCATGTGGATATAGGGAACCGTCACGCCGGTGTCGTACCGGGCAAAGCGGCGGACCTTCAGATTCTCACCGATGACCAGAACCTTCTCGGGAATCATCTCGCCCACGGTCTTGTCGGTGTTGGGGTAGGGAGCAGCCAGCAGGGCGTCCAGGTCGGCAGGGGCGGACTGTACCACCACGGCGGCCACATCCTTGACAAAGTCCGTAAACTTGTCGGACTGCGCGGCAAAGTCCGTCTCACAGTTGACTTCCACAATGGCGCCCACGCCGTTCTCCACAACGGCGCAGACGGCGCCCTCGGCGGCAATGCGGCCGGACTTCTTCGCAGCGGCAGCCAGGCCCTTCTCCCGGAGCCATTCCACCGCCTTGTCCATGTCGCCGTCGGAGGCAGTCAGAGCCTTCTTGCAGTCCATCATGCCCACGTTGGTCATCTCACGCAATTTCTTTACATCTGCAGCAGTAAATGCCATAGTCAAAATCCTCCTAGTATCGTCTTGGTACCGTATTTTCAAAAGGGCCGTTGCAGCAAACGGCGGGAGCGGTCCCCTTCGTTCCGCTTGGCAACAGCCCCTTGTCTCAATATGCTTACTCGGCGGCAGGGGCCTCGGGAGCGGCTTCCTCCGCAGCGGCGGCAGGAGCAGCGGGCTCCTCGCTGTAGCTCTCGCCCTGACGGCCCTCCATCACGGCGTTGGCCATGGTGACGGCAATGAGGCGAATGGCGCGAATGGCGTCGTCGTTGCCGGGAATCACGTAATCGATCTCATCGGGATCACAGTTGGTATCCACAATGGCCACAATGGGGATGTTGAGCTTCCGAGCCTCGGCAATGGCGTTACGCTCCTTGCGGGGGTCCACAATGAACAGAGCGCCGGGGAGCTTCTTCATTTCCTTCACGCCGCCCAGGTATTTCTCCAGCTTAGCGATCTCGCCCTGGTGCTTGATGACTTCCTTCTTGGGGAGCATGGCAAAGGTGCCGTCCTCCTCCATCTTCCGCAGCTGAGCCAGACGGTCAATCCGGGTCCGCATGGTGCGGAAGTTGGTCAGCATACCGCCCAGCCAACGGGCGTTGACATAAAACTGACCGGCCCGCTCGGACTCTTCCTTGATGGCGTCCTGAGCCTGCTTTTTGGTGCCCACAAACAGGATGCTCTCACCGTTGGCGGCCAACTCACGGACGAAGGAATAGGCCTCCTCCAGCTTCTTCACGGTCTTCTGCAGGTCGATGATATAGATCCCGTTCCGCTCCGTGTAGATATAGGGGGCCATTTTGGGGTTCCAGCGGCGGGTCTGATGACCGAAATGCACGCCGGCTTCCAGCAATTGCTTCATAGATACGACTGCCATAATATTTCTCCTTTTTTGTTTTGCCTCCACCCCGATCATCTCAGGAACGCACCGCCTGGGCGGCACCTGCGGCCCTGATCTCCGGGTGTGTGGTTTTGCTGCGGCTTTTTGGCCACGCTAGGATATTGTAGCAAACTGCAGGTCCAATTGCAAGGGTTTTTTTCCGAAAAAGCCAATTTTTTGCACCGGAAGCGCCTTCCGCCTTACAGCGCGTAGAAAAAAATCGCAAAGAAATGCAGCACGCTGCCCAACACCACAAAAATGTGAAACACCGAGTGAAGCCATTTTTTACGGACGCCGACGCCGTAAAGCACCGCGCCCGCCGTATAGGCAATGCCCCCGGCGAGCAGCAGAAGAAAGCCGGTCCGGCCCAGGGCCTCGACTGCCTGGGGAACAAAGGGCAAAATGGCCCACCCCATGCCGATGTAGCAAATCATGGAAAACACCCGGTAATTGCGCAGGTCAATGGCCGTCAGGGTCACCGCCAGCGCCGTCAGCGCCCACTGGAAAATCACAAGCCCAATCCCCAGCGCCGGGTCCACAGGCCGGATCGCCGACAGAGCCACCGGCGTATAGCTGCCGGCAATGAGAAAATAGATGGTGCAGTGATCCAGGACCTGCATAACCTTCTTCCCCATGCCTGGGCGCAGGCCATGATAGACGCTGGACATGGTATACAGGCAAATCAGGCTGACGCCGTAAATCGCCGCGCCGGCCACGTCCACCCCGCCGCCTCTCAGAGCCGCCCGAATCACACACAAAACCAATGCGGCAGCGCCCAACGCGCCGCCGGCCATGTGCGTCACCATATTCATAATTTCCTCGCCCTTGGAGTAGTTGGGAAGGAGGCGGTCGGCCAGTTTGGTCCTCTTTTTCATGCAACACATCCTCTCAGAAATTTCCAATTGCACCCCGATGCGCATCGGGCCCTACAGACGCCGCATTTTCATTATATTATACCACCCCGGCCCCATTCCTGCAAACAGGCTCCCAAAAAATTTCCAATGCGTCGAAAGGCGCTGCATTCCGCCCCCTTCGGGTCCATGCAGCGCCTCCGGACGGCCCCAGGCAACCGGCTAGCCGCCAAGCTCCATATTGTGTTTCACACATCTTTCAAACAAAAAGAGGTAACCGGCGCCAAATAATAGCGCCCATACCACCTGCATGCCGATGGCAAACCGGGGCGCGTCTCCCATCAAAACCCGCACCGGCACATCATAGACATAGGGAAGCGGCGTGTAATAGACGATTTCCTTCAGGCCGGAAAACAGCAGCTCACTGGGAAGCAAGCGGCCGCCCAGAATCAGAAGCAGGGAGTATATCACATCCCGAAACCGCGTGATATCCCGAAACCAAACGGTGCAGCAGCCAATGACCGCCTGAATCAGATACAAAATGGTAAACCCCAGCAAAATAGAGAGCAGCCCCATCCCTGCGGCAGCCACCGTGAGCCCGCGCCCCAGTAACCAGGAGACGCCCCAGATGAGCAAGAGATTGACCATCAGGCGCACAGCCACAGAGGTCAGCCGGTTGCAATAGCGGGACAGGATGTAGCTGTTGGGCCGCAGCAGAAACGGAATGATGGCCCCGCTGTTGATTCCCTCCATGTGGTCGTAAGCGACGTATTGCGCCGGGGCAATGGTAAAAGCCACGACGTTGACCATGATATAGTACAGCGTGAGGGCGCCCGCCTCGATTTCCACAGAGTTCCGGAAGAGCACGCGGAACACCTGATCATAAAACACACATTTGATGAAAATGACAAAATAGGACATCCAGAACTCCGCCCCGAACCACTTCTCCTCCTTCAGCTGGAGCGCCATGCCCATCAGATAGCCGTTTTTAATTCGCCGATTCATACCGTTTCCTCCCCCGATTCCACAGCACGCAGACCAATCCCACAATACCTGCGGCGAGCACCGGCAGCGCCAGCAAAGACCGGGGGCTTCCCCCGCCGGTAATCAGCTCCGTGGGAACTGTGCCAATGAAAGCAACCGGAATGACATAGGTAAAAAACAGAGCCAGCTTTTTCTCAAAAAGGACCAGAGGGTACTGGGAGATGGAGCATAGCGTCTCGGCTATCTCGGCATAGGAGTCCACCTTCTTCACCCAGAAGACAAGCTCATAAATCGCCAGGATGAGCAGCTCCACCAAAACGGTGGCCCCGATACACAGGGCTGTTCCCAGCAGGGCGTCCCACAGCCCCGCGCGTCCGGCTTGGACGGCCACCAGCCCAAATCCTATGGGAAAGGTCACAAAAAAACGCAAAAAGTTGGCCCGCTCCAAAAGAATCAGCAGCATCGGAGAACAGGGCTTCACCAGATATGCGTCCAACGTCCCTTCCAGCACGTGAGACTCCAGGTCCCATGCGCCTACAAACAGGTTGGAAACCGAGGAGGAAATCAGGGAAAACCCCATGAACAATTGGAGCGACCGGTTGCTCCAGCCTGTCAGCTGCAAATCCAGCTCCATCAGAGACATCCAGAAAAGCCACACGGAGAAGCAGTCCATCAGCGTGTCCAGAATCACCAGCGCGCCGTTGGCCCGGTACGTAAAATTCTTCTTGATGGAGAGGCCAGCATACTTAACGATAATACTCATACAAGATATCCTCCAGCCTCGGTTCCTCCTGCTTCAGAATGCGGCAAGCGCCGGTCTGAATTTCCCGTTTGAACTGCCCCACCAGGTCCGACGGCACCAGATAGCGGCTACAGCCGTTTTCTCTCTCCAGAAGCTGCACCCCGTTCGGGAGAAGCGGCGGCGGGCAATCGGTGATGAGGACGCTGTGCCGCGACAGCAGCTGCTCGAACTGGCCGCTGGTGACATCCATGACCTTCTCTCCCTTGCAAATCATCAGAATCCGGCTACACAGCTTCTGCATATCGTTGACATCATGGGTGGTGATGAGCACGCTCAGACGCTGCCGGTCCACCAGGCGGCGCAGCACATCCCGAAACTGCCGCTTTCCCTCAATGTCCAGCCCCAAGGTGGGCTCATCCAGAATCAGGACCTGCGGCTCATAAATTAAAATGCACAGCAGCTCCGCCCGCAGCCGCTGTCCCAGAGACAAGGTCGCCACCCGCTGCTGTAAAAAACCGTCACACTGCAATGCCTGGCTGTAGCGGGCCAGATTCTCCGCAAACACTGCCTTGGGAACCCGGTAGATGGACTGAAACAGCCGGACGCTGTCCAGGACCGGCAAATGGTAAATTAAATTGGATTTCCCGCCCAAGAACACGCCCAATTTAACCTTATCTTTTTTCTCAAAACGTAGAGGATTGTTCCCAAATACCAAAATTTGCCCTTTTGTTGGACAAATTACGCCTAAAATCATTTTAATTAATGTACTTTTTCCCGCACCATTAGGCCCTAAAATCCCAACAATTTCTCCTTCAAGAAGGGAAAAGCTAACATTTTTTACAGCATAATCGCCCTGTGATTTGTATCTTTTAAATACATCTTCAACATTCAGTACATGTTCCATTCACATTTCCTCATTGTTTAGCGCACGAGGAAAACCTCGTGCGCCATTTTCTGGTTTCAATTGAACATGAATCAAACAGGAGAATTTTTCTTGTCACATGATCGCCGTTTCTCATTGGTAGCGCAATCAGTCCCTCCCGGCACCTGAATCACCTCGTCAAATCGGTCCAGGTACTCCTTTGACCAGTCATGGGTAATCACAATTCTTGTAATATGCTTCTGACGGAAAATAAATTCCTGGATCAGCCTGACATTTTCAGGGTCCAGCCCCGTGGTTGGCTCATCAAAAATCATTACACCGGCGCGCTTCTGCATGGCCCGGGCGATACAGATCCGCTGGCGCTCCCCTCCAGAAATGTGGTCGCCAAAGTCCCCCAGGGGTTTTTCACCCACGCGCTTCGCCAGATCCGTCAGGTTGAGTTCCTCCAGCAGAGCTTGGTAGGCGTCGGAATCCGGCGCCGGCGTATGGCCAAACATTGTAATATTCTCGTAAAGCGATGCGTTAAACAAAAAGGCGGATTGGTTGACTACGGAAACCTGGGCTAAAATCTCGCTTTCCGCCATATCCTGAATGTCCTGACTTCCGAAGCAAATTTTCCCTGTGTAGTGGTCGTAATACTTGAGCAGCAGCTTGACCAAGGTCGTCTTTCCGCTGCCGCTCTCTCCCACAATCGCATAGCAGCCGCCAGGCCGAAACACATGGCAGAAATTCTGATACAGCTGTCTCTGGTCAAAGGAGAACGATACCTTTTGATATGTAATGGCAGGTTTCTCCTCACACGCCAGGCCCCGCTCCGCCGGACAGGGAAAATTCCGTTCCTCCTCCAGCTTCTTTGCAAGCTCTTTTGTGGATCGAAACGTCACTGCCTCTTCAATGAGGTTGGAAAGGCTGTTGGAAATTTCGGAAAAGTACCCCGTTGCTGCCAGCATCATTGCCGCGCTTAGGCTTCCCTGCAAAATCAGGAAACCGCCCACGCCGACACCAATAATATTTGCCAAAGACGCAACCGTATAAAGGGTTTTCGCGCTCATGTTCCGGGCAAAGCCATAGGAAAAATAGGCGCGCTGCTTTTGTGCGCTGGCCTCCTCAAACCGGTCTAAAAAATTCCCGGATTGATTGCTGGTATGGATCACCTCATAGCCGTCTACGGTCTCTTTTAAGACATTTGCGTATTCCTCGGAGCGTGCAGAAAACGCGCCTCTGGTTCGCCGCTGCATATTGGTAAAAAATTTACTGCAAATTAACGGAGTCGCCGATATCAAAATTCCCGCCACAAACAGCCACGTGTTCATCAGGCATAGCATCACCGAAGCAACAACGCCGGAAATCGCGTACCCGCAAATCAGCGTAACCGAGTCCATCCGGTCGGTGCGGTACATATCTGTATCCGTCGTTAGGAGGTTCAGATAATACCCACGATTATTCCGCTGAAACCCCTTCCACGGACGCCGCAGCACATTTTTCATAATGTCCCGCTTTAGGCTCACCTCCGCACTGGAGAGATAGCCCAAACGCGCAGCCGTCGAGGCCGCATAGAGGAAATAAGCAGCCAGCAGCAAGCCAGTCGAAACGGCAACCATCCAAAGCATATTTTTCCGCTGCCCTGCCTGAGCAAACTCCAAAATTTGAGCCATGTAATATAAGCTCAAGCTGATTGCCACCGATTCCAGACTGCTCATAAGGCACGCCAAAATAAAAAAGCGTTTACTTTTTGCAGGAAGATTTTTCATAGCAATCAACCATTCGGCCGCTTTGCGTCCGCACAAATGGAGATGCAGGTGTGCTGACAACGACCGCCTTTCTTAATAAAAAGGAGCAGCAGCTGGCAAAAGCAATTACGCAGGCTACACGCTTCTTGAAAAACACAGCCTTGCCGCGGCTTAGGCACCCAACGGAACACCCTGCCTTGCAAAAGCATTTTTTTGCAGGGTAGCTTTTTCACGGCCTTTTTTATCTGTGCCCAGTGGCGCCACAATCTGGGGTACGAAGGGCAAACTGGCCCATCCCATGCCAAGGTATTTTGCAACAAACTCAGAAATTCTGAATTTACTGCGCAGGCAGAGACGCCGGCGTCAAATCGTATACCTGGTCAAACTGCCGCTTCCGCTCCGCCGATAGATGATGGCTCACCAAAATCAATGTCAAATCCGGGTTGGACAGCAAACTTTTTTCCACAATGTCCGCGTTCTTCTGATCCAAGGCACTGGTTCCCTCATCAATCAGCAGGATCGAGCAGTCGTGGATCAGCGCCCGCGCAATGGCCACGCGCTGCTTCTGTCCGCCGGACAGGCTGCTGCCCTCTTCTCCCACGATGGTTTCCAGGCCCTCCGGCATATGCTCCAGGTCTCCCGCCAGGGCGCTGTCACGCAGTGCGCGTTCCATTTGCGCATCGGTAAATTCCTCACCTAAGGTGATATTCTCCCGAATGGTCGTGTTAAACAAAAACACATCCTGCTCAATGTAGCTCATCTGCTTCTGCAGCTGCTCCGGCGTATAGTCCCGAACATCCTTGCCGTCCAGACGGATGGTTCCGGTATAATCCGGAAGCCAGCCCAGCAACAGCTTGAGCAGCGTTGACTTCCCGCAGCCGGACGGCCCGGTGAGCGCGTACTTCCTCCCCTTTTTAAAGCGCAAGTTCATATCCTGCAAAACGGTCTTCTCGCCATACCGGAAGCTCAGGTGCTCCATAGCAATCCCATCGCGCACCGGCGGCATCGCCCGGCCAGCTTTTTCCTGGGAGCCATCGTCATGGACAGTAATTTTCTCAAAATACGGTTTACTGGAGGCAATAGACAGGCGCAGATCCGTCAGAGTGTTCAGGCCATCGGCAACGGCAGCAATCAACTTGCCGCTGCCGAACAGCGCGGTCTGCAAAATCACGCCCTGGAAAGACAGAAAGCCAATCCAAATACTGATCGCTCCCTGACACAAGATACCGGCCACTGCCAACACCTTGCCCGTAATCGTCTGGGTCCGGGACCGCTGGAAGGCAGGCTCTTCTATTTCCTCGCTGCACTGGGACACACCTTGCAGGAACCGGCGGTTCCTGCCAAAAATTCGCAGAACATCATAGCCCGCCAGCAAATCCTTCAGCTTGCTCACAGCCTTTGCCTGCTCCCGGGTGCAGACAGCTCCCGCAGCTTCCATTTTCTTGTTAAACAGCTTAGGAGCCAGGCTCATAATCAGCGCGGACATCAAGGCAGCAACTGTCAGGGACCAATGGAGGCAGGACAGCGCAATGATACTATGCATCACCGTAAAGGCCATGCCGATCCAGTCAAAAAATGGTCCCCATGCTAAATGTTCCATCTGATCTATGTCCTTGGTAAACCCGGACAGATACTCTCCGGTCTGCCGCTTGTGGAACTCGCCATGGCTCATTTGCAGCATCGTCGCCGCCATGTCGCGTCGGACCTGATTGTTCATTTTCCGTATGACATGCTTGCCCAAAATGCCCTCTATCGCTACAAGCACCTGCACCAGAACCACACAAAGCAGATTCAGCAGAGTCCAGAACAGAAATCCCCGGAAATTCCCTCTCACCAGTTCCTCCAAGGATTCCATCAGGGCCAGGCTCCGGTACGAGGCCAGCCCCGCATCTATAAACAGCAAGAAAATAATCAAGCCGCTCAGCTTCCAAAACTTCTTGATATAGTAGAACACGCAACCACCTCTTTCCATCAATGTTCACCCATTGCAGCCATCTGCCCACCAGGCCGCCTCTTGGCAGCAGCTCTACCGCCTTAAGCCCTTAAGCAGGAACCCGCATAATCCCCATCAACCAGGATACCCTTTCTGCACCGCAAATTGAAGCAGCTCAAAACCTCCGGGCAAGTATAACACCCTTGCTTCAGCTGGTCAGAGGACCACAGCCGGTTGATCGCTTCGTCCAGCACAATCCCCTTCTCCGGGTCCACCCACCCCAGCAGATTCTTCGGATGATCCAAGGCCACCGTACACTTCTCAATCTTGCCGCTGGCGCGAAAGATCATGCTGTGGGGATAGCTTGCATAGCAGACCTGTGCAAACGGTTCCTTGTCCTGATTTTCACGGCGCATACCAATTCGGTCCAAATACGCCAAGTGCTCCATCGGAAGCCCCGCCTTCTGCTCCCCATCCAGAAGCTCCAAGGTCCTGACAGACTCTCCTCCCCAGTCCCCCACGGGACTCACATAGACGGAGAAGCGGTCGTCCCCTCCAAACAAGTCATACAAGTGGTCGTACCAGCTAAAATCCCGGTCTCCCGCCAGGATATTATGGCGAATGACCATACGAAACAGATATCGTTCCTTAGGCAGACCAGAAAGTGCAATTAAGTTGTTCAAAATCGTTTGCAGCGTCCCTTTGCCGGATACATGGGGGCGGGTCTCATCGTGTTTCCAACCGTCCAACGTTACCTGGTAATTAGTAATCCCTGCCGCATAATACTGCCGGAATGCATCTGCATCCAGAAGATACCCATTGGTGGTCATGCCGCCGCTGTACCGGAAGGCGTGAGTAGCCTGCACCTCCTGCACCAGCGCACAGGTTTCCAGGATGATATCCTTGCACAAGGTCGGTTCCCCACCGAACCAATTGAGATGTAAATTCCGAAACCGGGGTACCTGCCCAATGACGTACCGCTGAATCTGGTCCAGGGTTTCCCGCCGCATGGTAATGGGAGTATGGGTTTCATAGCAATATGGGCAGCGGAAGTTACAGCCCTCCGTCGGCATGATGGTCAAAAATAGCGTCTCTCCCATCACCCTTTTTGCGTACTGCAGCAGTTTTTTGATTTCATCTTGATCCGCTAACAACTCCTGCTCATGCAGAAATTGAGTGAGCGGGGTAGACAGCGCGTCACAGCCTCCGCAGCGTAGAATTTCATAAAACTCTTCCCGGAGCTTTGCCTCCGTAATTTTGACTTTATTTTGAAGCAGCTTGGACGAGATGTAAAGCACGCCGTCTTCTTCATAATACTCCGTGTAACCCGGAAGCATGTATGTCATGTCTTCTCCTCTTTTCAGAAGTATACGGTAAGCATAGATTTTTTAGAGACTCCAGGGAAATCCTGGAGCCTCGTCGGATTAGTGGATCTCGCAGTTATTGTGGCACTTATTGTCGAACAACCCAGAAATATACGCGTCCATCTCACTCAAGGGCTTCTTTTCCTTGACAATCTCCATGCTTATGTACTCCTCTCCATGAAATTCAGCGTCCGGACTTTGTGTTCGTCCCCCACTGTATTACACAGGATACCACATAGAGGGGGCAAAATGTATATCACGGTCTGATAGAAAAAAATAACACAAAACGACCAGTTGGTCTGGAATCCAGCCTCAAGCTGTGTTATAATAATCAAAAAAGCTTCCTAATATTTTAAGAAGAAAGGCATAGGATATGAGAGAAGTATTTTTGGGAAAATACATGAAGCAGCGGCGGCTGGAGCTGGGGCTGACCCAAGAGCAGCTGTGTGAGGGCATTTGCGAACCCATGACCATTTCCCGCATGGAAAACGGACGGCAGACCCCCTCCCGCAACCGCATCAACGCCCTGCTGCAGCGCCTCGGGTTGCCGGATGATCGCTATTTCGCCCTGCTCAGCAAGCACGAAGAGGAAATCGCCGCCCTGCAAAGGGAAATCGTCGCTTGCAGCGTCCAGCGGGATACGGCCCATGGCTGGGAGCTGCTGGACCAGCTGGAGCATATCACAGAACCGGACGACCATGTCACCCGCCAGTTCATCCTCCGCTCCCAAGTCATCCTGGGGAAGGCCGAGGGACGATACAGCGCGGAAGAGCAGCTGCAAATGCTGATGGAGGCCCTGCGGATGACGGTTCCGCATTTTGATCTGGAGGAAATCAGCGGCGGGTTGTACAGCTTTGAAGAGGTGAAAATCATCAACCAAATCGCTGTAACCTACGCAGGAAGTGGACAGCGTAGAAGAGCCATCGACATTCTCAGGCAATTGATGAAGTATGTTCAAAAGCACTACCAAAATATCCTGCAATCCGGAGGGCTACTCCCTCTCATCTCCTATAACTACGCACGAGAATTAGCGGCAAATAAGCAATATGAGGATGCTATTGAAATTGCAGAGTTGGGCCGACAGTCCTCCGTGACATACGGGCATTACCAATTTTTGCCGGGAGTCCTAGCCATTATGGCTTCATGCTATCACTTTTCAGGAAAAGATGAGCAGAGTGAAGCGCTGTATCATCAAGCATATTACCTGTATCAGGCAATCAACAACCCCGGTGATGGAGCGCAAATCAAAACGGAAGCAAAGGAATACTTAAACATCAACTTTCGGTTTTAAAGCGTTTCCTCTCCGGAAGTCGGCAGCTTATTGGGCGCTTCATCCGGATCTTCTGTATTTTCCGGCTCTGTAGGACTCCCAGCCGCCGGAGGATTTGCCTCTCCAGCATAGCAAACCACTTGAGACAGCCCCGCCAGAATGGACAAGCAGAGCAACGCCGCCAAGCACAAGGAAATCCGTTTTTTCACAGTTATGTCACCCCTTTTTTCCTATGTCATAGAAGGTCAAAATTTGCAAAATAAAATCCTTCAAACATTATACGACAAACTTTAAAATTTGTCAAGTCCTCTCTACATAAATTAATAGCCGTCACACGTTCTATCCCCAGTCGCCAAATTTCGCGGGTACTTCCGGAATCGCCACAGCGTAAAGCCGTGCCGTGGCCCCTGCCCTTCGTAGGTTGCAGCCACAGGACGCGCCGCCGGTAGGCAGTATGAAATGGGGCGTGTTCCAACAAAAAAACTGCCACAGGAGGAGGCTTGGTAGGATCCTCGCTGCGGCAGTTTTTGTCATTTGAGCATATACAGGGCGGTTCCCGTCCCCGGTCAATTAATACGCCACGCCCCAATAAATCATCTTTTTCGCCGGTTTCCCGCAAATGGGGCACACATCCCCCAGGTGCTCCTGTTGGAAGGGGATGCAGCGGGAGGACATGCCGGCCACGTCCTTCATCCTCAACTCGCAAGCCTCTTCTCCGCACCACATGGTTTTAATGAAGCCGCCGTTTTTCTCCTGAAGCTCCTTCGCCTCCTCCAGGCTGTAAGCCGGATAGATGTGTTCATCCAGGTTCTTCTTGGCCTTGGCAAACATTCCGTCGTGGACCGCCTGAAGGGTCCGGGCCACCTGTTCCTCCAGCTCGTCCAGGGACGCCGGAATCTTTTCCCCATTGTCCCGGCGGACCAGAACGCACCGGTCGTTTTCCAGGTCCTTGGGACCCAGCTCCAGACGGACCGGCACGCCCTTCATCTCATACTCGGCAAATTTCCAGCCGGGGCTCTGCTCGGAATCGTCCACCTTCACCCGGAAACCGGCTTTCTTCAGCCGTGCGGCTACCTCTTCCACCTTTTCCAAAACGCCGGGCTTGTGCTGGGCAACGGGAATCAGCACCACCTGAATGGGCGCAATCTTCGGCGGGAGCACCAGGCCGCTGTTATCGCCATGGGTCATGATGATGCCGCCAATGAGCCGGGTCGACAGACCCCAGGAGGTCTCGTAAGGCGTGGCCTGCTGATTGTTCTTGTCGGTAAAATGGATGTCGAAGGCCTCGGCAAAGCCGCTGCCAAAATAATGGGAGGTACCGGCCTGCAGAGCCTTGCGGTCATGCATCATGCACTCAATGGCGTAGGTCCGCTCGGCGCCGGAGAACTTCTCCTTATCGGTCTTGACGCCCCGGACCACCGGCATGGCCAGATAGTTCTCACAGAACTCCGCATAGCACTCCAGCTGAGCCTCGGTCTCCTGAATGGCCTCCTCCCGGGTGGCATGCAGGGTATGGCCCTCCTGCCAGAGAAACTCCCGATGGCGCAGGAAGGGCCGGCTGGTCTTCTCCCAGCGCAAGACGCTGCACCATTGATTGTATTTCACGGGCAGATCCCGCCAGGAATGGACGATATCCTTAAAGTGGTCGCAGAACAGCGTCTCGGAGGTGGGGCGGATGCACAGCTTTTCCTCCAACTCCTCGCTGCCGCCCAGGGTAACCCAGGCGCACTCCGGGGCAAAGCCCTCCACGTGGTCCTTTTCCTTCTGCAGGAGGCTCTCCGGAATCAGAAGCGGCATATAGACATTCTCGTGCCCGCTCTCTTTGAACATCCGGTCCAGCACCGCCTGAATGTTCTCCCAAATGGCATAACCATAGGGCCGGTAAATGAACACGCCTTTTACGCCGGAGTATGCAATTAACTCCGCCTTTTTGCACACGTCGGTGTACCACTGGGCGAAGTCCACTTCCATATCGGTAATTTGCTCCACCTTTTTCTCTTTTGCCATTCTGTTCCATCCTCCCGGGGGAATTTGGCGAACTCCCACAAATACTTCTTCTTTGCTATTGTATCACGAATGTCAAGGCCCCGCATAGGATGAGATGCCTCCCCCCTTTGCCGGGCGCGGGACCGCCCGGGTCATCCGGCGCCGGGAGCCGGCACCGGGCCTTACGGGAAAAGCAGCCGCGCACAGGCTTCCTCTCTTCGTTCCGGCCGGCAAGGCAGATTGGATTTCCTGTGCATACAAACTCATGTTGGAAGGGAGATGCCCATGGCCCAGTTTACCATTTCGTTGGACCCCGCCACCACCCGTCTTTACCAACGCGTGGCCGAAGCCGCCGGAAAACCGGTGGAGCAGGTTCTGGCCGACGCCTTGTTCAAGCTTGCCGGAGAGCTGTCCTTGGAAGCCCTGCGCACCCGGCCGTAAAAAATAAAATCCGCCGTTGTATTCGGGAGTCGAATTTGCTATACTATTTGCAAGTACTACAACGGAGGCAAAAGTATGAAATCCATCCGTGACATTTATAAAATCGGAAAAGGCCCCTCCAGCTCTCACACCATGGGCCCGGAGCGGGCAGCCAAACTATTCCTCTCGGAGCATCCGGAGGCAGACCGCATTCAGGTAATTCTATACGGCTCCCTGAGCAAAACCGGCGTGGGCCACGGCACAGACCGGGTCCTGCGGGAGGTTCTGTCCTCTGTGGATAATAAAATTATCTACGCGCAGGAAGACCCGGAGGATATGGGTCACCCCAACACCATGGACTTTTTCGCCTATCAGGGCGAAACCCAAACCGGCCACTTCCGGGTGGAGTCGGTAGGCGGCGGCGACATCGTCATTTTAGGCCGGCCTGCGGACCCCAATGAAGAAATTTACCCTGAAAATTCCTTTGCGGAAATCGCCGATTTTTGCAAATGGCGCTACATTCACACCCTGAGCGAATACGTAGAGATGAACGAAGGTCCGGAAATTTGGGACTTCCTCCGGGAGGTCTGGGCCGCCATGCAGCGTTCCATTTCCGACGGCCTCTCCGCCACCGGCACCCTGCCCGGCGGCCTGAACGTGCAGCGAAAAGCCAAGTACCTGTACGAGCAGGCGCTGCCCACCGAGGTGGCCCAGGTTCGGGAGTGCCGGATCATTTGCTCCTATGCCTACGCCGTGTCCGAGCAGAACGCGGACAACGGCACCATCGTCACCGCCCCCACCTGCGGCGCGGCCGGCGTCCTGCCGTCGGTTCTGCGGTACGTCCAGGAGACCCGAGGCTGCACGGAGGAGCAAGTACTCCGGGCTCTGGCCACCGCCGGCATCATAGGAGACTTGGCTAAGCAGAACGCCTCCATCTCCGGGGCGGAGTGCGGCTGTCAAGCCGAGGTGGGCGTGGCCTGCTCCATGGCCGCCGCCGGTCTGGCCGAGCTGTACGGTCTGAACCTGGACCAGGTGGAGTACGCAGCGGAAATCGCCCTGGAGCATCACCTGGGCCTCACCTGCGATCCCATTTGCGGCCTCGTGCAGATTCCCTGCATCGAGCGTAACGCCGTAGCCGCCATGCGGGCCATGAATGCCTGCAATCTGAGCTACTGCCTCTGCGGCACCCGGAACATCAGTTACGATATGGTCTGCAAAGCCATGTACGAAACCGGCTTAAACCTGTCTCATCAGTATAAAGAGACCTCTGAGGGCGGACTGGCCCACTTTTACAATCGCCGCCGCAGACGGTAAGAAAACGAGACCATACAGAGAAAAAGACTGCATTGCGTCGAAATGCAAATCTGACCACCGGCCTCAGAAAATGCTTCACCGTGGATTCTGACTCAGTCCCCGGTGAAGCATTTTCATTCATAATGATCACCAACAGACCGAACGTGAACCGGCCGGTCTGGGCATCTGCCGGAAACCCGGGCTGGATTCCGGAAAAACACCTTGAGAGAACGAGGTCCATCTGCTATAATAACCCCGTTGCAGCAGGCTTTTTCTGCGGAGCAGGGCCTGCGGTGAGAAGAGGCTCCACGGCAAAAACGCGGGAACGGTCTCTACCAAAGACAAGACGGGCCATGCCACGGGGGACTTTCCAATTAAGATAGAGACCAACCTGGCCACGTCCCCGGCGAACCGGCACGGCGCGTCATCCCGCCATGAAACAAAAATGGTTTTGCCCCGGCGCCGCACACGGGCAAGCGCGTTGACAACGGTGCGTCGGAAAGCCAAAGCCATGATCATACGCAAATGATAAGGAGATGCAGAGATCTATGAAATTAGGAATCGTCGGCTTACCCAACGTTGGGAAGTCTACTCTTTTCAACGCCATCACCAACGCCGGAGTTCCGGCGGACAACTATGCCTTTTGTACCATCGACCCCAATGTGGGAGTCGTCCCCGTCCCCGACGAGCGGCTCACCTGGCTCCGGGACATGCATCAGCCCAAGAAATTCACTCCCGCCGTCATCGAATTCGTAGACATCGCCGGATTGGTCCAGGGCGCCTCCAAGGGCGAGGGATTGGGCAATAAGTTCCTCTCCAACATCCGGACCACCGACGCCATCATCCACGTGGTGCGCTGCTTTGACGACCCCAACGTGACCCACGTGGAAGGCTCCACCGATCCCCTGCGGGACATCGACATCATCAATCTGGAGCTGATTATGGCCGATGCGGAAATGGTGGAACGCCGGGTGGACAAAGCGCAAAAGGCTGCCAAAGGCGGGGACAAGCGGTTTGCTCACGAGGCAGAGGTATTCCAGGGCCTGCTGGCGCACCTGAACGCAGGCCGGTTGGCCCGGACCTTCGATTGCTCCGACGATGACCGGGCACTCATCGCCACCTCGGACCTGCTGACGCTGAAAAAAACCATTTACGCCGCCAACCTCTCCGAAAGCCAGGTCAGTCAGCCGGAGAGCTGCCCTTACTTCCTCCAGGTTCGGGCGCTGGCCGAACAGGAGGGGAGCCAGGTGCTGCCCATCTGCGCCAAGCTGGAGGCCGACATTGCCGAGCTGGACGATCCGGAAGAGAAGGCTCTGTTCATGCAGGAGCTGGGGCTTCGGGAGTCCGGCCTGGACCGGTTGATTCGCAGCAGCTACGCCCTGCTGGGCCTCATCTCCTTCCTGACCGCCGGTTCCGACGAGTGCCGGGCCTGGACCATCAAAAAAGGCACCAAAGCTCCTCAGGCCGCCGGAAAAATCCACACCGATTTCGAGCGGGGCTTCATCCGGGCTGAGGTCATCGCCTTTCAGGACCTGAAAGCCTGCGGCTCCATGGCCGCCGCCAAGGCCAAAGGCTTAGTCCGCAGCGAGGGAAAAGACTACGTCATGCAGGACGGCGACATTGTAAACTTCCTGTTTAACGTTTGATACCCTCTCCGCCCAAGCGCGCCCGCCTTTTGAGACCATCCCGACAAAGCAACTAACAACCCGGCCTGTGGCAGTTCCACCGGCCGGGTTGTTTATGCCCTTTTGTGAATCATATGCATAATTTAGACGGTCTTTTCCATGCCCGCAACAAAGGGCGCGGGTCAAAGCTTGTGCAAAAAAAGGCGGCGCCAATACGCAGGTTCTTCCGCTGCCCAGCGGTTTACCCTTCCCCCCGACGGGGCAGAATCCCTTTACAAAACAATAAGGAGGTATTTCCCTTGCGACTGTGGAGATACGCTGTCCTCTGGTACCTGGGCGGCATGGTTTACACCGGCATGGAGTTGCTCTGGCGGGGCTGGAGCCATGGGAGTATGTTTGTGGCAGGAGGCGTCTGTTTTTTGCTCATCGGTCACCTGGGTGAGATGGCGCAGCCCCTGCCCATCACTTGGCGCATGCTCATAGGCGCCGGAATCATTACCACCGTAGAGCTGGCAGCCGGACTGCTGGTCAACCGGGGCTATGAGGTCTGGAACTACAGCGCCATGCCGGGGAATTTTCTGGGGCAAATTTGCCTGCCCTTCACCCTGTTGTGGATTCCCGTCAGCCTGGCCGCCATTCTGGCCTACGATTTCCTCAATGTTCACCTGTTCGGCCTGCCCAAACGGCGCCATTTTTGGGTGTAGCCTTCCCCCAATCGTCCCAAGCCTCTCCTGCCGGGTCGGAGCCGTTAGAGCGGTTCTATCACCGGCAGGAGCGCTACCGGCATCCCGCCTGTAGCGCCCCCTCACGGTTTCGCCTCCAGAGACTTTCCCCCGTAAAATCTCTATTGCATTGCATACAAAAATCGTTGCATTCCTTTTCCATCTGTGGTAAAATAAAAACAGGTGATACATCAACAGAACAAACAAGCTCTTCAATTGTTTTCCAGCGAAAAGATCCCTTCCCAATGGAACCGGCCTGTCCCGGAACGGGCCGTACCCACATTCTTTCGTTCACTACCCCGTCATCTTGTATGCAGCGACTCCAACGCCGCCCTTTCTCCCAGCCGTGATTTTCCATTTTATCTTGGAAAACCATCCGGGAAACGCCCCTCCGGAAAGAAGACCGTCCCTGTGAGGTGCATCGAAATGAAAAAACACACTTACATCCGCTGGATCGCACTGGGTATCTTCCTCGCCGCCCTGGTCATTTTTGTCGGGAAGTGCATCTCCCTGTACCCCGTCTACCCAGATTTCAAAAAGGAAGTCCGCTCCTATGACCAAATTCAGCAGGCTCTTCAAAATCACCCGGAAATCTGCATGCCGGATTTATCCGATCTCTCCCTTACAAATGAACACTTTTCATTGAGACTCAGCGACCGAACCCTTTTTTCCCATCCCGATGGCTACCAAATATCAGGTAGGGACAAAATCCATTTCAGCGTGGAAGTCAGTTATGTTTTAGATTGTGAAAAAGTAAGCCTCGACTTTTCGAGCTATGAATACACCTATCGAGGCATTTCATTGAAGCGCCGCCATTCTATCGTAGAAGAAAATATGATATTTACCAGCAATTCCATATTATTTTCTCTGGGGTCCTATGCATACTTCTTCGAAGCAAGCTACGACCACAGCAACTTAACGGAAAGCGAAATCGCCGCCCTGGACAGCGCCATACAAACCTCTCTTTTGGAATTGGTTTACCCGGTTGTGGACTCATACTTAGATTCGTAATTCACAGAATCCCCTTATCCCAATCAAATAATTTGGGAAAACACCCCAGCACAGCTTCTCTCTTATTCTCCGACGTGACCGATACATCCGGGCGTTCTCACTCGTATCAGGAAAACTGTGTTCTCTTCTCGACTGGAGACTACTCTTACCATATTTCAGCGGCATATAAACCGGGTACATTGTCAGAAGACACGGTCTCCTCCCAAGGCAGTGCTACGCAAACAACCATATTGAGACGGCACGTAAATCTCAAGTGTCGCGTTTTTAATGGAGGTAATCTATGAAAAAGATAGCTTTGTTATTAATTGTATCTATAATTCTATGCTCTTACTTCCCCTTGACAGCCGGCGCCTCTTCGTATACATACAATTCCAGCAATCACCCCGACTCACATTTAACCAACGATGAGGCATCCGTCTTGCAAGAAAAACTCATCGCTTACGGCTATGGGTTGGAACAGTTCACCTGTGATATTCTATACAGCCTCGACGATATGCCATCATTTATGATCGGTATATCAAAAAACGGCTATGTTATTTTAGAGCGAAACACGTACCGTTTCTGTGAATGCGGGGAGGGAAATCCATATCGCGACTATATGGACAGCACGAAATATTACGGCGGTGCAGCTTGCTATTTCATAAAGCCGGAGGAGCAAACCACAAATGCCAATTCCGAAACCATGTACTACGACATCCTGAGAAATTCCTATCGTAGCTTTGCGCCAAGCCCAGGTTCCAGTCAGGACCTAATCGAGCCAATTCAAAATGTTTCCGGCCCTACCAGTGTCACAATGACCGCAAGACTAAGCAACTGCAATGATTACATTAAGAGAAAAGCATTCGGATATAACGATGATGACACCTGCTCTGCTGTTGCAACAGGAATTGCTCTAAATTATATTGCTTCTCAATATAATATGAGCATTCTTAAAGATAATCATGTATCGGAGTCATTGAATGATCAACTTCCGGATGATGAACACCCTATATATAAATTATACCCAAACGCAAATAGGCTGCACAGATACTTGGTAGATACTTGCAGGATGGGCGCGGCAAGCTACGCCGACTCTATTGTACAACCCCTAAATGCCTATATCCAAGATGTGGTCCCATACTACTACGGGTACGATTTTTTCCTCCAGTGTATCCTCTTTCCCAAGGCATCCACGATCAAGGCAAATATACTGGACAACAAACCCGTCCTGATTACTACGACCCTTTCCGCGCAATACCCCTTTCACACCATGTGTGTCTATGGTTATCGGGAGACCTCCGATGGTCCGCAGCTTTTGGTACATGTGGGCTGGTACAGCAGGGGAAATTTTGAGCTCCTCTCCGGCACTTCGGATTATTACCGTCACAAAGAAATTTGGATTAATGAGAGCGAAGCGACGTATGGGTATTACTTCTCCTTTACAAACCCCCTTGCGGATTTTACCGATATTCCGAAATTTAACACCTGGTCTTATCCCGGCATCTTATTTGTGGTAAACAGCGGAATCATGAACGGAACCTCTGCCACCAAATTTTCTCCCGACCGCGCCATGTCCCGCGCCATGCTCGTCACCTCGTTATACCGCTTGTCAGGCAGCCCCGCCGTCTCTTATACCAATTCCTTCTCCGACGTCCCGGCAAGCGCCTGGTATGCCGACGGCGTTGCTTGGGCATCCAAAAACGGCATTGTTACCGGTGTAGGCGGAGGAAAATTCAACCCCAACGGGAATGTAACACGGGAGCAAATTGCAACCTTTTTATTCCGCTACGCAGAGTACCTTGGTTACAACACCAGCAAGCGTGCAGACCTTTCCCGCTTTCCAGACTCCGGCAGTGTTTCCAACTTCGCCAAAGATGCTATGTCTTGGGCCGTCGCTACGGGAATTCTGAACGGCACAACCACAAACGACATCACCATTCTGGCGCCCAAATCTCCTGCCACCCGCGCCCAAGCTGCGTCGTTTTTGCTGCGTTTTGGAAAAGTGGTACTCCCCAGTTTACCCTATTAAATCAACGGATAGTCATACCTCCCATTTCACCCATGAGCCGCCCGTGAGGCGGCTCATTTTTTCTTTCCGTGCGCGCTTCTCCGGGCAAACAAGACAAAAAAAGAGAGACCACAGTCCTTTGTCGGCAGACCATGGTCTCTTTCTGTATATTGTTGGGCTCCATCTGAGCGACGTCGGGTTATCCGCGAAATCCTCCGCAGCATCATCACTCGAAACCCCGTGGATGACGCTCCACACGCCAATTATCATACCATATTCTCTGCGCAAAATTGGGAGAACCTTAGACCATGGGCACCACAACCTTTTTCGGAAGCTCCGTCGCTTCCAGTTTCTGGTCAAATTATACCAGAAGACCCCCGAAAAATCTTGAACACTTTGTGAATTTTACCCTTTGGCCAGCGGCTCATAAGCCATCACCGCCTGGGCATACGAGGAGAAGGAAACCGGTTCCACCAAGGTCTCCCAGGGGCAGGTCTCCACTCCGGCGCAGCTGGGGAAGCAGGCGCGGATCACCGCGCACAGGTACTGGGCCTTATCCCGAATGTGCGGCTCCTGAAACATGTCGGCGTACATGCTCTCCTCGCCGGCATACAGATACTCCAAAATCCGCGCCCGGTCCTCCAGGGGATAGCTGCGGGAGTAACTATCCAGGAACCAGATTTGTCCGCTTCCCGGCTCTTCTCCGGTAGCGGTGTAGGCCGGGTCGCTGATTTCCAGGCCGTCTTCGTCAAAATAAGAGTAATAGTACGCATCCGGCTCCGGGGCAAAGGTCTCCCAGTAGGCCAAATAGTCGATCCCGGTTTCCTCGATGCAGGCGTAAATCCGGTCTTCCATCACGTGCATGAATTCATGGGCCAGACACTGCTCAAAATAGGACTGAGATCTGGTTTCCAGCAGGTCCAGGTTCATGACCACAATTCTCGTGGTGTCCATGGTCGTGCTGAAGCCATAGGCAGAGGCGACGCTCCCGTCGCCATCTGCAGACAGCTCGCCGGAGAGATACAGCTCCAGCCCTGTGACCGGCTCGGTTACCATCTCCTGAAAAATCCCCGGAGGATACCCCTCCATAAAGCAGGAAACCGCCTCCAGCGCCAGATAAATCGAAACGGGATTGCACTCCGCCTCCCCCAAATAACCGCTGGGATAGGGATCGTTAAAGGCTGCGCCCGCCTCGCCGTAGAAAATCCGGACTCCGGTCTCCCGGCGCAGGGCGGCGGCGGCGGCCCGGTTGCGAGTCTCCAGCTCCTCCACCGTGAGGCAGGCGCAGGCAGTCTCCGACGAACCGTCCAGCCGATAGTCCCAGCGGTACAGATCCGTCGCGCCATTGGCATAAACCGCATAGACCAGGCTTTCATCCGTCAGGACGGTCATGACGCATTGCGGCTCCCAGCGCCGCCAGGCCGTCTGGTTCCAGAGGTCCAAAATCTCCAGATAGCCCTTGTCATCGGCCAGAAGAACCGTCCGCCCCGCCAGGTCCCGGAGGGTATCCCCCGCGCGGTCCGGCAGCAGATAGATCTCGTCCTCGTCCAGAGGCCACACCAGCAGCTCCGTCTGCCCGGTATACACGGCGGCAGAGCCCGTCTGCCACAGCAGGGCCGGGTTGTTCCAGGTCAGGTCCGGCGTCAGCTCTCCGGTCCGTCTGTCCAGCCACGCGGTTGTCTCTTCCTCCCCGGCGCTCCAAATCAGGGTCCGGTCCACGCCGAAGCCGATGAGGATGTGCTCCTGGTCCCCGGGCAACTGGTATTCCTGCCGGCTCCCGTTCAAAAGGTCCGTACACCGCACGGCGCCGTTCTCGTCCAACGCCCACAGCTCACCCGACTCCTCTAAGAGCCACTGCTTGCCCCAGCCCGGCTCCTGTCTCAGGCACTGCGTCAGCTTCTCATCATAGCGGAACGCTTCCCCGGTTTTCCGGTTCAAAAGAGCCACGGAGCCGTCCGTCAGAAGCTCCGCTTCGTAAATTCCATCCGGCATGGTACGCTGCCCCAAAAGCGCACCGGTTTGCAGATGATACACCGCCACCTTGCAGGCCCCCGTATCCATCCGGTACACGGCGAGGCACCGGCCGTCCCGGCCGTCCAGGCATTGTATGGTCCCCCGAACCCCCGCCGTCAGGCTCACGCACACCGGTTGGGGGTCCGTGGGGGTGGAGGCAGCGGTTTCCTCCGAAGGCGCCGGCTCCTCTCGAAGCGCACACCCGGAACCCAACAGCACAGCCAGAATCCATAATACAGCCAGGAACCTTCTCATTTTCCTCCCACCTTCCCCATATATGTTTGATTATAGCATAGCCCGGGAGGAAATGACAGAGGATTTCGCCGTACCGGCGCAAATTCTCCGGGCGGAACGCCCAAGGGCGGTTTTTCCCCGGCGTCCGGCGTGAGATCCCGGCAGGCCGGGCCGATGCCGCCGCCAAGCGACGCAATTGGATTGACAACACCACGCGCCGTGGATATGATGTACACGAAAAGGAGGTTCCGCCATGGAACAAGTCGTATGTAAGGGGCAGCTGTGCTTCAGCACCGGCCCGGAGACCAGGCAATCGATTCCCGACGGCTTCTTAGTCTGTACAGACGGCATTTGCCGGGGCGCTTTTTCCACTTTGCCGGAAGCGTACCGGGACTTGCCTCTGCTGGACTTCGGAAACCGGCTGATTCTTCCCGGTTTGGTGGATTTGCACCTGCATGCCCCGCAGTTTGCCTACCGGGGACTGGGCATGGACCTGGAGCTTCTGGACTGGCTGAACACCCACACCTTTCCAGAGGAAGCCAAATACCGGGAGCTTTCCTACGCCGCACCGGCTTACCGCCAATTCGTCCAGACGCTGCAGTCCAGCTTCACCACCCGCGCCGTCATGTTCGCCACGGCCCACACGCCCGCCACCGAATATCTCATGGACCTGCTGGAGGAAAGCGGCCTGGAGACCTACGTGGGCCGGGTCAATATGGATCAAAACTGCCCGGAAAACCTGCGGGAGCCAAGTCCTGCCGCCGCCATAGCGGAAACCCGGCGCTGGCTGGCCGATGTGGACGGCCGCTACCGCCGCACCAGGCCCATTCTCACGCCTCGCTTCGTCCCCTCCTGCTCCGAAGCGCTTCTTTCCGGCCTGGGAGAACTGGCCCGTCAGACCGGCCTGCCGGTGCAAAGCCACCTATCGGAAAACCTGGGAGAAATTGCCCTGGTGAAGCAGCAGTACCCCGATGCATCGTGTTACGCTCAGGTCTATGAGCGCTTCGGTCTCCTGGACACCGGTTGCATCCTGGCGCACTGCGTCCACTCCGGACCGGAGGAGCTTTCCATTTTGAAGCAGCGGGGCGTATACATCGCCTACAGTCCGGAATCCAACATGAATCTCGCATCCGGCGCAGCGCCTGTCAGCCGGTACCTGAAGCAGGGGCTGCGAGTCGGCCTGGCCTCGGACCTGGCCGGCGGCAGCAGCTTAAACCTGTTTCAGGCCATGGCTCACGCCGTGCAGGCCAGCAAGCTTCGTTGGCGGCTTTTGGATCAGCAGACGCCCCCTCTCACCTTTGACCAGGCATTTTACCTGGCTACCCTGGGCGGCGGCCGCTTCTTCGGCTCCGTGGGCACCTTTGCAGACGGATACCAATTTGACGCCCTGGTTCTGGACGACAGCCGTTATCCCTCCGTCCTGCCCCTTACCATCGAGCAACGAGTAGAGCGCCTGGCGTATTTGTCTGAGCCAAGCTGTCTGGTTGCCAAGTTTATTTCCGGAAAAAGAGTGGTCTGAATCCCATGCAAACAGCCTCCTGTTGGAGCCGGCGGGCGTTCAACAGGAGGCTTTTCGCGGCCGTCCCTCTCCGGCTCCACAGTCCGGATTCCGGCGCGCTTGTTATTTTTCGTCAAATATGTTATACTAACTTGAGACCTTATCTCATGTAAGGAGCCTTGGTATGATTTCATTTAAACGTCTGGACCTCTCCCGCCGGCAAGAGGTTTTTGATTGGTTTAACCAAGCCGGCCGTCTGGGATGCGAGTACTCCTTTGTCAACCTGTTTCTGTGGGGACGCCAGCACGCCGCCTTCGTAGAGGGGTACCTGGTGGTGTTCTCCCATTTCTTCGGCCATAGCATGTATCTGTTTCCCTCTGGGCACGGGCCCATGAAGCCCGTCCTGGAGGCGCTGCAGGCCGACGCCCGGGAGCGGGAAATCCCCTTTCGCATGACCAGCATGTCTCTTGCCGACTGCCGGGCGGTGGAGGAGCTCTACCCCGGACAATTTCAATTTTGCCCGGACCGGGACGGCTTTGACTACCTGTACGAGATTGATCACTTGGCCGACCTAAAGGGAAAGAAATACCAGCAAAAGCGCAACCACATCAACCGCTTTCTGGACGCCTGTCCAGACTGGCACACAGAGCCGATCACGCCCTCCCAAATCCCCGCCTGCCAGAACCTGCTGGACAAGTGGTACCGGACCCGTCTGGAGGCCGACCCGCACCTGAACTACCACCTGGAGCAGCTTGCCATGGACCGGGCCTTTCAGCATTACGAGGCCCTGGGCCTGGACGGCCTCATACTCTTTGCCGGAGACAAGCCCATTGCCATCACCATGGGCAGCCTGCTGAGTCCGGGAGTATACGACGTACACTTTGAAAAAGCCCTGGGGGAAATCCCAGGAGACTACGCCATGATCAACCGGGAGTTCGCCCGGTACATCCGGGAAGCATACCCCCAGGTCCAGTATCTGGACCGGGAAGACGACATGGGACTTCCGGGCCTGCGGAAGGCAAAGGAATCCTACCATCCGGACCGGATGATTGAGCAGTATTGGTGTGTTCTGAAGGAAGAGATCGATGCGCCCTGAGTATAGATTTGCCAACCGGTCCGACCTGCCTGCGCTTCGCGCCCTGTGGCAGCAGGCCTTTCACGATTCGGATTCGTTTTTAGACCGTTTTTTTCATACGGCATTTTCTCCAGCCCGCAGCAGGCTGGCAGCGGTGGACGGCGTGATTGCCGCCGCGCTATACTGGTTTCCCGCCTCCTGCCGGGGCCAAAGTCTGGCCTATCTCTATGCTGTAGCCACCGCTCCGCCGTTTCAGGGAAAGGGGCTCTGCACCGGTCTGATGGAAAACACCCGAGCCCTGTTGGACGGTCACGGCATGGGAGGCATTGTGTTGGTACCCGGCAGCCCGTCTCTGTTTTCGTTTTACGGCCGAATGGGCTATACCCCTTGCTGCCCCCAAGGCCGCATCCAGGCCCGGGCGGGCGGCCCTGCGCTTCCTTTAAAGCCGGTCAGTCCCCGGCGGTACGGTGAGCTCCGGCCCGCCCTGCTGCCGGCCGGAGGCGTTCTGCAGGAGGGAATCCCGCTGGAATTTCAGGCGGGACTCTCCCGGCTCTACGCCGGGAAAGACCTAATTTTGTCCGCCTCCATTCAGGCAGACGGAACGCTTTTGGCTCAGGAGCTACTCTGCCGGGAGCCTGCCGCCGCTGCCCCTCGAATTCTCAAAACCCTCAAGGCCGGAACCGGCGTTTTTCGAATTCCGGATCCCCGTGGCCGCCCCTTTGCCATGTTCCGCCCCCTGTCCACCTGGCAGGGTCCCCCGCCTACCTATTTCGGCCTGGCCTTTGATGAATTCTGAGTTTCATCTCGTAGGCAAACTCGGGCTTGTAAGCAATAAGAGGAGAGTCCCATATGAACACACCTAAAATCGAAACAGAGCGGCTCATATTGAGAAAATTTACAGAAGGCGATATCGAATCTCTATTTCAGATTTACAGGGATGAAGAAGTAAATCAATTTCTGCCATGGTTCCCGCTCAAGAGCCTGGATGAAGCACGGTCGTTTTTTGAAACACGATATGCAGCGAAGTACGCGCAGCCTCAGGCCTATGCCTATGCCATCTGTCTGAAACAGAACAACGATCCCATCGGCTACATAAACGTAGATATGGAGGAACATCACGATTTTGGCTACGGCTTAAGAAAAGAGTTTTGGCATCAGGGCATTGTCACGGAAGCCGGAAAAGCCGTTATCACCCAGGTAAAAAAGGACGGACTCCCTTACATTACGGCAACCCATGACCGGAACAATCCCCGCAGCGGCGGCGTCATGAGAAACGTCGGTATGAAGTATCAGTACTCCTACGAAGAACAGTGGCAGCCCAAAGATATACTCGTCGTATTCAGAATGTACCAATTAAATCTGGATGGAGACGAAAAGAGAGTTTACAAAAAGTATTGGGACACATCTTCCGTCCATTTCGTGGAAACAGATCTTTCATAGCCCTTTTCCACCAAGCAACAAGGCAAAACCGGTGCAGCCGGTCTGGGTAAGATGGACGGCACCGCTCAGGCACCGCCGTTGGCCAGGCCGCCTGGTTTTGCGTATGGACAGACCAGGCAGGAAGACCGAACGAAGCCTGCCGGCTCGCTCCCATTTCCCGAAACGCTTCTCATATTGCAGCTGTCCTAAAACAGCTGAGGCGCCGCGGCAGATTCCACCGGCCGGAAGACTCCGGAGGCGGCCATGGATACAAAATCCTCATCCGACACAATGATATGATCGGCCAGAATAATGCCCACGGCATCCAGCGCCACACTGAGCCGTTCTGTAGCGGCAATGTCCGCCTGAGAAGGCAACGCAATGCCGCTGGGGTGATTGTGGGCCAGCACCACCGAGGTGGCATTGGCCGACAGGGCAAACTCCACGATCTTTCGAATGGGAACTCCTGCGGCGTTGACGCTGCCCTGGCCCAAAATTCTACAGGCCAGGGGTTTGCACTTGGCGTCCAGGCACAGAGCGCACACTGCCTCATCCCGAAGCCCGAAAAAACGAGGCGTCAGGTACGCGCCGCAGCGCTCCACCGTATTCAGCGGCTGCCCGACGCTGGCGCGGCAAATCATGTAATACCGGCTGACGGCGGTAATGAGCTGGAGCAGTGTAGCAGCATTCTCTCCAATCCCGGGTACCTGCCCCAACGTTGAAGCCGGGGCCTCCAGCACACCGGCCAGAGAACCAAACTGGTCCAGCAGACGGTGTGCCAGGGGGTTGGTATCCCTGCGGGGAATGGCGTAAAACAAAAGCAGCTCCAGGACCTGGATCTCGTCAAAGTTATCCAGCCCTTCCTGTAAAAACCGGCGCTTCAGCCGCTCTCGATGTCCTTCATGCACCGACATAGGGCACCTCCCTTGGAAAATTTGGAAAAGACTTGCTATTTTCGGCAAAATTCGATACAATTAGTCCAGATTGTCCACAGATGCATGCTGGAAGGATTTCTCTGGGTGCGGAGTTAAAAACTGCGCATGCTAAGGTCAGCAAAATGGGAGGGTCAGCATGGAACAACAACAAAATTGGACGCAGCTGCTGGAGCTGCTGGAGCGGCCTGCGTTTACTGTGGAACAGGGCCGGGTATCCTGGGCCAACCGGGAGGCCCTGGCCAGGCTGGTATCCACAGGCCAGGAGATCCACGCCCTTCTTCAAACCGGCGCCGAGGAATACGCCCACCTGGGCAGCGGAAGCCTCTGCCTCTCCCTGCAAATCGCAGACACCCAGCAGGGGGCCGCCGTACGGCGGCTGGCCGAAGGCGTAGACCTGTTCCTTCTGGACCAGGAAGCCGACCTGGCAGGACTCAAACAGCTGGCTCTGGCTGCCCGGCAGCTCCGGGAGCCCCTGGGCAACACCATGATCGCAGCGGACCGCCTGTTTCCGGAGCTGGAGCTGACGGAAGCCCCCGGCCTGCAGGAGCAGATGGCCCGGATGAATCAGGGCTTGTTTCAGCTCCTACGAATCATCAACAACATGGCCGATGCAGAACAGTACCTGGCAGGCGCTCTTCCCAACCGGGAAACCACTGCCCTGGGCGGTTTCTTTGGGGAAATCCTGGAAAAGGCGGCCGCCCTGGGAGAAAAAGCCGGCGTGCAGCTGATATACACGCCGCCTGTTCGGGAAGGGATGGGTAACATCGACCGTCAAAAGGTGGAACGGGCAGTTTACAATCTGCTGTCCAACGCCCTGCGCTTTACGCCGAAAGGCGGCCTGATCCGGGTGAGCCTGACCTTGGACCGGGAGCGGGCCGTGCTCCGGGTGCAGGACAACGGGGACGGCTTGCACCGGCAAATCCAACGGGACCTGTTCAACCGGTACCGTCGGAGTCCTGCCGTCGAGGACGGGCGCTTTGGCCTGGGACTGGGCCTGCTGCTGGTGCGGCAGACCGCCGCTTTGCACGGCGGCTGTCTTTTGATCAGCGAGGTCCCGGAGGGCGGAACCGTTGCCGCGCTGTTTCTGCAGCGGAATCTGCCGGCAAGCAGCGACCTTTGCTCTCCCCTGACTGCAGTGGACTACGCCGGCTGCCGGGATCACGGCCTGGTGGAGCTCTCTCGGGAACTGCCTGCCCAGCTGTACGAGGTCCGGAACATCAACTAAATTGGAGCGGGGGACCGCTGCGCCGACGCGCAGCGGTTCCTCTTTTTTATGGGGCGGGGTGTGCTTCCGCCGAAGCCAGCACCGGCTTCAAATACTGTCCCGTGTAGCTGGCCGGATTTCGGCTGACCTCCTCCGGCGTCCCCTGTGCCACGATGGTTCCGCCTCCGTCGCCGCCCTCGGGCCCCAGATCGATGACATAATCCGCCGTCTTAATGACATCCAGATTGTGCTCAATGACCACCACCGTGTTGCCTGCGTCCACCAAAAGCTGAAGGACGTCAATGAGCCGGTGTACGTCTGCCGTGTGCAGGCCGGTGGTGGGCTCGTCCAGGATATAAATGGTGGAGCCGGTAGACCGCCGGGACAGCTCCGTAGCAAGCTTGACCCGCTGGGCCTCTCCGCCGGATAAGGTGGTGGAGGACTGTCCCAGCCGGATATATCCCAGGCCCACCTCCACCAGAGTCTGGGCCTTCCGGCGAATCCTAGGCAGATTTTCAAAGAACTCCACCGCCTCCTCGGCCGTCATGTCCAGGACGTCGGAAATATTTTTCCCCTTGTACTGTACCTCCAGGGTCTCCCGGTTGTACCGCTTGCCGTGGCAGACCTCGCATGGAACGTACACATCAGGGAGAAAATGCATTTCAATTTTGACCAATCCGTCTCCACAACAGGCCTCGCAGCGGCCGCCTTTGACGTTGAAGGAGAAGCGGCCCGGGCCATAGCCCCGCATCTTGGCATCTGCAGTGGACGCAAACAGGTCTCGAATGTCGTTGAACAAACCGGTATAAGTGGCGGGATTGGACCGGGGCGTCCGGCCGATGGGGCTTTGGTCAATGGCAATCACCTTATCCAAGTATTCCAGGCCCTCTACACAATCATGGGCGCCGGGGCGGGTCCGGGCATGGTTCAGCTTTGCCGCCAGGGTTTTATAAAGCACCTCATTCACCAAGCTGGACTTTCCGGAGCCGGAGACGCCGGTAACACAGGTAAAGGTCCCCAGCGGAATGGGCACGTCGATGCTCTGCAAATTATTTTCCCTGGCTCCCCGCACCGTCAGAAACTTTCCACTGCCGGTCCGGCGGCGGGCCGGGACGGGTATTTTTTTGACCCCGGACAAGTACTGGCCGGTGACGGAACGGGGGCAGGCCATGATATCCTCCAGGGTCCCCGCCGCCACGATTTCACCCCCGTGCACGCCGGCCCCGGGGCCTACATCCACGATAAAATCCGCCGCCCGCATGGTATCCTCGTCGTGCTCCACCACCACCAGGGTATTTCCCAAATCCCGCAGATGCTTTAACGTCTCCAGAAGCTTTCCGTTGTCCCGCTGATGTAGGCCAATGGAAGGTTCATCCAGAATATACAGAACTCCCATGAGAGACGAGCCGATCTGTGTCGCCAGACGAATCCGCTGGCTCTCGCCGCCGGAGAGAGTCCCGGCGCTGCGGCTGAGCGTGAGATACTGCAACCCCACATCCCGCAGGAAACAGAGCCTGGCCCGGATTTCCTTGAGAATCGGCGCGGCAATGGCCGCCTGATTCCCGTCCAACTGAAGATGCTCCACAAAATGAAGGGCCTGGAGCACCGTCAGGCGGCAGAATTCCGCCAGACCCAGACCGCCCACCGTCACGGCTCTGGCTACATCGGACAGCCGGTCGCCATGACACCGGGGGCAAGGGGAGGTGGCCATACATTCCTCCAGCTCCTTGCGCATGGCGTCCGAGGGAGTCTCCCGGTAACGGCGCTCCAGATTGGGAATGATTCCCTCAAAGGGCTGCTCCAAAACGCCCATGCCGGTCCCCCGGTTGTAAGTCATTTTCAGTTTTTCTCCCTTGGTGCCGTACAAAATCACGTCCTTGGCCGCCTGGGACAGGGAGGCAAAGGGCTCCGTCAGGGAGAAGTGGTATTTCTGGGCCAACGCGTCAAAATACATGCGGAAAATGGAATCCGTACGCACGCTGTTCCAGCCGGAGACCTGAATGGCGCCCTCCAAAATAGATTTTGAGGGATCCGGAATCACCAACGCCGGGTCCGCCTTGAGCCGGAAGCCCAAGCCGGTGCATTCCGGACAGGCGCCGTAGGGCGTATTATAGGAAAACATCCGGGGCTCCAGCTCCGACAGGCTGATGCCGCAGTCGGGGCAGGCGTAATTCTGGGAAAAATCCAGGTCCCGGTTCTCCCCCGGCAGATGAATGACCACCAGACCTCCGGCGTGGGCGCAGGCAGTCTCCAGGGAGTCCGCCAGACGGCGGCGGAGGTCCGGACGGAGCACCAGCCGGTCCACCACCAGCTCAACGGTGTGCTTCTTATTCTTCTCCATGGGGATCTCTTCGTTGAGATCGTACAGCAAGCCATCCACCCGAACCCGGGCAAAGCCGCTTTTCCGGGCATCCTCCAGCACCTTCCGGTGCTCGCCCTTTTTTCCCCGGACAGTCGGAGCGAGAATCAGGAACCTGGTTCCCTCCTCCAGGCTCATCACCTGGTCCACAATCTGATCGATGGTCTGCCGGCGGATTTCCTTGCCGCATTTGGGGCAGTGGGGCACGCCGGTCCGGGCCCAGAGCAGGCGGAGATAGTCATAGATCTCCGTCACCGTGCCCACAGTGGAGCGGGGATTTTTCGAGGTCGTCTTCTGATCAATGGAAATAGCGGGAGACAGGCCGTCAATGGAATCCACATCCGGTTTATCCATCTGGCCCAGAAACTGCCGGGCATACGATGAGAGGGACTCTACATACCGCCGCTGTCCCTCTGCGTAAATGGTATCAAAGGCCAGAGAGGATTTGCCCGAGCCGGACAGACCGGTAAATACCACCAGCTTGTCCCGGGGAATGGTCAAATCCACGTTTTTCAGATTGTTTTCTCTGGCCCCGTGAATCACGAGTTGGTCATTCATTCGGTAACCTCACACAGAACTAGAAAATTTGTTCTATAATTGTAGCACATGAGAAAGAAAAATGCAACAAGAAAATACTTTCTCTACTCTCTCCCGGCATCCGGCTGGATCATCTTTGCAACCCGACCGGACGTGATACCGGTATCATACCACAATTTTTGTATTTCTACAACAAAATACGCTTTTTTTGCAAATATCAAGGTAAATTTTACCCATCACCGGATCATTCGTCTGCCTCTCCGGGCGCGGCGGCCAAAGCTTTTCGCCCCCTGCCTTCCAGGCCGCAGGCAGACGGAACGCTTGCAAAACCAAAGCGTATCCCGTATAATACAGGCAGATAAAAATTTCTTATATTTTTTCAAAGATGGAGGCTAAGCATGGGATTTTTAAGTGAGATTATTCCGGAAACACTGCCCGAAGTCCAGGCAGTCAAGGGGTTTTTCGACTCGCTGACGCTGCAAAAAGTAATACCCCCCCTCATTTTACTGGCTGTGGGCCTGGTGGCCGTCCGTTTGATGCTGCGGCTATTCGAACGGGCCCTGGAGCGGTCCAAGCTGGAGCGGGCCGCCTATGCCATGCTCCGGTCGGTGATGAAGGTGCTGCTGTATTTTATTTTGCTGCTTTTGGTCGCTGGGCAGCTGGGAGTTGACGTCTCCAGCCTGATTGCCGTCTTAAGCGTCGTCTCTCTGGCCCTTTCCCTCGCTGTACAGGGCGCGCTCACCAACGTGGTGGGCGGCATCACCCTGCTCACCACCCACCCCTTCAAAGCGGGCGATTACATTGAGCTGGGAGACCAGGCCGGCACCGTTGTAGAGGTCGGCGTCACATACACCAAGCTGCAAACCGCAGACAATAAAACCATCTGCATTCCCAACAGCACCGCCGCCTCCGCCCAAATCACCAACTTTTCCGCTGCCGGAACGCGGCGCATGGAGCTCACCGTCTCGGCTTCCTATGACAGCCCTGTGGAAACCGTCAAAGCCGCCCTGCTGCGGGCAGCCAATACGCCCACTACGCTCTTCACGCCTGCTCCTTTCGTCGGCGTCAAAGAATACGCAGACAGCGCAATCGTCTACATCCTACAGGTCTGGGCCGCAACGGAGGACTACTGGACAACCTATTACACCATCAACGAAGCCATCAGCCGGGAATTTGCCCAGGATCACATTGAGATGACGTATCCCCACTTAAACGTCCACCTGGACGGAACGGCGTTTCCCCAAAACCGCAACCCATAGCCCCGAATTTCCGTCTGTATTTTTGGAAGACATAGGAGGCACGTACCTGTGGATGACAATCAGATTATCGCCCTGTACTGGCAGCGAAACGAGCAGGCCATCTCAGAGACAGAGACAAAATACGGTTCCTATTGCCGTTCCATTGTCTACGGTATCCTGCAAAATGGCGCGGATACTGAAGAATGCATCAACGACACCTGGCTCCGGGCCTGGGACGCCATCCCGCCTCAGAAACCGGCACGGCTCTCTGCCTTTTTGGGCCGCATCGCCCGGAATCTGGCCCTGGACCGGTATGATTACAACCATGCAGCCAAGCGCTCCGGCTCCTTCGACCAGCTGCTCTCCGAACTCAACGAGTGCATTCCCTGCTCCCGGGACGACTTTGCCCGGATGGAGCTGACCCAGATCCTGAACAGCTTTTTTCGCACACTGCCCGAGGCGCACCGGAATTTGTTTCTCCGCCGCTACTGGTACTGCGAATCCATAGAGGAGCTGGGACGCCGATATCGGATGAGCCAAAGCGCCGTAAAATCCCGCCTGTTCCGCACCCGGAACAAACTGAAAGCATATTTGGAAAAGGAGGGCGTTGGAATTGAATGAAAAAGATCTGTTCCGTGCCTTGGGCGACGTGGACGACACATGGCTTGCCGCTGCAGAAGCCCCTCCTCAAAAAAGAAAGCCCCGGCTCGCCGGAGGCCTGATTGCCGCCTGTCTCTGCGTAGCCGCCCTGGCCCTGACCGCCTCTGATCTGTCATCGGTTTTCCATAACGGCGCCTCCTCCGACGGCCTCCCTGCGACAGCCGCCAATGGAAGTCCGGAGGTCTTGGACAAAGAGTCCAGAGTCACACCGGAAGCTGCGGATCAGACGCCGGCCCATTTCTCTGCAGATCCGGAGGCCGCCGTCCCGGATGCCCAGCCCTATGCTCTGACCACAGAACCCGCCGCAACTTATGAGGCGTGTCCCGCTGATTTTTCTTTTACCCTGTCCTGGGACGGGAACACATACGACAGCGAAACCGGCGTCCTGACCTGGGCGAACGGGCAGAGCGATGACCGGCCCATGACGGAGGATCTACGCCAAGCGGCTTGGACGCTGCTGTCCGGCCTGGAGCTGCCGGAAGGCGGCAGCGGCGGTGCCTTGACCCTCGCCCTGCAGGCCAACGGCCACGCCAGCTCTGCCAGCCTCAGCTGGGATGACGAAGGCCCGGTCCTGTCCGCCCTACGGGAGCTGATCGATCTGCTCACTTCTGAAGGAGCCTAAACAGAAACAGTCCCCTCCGGCACGAGCCGGAGGGGACTTTGTAACAGAAATTTTTATCTGGACCGAACGGCCCGGCGCTCTTCCCGCGTCTTGCAGAACTGCTCCAGCTGAGGCACCAGAACCAGCGCCACGAAGGCCGCCGTAAAGCCGCCGTTATACAGGCAGAAGCCGCCGTGCAGCAGAGGCACGCTGGTCACCAGGCAGTAATGGAGGGCGCCTGCCAGGATGCCGAAGGGCCAGCCATATTTCCCGGAGATGGGAGACAGCCCGTTGGCAAAGCACAGACCCACCACAATGGCCTGGGCATTGATCCCCTGGGCAAAGGTTCCGCCCGCCAGGCCGGCCAACCAGCCCATGAGATAGGAGGCCGCTACATAGCCGATCATAATCGGCCACACCGTCTTGGGGTTGCTTCCGGAATTGCAGCAGGCCAGCATACAGAAAATGCAGCCGAAGGTCACCGCATTAAACGTGGCTCCGATGATATTGTAGTACAGCACAATGAACAAGCCGTACAGACCCACGTTCATCAGCATGGCCGCTTTGCCGAACTTCTTGCTGAAGTCCACCCCATGGGCAGGATCCCGCAACAGGTTCCAGAAGGCCCCGGGCTTGCAGCCCATCAGCAGGGCAAACACAATGCATAATCCGAATACCACAAAACAGAATATGTTGGTGATGCTCCAGGACGCCACCTGCAGCGCCTCCGTAGCCGGAGCCGCCGGAGTCTCCAAGCCCATGGTCTTGTACAGGATTGCCTGGAGGAAGAAGGCCGTCATACCCACCGGCACGGCGGCGGAGTAAAGGTCATAGCCCTTGTGGACCTTGGGCGAGTGGGCCATACCGGCCGGCAGGAAGAAGCCGATCACAAGCCCTACACCCAACGCCAGCAGAATGCCCGTCCAGGTAAATCCCACCACCTCCCCATGGGGATAGCGGATCATCAGGTCCGTAATCAGGGGCGCAATGCCCGTAGAATACAGCATGGCGTTGACCTGCCCTGAGACCTTCTCCTTCTTAACCAGGCAGTACAGCGCCACGCCCAGGAAAGTAAACCAAATATTGAGCACGTTAATGCCCCAGGCGCTGAAGCCTGCCGTCAGAAGGAAGGCAAGGGTAGATACGTTGTTGGCCGTGACGCCCGGCAGGCAGTACAGCACGGTGCAGACCAGGCATACCAAGCCGATATTGAGAAAAGTGGCGGCATAGCCCCCCACGGCAAAGTAGTTGGTCGATACCTTGGACGGCTGAGAGACAATGCTCCAAAGGCCGGAAAACATGGAGCCCCGATCCGGCATGATCACAGCCGCAACCAAAAATGCCACAGTAAAGAAGGCGAACAGCAGCTTCAGGAAGCTGCTGGGAGACAGTTCCTTAATTCTCTTCATAGCAAATACTCCTTCTTTTCAAAAGTGGGCGCCGCAACCTTCCCATGCTTCGCAGCGCCCACTGTAGAAACGGTTATGCCCGCTCGGCGGCCTCCACCACATGCTTCATGAGAACCGAAGTGGTGACGGAGCCGACGCCGCCGGGAACCGGCGTGATGGCCTCCACAATGGGCTCCACTTCCTCGAATACCGCATCGCCGGCAATGGCGCCTTTTCCGCCTTTGCTGTTGGGCTTATTGGGATCCCAATTGATGGACACATCAATCACCACCTGGCCGGGCCGCACAAAATCCTTCGTCAGGCTGCCCAGAACACCGGCGGAAGACACCAAAATATCGGCCGAACGCGCCACCTCCGCCGTGTTGACGGTTTTGGTGTGGCAGACGGTCACTGTGGCATGCTTGCCCATAAGCATCATGGCGGCCGGCTTGCCCACCACCAGGCTCCGGCCAATTACAACGGCGGACTTGCCCTTGCAGTCGATGCCGTAATAGTCCAGAATCTCCATGCAGGCCTCGGGGGTGCAGGGGGCATACCCCAGATCGGTCCGGCCCTCGAAGACACCGGCGTTGCTCAGGTCCGTCATGCAATCCACGTCCTTCTTTGGATCCAGACGGTTGCAAATCTCATTTTGATCCCCCTTCAGATGCTTCGGCAGGGGGCGGAACATGAGCACGCCGTGAATGGCGGTGTCTGCATTGATCTCATCAATGGTGGCCAAAAGGGCTTCCTTGGTCACATCCTCGGGAAGCTCGTATTTCTTGACTGCCACACCCACCAGCTCAGCCCGTTTGGTCGCGCCCTTTTCATAGGACAAGTCGCTGGGATTGGCGCCGCAGCGGACGATGGCCAAGGTGGGCACTATGCCCTTTTCTCTCAACGCGGCTGTGCGCTCCATCAATTTTCCATTGAGCGCATCGGTCACTTCCTTGCCCAGTAACAGTTTTGCCATCTCAAATTCCCTCCGATCCCTTGAAAAATCCGGCTTTGACCCGCTCAAAAATCTGATCGGCCAGTGCGCCGTAGGTGTCCAAAAGGCCCAGGCACTTGGCGTTCATCTCCTCGGCCACTTCCCGGTTCTTCAACGTCTTGGTGTTGATGAACACGTTGAGAGAGGCTGCCTGCAGAGCGGCCTTCACGCATACGGCGCCGCAACCGGCGTCGGACACCGCCAGGCGGCTGCCCTTGGCGGCAAATACGGAAATCGCGTCCAAAGCCTGACCGCACAGCTCCATAATCCGCATGGGGACGGCGCAGGCCGTCACGGTAGCCTCCTCCAGGATCTGATCCCGATTGGGGTCGTCCTTGGGGATGCCGTAGGCCTTGGCCAGAGGCTCGAATCCCACGGCGTCGGCCGCAACCTGATCCAAAAGCTCCGCCTGAAGGGCGTCGCACTTGGCCTTCAGGGCCAGAATTTCCTCTTCCACATCTGCATATTTTTTCTTTCCCACGGTCAGTGAGCCCACCATGTTGCCCAAAGCCGTGCCCACAGCGCCCACCAGGGCCGCCGCGCCGCCGCCGCCGGGCGTGGGCGCGCTGGAAGCCAGCACTTCCACAAACTTGCGGCAGGATTCCTTGGTCATATCCATAAATCTTGCTCCTTATGTTGTCATGATTTCAGGCCGGAAGAAGATCAGCACCCCCGGAAGCCAGGGCTCTGGAGCCGACGTCCCGGCCGTAAGCGCCAGCTCCTCCAGCTCTTCTACCTCCCAGGCAGATGGCGTCGTCCATTGCGCCGGGATGTTGAAATACAAATGGGCATGTTCCCCGCCTTGAAGAGAACAGGTCTGAGCCGCCAGCTCTTTCCAGTCCTCCTCCACTCGTCCAAACACACGAACAACCGTCGTCCGCGCCTCCTGCCTGCGGTTGACAGCCATCACCAGAACATTCAGGCTTTGGCCGCGCCGGGCAGGATTCTCTGCAGGGATCAAGCCTACGCAAGCAATTGGTTCCATTTCTTTCCCCGTCATACCGGTAACACCCGAAAGGCGCAGGCGGCGAAGCCGCCTGCGCCCAACAGTTCGATTTATTTAGAACAGGCCGGAGATCTTGCCGTTCTCATCCACGTCGATCCGCTCTGCAGCAGGAACCTTGGGAAGACCGGGCATGGTCATGATCTCACCGGTGAGGGCAACCAGGAAGCCGGCGCCGGCCGCGACCTTGATGTTCCGTACCGTGACGGTAAAGCCCACCGGAGCGCCCAGCTTGGTCTGATCGTCCGTGAAGGAATACTGGGTCTTGGCCATGCAGATGGGCATCTTGTCGTAGCCCAGCTCGGTCAAGGTCTTGATCTGCTTTTCTGCGTTGGCCGTGAAGTTCACGGCGTCACCATGATAGATCTTCTTGACAATGGCCTCGATCTTCTCCTTGATGGGCAGATCCAGCTCATAGGAGAAGGTGAAGTCGTTGGGCTGATCGCACAGGCGGATGACCTCCTTGGCCAGCTCTACGCCGCCTTCGCCGCCCTTGGCCCAAACCTCGGACAGGGCCACATTGACGCCCAGCTCCTTGCACTTGCGCTCCACCAGCTGCAGCTCGGCCTCGGTGTCCTGGGGGAAGCGGTTGATGGCCACCACGCAGGGCAGCTTGTAAACCTGGGTGATGTTCTCCACATGCCGCAGCAGGTTGGGCAGGCCCTTCTCCAGAGCCTCCAGATTTTCCTTGCCGGTCTCGGCCTTGGGCACGCCGCCGTTGTACTTCAGGGCCCGGACTGTGGCAACCAGGACCACGCAGTTGGGCTTCAGGCCGGCCATCCGGCACTTGATGTCCAGGAACTTCTCCGCGCCCAGGTCTGCGCCGAAGCCGGCCTCGGTGACGGTGTAGTCGGACAGCCGCATGGCAATCTTGGTGGCGGTGACGGAGTTGCAGCCGTGGGCGATGTTGGCGAAGGGGCCGCCATGTACAAAAGCAGGGGTATGTTCCAGGGTCTGAACCAGGTTGGGCTTCAGCGCGTCCTTCAGCAGGGCGGCCATAGCGCCCTGGGCCTTCAGGTCGCCGGCCGTGACGGGCTTGCCGTCCCGGGTGTAACCCACAACCAGCCGAGCCAGGCGGGCCTTCAGATCGTTGATGTCGGAGGCCAGGCACAGAACCGCCATGATTTCGGAGGCCACCGTGATGTCGTAGCCGTCCTCACGGGGGGTGCCGTTGGCCTTACCGCCCAGGCCGTCCACCACAAAGCGCAGCTGCCGGTCGTTCATATCCACACAGCGGCGCCAGGTGATCTGGCGGGGGTCGAGATTCAGAGCGTTGCCCTGATAAATATGGTTATCCACCATGGCAGCCAGCAGGTTGTTGGCAGCGCCAATGGCGTGGAAGTCGCCGGTAAAGTGCAGGTTGATGTCCTCCATGGGGACAACCTGTGCGTAGCCGCCGCCGGCAGCGCCGCCCTTCACACCGAACACAGGGCCCAGAGAAGGCTCACGCAGAGCAACCAGGACGTTCTTGCCCAGCTTCCGCATGCCATCGGCCAGACCGACTGTGGTCGTGGTCTTACCCTCGCCGGCAGGCGTGGGGTTGATGGCGGTGACGAGGATCAGCTTGCCATCGGGCCGCTGGACCTCTTTGAGAATGTTGTAGTCGACCTTCGCCTTGTACTTGCCGTACTGCTCCAGGTACTTTTCGTCCACACCGGCGGTCTTGGCCACTTCGGTAATGGGCTGCATGGTGGTTTCCTGTGCGATTTCGATGTCTGTTTTGAATGCCATAATATTACTCTCCTTGTATTGTTGTTGGTACCCTGCCGTTATAATGGCCCGGGCCCATACAGGATTTACGCGCAAAGCCGTTGGTATGACTTTACACATAGGGGATGGCTGGTAAAAGCGTTCATTACGTACGCTTTTATCGATATAGTTGTACCATTGTTTGGGCAGATTGTCAACCAAAATCTTTGTGGGACGCGTACTTTTTACATTTTGACGAAAATCGCCTTCCCATACCTCTTTCTTTTGTTTATTTGGTATTTTTTTATCGATAGTGACGTATCAACTACACTCTCTTCTGTCCGCGCTCCAGTGACAGGGGTACAAAATTTCAAATCCGTCCCGTTTACATTCGCAGAGTCCGGCTCTATAATAGAGCTATCATCTCTACCTCAGGAGGCAACCGCCATGAAACATTCTCCCATTTGGCGCCGAGCCGCAGCCGTCTGTCATCTGTCCGCCGTTCTGGCTCCCGCCGCCTGGCTGTACTTTCAGAACCGGGCGGGAAACCGGTTTCACTGGTCGGATTTTGCCGGGACAGACCTTCTCATCTGCCTGATTTTCTCTCTGCTGCCCACGCTGCTGTTTTTCCTAGCCGCCTATCTTCAGCGCCGGCATCACCAGCCGGTCTGGGGAAATTTGCTGGCCAGTCTGTTCTTTCTCTTGGCAGCCGCCGGGTGGCTGTACACCCTGTGCGACAGCTGGAATCTCTGGGGCTCCCTGAGAGCCGCCGGTCTTTTGGCCCCCGGCCAAGTGCGCATGCTGAAAGCGGCGGCGGCAACCGGCGCCGTCTCTGCCCTTCTGCCGTCTTTGTCTCAAATTCCCGGCGCCCTACGCAAAAAATAAGGCCGGGCCCGTTGCAAAATCGCTCTCTCCAAAAGTTAGAAATAGCGGGAGGAATCACAAAAACTCGTGGTTTCTCCCGCCAAAAAATTATGTAAAATTTCTGAAAAGCCTATTTTACAACCGTCCCGCGCTTTCCCGGGCAGCAGCTTTCCATTTGTCCCGGTGGAATTTCTTCTGTGCTCTCCCGCCGCAAGAATCACTTTGCGGCGGGAGCTTTTTTTACCTCTCCGGCCAGCTCCAGAGCCAGGGGAACGATCCCCACCCCATAGCCGGCATGGCCGTAAAAGGCGGTCGTCCCGTCGGTCAACACCGTCAGGGGCCAAAGCCCCGGCTCCACATACAGGGCCCGGGCCAAAGCGTCCAGGTCCGCACCGGCAAAATCCGTCTCCTGCACCTGTGCATGAGGCAGGGCCGCAAGGGTCTTCTGCAGGGTGGGGTCCTGCCTGGCCTCGGGCCCCGGCACCAGCAGGAGCAGCTTAAGGCCGTGGTCCAAAGCCGCCCGTACCCGGCCGGCCGACTCCAGAAGCTCGTTGAGCACATGCTCCGTGGGCTCCGTGCCCACCTCCAGATACACCTGCAGCTGCAATCCGGAGCCGCCCACCGGCGGCTGCACCGGGAATCGGGCCAACATTTGCTCCGGCGTTCCCTGCCGCCGGGCAACCGGAATCTCCTTTCCGTCTCGGCTCAGCCGGAAGACGGTCTGCCGCACCAATTGGTTGCCGTTGGGCAGGCGGTTTGCCGCCGTCAGCCGGTAAAGGCCCAAAGGCAGCCGGTATTCCGGTCCGGCCTCTCCGCCCAGGTCCAGCGTCTGCCACCCAGCCGTCCACCGGGCGAGGGTCCAGCTCTGGCCATAGACCAGAGGCTCCCGGAGCCGGACCGTCAGCGTGCCCATGGGCTCCTCCGGCCCTGCCGCCTCCACCGTCACAAAGCCTTCGCCGGTCCAATACTGAGCCCGTCCGTCCACCGGGTCCAGCCTGGCCGGAACACCCAGAGTACGTAAAACCGCCACAAACAGCAGCCGGCGGCCCTTGGCGTCCGCCGCGCCCAGCCGAAGCGCCGCAGCAGGCTGCAGCCACAGAACCGGCTGCCAGCGGCACCGACGCTCCGGAAAATGCTCTGTAATCCAGCTCCACAGCGCCTGCGGCTCCCGGCAGAACCGTTCCTTCTGCTCCCGGGTCAGGAAGTCGCAAATGGGCGCGCGCCAGGCGGTGAGCAGCTCAAAGCCAATCCGGGGGCACAGGACATAGGGCACAAACTCCGGCCGGTCCCGGCCCGGCAGGGCCAGCGCTCCGTCCAGATGGGCCTGCAGAACCTCCGGCCTGGCATCCCGCCAGTCCTTGGAGGCCAAGCTCAGCAAAAGCGCCCTGGCCCAAGGCCGCTTCGATTCGTCGTTTTCCCGGTAGAACTGCCACAGGGCCCCGGCATTTCCCCCGGCCATCCGGAACACCCGGTCCAAATCCGGGTCTCCCGTCCCATAATCCGGGCTCCAGTATCCTTCGATCCGGGTCAACCGGGCCTGCCGGGCCCGGCTCAGGACCTCCGCTTTTTCCCGGGCCTGTTCCGGTGTCAAAAAGCATCTGGTCTTATCTCCGGCAGGCGGCGCATAGAAGTCCCAGTCCCAGCTGCCCACCTCCGGTTCCGGCTGCCCGGGCTGCAAGACGCAAAAGGACCCGTCGGCCGCCTCCAAAGCGCACCAGGCAAATCGTCCCTCCAGCTCCGCCTGAACCTGGAGACTGCCTATGCCCGTCTCCAGGCAGACCGTTCCGTCCTCCCCCGTCTCCAGGGCGGCAATCTGAGCGGCGCCGGCCATATTGACCACAAAGAACCGCACCAGGGCGCCCGGAGCCGGCCGCCCCCCGGCATCCTGCACCGCCACCTGCACCCGGGCCGTCTGCGCATATCGGGCCGTCTGGTTGTACATCCGGCACATCCCCTGCCGCTGGGTCAAGGCCTCGCCTTCCAGTCCCTGATCCACAAAGTCAAAAAAGGTCCGGCTGCACACCAGCATCGCCCGGCTGGCGGCGCTGTTGAACCACCCTCGGTCCAAAATAGGTTCCGGTTCACATGCCCCCAGAAAATGCCAATTTCCCTCCACATACACCTCTACCCAGGCGTGATTGTCGTCGCAATGGCTCCACCAAGGCACATAAATCTGCCGGGCGGGAATCCCCACGGACCGCAGGGCCGTCACGCCGAAGGTGGACTCCTCCCCGCAACGGCCCAGACCACAGAAATAGCAGGTGACGGGATTCATGGATCGGGTATCCGTCGTCTCATAGGTCATCTGCCGGGCACACCAGCGGTTCACAGCCAAAGCCGCCTCTCTTCCCGGCAGCCCCCGGATCTCCGGCTCCACCATGGCGGCAAAAAATTCCCGGCAGTCCACCAAATCCTCAGAGTTTACCCGGGGGTAAAACACATGGTGCAGGAAAATGTCCTCCGGCACATCCCGGCAGTAGGGCGAATGCTCCCGCAGCCGGAGGGCATGGTCGGCATACCCCAGGAGCGCCTCAAAGGGCACGCTGGCCACATCGGAAGCCGGTAGCGTACCCAGGGCCAACTCCATCAGAATTCTTCGGTCGCCCTCCAGCTGCTCCAATTTTTCCTGGGCCAACCGGCCCGCCGCACCCAGCTCCGTTCGGGCCTCCTCCCAGCTTCTCCCAGCATAGCATTTGATTTTCTCACTCAGCATAGAATTTCCTCCCGTAGCGCTGCAGCCGCCGCCCGAACCTGCGCCTCGCTGGTTTGCCAAATGGTAAACTCATCCAAACCGGGCAGTCCCATGGGAACGCCTTCCCGCCGGAACGTCATACCGCTGGGTTGCGTGATCTTCCCGCTCATATGGAACGTATCCAGGGGATATTGCGCCCGCAGGCGGCGAATTACGTCTGCCTGGACGCCGCCGCCGGCCATAATGGAAAGAGGTTGGCCCTCCTCCAAAAGCGCCCCCAGGTAAGACCGGCCGGTCCAGCAATCGGCGGCCTGGCCGCTGGTCAACACGGTGTCCAGCCCCAGCTGGGCCGCCTCCCGGAGGGTGCGTCTCCCGTCCCGGCATACGTCAAAAGCCCGGTGCAGAGTCAAGCCCCTGCCTCCGGCCGCCCGCACCAGCCGCTCCAGATTCCTACCGTCCAAATCACCCTCCGGCGTCAGGCAACCTATGACAAAGCCGTCCGCCCCCGCCGCCGCCAGCCGGGGAATTTGCGTCTCCATCAGACGGATTTCCTCCTCCGTATAGAGAAAATCCCCAAACCGAGGCCGCATGAGGCAGCGAATGGGGAGCTCCGTCTCCCGCCGGATCTGCTCCAATAGCGCCACATCCGGCGTCAATCCCCCGACTATGAGGCAGCTGCACAGCTCCAGCCGGTCCGCGCCGCCCCGCACTGCCGCCATGGCGGAGGCAAAGCTGTCTACACAAACCTCCAGGCAAGTCTTCTTTTTACACATAAATTTTGTGCTCCTTGTCTTGTAGATGGAAAAGCTACATAGCGCTTTTGATATGAGAAATCAGGATGTCGCCCGCCACCACCCGGTCCTCGGGAGCAAAGCCCTGGGCAAAATTGCCGGTATAGAGCAGCTGGGCGCTGGGCGGGAATTCCTCATCCCCCGCCCACACCAGAACGGCCATGGCAAACGGTCCGAAAAAAGGAAAGACATAGCCTGCATCCCCATGGGGCAGAGGCTCGGCTCCCAGCTTTTCACAAGCTGCCCGAAACGCAGCCAGCCGGGTCCCGAAGGTGAAGGCGGCCCGGGTCAGACAGCGACCGGTGAAGGGCTGGATGTACAGCTCTCCCCAGGGCATCTCCCGGAAGGTTTTCCACTGCCCCGGATCCGGCAGTTCCTTGGCCTCCAGCAGGCAGCGCAGGAGAAAGGTCTGGAGGGGAAGGGCGGGCAGAGCGCCTCCGTCCCGGGGGGAAAGAGCGTAGTCCGGCCAAAGGATGTCATAGGTCCTACCCAACAGCGTCAGGGTAAACTGCCGGCCGTCAAAGGCAACCGACGGCAGCCGCTTCAACGCGGCCTGCGGATCCAAATCGTGAAACAAGCCCACATAGTGGGAAAACGGTACCTCTTCCTTGTGGTTCTCAACTGGCATGTGCATGTTCTCCTATTTTCCAAAAGTAGATGATCAAATTTCCGAAACGCTACGCCTCCTGCACGCTGTGGGGGAAGAGCTGCCGGTTGGTGTGGGGCAGGAAGCAGGCCGCTACAAAAGCGTCCATATAGCCGGGGTGGGTGGACAGCTCCATATAGGTCATGTTTCTGGCCACCTCAGCCACCTTTTCCGCTGCCTGATCGGACAACGCCATGGCATAGGCCCCGGTCAGAGAGGAGTTACCGATGTAACGGAATTTTTCCAAAGGCACGTCGGGGAACATCCCGATGTTCACCGCATGGGCCATGTTGATGCCCGAGCCAATGCCGCCGGCCACGTAAATCCGGTCAATGCAATCCACCGTCATATCCACCGCATTCAGCAGGGTCTCAATGGCGGAGAAGATCGCGCCCTTGGCTCGGATAAAGTTGTCGATGTCCACCTCGTTCAGGGCTATCTCCCGCTCCGCGGCGGATTCCTGAGGATGTGCCAGGATGTACCGTCCCATCCCGTGGCGGTCCCGGGCCACCCGGGGCCCCTCTTTGACAAACAGGCCCTTGGCATTGATGATGCCGCAACGGTACAGCTCGGAAATGGTGTCGATGATGCCGGAGCCGCACAGGCCCACCGGCTTTTGACCCGCTTCCCCTACGATGTGAAACGTGGGTTCCATGGTATCCCGGTCTATGGCGCAGGCCTCAATGGCCCCATCGGTGGCCCGCATCCCGCAGGAGATGTCGCCGCCTTCGAAGGCCGGACCGGCTGAACAGGCGCAGGAAACCAAAAAGTCCTCATTTCCAAAGGCAATTTCGCCATTGGTTCCCAGGTCAATGAACAGACTGAATTCCGGCTGATTCCAGATTAAGCTGGCAAAGACACCGGCGGTGATGTCGCCGCCCACATAGGAACCAATGTTGGGGGCAATCCTGACCGGAGCCATGGGATTGGCCGGGAGCTTCAGGTCCCCGGCTCTCAGGCCCTGCCAGGAGAAGAAGGAGGGAATATACGGCTCCATCCGCACCGGACCTGCGTCCACACCCACAAACAGGTGATTCATGGTGGTATTGGCAGCCACGCAAAGCTGCAATATGCTCCGGGCGGAGATGCCCGCCGTCCGGCACAAGTTGGTCAGCAGCGGAACCAGGGTTTCCTTTCCAATGGCATCTTGAAGCTTCTTTCGCCCGCCGGGTTTGCCCTGCTCAATAATCCGGTTGATCACATCGGCCCCGTAGCGGATTTGCCCGTTGCCGCCGGAGCCCTTGGCCACAATCTTTCCCCCAGGCAGCTCCGCCAGAACGGCGGAAACCGTGGTCGTACCGATGTCAATGGCAGCGGCATACATGCCCGTATCCGCCGGTCCGGTCAGGCTCAAAATGACAAACCGGTCTTCCTCCAGTCGTCCCTTGACGCAAACCCGGAAATCATATTGACGTAACGTCTCAGCCAGACGCACCATCACCGAATGGGGAATCTCCACCCGGCTTACCCCGGCCGCTTCGCAAACCGCCCGGGTCAGGCGCTCGTCATCCGGCAGGGTATCGTCCAGACTGGGCTCCGCCAGGGCCACGGTCAACGCCCGAAATCCGGTTTCAAATGCGATTCCCGCCGCCTGGACATCTTCCTGGATGGCTGTAAACAGCGCCACCTCCTCCGGGGAGGACAAGTCCGCCGTCTTCATGCGGCTCTGGTAGGCCGACGCAATATCCGGCACCAAAATTTCCGCATCGGATACCACTTTGCACCCGCAGGCCAGGCGCCATCCTGCCTGATACTCCTCCGGGGAGATGTGGCGGGAGGGGCTGCTGTCTACCTCGCCGGAGAGCAGGCGCACCCGGCATTTGCCGCAGGAGCCGTTGCCGGAGCAGGGGGCGTCAATGGCCACGTTGCCCCGTCGGGCCAGCTCCAGCAGAGAATCTCCGGCATTGGCCTCCAAAACCACCGGATTTCCGCCCTCAATTTGAAAGGTTATCTGGTACATAAGATCTTCTCCTCACTTTTCAAAATCACAACGAAGCTTTTCACTCTTCTGTTCCGCTTTTTCCCGAGGATTTCAACGTCAGGCGGCACACCGGCTTCTGTCGAGACTCTGTAACCGGGTCTCAGAAAAGCAACTGCCGCACAGGCCGCTTGCGCAAAGCGCCGGGCAAACAGGAAGGGCCGTGTCTGCGCCTCTCCCATCGGCCGGTGGAAATCCGCACCACCTTCCGTTGCCTTTTCCACCTTGTGAATAACCTATGCCAAGACTAAAAAGCGGCGCGGCAGGTTTCCCCGCCGCGCCGGGCCGGGTGCGGTCATATCCATTGAGAGCTCTGAACATGGTGGTTCCGCTCTGTCCTCTCATTGCTACAGTCGGCAACAGCCGTCCCCACACCGGTCATGCGGCTCATACCACAGAGGACTTCCGCCCTCCCATTCCGTCACTCCAACACTTCGCACTTCCGCGCTTCATCGGGAGATCCGGCCCCACCGGAGCGGGGCGCAAGCCACTCCCATTTCCACAGCACCGCCTGAACACCCGGGTTGTCTCCCTGAGCGAAACCAAGGACCTGCGCTTGATCTAAAATTTCCGCAAATCACTGTCCGGCACTCCCCTTTGCTTCGCTCAAGATGACACAGCACAACGGCCGGGAGGGAGCTTCCCTCCCGGCCACGGGATTCTATGAAACTTACAGCTCCAGATAGGAGTCGGAGTACAGCACGTGGTTCTTGATGATGTCGCAGGTCTTAATGGTCTCCATCAGCCGCAGGTCGCAGGGGTTCACAATGGCGGAGGTCAGACCTTGCATCATAGCCATTGCTACCAGCGTAGCGTCCATGATGGGACGCAGGGTCTTGGGCGCGCCGTTGGAGTTGTTGGACAGACCGCCGGTGGACTTCAGGCCCTCGTCGGAGAACAGCTTAATGGCGTTCAGGACATCCATCTGCTTGTCCTGCATGCCCTTGACCACCAGGAACAGGGGGTCAAACCACAGGTCCGTCGCTTCCATACCCAGAGACAGGCCGCGCTCGAGCATGTTGTGGCAATGCATCATCCGCTCCTCGTTGTCCTTGGCGATGCCGTCGGCAGAGCACAGGGCGATGACGATGGCGTCGTTGGCAGCGGCCAGATCGATGTTTTCAATCCGGGAGCCGGCGTCGGCGGAGTTCACGATGGGCTTGCCGTTGGACCGGTTGTAGACCTTGATGCCGGCCTCGATGGCCTTCTTGTTGGCGGTATCCAGGGCCAGGGGCACGTTGTTGAAGTTCTGCTGCAGCAGCTGCACCGCCCACATCATGCGCTCCGGGCCGTCCTTCTCGGCAGGGCCGATGTTGACATCCAGGTACGTAGCGCCGGCGGCAATCTGCTCGGCAGCCCGCTTCAAAATGGGGCCGGGATCCCGCTCGTCCATGGCCTTGCGGATGGCGGGGCTGATGCAGTGGATCCGCTCGCCGATGGTGACAAAGGTCTGCGCCTCAGGATTGTGGCCCTTATAGGTCACACCCATGTCCACCACCTCGATGGCGGGCACCTTCAGCTTCAGCTCCTCAAAGTTCAGGGGCTGATCCTCCTCCGGAGCAGCCTCCGGTGCGGGCGCGGCAACGGCGGCGGCCGCCTCGGCCTCCTCCGCTCCGGCCAGGTACTCCTTGTCCTTCAGGAACTTGGGCAGCTGCACCGCCTCGGTGGGGCCAACTACAATGCGCCAGCCGGGGAGCTTCTCCTGAATCTCGCCCTTCATAACCGCCACCTTACCGGGGATGATCAGAGTCCGGGACTTAATCTTATTGTTGATGTCGTTCTCATCAAAGAACTTCTTAATGGTGGAAGCGGAGAACTTGCCGGCCGCCCAAGCGGTCAGCACCGACATGCCGGAGGCGTCGGCGATCAGCAGATTCACAGGGCAGTTGCTCCGCTCCATCTCACCGGAAACCAGGAAGTATGTCAAGGCGAAGTCTACCGTCAGAGCGCAGACGCTGTTCTCGTCGGCGCCGTTGAGCGCATAGACCTTGGCTTCCACCTTCATCGGCTTCTGGGGATCGGTAAAGATGTTCTGCCGCAGGCCGTACAGAGGCAGGGCCTCGGCGTAGGTCATGTGCTCCATGACGATGATGGAGCCGTATTTCTCCGTGAACATGGCGGCATACGCCGTCTGCAGGCGGGAGTCTCCCTTGGCAAACCGGGTCAGGTTTACGAGGGAGGGGTAACCGAAGGAACGGTCGCCATCCTTCAGCGCAGTCCGGCGGACGATGACCGCATTGGCCAAGGTCTCCTTGGCCGTCTTGCCGGTGACGTCCAGGATCAGGTTCTTGTTCCCGGCCTCTTCCAGCTTCTTGACCAGATCGTACAGGTCGGAGAGATTCTCCGCGTACAGGCCCAGGGTCACGCCGTACTCCTGCGCCAGGCCGTTCATGGCCTCCCAGTTCTCCAGCGTGCAACCGTCCAGAATGGGCTTGGTGTCCTTGCAGACCTCCAGGGCGGCCTTGGCGGCCTCCACGTCCCAGCATTCCAGGACGATGGCCCGGTCGGCGGCGACCGCCTTCTTCACCAACTCTACGTACTTGTCCACTCCGTTGCCCACATAGGAGCAGAACAGGAATTCCACAAACATCCGCTCGCCGATGCGCTCATAGTCCACCTGCTTCATCTCAGCGATTTTCGCGTCGATCTCCTCGGGGGACATGCAGGTGCACAGGTTGACGGCAAACAGGTTTTTGGAGACCAGGGTTTTCTCGTGGCGGAACAGGACCGTCTCGCCGCCCAGCTTGTGGGCATTGGCGCCGGTGCCTACCTCCAGCGTCTTCATGGGAGGCGCCGTCGCCTCGGACAGCTTGGCCACCGCGTCGGGCGCAAAATAGGGACACTTCTCCAGGGGCAACGCACCCTGGGCGACCTTCATACAGAAGGCCATACAAGTGGGACAGCCGCACTCCTTACAGTTCTTCTTGGGAGACAGCTTAAAAATATCAAGACCTTTCAAAGCCATTGTTATGTTCCTCCTTCCCGATTATACCAGTTCCGTAATGAACTTCTTGATGGTGGCAACCGCAGCGGGATGGCGCATCACAACGGCGTCGGCGCCGCCGGTGAGGTTGGCGGCGGCGGTGGCAACTTCCATATCAATGCCCCGCTCCTCCTGGCAGCCCCATTCGGGCATATCCTCTTCGGATACCACAGATTCCTTGACGCCCCAGGTGTCGGTAGAGGTGGGAGCGATGATAGGCATCTGCAGGTCGGCGTCCGACTGGGCCAGCGCCGCAGCGCGAACCCGGTCCAGGGTGGAGGCCACATATTCATAGCCATAGCCCACAGCGGCGGTGCCCACGTTCATCACAATGGACTCCGGCGCCACGCCCAGGCCTTTGAGCATGATGTTCAGCTGCTTGGCCAGGTTGATGTCGTCGGCGGACTCGGCGCCCACCTTCTGACCGTATGCCAGAGCCACAGAAGCGCCCACGGCCTTATAATCCTCCTCCCGGGCGGACAGAACGACAATGTTCTTACCCTGGAGTGCCTCGGCGATCTTGCTGAACAGCTGGCCGTCCTTTTCCACATTCTTGCAGCCCATGATTGCAATGGGCATGGTCACCACGTCGGCCACCGCCTTGGCGTCGGCTACGCACTCCTCCACGGAGCGGTTCACGCCGTTGGGGTCGGCAGACTCAAAATGCAGCACCAGGAAATCGGCGCCGGGCATGGTCTCGGCCTTTTTGGCATAGTCGGCCATGGTCTCGCAGCCGGCGTAGAACTCCTTAAGCGCCGGAGCCGTCCATTCCTTCGCCAGGTCGGAAATCTCCACGCCGATCTTCGGCGCGTTTTCAATGGGCGCATCAAAGGTATAGAAGGGCAGGACGTTCTGACCGCCCAGGACCACGGCCTTCTCGCCGGTGCCCAGGGTCACCGCGTTGATTTTCGCGTTGAACGCCTGTTTCTTGGGAACGAAAGACATAATGGTTATCCCCCTTGTGTATGGAATCAAAATAATATTACAAATTTAGGTTCTCCAAAATCCCGCGCAGTGCGGCCTTCACGGGATTGGAATCCGGCAATTTGGCGGAGGGCGCCCCTTCGCAATCGCAGCGGTAAACCGCCTCGTCCTGGGGCAAAACGCCCAGAAGCGTCAGACCGTGCCGTTCGATCTCCCGGCGAACTCCGTCGTCCAAAACGCCGCCCGGGGCGCGGTTGACAATGAGGCCCATGCGTCCGGGCTTCAGCTCCAGCTCCCCGATCATCTCCGCGATCCGGGCTACCGCCTGAACACCGCGGCGGGAGCAGTCGGAGATCAGAAGCATGGTATCCACATGGGGCAGGGTCCCCCGGGCCACATGCTCCAGCCCCGCCTCGTTGTCCATGACGAGATAGCGATAGTTTTTGGCGTACTTGTCGATCTGGGTCTTCAGGACCCCGTTGACATAACAATAACAGCCCTTGCCCTGGGTGCGGCCCATGACAAGCATATCGAAGTCGTCTTCCTCTACGAGTGCGGAGTTGAATTTAAATTCGGCGTAATCCGCCTTGGTCATGCCGGTGGGGATGGTATCTCCCCGCAGCTCGGCCCGGGCCATCTCCTCCCGGATTTCGCCCAGGCTGGTTTCAACCTCCACGCCCAGCACCTCGTTGAGATTGCTGTTGGCGTCTGCGTCCACAACCAGGACCGGTCCTTGCTTTTGCTTGCACAGATAATCGATGATCATGCCGCAGGTCGTGGTCTTGCCCACGCCGCCCTTTCCGGCTACGGCGATGGTGTGAGGTGTTGCCATAAACATGCTCCTTTTGCGTGGTTTCTTCCTGCCGCCGGGATCCCGGCGGCAGGAAACGGGTATGTTAAATCAGGTCCAGCAGGCCCGCCTCTTTGGCAATCCGGGCCACGTCGTCGTACTTATTGAGGGCGTACAGATGGATGCCGTTGATGCCGCAGGCACGGTACTCGTCGATCTGACGGATGGTGTACTCGATGCCGGCCTCCTTGAAGCTGGCCTTCTTGCCTTCCACGTCGGCGTCGAAGGGCTCCTTGTCGAAGGGGTTGGGGAAAATCCAGTTCTTGGAGATGATCTCGCACAGCTCCCGGGGCATGACGCAGCCGTTGCGGGACAGCGCCATGTTGATGGTAGCCGCCTGGTCCAAAATGGGCATAATGCCCACGTCCACAGGCATCCACACGCCGGCGGCGCGGATGGCGTCCAGCCAATAACGGAACTGGTCCATATCCCAGCACAGCTGGGTCATGATGTAATCGGCGCCGTTGTCCTGCTTCTGCTTCAGGAAGGCAATGTCGGCCTCCAGGCTGCGGCAGGCAATGTGGCCCTCGGGAGAGCCGGCTACGGCGATGGTAAACTTGTCGCCAAACTCCTGACGGACGAACTTCACAAGCTCGGTGGCGTAGTGCAGATCTCCGCCGGTGCCGGTCCAGCCAAAGGGCAGGTCGCCCCGGAGGGCCAGCATATGATTAATGCCGTTGTCCAGATAGGTCTGCAGCTGCTCCTTGATGCCCTCCTTGGTGTTGCCGATGCAGGTAAAGTGGGTCACGGGGATGCACTTGCCGTCGGTTTGAATCTTCTTCAAAACCTCCAGATTTTTTCCCACGTTGGTGCCGCCGGCGCCATAGGTGCAGGAGATGTAGTCGGGGTTCAGGGTATACAGCTTGTCCAGCACGCCGCCCTCTCCGCACAGCTTTTCCATACCGGCATCCGTTTTCGGCGGGAACACCTCAAACGAGAATGCGTTGCGGGTTTCCAAAATTTCAGAAACGCTCATCATGTAATTTACCTCCTAATGTCATGCAAAATGCGAACTCAGACCTTTCTGGGCGCACTGCACCCATACCGATACATTCTTATCGTAACACACAGAAACCGCAATTTCAACCCAAAATTTCAATTCTCATCCCGGTTTTCTCTATTCCTCCTCCGGCGTGAAGAAAAAGCGCTGGCGCAGTCCGTCGCAATCGGCCCAAATCTCCACAGAGCCGTCGCTTCGCGCCTCCGCGCGCACCTCCACCGCCTTGCCCCGGAGCATTTGGCGGACCCAGCCTTCCGGATCCTCCGTTTCTACCTCCTGAAAAGACACGTCCCGCATTTGGTTGTTGGGACAGCTGTTCTGAATCTCCCGGACCAGTTCGTACCAAGGCATGGTAAGCTTCCTCCCTTTCCTCTACAGTAACAACCATTGTATCACGTTTTGTCCAAAAGAGAAACGGTAAGTTCCGCCAAAAAATTTTTTGCGCCCGGCGACGGCTTTCGCCGGACTTTTCCCCCGCCGTCCGGTAAAATCAAACCGCAGCTTATCCAATGCGAGCACACTTCATACCCGGCGCAGCGTGCAGCGCCAAATCCCACTGTCTCCCCTGCCGGAACACACGCCGGCAGGGGGCTTTTTTTAAATTTCCGGTCCGGAGGGTCCGCCCGACTCTGCCGGCGCCTCGGACAGACGGCAAAAAAAGCGCCGTGCCGGCAGGAAACGGGAAGATCCCAGCCGGCACGACATATTTTGTGGTTTCCGCCAAAGAATTCATGCAATATCTTGTGTTTCGACAAACTTTGCAAACAAAATGTGCTATGTTGTACGAGACGACAGGGGGCGCAGGCAGACTGCAACCGCCGTCCGGTCGTCCGCCTCGCCGGCCGGGGCCGCCGCCACCAGGGCGGCGGCCAAGGCCTTGGGGGACTGACCAGTGAAATCCGCAATTTGGCTTTGAGTGTCCGCATCCTCCAAGCCGTCGCTGATCAGCACCACCATTTCCTCTCTCTGCAGGGACAGCCGAATGACCTCCGCCTGGTGGGCCTCTCCGATTCCCACCCCAGGCGGCGGCGCGGCTGTCCCCATTCGTTTGGCGCTGCGACGGTGCTTGAGATAGCTGGGCGCAGCGCCCCATTTATATAAACTGGCACGTCCCGTGTCCAGGTGTAGCTCCAGGAGGTCGGCAGTCGAAAACCCGCCTGTCTCCCGTAGAACGTACAGGTCGTTCAGCGTTCCCAGGGCCTCCCCTGCCGGCATCCCCGCCTGCAAAAGCCCGGTGAGAATCCGCAGGGCGCTCTCACTCTCCTGGGCCGCTCCCGGCCCGGTGCCCATACCGTCGCACAGCAGCACATAGTACCGCAGGCCCGGCCCGGGAAAATGGGCGCCCCGGTCCCCGGAGGCCAGCAGGCCGAACTTCCCTACCGAGGCCACCCCCAGCTCCACCCGGTATTTGGGCGGAGATTCCGGCTCCGTCAGGCTCTGGGCCGTGTCCTGGAGGTACCGGGCCAGAAAGCGGTATTGGTTGCACAGAGCCAGCCGCCCCTCCCGGAGCCGGGCCCGGCACTGACGCCGCAAGCGCAGCCCGGACAAAGCGCCGTTCATCGATTCCAGAAAGGCCTCCGGTCTGCGGCAGCGGTCCAAAAACTCCCGGGGCAGGTCCTCCGCCTCAATGTACCGCCTGTCCAGGAGCTTGGGCGCGGCTGCATTCAGCAGCCGGTATGTCTGCTCGGCCTCCCGGTTCCAGCAGGCTTCCCACCGGGTACAGTTCCGGCAGGCCCGGCTGGCCGTCTGATCATACAAAACAGCCGTATCCTGAGACGCCGTACCGGGGAGCTCCCGGCTCAGCATTTCCTGCAAATATTCCAGCGTCCCGGCGGCCGTTTCCAGCCGGGCGGCGGCCTGCTGGGGCTGCTCGGTCCGCACTTCACCCCTGGGCCGCACCCGTCCCGGAATCAAACCGGCGACCAGGCCGCCGGCCCCCAGCCCCAGCAGCACATAGGGATCAAAGCTCCCCGCCACATACATCGCCGGCAGGGACCAAAGCGCCGGACACAGCAGGGGCAGGACCCGGCTTCTTCGCATTAGAAGAGAACTGCTCAACAGGCCGACGCAGAGCACAGGCGTCACCGGCACCGGGGTAATCCGGGACAGGTCCACCGCCAGCCCGCACAGAGCCGCCATCGGAAGCCCCGCCGTCCCGCTCCCCATACAGGCAAACAGCGCAGCGGCGGCCAGCCCCAGGTCCAAAACCCGGAACCAAACCATCTGACACAGCCCCAACACCAGCATGGCTCCGGCGCAGGCGTCGGCCAGCGTCCCTCTCTTGGCCCGCACCTGAACGAAAACCGCAGCAGACCCTGCCGCGCAGCCAACCCGCAGAAGATACCCCAAAAAGCCGCCGCTGTCCACGGCGCCCCGCGCCAAAAGAAACACCAGGCCCAAAACAGAGGTCACCGTGCCGCACATGGCAGGCAAAAACCAGGCCCGCCGCCGCAGCTCCGTACCGGTAAACAGCGCGGTTGCCACCAGGACCGCCACCACGCCCGCCAGGGGCTCCAGGCATCCCTCCGCCCCCCAAAACAGCAGATACCCCGCGCAGCTTCCACCCGCTGCCAGCAGGACGGTCCAATCCGCCTCCAATCCGGCGATAAAGCCCATCGCCAGCGGCAGCGGCGTGGTGCCCGAAGCCGCTGCGGAGAGAACAAATGCCACCAGCCCCGCCCGGCCGCACCGGATGAGCCTGCGAAACCAGGGCATGTCCGCCAGAGCCCGGGCCTGCTCCAAAAGATTTCGCCGCCGGTGCGCCGGGGCCCGGGTTGGATTTTTCATGGGGCAACGCCTCCAGTCAGGTTTTCTTAGATTTTACCACGGCTCCCCCGGCAGTTTCTGTCGGGAAAAGGCGGCGGATCGAGAAAAGAACCGTCCGGGTCAATCCCCGGCGCCTGCCGCCATAATACGCCGCGCTCCGGCGCTGGACAGCGCGTCATCTGTCTGATATAATGAATTTTAATCCTGCGGCATTCTCTCTGGGCACACCGGCGGATTTTTTCCCGCCGCCCCGCCGCAGGTGCAACCCTGAAATTGGGAGACACACGCTCATGCTGCTTTACATTTACCGCCTACCCATTTGGCAAACCCTGCTTTTCCTGCTCCTGGCCGCCGTATTTTGGGTCCTGCTGGGTGGGCTGTTGGACAGCGCCCTGCCCTGGGGGCGGCGTATTTGGCGTTCCGGCTGCGGCGTCCTGGCGGGAGTCTGGCTTCTGGCCGTCTTGCAGGCCACAATCTTCTCCCGCAGTCCGGGTGCCTATGAGGTCTGCCTGGCGCCTCTGGAGCAGCTTCGCCAGGTGCTTCGGGGCGGAAATCGAGAGCTGCTGCGCTCAGCCTGGATGAACGTTCTGCTGTTTATTCCCGGCGGCCTTTCTTTGGCTGAGCTGCTGCCCGTCCGGTGGAGCGCTAAGCGCCGGTTCCGGCTGGCGCTGGGGGGATTGGTCCTGTTCAGCGTCGGCATTGAGGCCGTCCAGTGGCACTGGCGCCTAGGGCAGGTGGAAACGGACGATTGCCTGGCCAACGCCTTGGGCGCAATCCTCGGCCTGCTTCTGTTCCGCCTGCGCCTCTTTGCCGCCGCTTGGATCCGGAACCGAAAAAAACCGGCCTCCTGAGGCCGGACGCCAAAACACGCTGTACGAGGAGGTGATTACATTGGCAGAAAAGCATTATGATTTTTTTCAAAATAAACTCTGCGAGTTCTTCCCCTGTCATCCGGACACCGATCCGGAGTCCTTCAGCTGTCTGTTTTGTTACTGTCCCCTTTACGCTCTGGGGGACCGCTGCGGCGGCAATTTCCGCTACACAGAAAATGGAATCAAAGACTGTACCCTTTGCCTCCGGCCTCACATTCGGGAAAACTACCAAAAGATTCTGGAAAAAATGCCGGAAATTATGGAGCTGGCCAAAAAGAAAAGTAACCGTCAAATGTAACCGCATATGAAATCACCGCCGTGGAGAGCTTTGCAGGATCCCCACGGCGGTGAGCCTATTCACTTGGTATACAGTTCAGCCGGCGCATTCCAGGGCAGCAGACTTTGTACGACCTGCGTATCTGTCAGATCCGCATGGTTGGCTGTGTGCATGAGCCAGGTCAAGTATCGGTAAGGATCCAAACCATTCTCCATTGTTGTCTGGATCAGGCTGAACATCACCGCACTGCCGGCAGCT
>UREY01000013.1 GCA_900546915.1 uncultured Eubacteriales bacterium
GTATTGTTTCATATTGGAGAGCCTTCCGCAAGTCGGTGGTAGGTTTGACGCTTACGGATAAAAGATAAACAGCCCTGCGGAGCGGCACATGGCGGCCGGTCTCCGCAGGGCTGTTTTGTTGGTCCTACGCAAGCGTGGAGGCGCTTTCTGAGAGGAAACAGAAAAGGTCTGGGCGAGCGCGGATCCTGACAGCTTGTTTTTTGGCGCCCGGGGTCATTGCGTTACTTTTTTTCCTGCCGGTAAAAGCTGTTTCCACCGATGAACTCTCGGAGCAGGCTGGTCGGCGGAATCTCGTCGCCGGGGTCTGCTTCCTGCACATAATTCAGCACCTTGACAATGGATCGGACCTCTTCATAATAGGGATCTTCCCAGGTTACGGCATTGAGTAAAGGGAAAATATGCTTTTTTAAAACTGCCAATTCGTACAGCAGGGAACTGTTGAAAATGACGTCCGCATTTTCCTGATAAGGAAAAATCCACCGCCCTTCTCCCCGGCGCACGGAATCCCACATGGACAAGGTATGGCTGACGGTTGCACCTCGCGTTTCGTAATCTCGCACAATCCGGCGCAAAAGCCGGAGATAGCTGGTGGGAATTCGGTTGTGATTGTCCAGATTCAAGGGGAGCAATGCACTGACATACATGCGGAAAACCAGGCTCTTATCTACGTTCTCCGGCAAAAGGGCGGGGTTTAGTCCATGGAGCCCCTCCACGATGATAATAGAGTCCTGATTCAATTGCAAGTGCCGGTCGGTCATCACACGGCGTCCTGTGAGAAAATCAAACCGGGGCAACAGGATGGTTTCCCCTTGCAACAGCTGAGAAAGCTGCTGGCGGAACAGCGAGGTATCTATGGTGTTGATGTGCTCCAGATCCAGTTTTCCATCCGGGCCGGGGGCAATCTGATCCCGGTCCCTGTAATAGTCGTCCAGGGAGATTAAGATGGGGCGCTTCCCGCGGACGCGGAGCTGCACGGCCAGGCGGTTGGCGCTGGTCGTTTTGCCGGAGGAAGAGGGACCGGCCAGGAGCACCGCTTTGGCGTGGCGTTCCAAAATCTGGTCTGCAATTTGAGAGAAGCTTCGCTCGTGAAGCGCTTCATTGACACGTATCAGTTCGCCTAAGCGTCCCTGCTGTACCAAATCGTTCAGATCGGCCACTGTGTCGCAGTCCATCAAGGCGCACCACCGCCCGCTTTCTGCAAAGACGGCGGAAAAATTGGGGCGTTCCCGGTATTCCGCAACCTGATCCGGGTCCGCCGGATTGGGGAAGCAAAACTGCACGCCGGATCCGCCGTCCGATACCATATCCCAGACTGAGAGATAGCCGGTAGAGGGCGCCATCTCGCCGTAAAAGTAATCCATATAATCCTCATAGGCGTATACGTCGAAATAAGGAGCCTTGCGCCAGGCGAGCAGCCGCGCTTTGTCCTCCTGACCGTCGGCGGCAAAGGCTGCAATGGCTTCCTGTGTGGAAATCCGTTTCCGGTGCAGGGGAATGTCCGCTTGAATCAGATGGGCAACCTGGGCCTTTAGAGCCGGCACATCGGCAGGGGAAAAAGCCGGGGTTTTTTCTATGGTAACGTTGAGTGTGTCGCCAACGGTAAAGTTCATTTTTGCAATGGCGCCCGGGTACAGCCGCCGGACGGCCAAAAAAAGGACGAACTGTACGGTTCTGGTGTATACCCGCTTTCCCCGGGTCTCTGTGTATCGGATCAGAGAAATTCTTCCCCCGGATGCCTCCATGGCCCGCCGTACCGACACGGCGCCGTCCGGGGTTTCGTCACGAAGTCGGCGGGGAATGTAATTTAAAGTGAAGGTCTCACCGGCAATTCGGGCGGCCAGTGGGCGTTGCGAGAGTTGCGGGTGATCCAACCCCAAACGGCGTACAATTTCCAGAAGAGATTCTCCGGGCGTAGCTTCTGTTGCATGTCCGTCAATCCACAGATTCATAAAAAACACCTCACCATAAGTTCCAGGTTTTCTATTTATTATACGCAAAATTTTGCCCTGTTGCAAGGGCGTGAAAAAAATCCACTCTGGTTTTTACCAGAGTGGAAAAAATGCTATATTTTGCAGTTGAGAATTCCGTACTTTTCCAAAAGCGCCACACGTTGCCGGCCGATTTTTGCGGCGGAGGCGGCCCGAACGCCAAGATTCCGCCCTTCCCTGAGGTACCCAAAGCACCGGGCGCACCAAGCCGCAGGTAGAAGCCAGGGGTTCTTTTGCAGGTACGAGTACCGGCTCTGCAGGTCTGAAGCAGAGGGGAATAAGGCAGCCCGGACAGTTCCGGCTTTCCGGTTTTGTGCGGAAGCGGCCTGTAGGGTGATACGACTGCTGTGTTTTCGCTCCAGACTGCTGGAACCGAAGACTCCGGCTTCTAAAATGTCCTGGAGAAGATCTTCGCTGTCGGCTGCTGGAATTCGCTCCGGTTTTGGGACGGCCCGGCTGTCCAGGCCCAAATACCGGATGCCCAGATCCAGCATATTCCAAGTCAGGCAGGCCAGGGACAGTGTTTCCAATTCAGTCCAAAGACTACTCCAGTCCAGATTTGCCTGCTGCTTCCCGGCAAACAAGCAAATATCACATAGCTGGCGGATTCCCACCCCGCCGGTGAGAAAGTGCTTATAAAAATGCAAAATGAGATAGAGAAAATGGTCCTGCTGCGCCAGTGTCCGGACGGTTCCCTCTCCCACATTCCAGGAAATGCTGCGGGAGAAGCACGCGTCAAACCAAGGCTGCACGGCTTGTCCGGCAATGGTCATACTGCCGCAGAGACTGCAGTGCAGCTCCACACGAAGGGGATTTGCATACCAGATCTGCACGGAATCCTCTGGGCTGCTTTGTAGACAGTAGCCCAATGACCGGAACACCTGCTCGGCAGCCGGCAAATCCTCCGGCTGTATGAGAATGTCCTCATCGCTGGAAGGACGCAGATCCGGAGACGGGTACAGGCTGCGGCAGACAGCGCCCTTCACAACCAAGGCGGGAATCCCGGCTTTTTCCAAGGCGCCGGTTAAAACCAGCAGGGCCTGCGTGGCCATTGCCTGTCGCGCCAGGGTCTCCATGGCCCAATGGCGTAACACATCCCGGCGCAAATCCGGCGGGTTCAGCAGGAGCAGCTGCTGTGCCAGCAATGGGAACACATGGTGCAGCTGCGCCAGCTCAAGCACCTGATTTTCCAGAGTCCAATCCATCGACTTGGCCAGGGTAGCGGCTTCCGTGCTGCAGGTACCGGCCATGGCGTCCCGGAGGAGGGTCAAAAAACACAAATCACGCAGTTTCATCCCGGTTCCGCCTTAAACTTTGCTTCCGGAGCTTTTGCCGTATCCGTATTTGCTTCCATATCCATATTTCCCATACCCGTACCGATGATAGCCGTAACCGTCATGCTTTTTGCTGGGCCGTCCGTTGATCACAAAACCGCTGAGCTCGGCTCCCTTACCGGTGACGCTGTACATGGCGTCCATCACTTGGCTTCTGGGTGCGCCGTCGTAGCGTACCACAAAGAGCACCTGATCGGCCGAGCGGCACAATACGGCCGCGTCTGCTAAGATACCGGCAGGCGGTGCATCGATGATGACATAGTCTGCCAAAGCTCGGATTTGCTCCAGGAGACTTCTCATTTTGGGCGAATCCAGGATTCCCATGGGGGAGGCCATTCTGGTATCTCCTGCGAGGAGATGCAGGTTGGTGTTCGGCACCGAGATGAGAACTCTGCCGACATCCGGCTTTGCAGCTCGGGAAAGCTCCAGCAAGCCGGCAGAGGGGGTGGTAATCCCACAGCGGGCTTTGATCACCTGATGACGCAGGTCCGCATCCACCAAAATCACTCGCTTGCCGCTCTGCGCCAGAGAAGCTGCCAGGTTGAAAGAGACCGTGGTCTTTCCCTCCCCGGGCAAGGTACTGGTGACCAGAATGACCCGGCTCTCTTGCCCGGCCGGCTTCGTGCGAAGCAATCGGACCTGCAGGGCGTCGATGGGAACGGACAGGGAATCTCCCACATGGGGATTTAAGATGGACACGGCATTGCCGGTGGATTTGCTTCGTTTTTTTACTGAGATGAGAGGAATGGTCCCGATGCAGGGCACGCTGGTGCCGCCTTTCAGATCGTCGGCCGTCTGTACGGTCTTCCTGCCGAGAGACAGCAGGAAGGTCAGCGCCAAACCCAACAGCAAGCCTGCGGCGCCCCATTTGATTCCGGTTCGGGTCCCCTGGAATGTGTTGACCGGTGTGGAAGGAACAACCGGCTCTTGAATCATGGTCAGCTGCGTACTGCCAATGACAAAGGATGCCACCGGCTGATAATTTTCAATCACGGCGTTTAAAATATCGTAGGCGTCCTGTGGCTGGTTGCTGGTTACAGTAAGGGTAAAAATATTGGTTTCGCCGATGGAGGAAGCGGACACCGTTCCGTTGATCCAGGTGGTATCCAGCGTCAGGCGAATTCGCTCTTGCATTGCCTCCGAGCGGATGATATAGGGGAAAGAGCTGACTACCTGCTCCGTGGCCTGACTGTCATAATACTGCGTGGTGTCCACCAAATCGGTGGTTCCCACGTAGCTGCTTTTGACGGAAAAGGAGGCGGTGGCGGTGTACATGGGGACAAAATTCCGCCGTGCTTGGGTATAACGCAGCCCTCCGATCAATGCGGCAAGCAGGAGAACCCACCACCATGTTTTCTTTAAAATGTGGAAAAAGTTCCTGATCATGGCGTGCAGATCGATTTTCAATTCCAAATCTTGCTCGTGAACGTATTCTTGCATGGCGACTTACCCCCTTGCGCGGTTCCGGCTTGCGCCTTGGCTGCTTCTCTCATTTCCGTAACCATAGCCGTGATACCCATAGCCATAGCTGCCATAGCCGTAACCGGAGAGCCGGTGGAACAGGGAAAAAGACTGCATATTGTTTAAAACGCAGCCCAGAAAACGTGCTTTGCCCTGGGCGATGGCGTCGGCTGCGTCGTTGATGTCACCGGCGGAAACCACATCTTGCCGGACGACCAAAAGCGCGTCGTCAGCCAAATCCGCCAGCATATCCCCATCTGCAAACATGCCGATGGGAGGAGAGTCGATGACGATGTAGTCCATGGTTTTCCGAACGGCCGCTACCAGACGCGCCATGCTTTCCGAGGACAACAGCTCCGCTGCGTTCCGGCAGGGCTGATCGTTGACCAGGGTTACCAAGTTGGTGGCTTCGTCGTATGCCGCTGCCGCCGCAATCCGGCCGGCGTCCGATACGCCGCTTTGAAGCAATTTGCTCAGGCCTTCTTTTCCCATGGCTTTGCGGCCCAGCAGACGAACCTGAGTGGGATTGCGAAGGTCTGCGTCAATGAGCATCACAGCGCGGTGTTTTTGAGCGAGGGCCAAAGCCAGGTTGGCCGCCACCGTGGATTTGCCTTCCCCGGCGGTTACGCTGGTTACCAGCAGAACTCTGCCGGTATTATTTTTTTCAGTCTCTGCCTGTTCAACCGACGTGCGCAGGCGAAAAAAGGCCTCTTGAAAGAAAAAGCTGACCATGGGAGAGCGGAGCAGCAGCCGCTCTTTTTTGCCCAGTTTGCCCCGCCCCCGCTTTTCGTGGGGAATTGCGGCTAAGATTTCGGCATCCAGCTTATGCCGGGCGCCCGCCCGAGTCTGGACGGTGTCTCTGGCAATGGAAAACCAGCCCAAAGCCGCCACCATGGCCACGCCGGCAAGAAGGGCGGCTGTGGAAATCAGCTTTCTCTGATTCAGCGCATTGGACGGCGACGTTGGTGCCTGTGCGCTGGTCAACACATGGAGCACGGCATTCTGATCGATGTACTGTCCCAGCTCCGGGTAATGGGCATCCACTGCACGTACCATTTCAAAGGCCGTTCGCGCCGAGGAAGAAGTGGCCGAAACCTGCAGCATATTGGTTTCCCCAACTACGCTGGCCGAAATCGTACCCGGCAGGGACTCCACCCCAAGAGCCTGACAGATTCTCTCCTGCATCAGTTCGCTTTCCAGCATGCTGGAGTACTGAACAGCCACTTCGTTGGCGGTGTTATAGTTGGCGATAGAAGTGGCTGAGGCGGATTTGGACATGACGGTGTAGGTGATGGAGCTGGTATATTCCGGCGTCCAAATCCAGTCCAGCATAAGCTTTGCGCCCATGCCGGCGATCAGCGCCGCCAGTACCACCATCCAACAGTTCCGTACAATCGTACGCAGTACGCAACGCGGCTCTATGTCTGCCCATCGAAATTCATTTTGTTGCTTCATATTGACAGCGCCCTTCGCTTTCTGATGGATCATTCCACCACGACAGTTAAAATCGTCTGCCCGGTGCCGGTCTCACCGGAATATTGATAGGTCACTTCGTACACGCCGGGAACCTGCGTATCTACCGCAGAATCAATTTCCACCTCCGACAGGGGACGGGATCGTTCGGTTCCGGAGATGGTTTCCGTGACGCGTTGCAGGTAGGACTCTGCATCAAAAGACGCCCCTTGCTCTAAATAGACCAGATATTCATCCAGTGTGATCTGGGGAAGTCGGTTATTTGACTGCATGATAACGGAAACCGGCAAAATCGCCGTATCTCCCAAGCTGTTGGTAACCTGCAGCGTTATGGAATAGATTCCGGCTGTCGCGATGTTCAGGTTCTGAACGGTGATCCGAATGTCGTCTGTGATGTCACCGTCTATGCGGTCATAGGCGCTGAGGCGGTCCAATAAGGTGACGGTATGACCAACCTCATAAATCAGGGGCTGAGTCAGTGAAAACTTGGGGGTTTCATAGTCGGTGTAGGCAATGGTTCTCGTCAACTTCGACGCATTGTCGGAACGGTCGAAAACCACATATGTAATCTTTGCCGTATTATCACTGACCAGTGTGGAAATGTGATCTACCATAATTTCACTCGTAAGATCGCCGTCTCGATTGTCCCAAGCCGAAATTCCCTGAAGCAGCTCTTCCTCCCCGGCGTCTACGCTGACCTCCAACACGTCTTGTGTGCAGGTCAGAACCGGCGGGGTGTCGTCTACCGCGACCTGGCGGTAAAAGCGGGACAGGACGGTCAAGGCTGTTATGATGACAAACAAGACAACCAAAATAATTTTCCATTTTTTCATTGCGAGTTCCTCTTCTTCCCTGGCTCACCCGGAACCGGTGGGTACGATCCGTTCATTTTGAAAAATCAGATAGGGATTTTCTTCCAATAAAATCTCCGCATAACGCCAGGAGAGGTCCTGGCCGATGACGTCGCGGACTGTAGACAGGTCGGGATTCCGCCTGTGCGCGCTGTGGGCGTCGCTGGCGACCACATGGGCGAGACCTTGGCGCAACAGCCGCCAGGCTGTCCGCCCGGCGCTTGCCCCCATGTGACCCAGAACGGTCCCCTTGTTCAGCTGCAAAATACAGCCCTGTAAAAACCATGCCGCGGCGATATCCGGCTCTTCCTGCACTGCATAATAACGCTCGGGATGAGCCACGATAGGAGTAAAGCCATGCTCCCAGATCTGCTGCAGGCTTTCCTCCATAAATCCGGCATCCTCATCAAAGAAAAATTCTACCAGCAGATACCGGGAATCTGCCAGGGTTAGAAATTCTTGCCGCTCCAATAATCCGGACAATTCCTCGGTAGCAAATAGCTCCATCCCGGCTTTCAGCTGCAGGGGACAGCCCTGCCGCTGCAAGTCCTGCTGGAGCAGATCCACATCCCGGCGGTACTTTGCAAGGGACAGCCGTTTCGGTTGATCCGGACGGCAGAAATGGGGCGTGGCGATGATCCGGTCTGTTCCGCATGTCCAGGCCATCTGCGCCATGGCTCGAGCGGTCTCTATGCCGTCGGCGCCGTCGTCTACACCGGGAAGGATATGGCAGTGTATATCCGTCGTACCAATCCCTCCTTACAGCGCTTTCGGCTGCCGGTATGTTTGTTTTGGCGTAGAAGCACCATACAAATTTGCATTATATCATAACTTGCCATTTCCTGCAACAAGGCGTACCGCTTATTCTGCGGCAATCCGGCACTATTATAATTGTATTTTTCCCGTCTTGTCAATGGAAAACTGCACCAAAACCGAAGTTTTCGGCATTTTTTATATTGTTCGTGTCATTTTTCAGTTCTATCTAGATTTTTTTGCGGATCTGTAGTATACTGTGTAAGAAAGATTCCGGGTCAGGCAAAAGTTGCCTGTATTTCCATAGTGATCTTTTAGTTTATCAGTCATTGGAGGCCCTTATGTTTCGGAAACACAAAGGTAAATTTGCGGCAGGATCTCGCGGCCGCACACCCGGGGAACAGACGCCGCCGGGCTCTCAGAAAAAGAAAGGAAAGGCCTGGAAGAAGGTCTTGCTCGGCGTCCTGCTGGTATTGCTGGCGCTCATTGTGGCGATCATTATTTTTGTCGTGACCTCACTGAATAAAATCAACCGTGTGGACCCCAATGCCGAAACGCTTTCCAAGGAAGAATGGGAGCAAATGCGGGAGACGGATGAGCTGGATCCGAACGCGACTTATCCTGCGGTGGATGAAGATTCCATTACGTTTTCCACGACGCCGGATGGCCAGGCCATTGGCGCAGAGGATTACATTGTCAATATTCTGCTCATTGGACAGGACCGCCGGGAGGGAGAAGGCCGCGCTCGTTCCGACTCCATGATTTTAGTGAGCTTTAATAAAAAATCAAACAAAATTACTCTGGCATCCTTCCTGCGGGACAATTATGTACAGCTGCCGGATGGGTATGGCGGAGACCGGCTCAATGCCGCCTACGCCATTGGCGGCATGGAGATGCTGGATGAAACGCTGGAAATGAATTTCGGGGTGAACATCGACGCCAACCTGGAAGTGGACTTCTCCGGCTTCTCTTCCATCATTGACATTTTAGGCGGTGTGGAGATTGATCTCACACAGGCGGAGGCCAGCCATTTGAACAGCAACAACGGATGGTCCCTGAGCAGCGGCGTGAACCGCCTGGACGGCGAGCAGGCTTTGGCATATTCGAGAATCCGGAAATTGGATTCCGACTTCGGTCGCACCAACCGGCAGCGCAACGTGCTGACATCGCTGTTCGAGGCATTTAAGGATATTGACCTGACCCAGGCTCTGAGTTTGATCAACGAAATTTTCCCGTTGCTCACCACCGACATGAGCAATGGAGAGATGATCGGCTATGCGACGGATTTGCTGCCGATGCTGTCCAAGGCGGAGCTAACCAGTGTCCACATTCCCGGAGATGACGACTATTATAACGCAACCATCCGGGGTATGATGGTTTTGGTTCCGGATTTGGATGCTTGCAGAGAAGTACTGGCAGAGGCACTCCAGTAATTCTTAGAGAAAACAAATGGAAAACAGGGGAAGATCATGAAACAACTTAAGCAATTGGACCAAACCAAGGCCGTCCGAATTTTGCTGCTGCTGTTGTTGGATGCCGTGATGATAAACCTGGCCAGCTTCTTGGCTCTGTTCGTGCGCATGGAGCTGAATATGACAGCTGTGCGGGAATCCGGTTTTCTGACCAGCGTGTTCCGGTATGCGCCTTTGGATACAATCTGTACCGTAGCAGTATTTTGGCTGTTCCGGCTATACAACAGTCTCTGGGCGTACGCCGGCACGGTGGAGCTCACCCGGGTTGCCGCCGCCTCTATGGCGGCAACCTGCCTGAAATATGTGGGGATGGAGCTGCTGTCCGTACCGGCGCCCAAGAGCTTTCCGGTTTTATGCTGCCTGTTTCTCATGGCGTTGGTGGGAGTCAGCCGGTTGGCGTACCGCTATGTCCGGGACATCACCCAGCGCAGGAGCAAACGCGGCGCACAAAAACGCACCATGCTCATTGGCGCCGGAGATGCAGGCGCCACGGCTCTGCGGGAATTTCAGAATAGTCAGCATTCGTCCAACCAGGTGCTTTGTATCATTGACGACGCCGCCCACAAGCGTGGACAGCTGCTGCGAGGCGTCCCCATTGTGGGGGGCAGGGAAGATATCCTAACGGCTGCAGAAAAATACCGGATTCAGGAAATCATTTTGGCCATTCCCTCCGCCTCAGCCAGGCAGCAGAAAGAAATTCTTGCAATTTGTCAGAAGACGAAATGCACCTTGCGGACTCTGCCGGCTCTTTATCAGTTGGCCAACGGAGAAGTGAGTATTCAGAAGATCCGCAATGTGGAAATTGAAGATCTTCTTGGCCGGGATCCGGTGGAGGTGGATCTGCACGGCATCGGCAGGCATGTAGGCGGCAAGGTGGTTCTGGTAACGGGAGGCGGCGGCAGCATCGGCAGCGAGCTCTGTCGCCAGCTGGCTTCGTTCCGCCCTGCCCAGTTGATCATTTTTGATATCTATGAAAATAATGCCTATGACATTCAGCAAGAGCTTCTGCGCGTATACCCTGAGCTGCATTTAACGGTTTTAATTGGTTCGGTTCAGGACAAGGCGAGATTGGACGAGGTTTTTAGCCGGTACCGGCCGGATCTGGTGTATCACGCAGCTGCCCATAAGCATGTTCCCCTGATGGAGGACAGTCCCAGCGAGGCGGTCAAAAACAATGTATTCGGAACCTTAAATGTGGCCCGGGCTGCAGATCGATATGCGGCCAGCCGTTTCTTGCTCATCTCCACAGACAAGGCGGTCAATCCGACCAACGTGATGGGCGCTACGAAACGGATTTGTGAAATGATCGTCCAAATGATGGACCGGCAGTCCAGGACGGAATATGTGGCGGTCCGGTTTGGCAATGTCCTAGGCTCCAACGGCAGCGTAATTCCTCTGTTTCGCAAGCAAATTGCAGCCGGTGGTCCTGTGACGGTGACAGATCCTCAGGTGATCCGGTATTTCATGACCATTCCTGAAGCGGTTTCTTTGGTGCTGCAGGCGGGGATCTATGCCAAAGGCGGAGAAATTTTTATCTTAGATATGGGCGATCCGGTTCGGATTGATGATTTGGCCCGGAATATGATTCGACTTTCCGGTTTTGAGCCGGATGTGGATATTCCCATTGTTTACACAGGTCTTCGCCCCGGTGAGAAGTTGTTTGAGGAGCTCCTGCTTTCCGGTGAGGGGATGCGGAAGACGGAAAACAATTTAATTTACATTGAAAAGGATCAAGCTTTTGACGATGCCGCTTTATTGGAAAAGCTGAAACGGCTTTATGCCGCTGCCAGAAGCAGGCAGGATGTTCATGGCTTTTTGGCTGAGATCGTACCGGAGTACCGGGTGCCGCTCTATGCCTGACTGGTCCATAACATTAAGAGGCGTGCTGTAGCACAGCGGCCGGGTGAGAGCCCGACCGCTATGTACCGGCACGCCTCTTTTGGATAGCGGCAACCCATCGAAACAGGCAGGGCCGGACCGGCCGCAGCCATTTCCAAAGTTTGCGGAGTATCCGCTGGTCCAAACGATTGGCAGAAAATGGCTTTCCGCCTGCCCGACTGATTTGCATGACAATTCCTAACATCTGGGTGGGCTGTACATGCTCCGTCCAGGTCTGTGCGTCGCCGTTGACCAGAACGGAACCGTCCCGGTACCGGCGGCAAATTCGGTGGAGAATCAGCGTCTTGTTGTCCGCGCGGTAAAACAGCAAAATATCTCCCTGCCGAGGCTGCGTACAGTGCCGGATGCCGCGAATGTATACCGTATCCCGCCGGTGGCGCAGAAAGGGTGTCATGCTGGTACCCGTCACCAAAAGAGGCAGAAGCCAATCTTCTTGTAGAAGCGCGGGAATATATGCGGCGGCTTCCTCCACTGTCAGCACTCGATTTTCCACAGGTGTTGCTCCTTCCCGGTTTGTACGTGTGTGGTTCATTATAGCACACAATGCGCCGGAATGAAATCATCGGTCCGGTATTTTTCGCCGGAGGGGCGGCGGAACGGTGTGCAGAGCGGGAACCGGCAGCCATAACGGATCGGAGAATCACGGGGAGAATTGGGTTTGGCCGTGAGGTGTCATTTTCAATTTACTTTGTATCAAACATTCTGGAGAAATTTCTTTCCCGTTGTCAGCAATCGGCGAAATTGCTATGATATACCTAAAGAATTGCCGCAATAGGCGGTGTATCAGGAGGAAGGAACATGGAACAAGCTGTATACGCATTTCGTGTGGAAGGCAAACCGGTAACCTGTGAGCGCTATGGCTTCGGACATATCAACAAGACGTACCGCATTGTCACGAACTGGGGCAATATGTATGAGCTGCAAAAAATAAACCGGCACGTATTTACCGATGTCCCGGCCCTGATGGAAAACATCGGTAATGTGACCCGGTATGCGGCTCAGCGGGTGATTCATCCGATGGAGGCTCTGCGTCTGGTTCCGACCGTGGACGGGAAGGACTGGTTCCAAGACGAGGCGGGCGACTGCTGGCGGATGTATTACCATATTGAAAACAGCATTTGTTTCCAACGGCCGGATTCTACCACGGACTTTTATGAGAGCGCCAAGGCATTCGGCAGCTTTCAGGAGATGATGGCGGGGTTCCCGGCGGAAAAGCTGCATGAGACCATCCCGGATTTCCACAATACGCCGGCTCGCTACCGCCAATTTCACCAGGCTTTGGCAGAGGACAAGCTGGGCCGTGCCCAACAGGTTCAAAAGGAGATTGATTTTTATCTGGCCCGGGAGTCCGGGGCCGGTCTGCTGGTTGACCTCCTGGCCCAAGGGAAGCTGCCTCTTTTGGTGACTCACAACGACGCCATGCTGAACAATGTGCTCTTTGACCGCACCTCCCGGAAAGCGGTGTGTGTGGTGGACCTGGATACGGTGATGCCGGGGCTGTCTGTCTATGACTTTGGCGATTCCATTCGTTTTGGCGCCAATTTGGCGGCAGAGGATGAGACAGATGCAACCAAAGCCGGTCTGGATCTGGAGATGTACCGGGCCTACCTGCGGGGCTATCTGGAAACCTGCCCCAGCCTGACGCCGGAAGAGCTGAAGCGCCTGCCTGACGGCGCACGTCTGATGACTCTGGAGTGCGGTCTGCGCTTTTTGACCGATTACCTCCAGGGAGATCCCTACTTTGCAACCTCGCGGCCCGGCCAAAACCTGGACCGCTGCCGGACACAAATGGGCCTGGTACAGGATATGGAGAACAAATGGGACGCCATGGCGGCGGCCCTGTGAGGAGGTATTTGCCATGCGTGTGATTGTCACCAGTAATTACAATGAAACCGGCAAGGTCGCCGGCGGCATGATTGCCAAGGTGGTACAGGATAAGCCCACTGCAACCTTGGGCCTGGCCACGGGCAGCAGCCCGGAGGTGGTGTATGCGGATCTGATTCGCGCCTATGAGCAGGGGGAAGTGGATTTCTCCAAGGTCCATACCGTCAATTTGGACGAGTATCTGGGCTTGGCCCCGGATCATCCTCAGAGCTACCGGTATTTTATGGATACCAAACTGTTTAACCATATTAATGTCCCAAAGGAGAATACCTTTGTGGCGTCCGGCGTGGGGGATGAGGCGGAGTGCATCAAGGAATTTCGCTCCATATTAAACCGGACGCATGTGGACATTCAGCTCCTGGGGATTGGGGAAGACGGCCACATCGCCTTCAATGAGCCGGGACAGGTGCTGCATAATAATGCGCACATTGAATCCCTGACAGAGAGCACCATTGCGGCAAACGCCCGCTTTTTTGCCAGTGAGGAGGAGGTCCCCAAAAAAGCCATCTCCATGGGAATGGGAGACATTATGCGTGCTTCGAAGATCATCCTCATTGCAACCGGTCCCAAGAAGGCGGACGCCATTCGCGGCCTCATTATGAATGAGGATGTGGATGTCAGCAATCCCTCCACCATGCTGAAAATGCACCCGGATGTGACGGTCATCATCGACCGGCCTTTGGCGGATCTGGTGGGCTATACAGACTGAAGCGTGGAAAAAGCAGATTGGATTTCCGGTAACCCGATCGGGGTTACCGGAAATTTTTCCGCGCACGTCGGTCACCAGCGACCTCCGTGCGCGGAGCATGTTTCAAACAGCATATTTTACTCGTCTTCCAAAATCAGATGATCTACCCCGGAGACTTCAAATTCATCCATATAGCTGTCCATACGCCGGACGATTTCGTCGTAATTTTCGTCGGTAATATCCGCATAGTCCATATCCCGCCGGCTCAGTTCTTCGGCTAAGATCTCATAAAAGATGTTGTCCTCGTAATAGGAGATGGCTTCGTGTATGCCGCCTTCCGTATAGGCCTGGGAGGGGACGGAGACGCCTTCCCAGTCTTCCACAAGGATGTCCATGCCGTTGCTCCGGCACAAGCCGAAGAGCTTGCTCTCCAAATCGTCGTAGTCCTGAAAACGATCGTCTCCGCGGGTGGAATTCAGGACCCAATTTCCCATGTAGACCAGGTCCAGAAGCCGGCGAAACTCCTTTTTGCTCAATTCAATTTGCATGTGACTGCCTCCCTTGTCCGTTTTTGCCTGGCGGCAGGATGATTGTGCCGCCTATATTATAGCATAGCGGCGGCAGAATTCCATAGGAAAAATGAAGGCGGTGTAAATTTGCACTTGTTTTCTGCGGCCTTGTGGCGTATAGTATATAAGTAAAAATTTACGCGCTTATGCGGAAAAGAAATGAGGCGGTTCCAGTGCGGAAACTGAGCGTTTGTGTTTTGTTCGGCGGTGTATCCCCGGAGCATGAGGTATCTCTTCGGTCGGCGGAATCTGTGCTGAACAATTTAGATCACGCCAAATACAATATATTTCCTGTGGGAATTACGAAAAATGGAAGTTGGATTCATTATACCGGCCGGGATTACGGCCTGATTCCCACGGGGGAATGGGAGACTGCGCCGGAGAACCGGCGGGCGGCCATCTCACCGGTGCGGGGGCAGGGACTACTTACCTTTGAAGGCGATTGCGTGGTTCGAGAGCGGATCGACGTGGTGATTCCGGTTCTCCATGGAGTAAACGGGGAGGACGGCTCCGTGCAGGGCCTTCTGCAGCTGGCGGGAATCCCCTATGTGGGCAGCCATGTGGCCGCTTCTGCCGTCGCTATGGATAAGACCCTGACCAAGTTGGTGGCGGATCAAACCGGCGTACGCCAGGCGGCCTGGCATCTCGTGTGGTCCGGAGATTTGGAGAATCAGAGGGAACGGGTTCTGGATATGGTGGAGCGGAAATTTCAATACCCTATGTTCGTCAAGCCTGCCGGCACCGGTTCCTCGGTGGGAGTGTCTAAGGTACGGGATCGGGAGGAGCTGTCCACTGCTTTGGAAGTAGCGGCGGAGTATGACGGGAAGATTTTGGTGGAGGAGTTTATACGCGGCCGGGAAATCGAAGTGGCCGTCATGGGAAACGACAGCCCGGTCGCGTCTATCTGCGGAGAGATCGACTCCGGCGCAGAGTTCTACGATTATGAAGCGAAGTATATCACCGAAACCTCTCAGGCGTATATTCCGGCGCGAATTTCTGAGACGGCAGAGGAAACGGTCCGGGACGCAGCGGTGCGGATTTATCGGGCCATCGGCTGCCGTGGATTGGCCAGAGTGGATTTTTTCGTGACATATGAGGATGAGACTGTGGTATTTAATGAGATCAATACCATGCCTGGCTTCACATCTATTTCCATGTATCCCAAATTATTTGCCGCCAGTGGGATTCCATACCCGGAGCTGCTGGATCAGTTGATTTCCCTGGCTTGTGAGGCGCAGAGAACATGACGAAGATACCGGTGATGTTAACTATACGGGGCGAACAACGTTATCAGGGCCAGGAGCCGGAGGCTGTGGAACTGGTGACGGAGGGGGAAATGGAGGCGACTTCGGAGGGCTGGCGTATCTGCTATCAGGAGAGCGATCTCACCGGTTTGCAGGGCGCAACGACCACCTTTGAGGTTCGCCCGGGCCATGTGGTTTTATCCAGAACGGGAGCCGTCCAATCCCAAATGATCTTTCAGGAGGGAGTCCGTCACGATTCTCTGTATGAGTTGGACGTGGGCGCCCTGATGATTTGCGTATGTGCCCGCCGGATTCGGATCGACCTAAACCAGCTGGGCGGTGTGTTGGATGTGCTGTATTCGATAGAAGTAGAGCAGGCGATCGCCGGAACGGTGCGATATCGCATCGAGGTGAAGCCTGTACTGGAATAAGCTTTCTTCATCGGAGGGCTGCGGTGTGCTGGGTGCGCAACCGCAGCCCTTGTTTTAGAGAAGGCCTCTCCCCAGGGCACAGGTGTTGTGCTTTCCCGGGAAATTTCAGACGCGTGAGTTGTCGGCGCCTGCATAAAAAATGTGCAGGCGTTTTGACTCCGGCCTGCATCTGCGGGCCGGGGCACGGTTGCCAAATGGAGGAAACTTTGATATAATGAAAAACCAGCGGAAAATTCTCGATTTTTGCGGACTTTGGGAGTTACGCCGCTGCATTCATTTTTGAAACAGGAGAACAATATGCTTATGAGACGATGGATTTGTCTGCTCCTGAGTGCATGGCTGCTGGTTCTGGCAGCTGGGTGCGGGCAGGAGGACCGGGCACAACGGCAGGATTGGGATGCGGTACAGGCGGACGGAACGTTGCGTATTGGCGTGACACAGTGTCCTCCTTTTAGTCAGAAGGGGCCGGACGGAACCTGGTCCGGCTTTGATATGGATTTGGCGCGAGCCGTATGTGAGAAGCTGGAGGTGGAGCCGGTATTTGTGGAACTGGACTGGTCCGGCCGGACAGACGCATTGAACCGGGGAGAGGTCATGTGCCTTTGGAGTGGACTTACCGCCCGCTCGGACTTGCTGGAGACCCTGGATTTTACGCAGACCTACTTGGCCAGCCGGCCGGTCCTGGTTGTCTTGTGGGAGGATGTGGAGTTGTACCGGACGGTTGAGCAGCTCAAAGGAAAAACCCTGGCGGTGGAAAGCGGCTCCGCCGGAGAAAGTGCCGTGGCGGCTTGTTTGCCGGAGGCCGAGGCAGATCCGGTGGCCAGCCAGCAGGCGGCTTTGGAGGCCGTGCTGGACGGAACTGCACAGGGGGCCGTGGTTGATCTGCTGGTGGCCCGGAATGCAGTTGAGACGAATCAAAAGTTGACGGTACAGATGTCCCTGGAGCTGGGAACGGAAGAATTGGCCGTGGCTGTGGCGCGTAGCAGCGATTTGACGGCCAAAATCAATCAGGCCCTGACGGCGCTGCAGCAGGAGGGGGTCTTGGATGATTTGGCGGCGCAATATGGCCTGACGGAGGAGCTGATTGCCGGCTAGTTCCTCTTTTCTACAAAATTTTTCATTTTGTCCGCCAAAAGCTCATTTTTTGCGTTGCAAATTCCCAATTGCATATTATAATAGGTGATAGTGTTTGATAGCCGGCTTGGTTGCTGCTGCAGGGAGGAATGCGCATGAGTGAAAATAGACAGATTTTACAGGCAAAAAGACGACGGGATGCTGCACACCAACCGTCCGGAGAGGATGGCTTCGCGCCTTCCGGCGGCCGTGCAAGGCTGCGCGGGGAAGAGCCGTCGGAGACGAGGCCTCCGGTTCGAAGGAACCGCCGGGGAAAGTTCCGGGCGGAACAGTCCGCTTTGCGGAAATTCCGCCGGAACCGGTATTGGCTGCTGCTTTTTTTGTGGCTGGCCCTGGTATATTCCGAAATCGTGGTCCGGAGCAGTACCATTTCCGCAGTGTTCTGGCGTGCCGGCTTATGGCTCGGCATGCTGTTTGCCATTCCTTCCGCCATGCTGGTCTTTTTGCTGGCAACACAGTTTAAGCCGAAGTGGAACCGAATTGTGGTATTGGTGTTTTTAGCGGTGACCTATTTGCTGTACGCCTCGCAATTGGTTTATTACAAGGTTTTTTCCCAGTACTATTCTGCCACCTCCATGGGCAATGCCGGACAGGTTGCGCAGTTTTGGCAGGTTGTCTTGTCTACAATTTGGAAAAATTTAATCAAATTGCTGATTTTGGCGGCGCCGTTGATTTTTATGGCGGCGTGGGGCAGGCGCTTTTTTGGTTTTCGGGGCGGCGTCCCCTGGCAAAGCTCCGTATTTCTAGGCGGAGTGACAGTCCTATGTTACTTTGTAATTACGTGGATCCTTCCGCTGTGGGGGACAGATGCGCAATCGCCGTATAGCATGTTTCACAATGTCAACGGTTTAAAGGAATCCGCCGCCCAGTTGGGACTGGGTACGGCTTTTTCCCGGGATGTAAAATGGACGGTAACCGGTGGAGGCGGTTCCGGCTCTCTTGTTTTGCCGGAATCTACGGATCCCCCAGAGACCTCGGAAGAGGGGGCAAGCGCAGCCCAAACGTCGGAGCCGCCGGAGGCGACGGAGCCGGAAGCGGACGCAGGTCCTAACGTATTGAATCTTGATTTTGATGCGTTGATTGCCGGAGAAGACAATGAAGAAATCCGGCAAATGCATGAATACTTTAACAGCATTCAGCCGACGAACAAAAATGAAAAAACCGGGATGTTTGAAGGGTGTAATCTGATCCTCATTACGGCAGAAGGCTTTTCCCACCTGGCCATTGATCCGGAACGCACGCCGACCTTGTATAAGCTGCAGACGGAAGGCTTCTATTTTACCAATTTCTATACTCCCATTTGGAGCGTTTCGACTTCCGACGGCGAGTATGTGGCGGTGACCGGCACCATTCCAAAATCCGGCGTGTGGAGCTTCTACCGTTCTTCGGATAACTATATGCCTCTGACCATGTGTGCCCAGTTAAAAAATTTGGGATACAGCGCGTATGCGTACCACGATCATGACTATGCCTACTATGACCGGGATCTGTCCCATCCCAATTTGGGATATATTTACAAGGGCGTGGGAAACGGTTTGGAAATCACGGAATCCTGGCCGGAATCCGACCTGGAAATGATTGATGTTACCACCGGAGAATATATCAACGAAGAACCGTTCCATGCCTACTATATGACGGTTTCCGGACATCTGGAATACAACTTTGCAGGCAACGCCATGGCGATGAAGAATAAGGACCTGGTGGAAGATGAGCCCTACAGTGAGCATGTGCGGGCCTATCTGGCTTGTCAGATTGAATTGGACCGGGCCCTGGAGCTGCTGTTAAAGCGGCTGGAGGAAGCCGGTGTGGCGGAGAACACCGTCATCGCCCTGACGGCGGACCACTACCCCTACGGCCTGACCAATGAGGAGCAAAGCGAGTTGGCGGGACACACGCTGGAGGAGAATTTTGAGCTGTATCGCAATGCCTGTATCATTTATAAGAAAGGCATGACTCCGGAGCAGGTGGACCGTCCCTGTTCGTCGCTGGATTTGCTCCCCACTTTGTGTAATCTATTTGGTTTGGACTTTGACTCCCGGCTATATATGGGTCAGGACGTTTTTTCGGAGGCAGATCCCCTGATCATTTTCTCCAACCGAAGCTGGATTACGGACCGGGCTTCGTATAACTCGCAGACCGGGGAAGTGATCAATTTCACGGATGAGGAAGTTTCCGACGATTATATCCAATCCATTAAAGACGCGGTCAACAACAAATTCACCATTTCGGCCCGGATTCTGGATCAAGATTACTGGAGAGTTTTGTTCCAGCCGGATTCCTGAGGGCTTTTCGGGACGCTGCCGGTGCACCATGTGCCGCAGCGTCCCGTTTATCACAAGTTCAACGGCTTTCAGATATGCATTTGCATCAGGAGGCCGGATATGATATAGTAACAGCATCTATTTTTGAAAGATCCGGAGGCGCTTATGAGGGAATTGACACAGCTGCAGCAGGCGATTCAGGCGGCCTTTCCGCAGACTCAGCTGAGATTTGAGGAACCGTTGGCCCGGCATACTTCATTTAAGATTGGCGGTCCTTGTGAGGTCATGGCCTTCCCCTGTGGGATACAGGAGCTGTCGGACCTGCTCCGGTGGGCCCACAGCCATGAGGTGCAGCCGGCTATTTTAGGCGCCGGCACCAATGTGCTGGCTGCAGACGCCGGGCGGCGGGGACTGGTCATTTGCACCCGGGGCTGTCTGGACGGAATGACCCAGGTAGACGATACCCATATTCGGGTTCTGGCAGGCGTATCTATGGCCAGAGCGGCAAACTTCGCCGCCGGTTTGGGCCTGTCCGGGTTGGAATTTGCCCACGGCATCCCCGGCTCGGTTGGCGGCGGCCTGTATATGAATGCCGGCGCCTACGGCGGTGAGATGAAGCAGGTGGCGGTGCGTACGGAATATCTGGATGCAGCGGGCAACCTGCGCTGCTTGGATGGAGCAGAGCAGGAATTTTCCTACCGGAGAAGCGCAATCACGGGCTCCACCCATGTCATTGTAGCGGGGACCTTTGCGCTGACGCCCGACGCTGAATCCAAGATTCGGGAAACTATGCAGGAGCTGATGGCAAGGCGAAAAGCTTCCCAGCCTCTGGAGCTTCCCTCCGCCGGTTCTACCTTTAAACGGCCGGTGGGTGGGTATGCTGCAGCGCTGATTGAGCAGGCAGGTTTAAAGGGCGTGCAGATTGGCGGCGCTGCCGTATCCTCCAAACACACCGGATTCGTGGTGAATTTGGGAGGCGCTACGGAAGCCGATGTCCTGGCGCTGATTGCATATATCCAAAAAAGAGTTCTGGAAACCTCCGGAATTGCGTTGGAGACGGAGGTCATCCGCCTGTGACACGAACTGCCGGAGCTGTTGCGTGGCCCCATCGTGCCAAGAAAACGTGCCCGGCGGATTTGACAGGTTACCGGATGCGAATCGATTGGAAGAGATAGAAGGAGATTTCTTATGTCCTTTTCCGCTCAGGTAAAAAGTGAGCTTTGCCGGATCTTTCCGGCCCGCACGTGCTGCGTGTTGGCGGAGTGCTTCGGGATTTTGCTATACTGTAATACATTTCACGGGGATCTTGTTCGGATTGTGACAGAGAGCCGGGAATTGTGCGATTTGTTGCCCAGACTTTTTCGAAAGGCATTTTCCCTTTCCTTTGACGAGATGCCGGAATCCCAGGGGACCAAGCATTCTTTTGTCATGACGGATCCGGAGAAGCTGCGAACGATTTTGGAGGCGTACGGGTTCAGCCGGGAAGACACGATTGCGCTGCATGTCAATCTGAGCGTGCTGGAGGAGGATTGCTGCAAGTCTGCCTTTCTTCGCGGGGCTTTCCTGGCAGGCGGCTCTGTGACGGACCCGGCAAAAGGATATCACTTAGAGCTTGCCACGTCTCATAGCTTTGTGAGCCGGGAAACCTCCCCCCTGATTCAAGAAATGCTGGGGGCCTATCCGAAGCAGGCCAAGCGGGGCGGGAGCGATGTGCTGTATTTTAAACAAAGCGACCTCATTGCGGATTTTCTCACGTTGCTGGGCGCGCCGATCTCTGCAATGGGAATTATTGAGGCTAAGCTGGAAAAAGAGCTGAAAAACAAAGTCAACCGCCGATGTAACTGCGACGATGCCAATACCTCCAAGGTTGTGGACGCTGCGCAGGAGCAGCTGGCGGCGATCCGGCGCCTGTCGGAAGCCGGGCAGCTGGAGTCCCTGCCGGATAAATTGCTTCAGGCGGCTAAGGCCCGGCAGGAGAATCCTGAGAGCAATCTGACCGAGCTGGCGGGTCTGATGAATCCGCCCATTACCAAATCCTCCATGAGCCACCGTTTGCGGCGCTTGGTGGAGCTGGCGCGGCCGAAGGAGGAAATGTAAATGGGTTTTGTTCATTTGCACGTTCATACAGAGTATAGTCTTCTGGACGGGGCCTGCCGCATCGGTAGCCTGATGGACCGGGTCAAAGAGCTGGGTCAGGAGGCGGTGGCCATCACGGACCATGGGGTCATGTATGGCGTCATTGATTTTTACAAAGCCGCCAAAGCCGCCGGCATTAAGCCGGTGATCGGCTGCGAGGTTTACGTGGCGCCCCGAACCATGGCCGATCGGGTCCACGGCGTAGACAACGAATCCTATCACCTGGTTTTGCTGTGTAAGGATATGGAGGGCTACGCCAATTTGTCCACCTTGGTCTCCGAGGGCTTTCTTCATGGCTTTTATGGTAAGCCCAGGGTGGATCTGCAGCTGCTGCGTCGGCATGCAAAAGGCCTGATTGCCCTGTCGGCTTGCCTGGCGGGGGCAATTCCCCAGCGGCTGATGGAGCAGGATTATGACGGGGCCAAGGCCTATGCATTGGAGTTGTCGGAGATTTTCGGGCCGGAAAACTTCTATCTGGAGCTTCAGGATCACGGCATAGAAGCCCAGCGAACGGTGAACCAGGGCCTTTACCGCCTGTCCCGGGAGACGGGACTGCCCATGGTGGTGACCAACGACGCACATTATTTGCGCAAAGAGGATGCCAAAATTCAGGATGTTTTGCTGTGCGTGCAAACGGCCAAAACAGTAAGCGACCCCAACCGGATGAGATTTGAGACGGAAGAGTTTTATGTAAAAAGCGAGGACGAACTGCGCGTTCGTTTCCCCAACGTTGCCGATGCCTTTGAAAATACGGTGAAGATCGCCCAGCGGTGCAACGTGGAATTTGTGTTCAACCAGTATAAGCTGCCTTCCTTTCCGGTGCCCGAGGGCTACACCGACGAGGCATATTTTCGCATGCTGTGCATGAAAGGGTTCCAAGAGCGGTATCCCAGCCAGCCGGAGGCTTACAGGCAGCGCCTGGAATATGAAATCGGCGTCATCAGCAAAATGGGATATGTAAATTACTATCTGATTGTCTGGGATTTCATCCGATATGCCAAGGAGTCCGGGATTCCGGTAGGCCCTGGACGCGGTTCCGGCGCGGCATCCATTGCGGCCTATTGCCTGCACATAACGGAAGTAGACCCTATGAAATACGCCTTGATTTTTGAGCGGTTTTTAAACCCGGAGCGGGTGAGTATGCCGGACTTTGATACGGACTTCTGTCAGGAGCGCCGGGGCGAGGTCATTGAGTACGTGATGCAAAAATACGGCGCAGACCATGTGGCCCAGATCGTCACATTCGGCACCATGGCGGCCCGAGGCGCCATCCGGGATGTGGGACGCGCCTTGAATTTTACCTATGGCGAGACGGATGTAGTGGCCAAGCTGGTGCCTGCGACGCCGCATATTACGTTGGATGAGGCATTGAAAACCTCTCCCAGGCTCAAGGAAATGTACGACGGAGAGGAACGGGTCCGCACGCTCATCGATACGGCCCGGGCCTTGGAGGGGATGCCCCGGAATACGTCGACCCATGCAGCCGGTGTGGTTATCACCAAGCTTCCGGTGGAGCATTATGTACCGCTGTCAAAAAATGACGACACAATCGTGACGCAGTACCCCATGACCACCATCGAAGAGCTGGGTCTTTTGAAAATGGATTTTCTGGGGTTGCGAAACCTGACGGTAATTGCAGAGGCGGAGACGGAAATACGGAAAACAGAGCCCGAATTTTCCATGGACCGCATCCCAGATGATGATCCGCACATTTATACGATGCTATCGGAGGGAAAAACCCAGGGCGTTTTCCAGATGGAATCTGCCGGTATGACCGGGGTTTGCGTCAGTATGAAACCCACTTCCATGGAAGACCTGACGGCCATTGTGGCGTTATACCGCCCTGGTCCCATGGATTCCATCCCCAGGTTTATTTCCAACAAACTGAACGCACAAAAGGTTACCTATAAAACGCCGCTTCTGGAGCCGATTCTCCGTGTCACATACGGTTGCATTGTCTACCAGGAACAGGTGATTGAGATATTCCGCAGTCTGGCCGGGTATTCCATGGGACAGGCGGACAACATCCGGCGCGCCATTTCCAAAAAGAAGCAGAAAATCATTGAGGCGGAGCGGCATGTCTTCGTTTACGGCGACAAAGAGCAGGGAATTCCCGGAGCAGTTGCGCAGGGAATTCGAGAGGAAGTCGCCCAGTCCATTTATGACGAAATTGTCGACTTTGGAGATTACGCGTTTAACAAGGCGCATTCTGTGTGCTATGCGGTAGTGGCCTATCAGACGGCGTATTTGAAGTACTATTATCCGAGGCAGTATATGGCGGCGCTTATGACGTCCGTTTTGGACAGCGCCGGAAAAATTGCCGGATACATTGCCGAATGCAAGGAGTTGGATATTCCGGTTTTGCCCCCTGATATCAATCATTCCACGGATAAGTTCACGGTGGAACCCGACGGAATCCGGTTTGGCCTGGGAGCAGTAAAAAATGTAGGACGCGGGTTGATTCGCACCATGACGGCCAAGCGGAATTCCGGCGGCCCGTTCCGGTCGCTGGAGGACTTCCTCCGCCGCATGGAGGAGGGAGACCTGAATAAACGCGTGGTGGAAAACCTCATTAAATGCGGCGCCATGGACTGTTTCGGGTTGTACCGGAGTCAGCTTTTGGCGATATACGAGCCGGCAATGGAGGCCGTGGCGGACAGCCGCCGCCGGAATGTGGAAGGACAAATGGGAATGTTTGCCATGCTGGACGACAGCGAGCCCGAATCCAGTGTGGAGATTCCCAACATCAAGGAAATGAGCCGCTCGGAGCGCATGGCGATGGAAAAGGAGACGACCGGCCTGTATTTGTCCGGCCACCCTATGGATGATTACCGGCCCTATCTGAAAAACACACATGTTCTGCCCATTGGCAGCCTGATGGAGGAAGGCCGCCAGGTGGAGGACGAGTCCATTGTCTCTGTGGCAGGCATCATTCAGAAGGTGCGTCTGAAAACTACCCGAAATAACTCTATGATGGCCTATGTGACCTTGGAAGACGATACGGCGTCTATGGAGCTCTTGACATTTTCCAGCGTATTAAATCAATGCGGCAGCCTGATTCAAGAGGGGAGGGCTGTGGTGGTTTTAGGCCGGTTGTCCATTCGGGATGAAAAAGAGCCGCAGATTGTGGTCAACCGGGTCCGTTCCATTATGGACTACACAGCGGACGGTTCCCCGGATCCAATTCCCCAGCCGGCAGGAGAAAAGCTCTATTTGCGGCTGCCTTCAGAATCGGTTCCGGAATACCGTAAGACCAAGGCGGTGTTAAACATGTTCCCCGGAACCAGTCCGGTGCTGCTGTACTTTGCGGATACCAAAGTGCGCCGGGGCACGATGTGCGGCTTTCAGGAGGACATGCTGCAGGAGCTGATAGCGCTTTTGGGCAAAGACAACGTTGTCTTAAAATAGCTTTTTCCCCAGGCTTAAGCTGGAACCGGGAATTTTTCTTCCTGCTGTCTTGCCTTTTTCATGGAACTGGTCTATAATAATAAAAATAAAACAAAGTGGGACATTTTGACTTTTGCCGTGCAGGAGGACGGGCACGATGAAATGGAATCGAATCTATCTTCTGCTTGTGGCGGTTGCGCTGGTGGCGTCGTTGTCCGGCTGTATGCTGAAGACGGTGGACCAGATGTATTGTTTGCCCAGGCGTTCGGAGGAATATAAGGATCTCCAGGCCGCGATGGATCGGGTGATGGGAGGGCTGGAATATTGTGCGCCTGTGCAGGGGGAGAACCAGCAGACTGTGCAGATGGCGGATCTGGACGGCGACGGGCTCTCCGAAACGCTGGTGTTTGCCAAGGGAACAGGAGAGCGGCCCCTGAAAATTTTGATTTTTTCCAAGCAGGACGGGACTTATGTCAATACGGCTGTGATCGAAATGGCGGGAACCGCCTTTGAACAGGTGGAGTATGCTGATCTGGACGGTTCCGGGGGTGTGGAACTGGTGGTAGGCCGGCAGGTGAGTAACGAGGTGGTACACTCTCTTTCCGCCTATACTTATGTGGATGGTACGCCGGAGACGCTGCTTACAGCCAATTATAGCCGTTTTTTAACCGTTGATTTGGATGCAGACGGCGTTCGGGAGTTGTTTCTGCTGCGTCCGGGCAGCGACGGAGGCAATGGTGTCGCCGAGCTGTACGACTACCAGAAGGGCGCGATGGAGCGGTCTACCGAAGCGACGATGTCGGTGCCGGTAGAGAGTTTGAAGCGGGTCACCACAGGAGGGATGTACCGGGACATTCAGGCTGTATTCGTCTCCAGTAATTTTGATGAGGAGACCATCATTACAGATGTCTACGCCATCCTGTCCGGCCGGTTTACCAATGTTTCTGCCTCAAATGAGTCGGGAACCAGCGTCAAAACCATTCGGAATTACTATGTCTATGGAGACGATATTGACAACGACGGACTCATTGAGCTCCCGTCCCTTGTCCCCATGGAGGACGCCGATTCCGACGTGCGGGAGTTGATCCGGTGGTACAATTTGACGCCCCAGGGCGGAGAGGTGGAAAAAATGTTCACATACCATAACTATGCCGACCGTTGGTATGTGCGCATTCAGGAAGATTGGGTGGACACATTGTCGGTAACCCGGGGAAATGAAGTAGACAGCTTTCAGGGCTATGTTTTTTCCGCCGGTACAGGCCGGAACCGTCAAGCGATTTTTACCGTTTACGCATTCACAGGAGACGATCGGGAGGCTCTGGCAGCGTCGAATGGGCGCTTTCCGCTCGGCAGGACGGATGAAGTAACCTATGCTGCGATTTTGGGCGGCGGCAGCTTGGGGCGTCAGTTGGATCAGAAGACCTTGACCTCCTATTTTAACTTTATCCGGGAGGACTGGAGGACCGGTGAAACGTAAGGAGTGAAAAGATGAAAAAAGTTTTAATTTTAGAAGATGAGGTTAACATCCGCAGCTTTGTGGTCATCAATTTAAAACGGGCCGGCTATGATGCCATTGAGGCCGGGACCGGTCAGGAGGCCATGGACCGTCTGCGGGAGAATCCGGATATCGGCGTGGCTATCTTGGACATTATGCTGCCGGATATAGACGGATTTGAAGTTTGTCGGAACATCCGCGCTACCAATAAACAGATCGGCATTATTATGCTTACCGCCAGAACCCAGGAGATGGACAAAGTAACGGGCCTCATGACCGGCGCGGACGACTATGTCACCAAGCCGTTTTCTCCCGCAGAGCTTACCGCTCGCATTGACGCCCTATATCGCCGGATCGGGGGAAATGGCGCGGCGGATGCCGAATTGCTGAGTCAGGGTCCGTTTGTGATGAACATTCGGAACCGGACTTTGGAGAAAAATGGAGAGCGGGTCCGGCTGACGCAGGTGGAATATGCCATATTAAAGCTCTTTATGCAAAATCCAGGCCGTGCGCTGTCCAGAGAGGATATTTTGACTGCCGTTTGGGGACCGGATTATGAGGGAGAGCTGAAAATTGTAGATGTAAATATTCGCCGGCTTCGGATTAAAATTGAAGACGATGCTACAACACCCAAATACATTACCACAGTCTGGGGGTTTGGTTACAAGTGGGGCGCTTAATCCGCCGCAAGCCAGAGGTCAGAAAAGCCGGAAAGCGAAAGCGCCGGGTGAAAGGAATACGGGGCCTGCGTGGCCGTTGGATGACCCACACGGTCGGTCCGGTTTCGGTGCTGGCTGCCGTTTTTGTGGTCCTGATTACGGCTTCCATAGCGGCATATTACTATTCCAACATGCAGTCGGACATGCGCCATCGGGCCAAGACGACGACGGAATTTTTTGCAAGCTATATCGGGCAGAGCTATAGTGAGTACTACCAATCCTGTGCGACCTATGCCAGGACCTTTGAGGAAAAAAATACCATTGAGCTGCAGTTCATCAATACCAGCGGTCGTCTGGTGGCATCCTCTTATGGTCAGTGGGCAGGCGTTTCCCCGACGACTTCGGACATTTCCGATGCGATGAAAACCGGAGAAATGGCCACCTATGTGGGCAAAGACCCTGCCACGGGAGAACGGATTATGGCGGTTTCCAGCCCCATGATTTACTCCAGCGGAGAGGTAATCGGCGTTCTGCGCTATGTGACCAGTATGAAAATTGTAGACCGACAGCTGACCTTTGTGGCTTTGGCGGCCATTGCAGCGGGATGCTTGTTTGTTTTGGTTGTGTTCCTGAGCAGCAATTTTTATATTCGTTCTATCCTGGAGCCGGTGGCGGAGATTACGGCGACGGCAAAACGGATCGCCGGAGGCAGCTACGGGGTACAAATTCAGTCCAAATATGACGATGAAATTGGCGATCTGGCGCAGACCATCAACGATATGTCCAATAAGATCAACCAGAACGAAAAAATGCAGACAGAGTTTATTTCTTCCCTGTCTCATGAGCTCCGTACGCCCCTGACCGCCATCAGCGGCTGGAGCGAGACCCTTTTATCCGGCGAGACTTTGGATCCGGAGGAGACCCGGCGAGGGATTGGGATCATACAGAGAGAAAGCCGCCGGTTGACCGAAATGGTGACGGAGCTTTTGGACTTTACCCGGATGGAAGACGGCCGCATGACGCTGAATGTGGAGATGACGGATCTTCGGGCTGAATTTGAGGATACGGTCTACATGTACGGCAGCCGCCTGCGGCAGGAAGGGATCCAATTGCGGGTTCTGGATAACGACGATGACATCCCGGAGATTCCCTGTGATCCCAAGCGGATGCGTCAGGTGCTGCTGAATATTTTGGACAATGCAGCCAAACACGGCGGAGAGGGAAAACGCATCGACGCCTCCATTGGGCTGGAGGGAGATTCCGTCATCATTCGGATTCGGGATTACGGTCCGGGCATTCCGGAAGATGAGCTTCCTCTGGTTAAGAAAAAGTTTTTCAAGGGCAGCTCCAAGGCCAGAGGTTCCGGAATTGGTCTGGCAGTCTGCGATGAAATCGTGGAGATGCACGGCGGAAGCTTGACGCTCTCCAATGCAGTGGGCGGCGGTACCTTAGTGGTGATCTGTCTGCCTGCTACGGCGCAATAGAAACAGAAAGGCAGAACATGAAATACTATGGCAAATAAAAACCAACCGATAGCACAGGAAAAGTTTAAAACTATGATAGGCGGTCAAGCTTTGATCGAGGGCATTTTGATGCGGGGACCGGAAAAGGATGCCGTGGTGGTCCGTGGTAAAGATGGCCTTACGGTGGAGGTCATGCCGCGTAAGCTTCCGCCGGAAAACTCTCCCTTGCGTTGGCCCCTCATCCGCGGCGTATACAATTTCTTCGGCTCCAACATCGTCGGCGTGAAGGCGCTGATGCGGTCGGCGGACCTTTCCCCGGAGGAGGCAGGAGAAGAGAGCACATCCAAATTTGACCAATGGCTGGAAAAGAAACTGGGCAATGAAAGATTCCAGCAGGCGTTGGTGGCCTTTGCGGTAATTCTGGGTTTGGCCATGTCGGTGGGTCTGTTTTTCTTGCTTCCTATGGTAATCGGCAGCTTTTTTGACCGGTGGATTTCCAGTAATTTAGGGGTCAACCTGCTGGAGGGCGTCATCCGCATGGGGATCTTTTTCTTGTACATGTATTTAATTTCTAAGATGAAGGATATGAAAAGATTATTTTCTTATCATGGAGCAGAGCACAAAACAATTCGATGCTACGAGGCGAAGCTGCCCCTGACGGTGGAAAATGTGCGCCGGCAGACCAGACTTCACCCCAGATGCGGCACCAGTTTCCTCTTGGTGGTAATGGTTTTGTCTATCCTGATTTTTTCCATTGCTTCGTCTTTGCTCCTTGCTCTGGTCCCCGGGCTGGAACCCATGCGGGGGAGCTTTTTATACCGCTTCATCATGATTGTCTATAAATTGCTTCTGCTCCCGCTGGTGGTTTCCGTGGCTTACGAAATCAACCGTTGGGTAGGCCGTCATGACAACGCTTTTGCCAGAATCATCACGGCTCCCGGCATGTGGTTTCAGAACTTTACCACCCAAGAACCGGACGATTCCATGATAGAAGTGGGCATCGCCGCGCTGGAGGCCGTTCTCCCGGAAAAAGAGGGGGCTGACAGATGGTAAAAAAGTATAGTGATCTATACCTGGACGCCAGAAAAGCCCTGCTTCCCGTGGAGGGCCAGCAGCGGGCCGGGCTTCTGGCCCGGGAGCTTCTGTGCGCCGCTTCGGGGAAAAGTCAGGAGGCCATACTGGCCCATCGGGACCAGTACGCCACCGACCAGGTCTGCAGAAATATGGAACATTTCACGGCCCGGGCACTGGCAGGCGAGCCCTTGGCTTATATACTGGAGGAGTGGGACTTTTTCGGTATGACGCTGTATGTAAACCGGAATGTTCTAATCCCCCGGGATGATACCTGCGCCGTAACGGAGCTGGCTTTGAAAAAAGCCCTTTTCCTGGAGCAGGATCCTCGGATTCTGGATTTGTGCACGGGTTCCGGTTGCATTGGTTTGGCCATTGCCAGAAAGGTGAAGGATGCCCGAGTGACCTTGGCCGATGTCTCCCGAGAGGCTTTGGCTGTGGCCAAAAAGAATGCGGCGCTGATGAAATTAACGGGCCGGGTCAGTTGCGTTCAGGCCGACGCGCTTCAAGACCCGTCTGGCTTTTTGGGTATGTTCGACTTGATTGTTTCCAATCCACCCTATGTCCGCTCCGGTGATATGGCTTCTCTACAGCCCAGCGTTCGGGACTTTGAGCCCAGCCTGGCGCTGGACGGCGGCCGGGACGGCCTGGATTTTTACCGTTCCATTGCGGCCCGTTATGGCAGAGCGCTGAAACCGGGAGGCTGGCTCTGCTTTGAGTTCGGTATGGGACAGGGAGACGACGTGTGCTCCATTTTGGCGCAGCACGGCTATGAGATTGTAGAGCGGACCAAAGATTTTAACAACATTGAACGGGCCGTGTTGGCTCGGAAACCGAGAGAGGAAGATCACAATGGCAACGAAGAAAGCTGCGTATGAGGCGCCGGCGCCGGCCAGCGACAAGAAGAAAGCGCTGGAGACGGCCTTGGCTCAAATTGAAAAGACTTACGGGAAAGGAGCCGTTATGCGCTTGGGCGACCGGCCTGAGATGGCGGTGGATGCCATTCCCACCGGTTCTCTGGCGCTGGATGCCGCTTTGGGGATCGGCGGTGTGCCCAGGGGCCGGATTATTGAAATCTACGGCCCGGAGTCTTCCGGTAAGACCACGTTGGCCCTGCACATTTTGGCCGAGGCGCAAAAGCGGGGCGGAGAGGTGGCCTTTGTGGATGCCGAGCATGCGCTGGATCCGGATTACGCCGCAGCGCTGGGCGTAGACATTGACTCCATGCTGGTCTCTCAGCCGGACACGGGGGAGCAGGCCCTGGAAATCGCAGACGCCTTGGTGCGTTCCGGCGCGGTGGACGCTGTGGTTGTGGACTCCGTGGCAGCTTTGACGCCCCGGGCGGAGATTGAGGGGGAGATGGGAGACAGTTTTGTGGGCCTCCAGGCGCGGCTGATGTCCCAGGCGCTTCGAAAGTTGGCCGGCTCCATCGCGAAAACCAACTGCGTGGTGATTTTTATCAACCAGTTGCGCATGAAAATTGGCGTCATGTATGGAAATCCCGAGACCACCACCGGCGGCAATGCGCTGAAATTTTACGCCTCGGTCCGTTTGGACGTGCGCCGGGTGGAATCTATCAAAAACGGCTCGGATGTGATTGGCAACCGGACGCGGGTTCGGGTGGTGAAAAACAAGGTGGCGCCGCCCTTCCGGGAAGCGGTTTTTGACATCATGTATGGAGAGGGCATCTCCAAGGGCGGAGAGATTCTGGATATGGCGGTGCAGCTGGACCTGGTACAGAAGAGCGGAAGCTGGTTCTCCATTGGAGATGAGCGAATCGGTCAGGGACGGGACAACGCCAAGCAGTATATCTTGGATCGGCCGGAGCTGATGCATCAGCTGGAGGAGCAGGTTCGGGAAAATCTCTATAAGCTCCAAAATGTGAAGGGGAAAGCTCCGGCGAAAGCGGCGGACAAGCCGGTGGGCGTCATCGCCGACGATTTTAATGATGAGGATTGAAATGATTTCGCCCAAGGCAGACCGGGCAGGACAGTACCATCTAAAGCTGTCCGATGGGACGGCTTTGCGGCTTTACCCCCAGACCATCGCGGATTTTCATCTGTACGTAGACCGGGAACTGGAGGAGGAAGAGCTGGCGGAGCTCCGAAAAGCGGCAGGCTCGGTTTCGGCCAAAATGCGGGCTGTTCGGATTGTTTCGGCCGCGTCGGTATCCACGCGGGATTTGGAAAACCGCCTGCGGCGGAAAGGGGAAACGGACGCAGATGCCCGGGCAGCGGTAGCATGGATGCAAGAGCTGCAGCTGGTGGATGATTTGGATACGGCCCGGCAAATTGTCCGACGGGGGCTTTCCCGCGGGTACGGCCCGGCCCGTCTGCGTCAGATGCTTTATGAAAAACAAATCCCCAGGGAATTGTGGGATCAGGTTCTGACTGATCTGCCGGATCCTGACGAGGCAATTACCGCCTTTCTGGACCGGCGTTTAGGTCCGGAAACAAACGGCAAGGAATTGCAAAAAACCATTGACGCCCTTCTACGCAGAGGCTTTGCCTGGCAGGACATTCGCCGCTGCCTGACCCGGCGGGGGGAGTCTTGGGACGGAGAACCGGAGGAATAAATATGGCAAAAATTGGCTTTATCTCCCTTGGCTGTGCCAAAAATCAGGTGAATTGTGAGCAGATGATGTACCGCTTACAGGAAGCGGGGCATGAGATTTTACCGGATGTGAACGGGGCCGACGTGGTAATCATCAATACCTGCGGCTTCATTGACTCGGCTAAGTCGGAGGCCATTGACCATATTATTGCAATGGGCCAACTGAAGCAGGCCGGAACGGTTGGAAAGATTTTAGTCACCGGGTGTCTGTCTCAGCGGTACCAGAGAGAGATTCTGGAGGAAATGCCGGAGGTGGACGGCTTGCTTGGAACCGGGAGCTACGATGAGATCGTCCCGGCGGTGAACACCCTGTTAGCGGGTGACTCTGTGTGTTGCTTTGGAGATATCCACGCAGCGGAGAAAGAAACCGGGCGCGTGCTCACGACGCCGCCCCATTACGCCTATTTAAAAATTGCCGAGGGCTGCGACAATCATTGCGCATACTGTGTCATCCCATCCCTTCGCGGCCGGTACCGGAGCCGCCAGATGGACGATGTGCTCTATGAAGCGCGTATGCTGGCAGCCGGCGGGGTCAAGGAGCTCCTTGTAGTTGCGCAGGATACGAGCCGGTACGGAACGGATCTTCCGGGTCATAAACGCCTGCTGGCAGAACTGCTACGGCAGCTGTGTCGGATCGAGGGCCTTCACTGGATTCGGGTTCATTACCTGTATCCTGATGAAATTGATGAGGAGCTTGTGGAGGTATTGGCTGAGGAGCCTAAGATCGTAAAATATCTGGATATTCCCATTCAGCATATCAACGACGAAATTCTGCGCCGGATGAACCGGAGAGGAAACGGCGCGTATATTGAGACTATGCTGCAGACTCTGCGGGAGCGGATTCCCGGGCTGGTGCTTCGGACCAGTCTCATTACCGGCCTGCCCGGCGAGGGTGAGACGGAGTTTATGCAGCTATGCCAGTTCCTGAAACGGGCGAAGCTGGAGCGGGTGGGCGCCTTTCCGTTTTCCCCGGAAGAAGGAACGCCGGCAGCACGAATGGAGCATCCGGATGCCGAGACGGCTCAGGCAAGAGCAGAAATTGTCGAAGAGCTCCAGTCCCGTATGATGGACCGCTACAATGAGTCCCTCCTGGGAAAAACCATGGAGGTCCTCTGCGACGGGTATGACCCGGAGGAGGACCGGTATTACGGAAGAACCTACGCAGACTCTCCGGAGATTGACGGCAGGGTCTGGTTTACGGCGGATCGAACTGTCCGGACCGGCTCGTTTTGTCAGGTGTGGATGACCGGCACGCAGGATGGGGAATTGATCGGACGGGAGGAGATGTGAGCATGACCACGGCCAGTAAAATTACGCTTCTGCGGATTTTCCTGATCCCGGTGTATATGGTCCTGATGTATCAGAGCGGCGGCATAGCCGGCCCGTGGATGCTGTGGGCTTTGGCCGTTTTTATTTTGGCCAGCGGCACAGATTTTGTGGATGGATATATTGCCCGGCACTGTAACCAGGTCAGCGATTTCGGAAAGTTTTTAGATCCGTTGGCGGACAAGCTTCTGGTACTTGCAGCAATGGCCATGTTCTGCCAATGGGGCATTTGGCCTGCCTGGGCACTGATGGTTGTCTTGACCCGGGAGTTTGCCGTCACAGGCTTACGTCTGGTGGCAGCCGGGAAGGGGACGGTCATTGCCGCCGGATGGTCCGGCAAAATCAAAACGGCCAGTACCATGATTGGCCTGTGTCTGCTGATGGCGTTCCCGGACCAGGCGGTTTTGTGCTGGGCGGTGATTTGGGTTGTGGTAATTACAACGCTGTATTCTGGCGTGGAGTATTTTATTCAAAACTGGAAATGTCTTTGGAAATAACCGGAGAGAAGGATGCTTTTCCGTCCTTGACAAGAGCCGGTATGGAATGGTAAAATAGCGAAAATGAATATCACGTGGATCGGAAAGAGTACCCCCGATGCGCCCCACAGAGAGCCCCGGTCATAGGCTGTAAGCCGGGGTGGCGTTTGCGTATGGGCGGGAAGTGCGTCCGGGAGTGAAGGGGAGACCCCGTTGGCCGCGAAAAGGCTATGAGTAAGAAATCTGGAGTGGAACCGCGAGCCAATGCCCGCCTCTTGAGAGAAACAAGAGGCGGGCATTCTTCATAGACTGAACCCAGGTTGGGAGGGATGCCCCATGGGCTTCTTACGCGAAACCATTCGCGCTTATCAAAAAAATGATCCGGCGGCGCGGTCGGCCCTGGAAATCTTTTTCCTGTACAATGGCCTGCACGCGATTTTATACTACCGCATGGCCCATTGGCTGTATTTGCACCGTTGTAGGTTTTTGGCGCGCTGGATTTCTCAGCATGCCAAGTGGACCACAGGCGTGGAGATTCATCCGGCGGCTACCATTGGCAGACGGTTGGTAATCGATCACGGAACCGGAATTGTGGTGGGAGCGACTGCTGAAATTGGCGACGACTGTCTGCTGTATCAGTGTGTGACCTTGGGCGGTACCGGAATTTCTGCCGGAAAGCGTCATCCCACTTTGGGGAATAATGTGATGGTAGGCAGCGGCGCAAAGATATTAGGACCCATTCAAATTGGAGACAACGCCCGTGTGGCTGCCAATGCTGTTGTGTTGCGGGATGTACCGTCGAATTCTACCGTTGTAGGCGTTCCGGGGCGTGTGGTGCGGGTGAACGGCGAGAAGCTGGATCACATTCACACGCCGGATCCTGTGGCGTTGGAGCTGCAGGAGCTGCGGCAACGGGTGGATCAATTGGAAGCACAGCTACTAAGGAAGGAGCTATAAAACATGTATCTATACAATTCTCTGAGTCACAAAAAAGAAAAGTTTATTCCCAACCATCCGGACATCGTGAAAATGTATACCTGCGGTCCTACGGTGTACCATTATGCGCACATCGGAAATCTCCGCTCTTATATTATGGAAGATGTCTTGGAGAAGTACCTGCGTTACACAGGGTACGCAGTAAAAAGAGTGATGAACATCACCGATGTGGGCCATCTGGCCTCGGATGCGGACACAGGGGAAGATAAAATGCTCAAGGGCGCCAAGCGGGAGCATAAATCCGTTATGGAGATTGCCCAGTTTTACACCGATGCATTTTTTGACGACTGCCGGAAACTGAATATCAAGCGTCCCGACGTGGTAGAGCCGGCAACAAACTGCATTGCGTCGTATATCGCCATGATTTCCCGCTTATTGGAGCGAGGATACGCTTACTTGGCCGGTGGCAATGTGTACTTCGACACATCGAAGCTGGAAAAATATTATGTCTTCCACGATCACAAGGAAGAGGACTTGGCGGTTGGAGTCCGGGAAGGCGTGGAGGAAGACCGGAATAAACGAAACAAGAACGACTTTGTCCTCTGGTTTACGAAATCTAAATTTGAGGACCAGGCGCTGAAGTGGGATTCTCCCTGGGGCGTGGGTTATCCGGGCTGGCATATCGAATGTTCTTGCATCAGCATGAAGTACTTTGGTGAGGACCTGGATATCCATTGCGGTGGGATTGACAACGCCTTCCCCCATCATACCAATGAGATTGCGCAGAGTGAGGCGTTCTTAGGGCACCCGTGGTGTCGTTATTGGTTCCATGTCCATCATCTGAATACAGAATCCGGCAAGATGTCCAAATCAAAAGGGGAGTTTCTGACGGTGACCCTTTTGGAGGAAAAGGGCTATGATCCTTTGGTTTATCGATTCTTCTGCCTGCAATCCCACTACCGCCGGAATCTGGTATTTAGCTATGAAAACCTGGACAATGCCGCCGCAGCCTATGGCAAGCTGATTGCCAGGATTGCAGCTCTGGATCCGGAGCAGCCGGGTCCTGTGGATGAAGAGGCCCTCTCGGCCTGGAGGGCGCGGTTTGAGCAGGCGATGGATGGGGATCTCAATACCTCTCTGGCCATTACGGCGCTGTATGATGTGCTGAAATCCAAGGCCAATGACGCCACCAAATTGAGCGCCTTAGAGAATTTTGACCAGGTTCTGGGACTGGGACTTTTGGAGCACGGAGACAGGCAGCGCCAGGCGGACCGGAAGGCGGCACAGGAGGCGTGCGATCCGGAAATTGATGCCCTGATCCGGCAGCGGGCGGAGGCCAAGCGGGCAAAGAACTGGGCCGAGGCGGACCGAATTCGCGATGTACTAAACGCCCGCGGCATTACCATTATAGACACCCCACAGGGGACGAAATGGAGCAGACAGTAACATGAAACTCATGATTTTAGACGGGAACAGCGTAGTAAATCGGGCTTTTTATGGGGTCCGTCCCCTGACGACCCGGGATGGGCTGTATACCAACGCCATTTTTGGCTTTTTAAACATTCTCCAGAGGATGCAGACGGAAGAGGCACCCCAGGCAATGTGCGTGGCATTCGATCTTCACGGGCCTACCTTTCGCCATTTGCAGTATGAGGGCTATAAGGCAACCCGTCACGGTATGCCGGAGGAACTGGCGCAGCAAATGCCCATTTTGAAGGATGTGCTCCGTGCCATGCGTATCCCCATTTTGGAGTGTCAGGGCTGGGAAGCGGATGATATCATCGGTACCGTGGGAAAGCGGTGCTCTGCTGAGGGGTGGGACTGTGTGATCGTAACAGGCGATCGGGACAGCCTCCAGCTGATTGACCCGCATGTTCAGGTGAAGCTGGTCATTACAAAAAGCGGGCAAACCACATCGACGTGCTATGATGAAGCGGCCTTTCAGGCAGAATACGGTTTTGCGCCGCCTATTTTAGTGGACCTGAAAGGCCTGATGGGCGACAGCTCAGACAACATCCCCGGCGTTGCCGGAGTCGGGCCCAAAACGGCGAAGGAGCTGCTCCACCGTTTTGGCACGATGGAGGAAATTTATGCCCATTTGGATGATCCTTCCATCCGTCCCAAGCTTCGGGAGAAACTGGAGGCTGGTCGGCAGAGTGCGGAGCTGTCCTATGATTTGGCCACCATCCGCTGCAATGCGCCGATTGATTTTGTACCCCAGGACGGTATGATCCAAGAACCGGATCGGAAAGCGCTGTATGATCTGTTTGTCAAATTGGAGTTTGTAAAGCTCATAGACCGCTATCAGCTTCGTGAGGCCGCCCAAAGTCCGGAGCCGGTTCAGGAGGCGGTACGATTGCCTCGATGCGTAACCCTGCCGGAAGCGGGGACGCCTTGCGCTTTGGTTTTTGGAGAGGATGGAACGGCGGCGGTTGCCTGGTCCGGCGGCGTGTGTACCATACCGCCGCTGGAAAAAAATGCGCGTCTGGCCGGCATTTTGGACCAGATGACGCCGAAGATTTGCCATGATTTGAAGACTTTCCTGCACACACTGAAAGCCATGGGGCTTTCCGGTCAAAATTTCGTTTTCGATACGGCCCTGGCAGCTTATGACCTGAATCCTTCTCAGGGCGATTACAGTTTAGCCAAGGTGTCGATGTCCTATCTGGGACAGACGCCGGAAACCCTGGAAGATCAGGCTGAAGCGGTTTGGCGGCTCCGGGCGCTGCTGGAGCCTAAGCTGCAGGAGCAGGGGATGGAGCCGTTATACCGGCAAATTGAGCTTCCCCTGTGCGCAACCTTGCACCGCATGGAGGATGCGGGTGTGGCCATTGACCGGGACACGCTGGAGCGCTTTGGCCAAATGCTGACCGGTCGGATCGCCTCCTGTGAGCAGGAAATCTTTACCTGCGCCGGTGGAGAATTTAATATTAACTCCACCCGGCAGTTGGGCCAGGTGTTGTTTGAACGTTTGGGACTCCCACCGGTCAAAAAGACCAAGACGGGTTATTCCACCAATGCGGAGGTGCTGGAGAAGCTGGCGGACAAGCACCCCATCGTAGGTCAGGTGATGGACTATCGCATGCTGACCAAGCTGAAGTCCACCTATGCCGATGGTCTGTTGAAGGGGATCGGGCCTGACGGACGGATCCGGACGACGTTTCAAAATATGGTTACGGCCACCGGTCGCCTGTCCTCCACAGATCCCAATTTACAAAATATTCCAGTGCGCACGGAACTGGGCAGCGAAATTCGGAAGATGTTTGTTCCGCGTCCGGGCTGGCTTCTGGTAGACGCGGATTACAGTCAAATTGAACTCCGCGTTCTGGCCCATGTGGCGCAGGACCCTCTGATGCAAGAGGCATTTCGTACCGGACGGGATATCCACACCGCCACGGCTGCCCAAGTGTTCGGTGTATCGCCGGAGGAGGTGACGCCCCTCCAGCGCCGTCATGCCAAGGCGGTCAACTTTGGCATTGTCTACGGTATTTCCGAATTTTCCTTATCCGAGGATATTGGCGTGAGCCGCTGGGAAGCCAAGGATTATATTGATTCCTATCTGGCCCGGTATGCCGGCGTCCGAACATATATGCGGGAGATTGTAGCTGCGGCCAAAGATCAGGGTTACGTCACCACAATGTTTGGACGGCGCCGGTATATTCCGGAGCTGAAAAGCAGCAATTATAACATCCGCCAGGGCGCCGAGCGAATCGCCTTAAATACGCCCATTCAAGGCACGGCCGCCGATCTCATCAAGTTGGCTATGGTCCGGGTGGACCGGGCCTTGGCGGAGGCGGGGCTTACCGCTCAATTGATTCTCCAGGTCCATGACGAGTTGATAGTGGAATGCCCACCGGAAGAGGCAGAGCGGGTAAAGGCGATCGTCACAAGCCAGATGGAGTCGGTTGCGCAGCTCTCGGTTCCTTTGGTGGCCGATGCCAAGGTAGGCCGGACCTGGTATGAGGCAAAATGATGGAATATGAAATCGTCGAGATGAAAGCGTGTCATGTCTGCCAGGTGGCCGCGCTGGAACAGAGCTGTTTTTCAGATCCCTGGAGTGCAGGCAGCGTAGCCTCTGAATTGGACAATCCCCTCAGCCTGTGGCTGGTTGCCCAGGCGGGAGACGAGGTTTTGGGATATGTGGGCAGCCAGTCGGTGTTGGGAGAGTCGGATATGATGAACTTGGCGGTATCTCCGGCCTGGCGCCGCCGGGGCGTTGCCCGGGCTTTGGTGACGGCGTTGATCAACGCTTTGGCGGCTCGAGGGATCCACAGCTTGACCTTAGAGGTCCGGCCTTCCAACGAAGCTGCCCGGTCGCTGTATGCCGAATTGGGTTTTCTCCAGGTGGGATGCCGCAAAGGCTATTATTTAAACCCCAAGGAGGACGGAGAGATTCTCCGAAAGGAGTGGAGTTTATGATCTTATTGGCTATAGAATCCTCCTGCGATGAAACTGCAGTTGCCTTGGTGAAAGATGGGCGGCATGTTTTGGCGGATTGCATCGCCTCTCAGGTGGATTTGCACCGGCTTTACGGCGGTGTGGTGCCGGAAATTGCTTCCCGGAAACACATCGAAGTCATTTACGATTTGGCAGATCAGGCCCTGGCCTCCGCCGGTCTGACCCGGCGGGATCTTGACGGCATTGCTGTAACTTATGCTCCCGGTCTGATCGGCGCAGTGCTGGTGGGGGTGAACTTCGCCAAGGGCGCGGCTCTGGCTCTGGGGGTGCCGTTGATTCCGGTTCATCACATCCGGGGACACATTGCAGCCAATTATCTGGCGTTTCCCTCACTAGAGCCCCCGTTTTGCTGCCTGGTGGTCTCTGGTGGGCACACCATGCTGGTCCATGTGACGGATTATACCAAAATGGAGCTTCTGGGCACGACTTTAGACGATGCGGCCGGAGAGTGCTTTGACAAGGTGGCCCGGGTGTTGGGGATGCCTTACCCAGGAGGCGCCGCCCTGGATCGCCGGGCACAGCAGGGAAACCCCGACCGCTACCCGCTGCCCCGGGCCCGCGCCGGGGAAAACCCCCTGGACATGTCGTTTTCCGGTCTGAAAACGGCTGCGATCAACCTCATTCATAACATGAGCCAAAAAGGAGAAGCGGTGGCCGTGGAAGACCTGTGCGCCAGCTTTTCCGCCGCCGTTTCGGATACCTTGGTGCCCCGGGCTATGGAGGCGCTGAAACGAACCGGGAGCCGGAAACTGGCTGTAGCCGGCGGCGTAGCCGCCAATTCCCGTATTCGGAAGGATTTACAAGCCGCTACGGCGCAACAGGGCATCCAGATGTACATGCCTCCCTTATCCCTGTGCGGAGACAATGCCGCTATGATCGGCGCCCAGGGCTACTATGAGTATCTGGCCGGAAACACAGGAGATATGACCCTCAATGCTTACGCGACCAAATCTATTTTGGGGGAGAAGCTGTAGCCGAAGCTTTCAAAATGGGAGATCGGCACGGGAGACCCGCTGATTTGGGTGTACAAAAAGGACGCAAGCAGGTATCTGTTTGCGTCTTTTTTCGCATATATAGTTTATAAAACGAATTGCTTAAAATGCCTTCCCTGTCAGAACCACTTGACGAATAAAGCGAAACGTAGCTGCTTCGCCCTGATCCCGGAGCATGGTAAGAATAACTTCCAGCTGATGCCTGGTGGTAGGATGCATCAGGGAGCCCTCGCCGGATGCCGTGAAGTACTCCAAGGGCGCGCCGTCGGTGTAGTCCGCTCCCTTGTAGACTTTGCTGGCAGCAATGCGGTCCATGATCATTTCCGCAAAATACCGCCTGGGCATCTCCACAGGTTCATATTGCCGTGTGACCGGGCTTAAATCGGTCCAATACTCATAATGGTGCCGGTTGCGGCCCTTGTGGTGAATCCAGGCAGTGGAATAGCCGTTGCGCTCCCGCTCTGCGGCGTTGGGGCTTCGGGTGCCCTGATAGTATTTGGCGCCTGCCCAGAACTCTGTGGGGGAGTATTTGGAGAGATCATGGGTCAGTCCCTGCCGGATCAAGCCGATTCGAAAACAGTTGATCATGACCAAAAACCGGTGATGGGTAATGGTTTTAAAATGCTGCCATGGTTTCATAGGGCGGCTCCTTTGGAATTGTAATCCTGCGCGCGATGCTGGGAATCCGGAAAACTTTTGGATGGGGTTTCGGCTATGCCGGCTGTACAGCTTGCTGCGCGGCGTGAATAAAGTCTGTCATTTGAGAGGTCACGGGATGGTGCACAGGATAGCAGATATAAAAAGAACGGCTCATGGGCATCCCCTGGATGACACATGCGGATATCAGGTTTTCAGAGGTGTATCGTTGGACACAGCGCCGGGACAGGACCCCCAACCCCAGATTTCGGATGACCATTTCAATGATTGCGGTACTGCTGGTAGATTCTCCGATCACGCGAATGGGAATCTTGGCAGTCCGCATATAGTTTTCAAAAATATTGCGGGTGCCGCTGCCCTGCTCCCGCAGGATGAACTCCTGGTTCCGCAATTCCTCTACTAGGATTTTTCTTTTCCCAAACAGCGGGTGCTGCCGGGAGCAGATGACCTCCAGGGCATCGTCTGCCAAAGGTAGTTTTGCAATCTGATCGCTCAATAGGATGCCTTCAATCAGTGCAATATCAATTTCATTGCGGAGCAGGCGTTTTTCAAGCGCTTGTGTATTTTCTACATACAGACGCTGCCGGATGTCCGGGTGACATTCCTTTAAGCTGGCGGAGATTTCCGCGAGAAGGGTATTGCCAATGGTAATGGTAGCTCCGGCGCGCAGCTCCCGGGATGGGGGCGCATTTTGCATGGCATGGTCCAATTGTGCATAGCTGTCCATAACCTGCCGGGCGTATTCCCGAAAGAGCGCGCCTTTTGCTGTGAGGCGCAGAAATTTCGGAGAGCGTTCAAAAAACGACGCGCCGAATTCTCGCTCCAATTCCAGGATAGTCTGGCTGACTGTGGGCTGCGAGATGTATAGACGCCTGGCTGCTTCGCTCATCTGTAGCGTTTCCGCTACAGCAAGGAAGGTATACAGCTGTTTTAATGTGGCCATGGACCCGGTTCCTTTCCAGCTGCTCCTATTAGAAAAGTCAATAGGAAGCTTTCAATTTTTCTATTTTACAACTGCACAGGGGAATGGTAAAATTATACCATATGGAACAGCAAAGTCAAATGCAATACGTTTGGAATGGAAGGAGAACGGTATGAGAATTCTGATTTTAGGCGGCGTGGCTGCCGGAACCAAGGTGGCAGCCAAATTGATGCGGGAGGATTGGAACAACGAGGTTCTGATCTTAAACAAAGGGCGGGATATCTCCTATGCGGGCTGTGGCTTACCGTACTATGTGGGCCATGTCATTGAGAACAAAGAAGCTTTGATTGTCAATACGCCTCAGAAATACGAGCGCCTCACCGGAGCAAAGGTCTTGACCCGCACAGAAGCCGTTCATGTGGACCGTGCTGCAAAACAGGTGACGGCTGTCAATCTGGACACCCGGGAGGAAACCGTTTATCCTTATGACAAGCTGGTGATTGCCACAGGCGCCAGTCCCGTCCGGCCCCCCATCGACGGAATGGATTTAAAAAACGTCTTTTTTATGCGGACTCCGGAGGATGCCATTGCCCTGCGGGAGCAGCTCTCCGCCGGACAGGTGAAACGGGCTGTGATTGTCGGCGCCGGTTATATCGGCCTGGAGATTGCCGAGAATCTGGCCAAGGATGGGGTAAAGCCCATCGTTCTGGATATGGCGCCCCACGTGCTGCCCGGCTTTGACGAGGAATTTGCAAATTACATAGAAGGAAAACTGGCCGATGCCGGGATTCCGGTGGCCACCGGTGTCCGGGTGACGGGACTGGAAGGAGAAGACGGCGCAGTGCGGCGGGTTTTGACAGACCGCAGGGCGTATAAAGCGGAGTTGGTAGTCCTCAGCGCCGGGATTCGGCCCAATACAGCCTTCCTGGCCGGTACAGGTCTGGAAATGGAAAAAGGCGCGCTGTGTACAGATGCGTATGGTCGGACCAATGATCCGGACATTTATGCCGCAGGGGATTGCGCCATGGTCCACAATGTGGTGACAGGCGAACCGGCCTGGTCTCCCATGGGCTCTACCGCCAACATCAGCGGACGCATCATGGCCCAGAATATCATGGGACAAGAACGCAAATACCGAGGGGCATTGGGGACGGCGGTCTGCCGGTTGCCGGGTCTCAATGTGGGCCGGACCGGACTGACGGAGGCGCAGGCAAAAGAAGCGGGGTTAGACCCGGTCAGTGTAGTCACTATGGTAGATGATAAGGCCCATTACATGCCGGGCGCGTCTGCCTTTGCCATGAAACTCATTGCCGACCGTCCGACGCAGAAGCTGCTGGGCGTCCAGGTGGCGGGCCCCGGCAGCGTGGATAAGATCGTGGACATTTCCGTTACGGCCATTCAGTGCGGCGCGACGTTGGATCAGCTGGAGGGAGCGGATTTTGCCTATGCGCCCCCATTTTCCACGGCAATTCACCCCTTTGCCCATACGTTGAACGTTTTACAAAACAAGCTCAGCGGCGAGTTTGACACCATGACGCCGGCGGAATATGCCCAGGGCCTGGCTAAGGACTACCGGATTCTGGACGTCTCCCTCCAGCCCACCATAGCCGGTGCACCCCATGTGGAGTTGACTACCGTGACGGGGCCTCTGGAGGGGATCGGTCCGGATGAAAAGCTTCTGCTTATTTGTAACCGGGGAAAGCGGGCCTATCTGCTTCAGAGACGTTTGAAGGCGTTTGGTTACCGCCATGTGAAGGTGCTGGAGGGGGGAAACCTGTTTACCGATATCACGCTGGAATAACCTTACCCGTGGAAAAAGAAACGAAAAGAAAAGGAGACATCATTATGGCGTGTACCATCAGCGCGGCGGAAATAAAACGAGTAAAGGCATTGGGGTTTTTAAATAATAAGGGCACCGATCTTTTTAATGCTCGGGTGATTACAGTCAACGGAAAAATTACGGCCCATCAGACTGCCGTTTTGGCCCAGGCTGCAGAGAAGTTCGGCAGTGGCGAGGTGGAGTTCACCACTCGCCTGACGGTGGAGATCCGGGGCGTTCCATTTCAGGACATTCCTGCATTCCAGGAGTTTATCGCGCAAGCAGGTCTGATGACCGGCGGCACGGGGTCTTTGGTTCGCCCGGTCGTTTCCTGCAAAGGGACGACTTGTCAGTATGGTTTATATGATACTTTTGACCTGAGTGAGAAAATTCACAAGAGATTTTACCTGGGATATCACCAGGTGAAACTGCCCCATAAGTTTAAAATCGCCTGTGGCGGATGCCCCAATAACTGTGTCAAGCCCACTTTAAACGACTTGGGAATTATCGGTCAGATGGTTCCCAATTTGGATCCGGATTCGTGCAACGACTGCAAGAAATGCCGGGTGGAGGACAACTGCCCCATGCATGCCGCCCGGCGGGATGAGGGCGAGATTGCCATTGATCCCAATCTTTGTAACAATTGCGGCCGGTGTATCGGCATGTGTCCTTTTGACGCAATCGAAGACGGCGTGCCCGGTTTCCGTGTTTATATCGGCGGCCGGTGGGGGAAAAAGGTGGCCCATGGACAGCCTCTTGGAAAAATCTTCACCGATGAGTCGGAGCTACTGGATGTGGTGGAAAAGGCGATTCTCTTTTTCCGGGAGCAGGGCCGTACCGGGGAGCGGTTCGCCGATACAATTGAGCGCCTTGGCTTTGCGCAGGTAGAGCGGGAGCTTTTGGAAGGAAATATTCTGGACCGGAAGCAGGAAATATTGGATGCGCAACTGCATCTAACCGGCGGTGCTACCTGCTGACCGACTGGAATTCAGGCTATGTAGCCCCGGTGTGTTTCACACTGGGGCTGCAAACTATGTCGAAAGAGCATGCTTCTACTGCCGCTTCCATTCTTCCTTAGATATAACGGGACAAAGCAATTGCAGAAGATACAATATGGGGAAAGTGGAGGGGATTGATTTTCCCGGAAGCGGGAGGAGCCTTTGCTGAGGCGTATTTGCGGGACTCCCGTAGCGTCTGCCACTGCGTGAACTATGATCTTCGGGACATTACAGGAAAGATCTTTGGGCTTTTCCTTCTGGAAAAAAGCTTGCAACGGAAGCCAAATCCTTGTATGATAAGCTGTGGCTCCATGCCGGATCTGTACATGCTGCAGAAAAGGTGCTTCCGAGCCGTTCCGAAGCGCACCACGGAAAAGGCATATTGTGAAATGGGAGGAAACACATGTGAAACAATTGCTGTCCTATTTGAAACAATATAAGAAAGAATGTATTTTGGGCCCCTTGTTTAAGCTCCTGGAAGCGCTGTTTGAGCTTCTGGTGCCTCTGGTGATGACAAGCATCATAGATGTGGGAATCCGGTATGGGGACCGGGAATATATTTTGCAGCGATGCGGGATTTTGGTACTCTTGGCTGTGGTCGGATTGGTTTGTTCCATAACCGCGCAATATTTTGCGGCCAAAGCAGCCACCGGATTTTCGGCCCGCCTCCGTAGCGCCCTGTTTTCCCATGTGCAGAGCCTCTCTTATTCTGAAATCGACACGTTAGGTTCGGCTACGATGATTACTCGTATGACCAGTGATGTGAATCAGCTGCAGAACGGGGTGAATCTTGCCCTGCGTTTGCTGCTCAGATCTCCCTTTGTGGTTTTTGGCGCGATGCTCATGGCCTTTACCATTGACGTGCCGGGGGCTCTGGTGTTTGCTGTGGCCATCCCGATTTTACTGGCTGTGGTGTTTGCCATTATTTTGGTGACGATTCCGATGTATCAGCGGGTACAAAGCAGTCTGGACGGTGTGACGGCGGCTACCCGGGAGAATCTCAACGGCGTGCGGGTTCTCAGGGCTTTTCGGAAGGAACCGGAGGAAGTTGAGGGCTTTTCCCAGAAAAATCAATTTCTCAACCGCCTTCAGCTGCGGGTGGGCCGGATTTCCAATTTGCTCAATCCGGGCACTTACGTCATTTTGAATCTCGCCGTGGTGGCGTTGCTGTACACGGGCGCCATACGGGTGAATGCAGGCGCCCTGACGCAGGGCCAGCTTGTAGCCTTATACAACTACATGTCCCAGATTTTGGTGGAGCTGATTAAATTTGCTAATTTAATCATCACGATGACCAAAGCCGCTGCCTGCGGCAACCGAATTCAGGATGTGTTTTCGGTGCGGCCGGGACAAATTTCCGGGACGTGCCGCCCGAAGGGAGAATTGCGGGGACAGGTGGAATTTCGCCATGCTGCGATTACGTATCAGAAAGCGGGCGCAGAGGCCCTTTCTGACGTCAGCTTCTTGGCCCGGCCCGGTCAGACGGTGGGGATCATCGGCGGAACAGGCTCCGGCAAATCGACCTTGGTCAATCTGATTCCCCGATTTTACGACGCAACCCGGGGGCAGGTTTTGGTAGACGGGGTGGATGTTCAGGATTGGGACATGGAGGCGCTGCGCCGTCGAATTGCCGTGGTTCCTCAAAAAGCGGTTCTGTTTCGAGGGACCATTCGCTCCAATCTCCTTTGGGGACGGGAAGACGCCACCCAGGCGGAGCTCCAGGCGGCCCTGTCGGTGGCGCAGGCCATGGAGATTGTGCAGGGCAAGGAACAGGGGATGGACGCCGTGGTGGAGCAGGGGGGCCGGAATCTCTCCGGCGGCCAGCGGCAGCGCCTGACCATTGCCCGTGCCCTGGTACGGCAGCCGGAGATTTTAATATTGGACGACAGCGCCTCCGCGCTGGATTATGCCACAGATGCCCGGCTTCGCGCTGCAATCGGCGCCCTGGAAAATCCGCCTACCACGTTTGTGGTCTCACAGCGCGCTGCCTCGATTCGGACGGCCGACTGGATTTTGGTGCTGGATGACGGCCGGGTGGTAGGCCAGGGGACCCATGAGGCGCTGCTCCGGACCTGTGAGATTTATCAGGAAATCTATTACTCCCAGTTTCAGAAGGAGGTGGAACGCCGTGTCCCCTGAGAAGAATCAGAAGACTGTTTTGAAGCAGGTTCTCCGCCGGATTTCTCCCCATAGGTTTTTGCTGATTTTGACGCTCTTGCTTGCCGTAGTCTGTGTGGTGAGTCAGCTATACGTCCCCATTTTGGTGGGACAGGCGGTGGATTGTGTGCTGGGACCGGACCAAGTGGACTTCCAGGCTTTGGGGAGCATTTTGCTGACCATCATCCTGGCGGCAGGGGGCGGCGCCTTGGCGCAATGGTGCATGGGAGAGTGTAACAACCGCATTACCTTTCGCGTGGTTCGGGATATGCGGGAGGAGGCGTTCCGGCACTTACAGGAACTGCCGCTTGCCTATTTAGACCGGCACCCCACCGGCGAGACGGTCAGCCGCATCATTGCCGATGTGGACCAATTTGCAGACGGGCTTCTCATGGGATTCACACAGCTCTTCACAGGGCTGATGACCATTGCAGGCACCCTCGTGTTTATGCTGCTGATCGATTGGAAGATTGCATTGGTGGTGATTCTCATTACACCGCTTTCTCTCTTTGTGGCCAGGTTTGTGGCAAAGCGGACCTTTTCCATGTTCCGTCTCCAGTCTCAAATCCGGGGACGCCAAACCTCGCTCATTGATGAGACAATTGGGGAATTAAAAGTCGTGCAGGCGTTTGGCCATCAATCCAAGAGCCAAGCGGAATTTGACACGGTGAATGAGGAGCTGCGTCAATGCTCTCTCCGGGCAATCTTTTTCTCTTCCATTACCAATCCCTGTACGCGTTTTCTCAATGCCCTGGTTTATGCCGGTGTAGGACTGGCGGGGGCCTTGTCCGCAGTATCCGGAGGAATCAGCGTGGGAGGCCTTACGACGTTCTTGAGTTACGCGAACCAATATACCAAGCCCTTTAATGAAATCAGCGGCGTCGTGACGGAGCTGCAAAGCGCCCTGGCCTGTGCAGGACGAATTTTTGAGCTGATGGAAGAACCGGCCCAACCGTCGAATCCAGCCTCCCGGCGTCTGCCCGACTCCATCCGGGGACAGGTAGACCTGGAACATGTTTTCTTTTCCTATACGCCGGATCGCCCCCTGATCCAAGACTTTCAGCTGCATGTCAAGCCTGGGCAGAGAGTGGCCATTGTAGGACCCACCGGCTGCGGGAAGACCACGATGATCAATCTTTTGATGCGGTTTTATGACACGGACCGGGGAAATATTTCCGTCGACGGCGTGCCGACCCAACAGGTATCCAGGCAGGACCTTCGCCGGTGTTTCGGCATGGTGCTCCAGGACACCTGGCTGAAATCCGGTACCATTCGGGAGAATATTGCGTTGGGCCGTCCGGAGGCTACGCTGGAAGAGATTCAGGCGGCGGCACGGGCCGCCCATGCGCACGGCTTTATCCGTCGGCTGCCGGACGGCTATGACACAGTGATCGGAGAAACCGGCGGCTCCCTATCGCAAGGTCAGAAGCAGCTTCTGTGTATCGCCCGGGTGATGCTTTGCCTACCGCCTATGCTGATTTTAGACGAGGCAACCTCTTCCATTGACACCAGAACGGAGCAAAAAATTCAAAAGGCCTTTGCCGCTCTGATGGAAGGACGAACCAGCTTCATTGTGGCCCACCGGCTGTCAACCATTCAGGAGGCGGATCTGATTCTGGTTATGAAAGACGGGCAAATCATAGAGCAGGGGACACATGCGTCCCTGTTAGCCAAAAGCGGTTTTTATGCAGAGCTGTACGAGAGTCAATTCGCCCACTGAGTCTTGCGGGAGGGAAGTTTACAAAAATTGTCTGGTAATTACAAAATGGTGTCATCTTCTTTAGAATTTTTAGGAATTACACGCCTTGAAACTTGGCAGCTGTTCGCATATAATCATTTATGTTGACTGGCCCAAGGCAGAAAGCCACCTGTGGATGCGGTTCACAGGTGGCTTTTTATCCGAAAAACAAAGGGATAGACTGCGGTTTTGCGCGGGGCATTTTGACACGAGAGATAGAAGAGAGTATGTGAAAAGTTATGGGATTTAACAGTTTGGAGTTTGTTTTTTTGTTTTTGCCCTGTTTTTTGGGGTGTTATTACTTATTTTCTCCAAAATGGAGAAATACCGTTTTAGCCCTGGGCAGTATGGTGTTCTATCTCATCGGCGTGTGGAAGCAGCCGTGGTGTTTGGTGTTGTTGGCGGCGGAAGTTATGTTAATTTGGATAACCGCGCTATTTATGCCGCATTTTCAAGAAAAAAGGCGTCTACTGATTGGCTGTCTGGCCCTTTTGTTCGGCGCTTTGCTGATTTTTAAGTATGCGGGGCTCCTGGGAGCCGGCTTGGCCCTTCCGCTGGGGGTGAGCTTTTATTCCTTCCAGTTGGCGGCCTATCTCATCGATGTGTACCGGAAACGGGTGGAACCCATCCCGCTCCTCAGAGATTTCGCAGCCGGTATCCTGATGTTTCCCAAGCTCCTATCCGGTCCGTTGATGGATCCTGGGGATTTGCGGCATCAGCTGGCCGGGCGGCGGGACGGTTTGGAGAGCTTCGATCGGGGCCTGCGGGAGTTTATCATCGGTCTGGCTCTAAAAGTACTTTTGGCAGACCGGGTGGGCGGCCTTTGGACCCAGGTCAAGACCATTGGATTTGAAAGTATTTCCACGCCCATGGCCTGGATGGGCTTAGCGGGCTATTGCTTCCAGCTGTATTTCGACTTTTGGGGCTACTCCCGCATGGCAACCGGTCTGGGACGAATGATGGGATTTCGCTTGCCAAGGAATTTTGACCACCCCTATGCGGCGAGAAGCATGACGGAATTTTGGCGCCGGTGGCATATCACCTTAGGCGCATGGTTTCGGGATTACATCTATATTCCGCTGGGCGGCAGCCGGCAGGGATTGCCGCGGACGATATGCAACTTATTGGTGGTTTGGCTTCTGACCGGTATCTGGCACGGGAGCACCTGGAACTTTCTTCTCTGGGGCCTGTTTCTCTTTTGCCTAATTGCACTGGAAAAGTTGGGGCTGGGACGTGTCTTAGACCGGCACAGGTTTCTGTCCAGAATTTACATGCTTCTGGTAATTCCTCTGAGCTGGTTGCTGTTTGCGGTTCCGGACCTCCCCCAAATCGGCGTCTATTTCAGTCGGCTGTTCCCGTTCTTTGGAGACGGCATTGCAGTCAATCCCAGCGATTTTATCCGATATGGAAAACAGTACGGTCTGTTTTTACTGCTGGGCTTTTTGCTCTCCAGCCCATGGCCGGAGCGAATTTGGAACCGTGTCCGCGCATCTGCCCTTGGGACGGTGCTGTGCCTGCTGTTATTCTGGGGGGCTGTTTACTGTATGGCCGTTGCAACCAACGATCCGTTTCTTTATTTCAGTTTTTAGGAGGTCTTGTATATGCCGAAGCGTAACAGGCGGTCTAAAAAAAGCGCCATGATTTTGCCGGTCCTTTTGATCGGAAGCAGTGTTCTGGTCACCTGTGTGGGTTTTGCATTGAAAGCCAGATTGAAAACCGTAGGGGGGTACGAACGGCAGCTGGCTGTGGCCGTACCGTTTTTGATGCTCTACGACGATACGGATTTGCACCTGCCCCAGTCTCCGTCTGCTCCTGTTTCCACAGAGCCTTCCGCACCGCAGACAACGCCGCAGGAGACAGAGCCCGTTACGGTCCCGGCAACGCAGCAGCCGGAGACCACAGCGCCGAGTGAGACGCAGCCCTTGCCGGTGTATGGAGAGGATGAAAGCTGGTTTGACGACGCCCTCTTCCTCGGCGATTCCCGCATGGTCGGCTTGTCGCAGTATGCCCGCTTGGGTGAAGCGGACTACTTTGCCGACGTGGGGTTGACGGTCTTCCAGCTGTTTTCTCAGACAGCTGCCGATATAGGATTTGAGCGGACGGATTTGACCAGCCTGTTGTCCAACCGGCAATATGGCAAAATATACATCATGCTGGGCCTCAACGAGGCAGGTTATCCGTTGGACTCTCTGGAGAACGAATTCCGACAGGACATTGAACAAATTCAGGCGCTTCAGCCTGAGGCCGTTATTTACTTACTCCAAGTCTACGGAGTGTCCCGGGAGAAGGCGGCGGCGGTCAGTTATTTGACGCCGGAACATCTGCAGGAGATCAATGCCATGATCGCCTCGTTATGTGACGGGACGCAGGTTCGCTGCCTGGACCCCAGGCCTTTGTACGAAGACGAGGCGGGGTATCTCATTGCGGAGTACACGGGAGACGGAGTTCATCCCTATGGCAAGTATGACGCGCTTCTGTCTCAATGGCTCTGCCGGCAGGCGGGCTAGCTTGGGATATCGGCCGTCATCCGGGAGCAGGGCTTTCGGAGTTGTTTGAAATAAAAGGAGCTGATGCACCGTCCGGGCAACAGCTCCTTTTTATTTGGGGGAAGAGGAGGGATAACGCGCGATATGTCGGTAAAATAAATGGGTTATTTTTCGGATGTTTTAATTTTTTCTTGATGGTTTTGAATCATGGCTTCCAACTCGCCCAAAATCCGCTCTTCTTCTTTTTTCAGTTCCTCCAGGGGATATAAGTAATAATAAGAGGGAGGAAACAGTTGCCAGCCATCCCCGCCGCGGAAGCGCCAGACGAAATCCATCTGCCGTAGCTTCGCTTTCCAGCGCCTCTTTTCAATTTGTTTTTTGAGCCATGACATATCTGCCAACCCCTTTCTTTTATTTACAGCAGTTCACTGCATATAATTTTCCAGCATTTTCCTGTATTGCGTAATCTATCTGGGAACATTTTTAGTATATCACAAAGAATATAAATATGCAACCGATGTACGTCGAAAATTTTAAGAAATTTAAAACGACGCGGCAAAATAAAATATATGAATTGCGCGCGTTTGGCTTTTGGAGGCGATTAATTTCGACAACAAATACATATAAGAAATTTCTTTTTCCATCTCATAATTGCAGGGGAAAACCTTGCCTTTTAAAAGGGATATGGAGTGCAGATATTCTGAAATTTTGCTTTTACCTGCAGACGCATTTTGAAATTAATTGGTACAAACAGGAAATTAAAAACGCAAGATAATGAAACCGCTTTTTATAAATTCAGGAATGACATAAAAATCTCACATATGCCGAGCTTGATAGAACGCTTTGATAACCAAGCGTGCTATATCAAGAATTGGAAAGCGCAGACTGCATCGGAAAAATTCTTGATTCAGATAGGTGTAGGACTTGACAGCCGGTTTCATCTCGGGGAACTGTATGGTATAATCCAATCGGCATGGCAATGGAAGTGAAAACGGCAGTCGTGAGATGGATTAAGAAGCTTGTAGAGGGGCAGAGGTATAAAATCTCAACCGGCGCGCCTCTCGTGGCACGCCGGGCATGCGGCTGTCTGAATCGCCGATGTCCGCAAAAGATCGTAGGGATATTTCTAATTTTTAGGAGATGACGGCGTTGGGAATCAAGAGAAATTACTATGGAAGTTTGTGCACAGAAATGTACGAGATTCTGCACAGGGAAGCACCGCAGGATGAACTGGCATTTTATCTTTCCTATGCGAAAAAGGGCATGAAGATTTTGGAGCCCTTGTGTGGAAGCGGAAGATTTTTAGTCCCCTTTGCGCAAAGTGGATTTTGGATTCAAGGGGTGGACAATTCAGCAGAAATGATTGAGAAATTGCTCCAGAAGCTTCCCAGTGCCGATGTGGTGCAAAGTGATATCGAACAGTATCGGACCTCAGAGCGTTTTGACTATATTTTCATTTCCTCCGGCTCCGTGTCCTTGTTTACAGATATGCAAGCCTGCAGGGGCATTTTATCAAGCATAAAAGGCCTTTTGAAAAAGGGCGGCAAATTTGTTTTTGCTGTGGACACGGTAGCAAACTGCGGTCGGGACAGGAATGCGTACCGGGTAACGGCGTCTGTGCATACGGAAGAAGACTATCAATTAATACTGAAATGCAAAAGTTATTACGACAAAGAAACCCACACCAAGTTTGAGCCGGCCGTTTATGAACTATATGCAGGAGATCATCTATTGAAGCAAGAGGAGATGGATTTCCAAACGCACCTATATGAACTGGGGGAGATGGAAGCAATTCTGCAGGAAATTGGTTTCACAGAGGTTACGGTATATTCATCTTTTGCGAAAGATCTTGCAAAATCAAATGAAGCAGAAATGTTCTTATACGAATGCAGCCTTTAGTATGGGGAATTGTAATCTTTGAGTTCCATCTGCGTAAATTTTGGCTCTCCCGGCTGAAAGGGAGGGGAAGAAGGCGTTTCCCGGCAAATTGGGAGTGCCGGTCTCCAGTTGAGCGGAAACTCTGCAGCTTTCCTGCACCTTTTCAGCCGACACTTGCTTATGGTTTTCCGTGCCCGTAGAGTCTGCTATCCAGCGGACGCGCCTCGTTTTCCTTTGAAAAATCCGTCTTTGCGGTTGACAATTGAGGCATGTTAAAATATAATTAAGTAAACTAAAACATGCATGAAAGACACAAAGACCATTTCGCAATTAGGAACGAGGGCGGGGTGCGCTGATATGCAAGCATACACCAGAGAAGGGGCTGCGCCAATACAGGAAGCCGGGCAGAAGATCAATTGGGAAAAGCTGAAGCTGCCTGCCGGAGGAAAAACTTATTGTGTGGAACGTGTGGACCATCCCCGAGGAGGCGTAATCTATCGGGGCTGTAAACGGCTGTTGGACTTGACCGGTGCGCTGGTCAGCCTGCCGCTGCTCTGCTTTCCGATGGTTTTGATTGCAGCGCTCGTTAAGCTGGATTCTCCCGGCCCTGCCCTTTACCGGCAGGAGCGTTTGGGCCTCGGGGGGAAGCCTTTTCAGATCCTCAAATTTCGCTCCATGGATCAAAACGCGGAACGGCATGGCGCCCAGTGGGCAGAGCCGGAGGATGCGCGTGTGACCAAGGTCGGGCGCTTTTTGCGTAGGACCCGACTGGATGAGCTGCCGCAGGTGTTTCACATTTTGACCGGCCGGATGAGCTGGGTCGGTCCCCGGCCGGAGCGTCCATGCTTTTATCCGGTTTTTGAACGCTACATAGACGGTTTTTCTCAGCGCCTGATGGTTAAGCCGGGCCTCACCGGACTGGCGCAGGTTTCCGGCAGCGGTTGCCTGCCGCCGGAGGAGAAGATTGTGTACGATATGGAGTATATCCGGCGGCAGTCCGTAGCGCTGGACCTTCTATGTATTTGGAAGACCATACAGGTTGTGCTCCATCCTCACAGTGCACGATCCTGTCAATCATAAGACCAAACAAAAAATACAAGCCTGCTGGAAAGCGGGACGGTCAAAACCATGTTCCCCCGGGTATGACAGGGGGACAGGCTTTGACGCGCCCACGATTCCAGCAGGCTTTGCTTGACATCGCAGAAAATTGGGGGGGTTATATGGCGGAAGACATCATTTTGCCACTGCGCGATGGATTTCCGGGGTTATTCTGCTTCCCGGAAGACCTCTAAGCCGGGAGCAGTTTCCGCCAGCTTGCTGACCTGATAGAGCATGATGGCAGCATCCAGCCGGGTGATGGAGGCTTCAGCTGAAGGGACGGTCACGCCGCCGGCCGACATAGCCTGAAGCGAGTCCTGGGCCCAAGCCGGAGCGGCGTCGTCGGTCATCTCCGCTGTATCCACGGGAAGCAAAAGGATGTTCTGCAGCATCACAGCGGCTTCCGCGCCGGTGATGGCGTCATTGGGCCGAAAGACCACGTTTCCGTCCTCCTGAGACCCGGAGACCACGCCTAAGCGCATCGCGGTGGCCAGATAGGGTAACAGCCAATCCGGCGCGTCGGCTTCGTCTGCGAAGCCGGA
>UREY01000014.1 GCA_900546915.1 uncultured Eubacteriales bacterium
CGGCTCGTCCCCGCCGTAGCCGATGAGATACCATTTGATGTTTAGGCCCCTTCCCCGAATGCGGCGGCACAGGTCGGGGACGTTGTCAAAATTCTTAGCCTTACAAAAACGGCCCACAGACAGAAGCGCAATTGCACCATCTCGCCGCATCTCCGCGCTCGGGTCAAAGGCTTCGGCCTGCCGGCGCACCAGGGACGCAGGCAAAATGTTCTCCATTTCAATCAGCCGGTCCCCCAGGGCGGGGAATACCGCCGCAAAGCCTCGGGACACCGATTCAGAAATGGACATGATTGAATCATAGGCGCTCCACATGGCGCTCTCAGAGGCTACGTCCACCTGCACCTCGGTGTAGTCCGTGTGGATCCAGGCAATCTTTCGCCTAGCCCGAACCTTTCGCGCCACAAAATAGTGCGGCGTCAAAAAGCTGACTGCCAGGTCATACACCGTATCCGGCTGAATTTGGGGCAAAAAAGGGCAGGTGAACTTGTGGCTGTACTCCAGGGAAACGCCGCTCTCCCGGCAGGCGCGGCGTTTTTCATAGAGCCGCGCCGCCAGCTTTCCCGCCAGACGGGCAGCCGTCAATAAAACGTGCCCTTCCCGTAACGTATCCTTCATAGGCCTGGCCAGCACGGTATAGGCCGGAATCTCCGGCAGAAGGCGGACATATTGGGGGATGTCCGCCAGCAGCTCTCCTTCCCGCCGTAGCAGGAACAGATCCACCCGGCAGCGGCCCGGGTCCAGTGCGTCCAACAGCCCAATCAGACTCCGTTCCGCCCCGCCCAGCTCCATCCCATGAGAGACAATCAGGATTCGCTTCATTTCCGAAACCTCCGGAAAAAGTCCACGCCGAACATGCGGTGCAGGAGTCTGGTCAGCCTGTTCCGGAGCTTCTGTCTCCGGTCCATCCAGCTGGCTGCATACCAGTGAACCGAAACCGTGGATCCGGTCCTGCGCAGCCGCCCGGTGGCGCTCTCGTACGGGTTAAAATACTCCATGGGATAAATAACCGCACCGCATAGGCTCTGCATGGCGCCGTTCTGCTGCAGACCCAGTTTGCACAGCGCCGCCGTATTCAGCTGGGGACACCCAACCGTTCCATGGCTGCCGTCCAGCAAAGGCGCGTATTCCGCCCGCATGGCCTCAATCACGCTCCCATGCGCCTCCGAGCCAAATCCCAGGCCGCTTGCCACATATTCCCGGGTTTCAAAGCCGAAAAACGCCTCGTGATCCAGGAGAAAGTCCGGACTGCGCAGCAGCTCCACATCCGTATCAAAATATAAGCCGCCATGCTCCGCCACAACCGCCAGGCGCACATAGTCGCTGAGAAAAGCAAACTTCCGGTTTTCATAGCACCAGCGGGTATAGCCGTTTTGCGTCACGTCAAAGTTGTCCTCGTTCCATTCCACAATCTCATAGTCCGGACAAAACGCTCTCCAGCTGGCAATACACCGCCGGGCCAACGCAGGCTTCTCTCCCCGGCCAAACCAGCAGTAATGGATTGTCTTCGGAATCACAACTTCACTTCCTCGCTTTTTTCTTAATGTAAGCAGCAAGTGCCAGCCCAGGTAAACTACACAATAGCGTGAGCAGTTTTTTGGGCGACCGCTGGACATACTTGCGATCTTTTGCAATAAAGCTACTGGAGCAATAGTGGATACAATCCACAACGAGTCGCTTCCCGGACGTCGGATGTTGCATATACACCACCCGTAAAAATGCAAAGCCCCTGGGATTTTCCACATATTGTCGGAACATGCGATGGGATGAGCCGTCCGGCTGATACTCTACCCGACAAAGCACCTCATTCAGAACTGCCAGCCGGTATTGCTGATCCACCAACAGGTATTTATAGTTCAATCCCACATACTTCTCCCCGGGAAAAACCGGGTAAGGCGGCACGCTGTTGATGACATCCGTTCGGTAAACCAGCTTTTTGTCCCCGCTTCCGCCGGAAGCATAGTAGCCGGACAGGGTTGTCTCCGTCATGCCTGCGGGAAAGCCTTTGCCGATGACCGTTCCGTCCAGCCCGGCATCCAAGCCGATCAAACCGGCATATCCCTTCTCCCGCACCGTCTGCCACTTGGAGAGGATCTTCGCCACAGCCTCCTCGGCCAGCATATCGTCGGAATCCACGCAGGTATTCAGCTCCGTGTGGATGTTGGCATACGCCAGATTGTGCGCCGTGTGCATTCCGCCGTTCTCTTTGTACAGATACTGAATGGGAAAGCCGTTATCTTCGTCCTGCCACCGGCGCACCAGCTCCGCCGTCTGGTCTGTGGAGCCGTCGTCCACGATGAGCCAGATGAACTCCTTGCAAGACTGCCTACAAAGGCTCTCATAAGTACGCGGCAGCGTATGGGCCCGATTATAGGTCGGGGTGAAGATAGTCAGCACAGGCTCTTGTGTACGCTTCAATGTAAAAACCCTCCAGCCATTTTGCAGCCTCCGCCACGTCGAAGCCGCTCGCCCGGATCTCCGCCGTCCGATCGGTCCGGGGAATCGCGGCGCTGCTCAAAATGCACTTTGTCCATTCTTGCGGCGTGTCCGACAATCGTTTGACCGACACAAGCCCCTCCGTGACAATGCATTCCGTAGGAACCCGGTCTGAAATCACGCAAGGCAGCCCGGCTGCCTGTGCCTCGACCATAGTGACGGGAAGGCCTTCGAACAAAGACGGCAGCACAAAAACATCCATCGCCTGCATAATATTGTAGACATCTCCGCAGTCGCCCAGCAACTTTACGCTGTCAGATAAGCCAAGTCTCTGCGCCTTTTTTTGAACGGCATCCATGAGTCCGCCAGTTCCTGCCAGAAGAAGGACTGCGTTGGGCTTTTGTTTATGCACCTCATAAAAAATATCTAATAAAAATGTGTGGTTTTTCGGAGGCCAAAAGCTGCCCACATGCCCTACCACAAACGCATCCGGACGGTCTGGGAATAATTTCTTACGCATGACACATCGAACATTTTCTTTGAAACTGAACCGCTCTGTTTGAATTGTATTGCGCATAACTACAAACGGCGATTTGCCAAACATCCAGTGTCCCGCTTTCTCTCCACAGGCAAACAAATGGGTCGCCGTCTTTGCAATATTTCGTTTCAGTATTATCTTGAGCGGATAACGAAAATCTTTAGACTGGTTGCTACTGTGAGCGTGGGCGATCCGCACCGGAACACCGCAATGTAAAGCAGCCTGCAGCGGAATTCCCGCCACGCAGTCCAGATGACAATGTACCACTTTATATTCCCTATGAGACGAAAAAAAGTCTATTAAAGATTTATGATAAGCAGGGCTAATCGGATTAAGCCTTGGAACACGATAAATCCTCCCTCCAAGCGCTTCGATTTCATCATCATATACAGCTCTTTCTGCACGATGAACCAAAAAATCCAGCTGAACCGCAGACTGATCTATGTTCCTATCATAGTTCATAAGCATCGTCTCAATGCCGCCACGGGCCATATTTGTCACAATTTCCAATACACGAATCGGGGCTTCCATTTTTCTATCTCCCAGCGCACACATAATTTGTAAAATACTCTTTTAGTGTCATCCGGCTAAATTGCGAGTCAAAAGATCCGTTTACTACATTTCCATACAGGCTGTACCCCGTATAGCATATCACCATCAATGCAGTTAAAACTCTGCGGTCGTGTGGACTCAGTTTTCCTAAAATCCACGGCAGCGCGACTACCTGGGCAATGGTGAAGTAATTTGCCAGGCGGCCAAAGTAATTGGCAGTGCCGAAGAGAGCAACAAACATAATTGCGCCGTTGATCATACATAGATTGACCATCAGGTTTTCACTGGGTTTACTGTCTCGAAACAGCTCCCGCCGGTACACAAATGTGAGAAATGTGGGAACGCTGCAAACCAAAACGCGAAATACATTGACGCCGCTGTCCTGAAAAATCTCCTCGGAATATTCCTCGCCCAGCATCGACGCGATATCCACGATCGTCCCCAGGATAGAATCCAGCGCAAAGCCGGCGGTAACAAATAAGATGAGCAAAACATATGTCCATTTGCTCCAAGGACGAAAGGTCAGAAGGGGAACCGCCAGGTACATGAGGGCATACGGATGAAACGTAGCCGCCAGCCCAATCAGAAGGAGAAAGGGAATCCATCTTTTTTTCAAAGCCGACGGGATTGCCAACAAGCATATCGCAATCGCGGCGGTTTGTTTCATGGCCGCAGCAGAAAACATGTACATGCCTGTGGTAAAAAGCAAAAACATGGAAAGCAGAAAATGGTCGCTATACCGGCGTATAAAAATAAGATACAGTCCGCAAGTAAAAAGAGCATATATTAATATAAAACCTTGGGAAGAAACATTCAGAGTTTTCAAAACGCCGTTCACAAGCTGGAAACCCGGGTTCTCACCAAGCGTTGCGTCAAAATGATCCCAAAACCCGGGAAAACTTTGCAGCGCCTCATAATGACCCCGGTATGTACTGGTGTCGTTGTAAAATTCCCGAAGGCCAATAAAAAAGGAAATTGCCATAAATATGACGAAAATAAATATGGAACGCGCTGCTCTCGTGCCTCTGGAATTCCAATCTCCAACATACCCCCGCTCTGTCAAAAACGCCAGCAGCAGCACAACCGCAATCAAAAATAAGTATTCGCTCATGGTACGCTCGTACTCCAATCGTACAGTTTCTCCAGTTCATCTTGCACAGCCTCATCGGTATAGCGGCTTGCCCGGGCAATCGCCTCCTGGCCCAGCCGGTGGGCAGGCTCCGGAGCGGCCAGCAGGCGGCAAATCCGTTCTGCAAACCCATCGGCATCCAGAGGATCCACCAAATAGCCGGTAATCTCTTCCTCCACCAGCTCCCTGTGCCCCCGATTTTCCGATGCAACGACTGCCTTTCCGCAAAGCATCCCCTCCACAATGTTGAGCGGCAAGCCCTCCCGCTTGCTGCAGGAAAGAATGAGATCAGACGCCTTTACGTAGCGCTCCAGGTCCGTACGGTAGCCCAGAAACTGCACACAGCCGGATAGGCCCAGACTCTCGGCCGCATCCCGCAAGGCGCGCTCCGTTCCGCCGTTGCCCGCCAGCAGAAGCTTGGCCGCCGGAACCTTCCGGACGACTTGCGCCATGGCGCGGATGGCCGTAATCTGATTTTTATTTGCATTCAGCTCACCGGTACAGAGAATCAGCTTCTCCTCCGGGCCAAAACCAAGGTCTCCTCTCAGCTGCTCCCGCTGCTCTGGGGACGGCGGTTGATACCTTTGTTGATCCGCCCCCACCCCATGAATTCGGCAAATTTCGGTTCGAAACTTGCGTTTCGCCAGCTCAAAATCCTCCTCGTTTACAGTAATCAGCTTGTCCGTATACCGGCACATCCATTTTTCAATGGGATAATAAACGGCCCAATTGATCCCGGGAGCGCCTTGAAAGAAATGGAAGCCATGGGCAGTATAGAACACCTGTGCCCCCGCCGCTCTGGCCTGCCGGGCCGCCAGCCTGCCCACGATTCCCCCTACCGGGGTATTGCAATGGATCACATCATATCCGCCTGCATCTACAATTTTCTTCAGCTCCCGATACGCGCCCATATTCTGGAGACTGAAGGGCGACCGGTGAAACGGCACGTCAAAAACCCTTTCCACAAAATCCAGCTTCAAACCGTTTTTAACCGCCAAATTGTCCCGCGCCGCCACATGAACCTCACAGCCATGCCGGTGCAGCATGCGGACATAGGGCTTATGAAATTGGCAAATATGGCTTTGAACCGTGGCTATCAGTAGAACTTTCACAAAAATCACCAGTCAGCTAATAATTAAAACGGCAACGCCGAATTGACCAGGTAATATACCTTTTCTTTTATCATTCTAGATTTAGTCTCATTGTAATTCGTCACAGAAACACCAGTCTTGTCTATCTCTGCATTTAACATATGAATTAAATCCGCATGTACTTGATCAGCAATTCGTCGCTCCAAAGGCAAGGTCAAAAAAGCTTCCAGGAGAAGCCGGTTGTTATAGGGTATCGTTATATCAAAGGGGAGGCGTTGCTCGCTGGTAATCACTTGGCCGCCCCAGCTCCCATAACGCACCTCCCAGAGGAACATATCCGATGCATCGTAATTGAATATATCATCAAAATGCACCCTATTTATGTACTCTTCAAATACAGCGTCAGTTTCCTTCAGAAGGCTGCGATTGTGCAGGAACAGCTTATACATGGTAGACATTTGACGTGGACTCAACCGCTCCGGCATATGTTTCAGCCCGAATTTTTTGTAATAATTTGCTCTTCCTATTTCAGAAACCCATGATTTCACCTCAACGTCAAATGTACAATGTCCATATTGCGTATAATAAACACGTTTCCTTACATCATTGTCATTATTCCTGCCGATGTTGCCAAAATTGTGCTGCAAAATGGCTCTAAACTCATCCACTCCGGGAAAATCTTCGTCCGAAGACGAAATAAAATCGATACGATGGGGAATGTGAATCGCTTCGGCAATTGTATGGGCCGCTTCTGCATCGATTCTTTCCCCTGCCATAGATATATAGCTAAAGTACTGGAACCGATCGTACAGTCCATTCGCTGCAGCCAAGGAACACTTGCTATCCATCCCGCCGCTCATGGAAATTGCCGGCTGATTCCACTTTTGTGTGATGAGAATCATATTTTTATGCAATAGATCTGCAATATACGCCAATTTTTCTCGATAGCTTTCCTCTCCCGAACAGCAATCCAGCGGCACTTCCGGGTAGAAGCGTTTGATTTTAAAATCGGTTCCCTTGCGCTCAATCAGCGTATTGGGAACGATCCGCCTCACGGAGGGATAAGAAGATAAGTCTCCCGGTAAATATGCCCCGTAATAGTGATAAAACCGGTAGCTTGTGAGTTTTTTTACATAATCGCTCGGCTCCAGGTCGCAAATATCTCCAATTAACTGCATATGGCTCGAGAAGTATATTTTTCCCTTTACACACCCATAGTAAGTCGTCTGCATTCCCGCGCAATCGCCAACCAGAATCATCCGGTCCTTCTCAAACCACCCCATCGTAAAAACACCGGTTAAAGAATTCAGAATTTTGATTCTATCAACATCTTGGGTGCACAATGCCATTCTCCGCAGAATCGCCGTCTCATCCGTTTCCATGGTAAACGGATCGTACGCATGGCCGATCAAAAAGCAAGAAACCGGGCTATCCACATAGTACCATGTTTGCTTGGGATGAATATAAAAGTGGAATCCCTCTATTCTGAAGTATTTCCATTTCCCAAAGAAGGGATAGCCATTGGGGTCTAAATACGTGTCGCAGGCAACAAATCCGCGAATAAACAGATACTGCTCCAACTCCGGAAAGTCTCTCAGACGGTTTTCTATATGATCCCTATACAAGCTGCGCTCCATCGTATTCCCTCACCAAGTTTTCCTTTATCAGCTTAAATAACAAGTGTCCGTTTTCTCCTACAAAACTATTGTGCGGCGTGAGAATGACGTTTTCCATGTCCCACAAGGGACTGTCCTGCCCCAGGGGCTCCTCTTCAAAGACATCCAACACCGCGCCGCAGATGTGCCCGGTTTGCAGCGCATCGATCACCGCGCCGGTATCCACCAGCGCCCCCCGGGCGATGTTGACCAGAATCGCTCCGCTGCGCATTTTTTCCGGAATGCAGCTGCGAACTATGGCGCGCGTCTCGTCTGTCAGCGCAATGGAAAGAATCACGATGTCACTCTGGGCACAAGCCGACGCAAGGGCATCCAAGGGGAGCAGCTCGTCAAAGGCGCTTTTGGGCCACATGGTCCGGTTTACCCCGATGATATAGCAGCCGAAGGCTCTGAGCCGTTTGGCCAGCTCTGTCCCTACGTTACCGGCTCCCACAATGCAGACCGTTTTTTCGCTCAGCTCCAGCAGGTCCTTGCGTTTTTCCCAGTGGTGCGCCTTTTGATTTTTTGCAAAAAATCTGCTTTGCTTGCAAAGCTGCAGCATTCCGCATATGGCAAACTCCGCCATGGGCTTGCTGTACACCCCTTTGGCATTATACACCCGAATGCCGTGGGCGGCGGCATACTCCATGGGCATCCGGTCATAGCCGGCGCTGGTTAGCTGAACCGCGCGAAGCTTGGTAAACCGTTCGATGGGGTTGTACAAAAAGAGGCCGTTGCAGATCGCCGCCTCATATTGTTCCGGATGCGCCACCGGCTGCCGCTCATCCGGATGGAGGAAAATCTCCAGGCCAAATGCGCGCAAATCACGTAAATCCTCCTCCGGCAGCTGCAAAGCTCCGGTCACAATTGTCTTCATTCCATCCCCTCCGCAATCTGCCGTACGGCTGCCTGCACCCGACGCCTGTTTTGCTCCAGCGCCTGGGGATCCCAAGTCAAAAAAAGGCTCTCGGCACTCCGAAGCCTCGCCACCTCCGTGTGAAAAATCTCCTCCATCCGCCCGTAATCCCCAACCTGCCGGGCATTGCAAAAGCTGCGGGAGAGGATCACCGTGGAGGAGCCCAGGCGGACGTGCTCGGCCAGGATTCGCTCGGCGGGCAGGGCGCCGACGCCGACTCGGGCGACGCCGCCGAAGCCGTACGGCTTCCCCGCCGCCTGAAACCGGCGGCACAGCATCTCCACCGTGCCGTCGGCCAGGGGCTGAAACAGGAATTTCTGATGATAGCCCAGGTGCAAATCATTCAGGCCGATGTAGCACTCGTCGATCCCCTCCAGCCGGAGGATCTCGTCGGCCGCCCGGACGGCCTCCGGCGTTTCAAACAGCAGGACGGTCTTGGCCCGCCCCCTCACAAGCTCCAGAAAGGTCCGGACCTGCCCGACCCGCTGGAAATAGGGCAGCATGACAAAATCCGCGCCGGAGGCCAAAACCGCCTCGATCTCCGCCTCCGAGCCGGGGTAAATGGGGTTCACCCGCACCAAAAGCGCGGCTCGGGTCAGCTCTTTCCGCAGCCGCTCCACATCCCGGACCGTATGGTGGGACTGCACCGTGTTCATGCCGCCCTGGCGCTGCTCCTTGCCCACCGTCTCCAGGTCCACAAAAATCCGGTCCACCCCCGCCTGCTGGGCAATCTGCGCCGTTTGGGGGTCGTTGGTGATGTACATCAGCTTCAGCATGCCCGTCACCTCTTTTCCAGTTCCTTCGGCTCCGCCGCCACGGTGACGCCGGTATTGACGTTGTCCGCGTTGCGGAACACCTTCCCAATGGTCATGAAAAATATCTTGGCGTCCAGGGAAAAGGACACATGGCGGGCGTACCAGCAATTCATCTCAATCCGCTTGTGCCACTCCACGCCCTTGCGCCCGTGGACCTGGGCCCATCCGGTGATCCCGGGGCGGACGTCGAACATATGCCGCTGCTCGGCGGTGTAGGCCTCGATGGGCCAGGGATGATAGGTCAGCGGCGGCCGGGGGCCGATCAGGGACATTTTTCCGCTCACCAGGTGCACCGCCTGAATCAGCTCGTCCAGGCTGGTGGCCCGGAGGACTCTGCCGACCCGGGTGACCCTGGGGTCGCCCGGCCGGCTGTACACGCCGCTGCCCGTGTGCTCCGCGTTCACCTTCATGGAGCGCAGCTTGAGCATGGTGTAAACCTTCCCGTCTTTTCCAATCCGCTCCTGCCGGAACAGCACCGGACCGGGGTCCTCCACCCAAATTGCCAGAGCCGCCAGCAAAAGGACCGGCCAGAGCAAGGCCAGGGTCAACATGCCTATGATCCAATCCATCGCCCGTTTTACGTACCTTTGATACACAACAACCCCTCGGTTCTATGTCACAGTCCCTGCCGCCCAAACGGCGCCCGGGATGCCGAATGCTCCCTTTGTGCCCATTGCCCATAAGCCGCGCCCGCCCCAGCCGGGCCGGGATGGGGCGGCCTCATGCCATTGCAATCCAAATTTCCACATAATCTCAAATATTATAGCACGCCCAACGTCACAAGTCAAAACCAGATGCCTGGTATTTTCTTCCAAATTCCCGTCTCTTCCGCCCGCTTCGACTTCCCGGGCCTGTCCCCGGCTCCTCCGGGGCGCCGGAAGCCTGGGGAAAAAGCGGCGCGGGACCCCGGGCGGAATCGCGCCGGGTCCTGCGCCGCTTTTCATAAACCTCTACAGGGAAGGAGCCGCCTCTTGCGCCGAGGCTTCCATGGTCAATCCCCAATCCGGATGTCCACGCCGTTGAGCTCCACGCCCTCGTCGGCGCGAATCAGGATGTATTTCACGCCTCCCAGCACCCTGGTCTCCACCAAATCGCTCCGCTCCGGGCTGACCCGGACGGTCACGTCGGGGGTCTTCACCTCCAGCAGCCTGGGGTCCACCAGATTGCGCGGGCTCAGATCCGTGTCCGCGCCGAAGGACTCGTCATACCGGCTGCCGAAGGCCTCCACATGCTCCGGGGACACGCCGCAGGAGGCCAGGACGCCCTTGACCGTCCCCTTGGTGACCGTCAGCGGCTCCGGCGCCTTACTCTCTTTGTGCTCCTGAATCATGGCGCACAGCTGCCCCTGTACCGCCTGGACGGTATCAAAGGAGCATTCCTCCTCCAGGGCGTCGGCCAGCAGGGTGTGGAAGGTCTCCCGCTGCTCCAGAGCCGCCATGGGGACCCGGGTGTGAAACACCGCCTCCACCAAGTCCTCCCGGCTGTTCCCCGCGTCCCGGGAATACAGCAAAGCGCCGTATAAATTGGTCCCGCGGTTGTCGAAGGCCGGGAACAAAAAGCCCGTCTCCGGCGGGCTCACCAGCCAATCCGAGGCCCGGTTGTGGAGCTCTCCCGCCGTCACGGAATAGGTCAGCGCGGGCTTGGCCAGCCGCACGGGGCAAATGCTGCACAGCACATAGCGGAACACCGTCTCGGAGCCGTCGTCCAGCTCCGCGCCGTCCTTTCCCCGAAACGGCACGTCGTAGGCATCCTGGGCCAGGAGGATCAGATAGCTGCCCTCCAGGGTCAGGGCCTCTTTCACCGTCTCGAAAAAGCGGTGGACCGCCTCCTCTTCCCCGTCCCGCAGGGCCGTCAGAAGCCGGTGCTCCGGGCTGTCTTGGACCTGGGCCGTGGAAAAGGACAGGTCGATTAAATTCTTCCCCAGGCTGCCCGACAGCGCCTTTTTCAGCAGGGTCAGCATCTTCTCCTGCTCATCTTCCGTCATCAAGCCCAGGGCCTGGGAAAATTCCGAGACAATCTCTTTCTTCTCGTTCACATAGCATCCCCGAATCCGGGTCACGCTGGTTTTATCCGGCCGGAACCGGCGGCGGAGTTCGCCGACTTCTCTTTCGTTCATGGCAACCTTCTATTCCGCGCAGCCTGCGCTGTGGTAAGTAATCGCGGCCATCGCCGCCGGGGTTAGCATACCAGATCTTCCGCCCAAAATCAATCCCCGCCGCCTTGGGGCCTCAGGCGGCGCCAATTGCAAAATGCACAAAAAAAGCATGATTTTCATCTTTACTTTTGGAAGCCGAAGGGGTAAGATGGGGCCGATTTCCCCTCCGGACCGGAGGGGAATCTGCGCGGCAGCGCGCAACCACTCATCCGAAACCTAAGGAGATTCGACCCATGGCCCATTCGATTCGAACCGTCTACGTGGTACACCACTCCCACACCGACATCGGCTACACCGACCTGCAGGAGCGGGTCATAGACACCCAGGCCCAATACATCGGCGCCGTTCTGTCTCTCATGAAGCAGCCCGGCTACGCCGACTTCCGCTGGAACTGCGAGACGCTGTTCTGTGTGGAAGAATTCTTCAAAACCGCCTCCCGGGAGGAGCAGGACGCCTTCTGCGCCCTGGCCGCTCAGGGAAAAATCGGCCTGTCGGCCAACTACCTGAACTTCAACGACCTGCTGGACTGCTCCGTCTACGCCCACCGGCTGCAGCAGTGGCGGGACTTTTTCCGCAGCCGGGGCGTCGCCCTAAACACCGCCATGTTCGCCGACATCAACGGCATCTCCATGGGCTGCCGGGACGCCATGCTGGACGCCGGCGTGGAGTTCCTGTTCGCCAACATCCACTGCCACCACGGCATGTACCCCCTGTACCGGAACCAAACCGCCTTCTGGTGGGAAAACGCCGCCGGGCGGAGGCTGCTGGTCTGGAACGGCGAGCACTATAACCTGGGCAACGTCCTGGGCTTCAAGCCCAACAAAACCAACAACTTCATGACGCAAAATCACCTGGGCAGCGCCCCCGCGCCCGCCGATCCGGTGGAGGCCCTCCATGAAAATCTGGAGCGGTATCTCACCTTGTGCGAGGAAAACGGATACCCCTACGACTTCATCATCACCGCCGTGTCCGGCGTGTTCAGCGACAACGCGCCCCCGGAGCCGGAGATCCTCCAGGTCATCCAGGCCTACCGGCAGCGCTACGGGCAGGAGGTCTCCGTGCGCATGGTCAGCCTCCAGGAGCTCTACGCCGCCGTCGGCCCGTCTCTTCAGGACGCGCCGGTATACCGGGGCGATCTCACCGACTGGTGGGCCAACGGCATCGGCAGCACGCCTTACGCGGTCAAGCACTACAAAGACGCCCAGCACCGCTATCACCTCTGCCGGCGGCTGGACCCCGAGGCCGAAGCCCACTATCCGGAGCTCTTCGCCGCCGCCCAGGACAATCTGCTTCTTTATGCCGAGCACACCTGGGGCCACTCCTCCACCGTCACCTGCCCCTACGACACCATGGTCCTGAATCTGGACATGCGGAAAAACAGCTACGCCTCCAAGGCCCACGAGGCGGCCTCCCGGATGCTGAACCGGATTGCCGTAGCCCGGGGAGACATCCTCCGGTACTACAACACCAGCGGCACCATTCGGGCCTGCAGCGTCAGCCGGGCCGACTGTCCCCAGCTGGTGGAGTTTTACATCGAAAGCCCCACCTTGGCCCAAGTGGAAATCCGGGACGAAGCCGGTCGGGTGCTCCCCTGCCAGGTCTCCCCCCACCCCCGGGGGCGGAACATCAGCTTTGTGGATACCCTGGCGCCCTTCCAGGAAAAAACCTACACCTACCGGGAGCTTCCCGCGCCGGTTCAGACCCTCAACAGCCGGAAGTGCTACGTCGGGGCCGAGCGGGTCCGGGACATCGTCAACGATTACGACCCCGTCACCTACCGTCTGCCCTACGGCTTTGAAAACCAGTGGTTCCGCCTGTCCTACCGCCCCCAGACCGGCGTCGCCTCCTTTGTGGACAAACGCACCGGCCGGGAGCTGCTGGGGCAGGGCGCGGCGCCCTTCTTTACGCCGATTTACGAGCGGACGCCCCTGACCCTGGAGTACCCGGAATTTCCCTGCCGGGAGGAGCAGGAGCGGCGGCTTTTGGGCCGGAACATCCGGGGGCGGCACGCCCGGCTGTATCCCGGAACCCTGGAGGAAATCACCTGCGCCCAGCGCGGCCCCGTATTCACCCTGCTCCGCCTGCGCTACCGCCTGCCCGGCGCCATCCACGCCGACGTCCTTGTGAAATTTTACGAGGCCATGCCCCGGGTGGATTTCCAGCTGGAGCTGGGCAAAACCATCTCCACGGACATTGAGAGCGTCTTCCTGCCCCTCAGCCTCTCCTTCCCGGACAGCCGCCTGTATCTCCGGAAGGGCGCCGAGGCCTTCCGCCCCGGCGTGGACCAGATTCCCGGCACCTGCATGGAGTACTACATGTCCGACCAGGGCCTGGCCTACCTGTCCCCCCAGGGCGGAGCTCTCATCGCCGCCCACGACGCCCCCCTGCTTTACATGGGGCAGATGGCCCACCATCCCATTCGCCTGTGCGACGGGAAGGAGGAAAACAACCGGCGGCCCGTCTACTCCTGGATCATGAACAACACCTGGGAGACCAACTTCAAAATGGACCTCTCCGGCTTCTGCACGTACGCCTACAGCCTGTGGCTCAGCCAAGAGCAGGACCCGGAACGGGCCCTGGACCAGCTGCGCGAGCGAACCTTCGATCCCTACGTTCTCATTCTGGAATAGCCGCCCCGCCCCAAAGGCCGGTCCTCCCGTCCCCCGGGCCGGGGCGGCCGGCTGGGGGCAGAGCCGCCGTTTCGGAAAGACGAAACAACCGTCTTCTGTGAGGTTTCTTTTCTTATGATTGCAGTTTTACGGCAAAAATTCGCTCCCCGGCAGGCTCCATCCCAGCGAGAGCTTCTGTCCGGCGCGCGGAGCATGATGGTGGAGGGCGCCGTGGCGGGGGTCCTCTACACCATCGCCACCAACCACATCCTCACCGGCTATCTCAGCTATCTGGGCGCCTCCATCGCCATGATTCCGCAGCTGGGATGCGTCCTTCAATTCTTCTCTCCGTTCCTGTTTGAGCGGCTCCGCCACCGGAAGCTCGCCATCTGGCTCTTGTGCCTGGTATACCGCTTTTCCGTCGCCGCCCTGTTTCTGGCGCCCATGCTGCTGAGCGGCTCCATGAGAATGGGGCTGGCGCTTCCCCTGTACATCCTGGCCTTTGCCTGCGCCGGGATCGTCACGCCGGGGCTGCAGCAATGGACCCTGGGTCTGGCCCAGCCCAATCGACGGGGTTCGTACTTGGCCCACAAAGACATCCTGGCCACCTGCGTCAACGGCGTAGCGGTCCTGTTTCTGGGCCGACTTTTGGACCGGCTGACCGCAGCCGGGCAAGCCGGACAGGGCTACCGGATTGTGGGACTGGTCTGCCTCGGGCTGGCCGTTCTGGATGCCCTGCTGCTGGCCGGGATCTGCGAGCAGCCCGTGGAGCGGACCGCCCGCCTCCAGCCGCGCAGCCTTCTGCAGCCGCTTCAGGACCGGCTGTACCGTCCGTTTCTGCTTTACAGCACCCTTTCCGGTCTCCTGGGCGGAATCGCCTCTCCCTTTCTGACCGTCTATCAGCTTCGGATTCTGGGACTCAGTCACACCTTTTTGGCCTCGGCCGGTATTGTCGCCACCTTGGCGGGCATGGTCGGCGGGCTGCTGTGGGGACATTACGCCGACCGGCACAGCTGGAGGCACACCATTCGCCTTTCCGCCTCCGTGTCCCTTTTCTGCACCCTGGGTTGGGCCTTTGTCCGCCCCGCCTGGGCCCTCCCGGCCGCGCCTGCCCTCATGGCGCTGAGCGCCGCCGGCGGCGCGGGGGCTTCCATCGCCGGCTTGAATCTCCAATATGCTGCCAGCCCTCCTGTGGGCAAGACCCTGTACATCGGCTTTTCCGCCGCCTCCTCCAGCATCGCCGCTTGCCTTTCCGCTGCGGCCGCCACCTATTTTCAACCCATCCTGGAGCGGTCCCTGGGCGACGGCAGCATCGCCCTGCTCTTCCTCCTCTCCGGCGTCGGCGGTCTGGCCAACCTGTGGATACTGGCGCGCCGTTTGCCCGACGTCAAATAAACGGCGCAAATTCCCCCGCCCCAAGGGCAAGCTCCCCGCAGAAGCGGCACCGGCCCGGACCGGTCGCCCCTTTCGCGGGGAGCTTTGTTTGTGGATGTTCCTTGGCCAAAAAATCGGATTTCTTAAAAACCGCCCCTTCCTCTCTCCCAAAGCCCCGGATCCCGGCAATGGCGGCGGCTTTTGGTATGCTTTCCGCGCCGGGACGTTTTTTCAAGGGTTTCACGGAGGTTCCAGACGCTCTTGCCGCCTTTGGGGCGTCGTGGTAGAATGAAAATGGGAAAATGCCGAAAGGGCAGTCCGGCAGGGCTTCCGGCCATGGGGAGAGCGCCATCCGCCTGTCCGAAACGGGGCGGTGCCCCGTCCATTTCCCACAGAGCCCCCAGGAAGCGGCGAAAATTATTACAATCAGCAAGGTGATAGTGTGAAAGAGATTCGAAAAAAGAGGGCCGTGGCTACGGCGGCAAAAACCGGGAAGGAAGTGATGTGAAACGACAACAAAAAGGAGTAAGAAACATGCAACGTGTGCCCAATCCCAACGAGATTTTCCCAAACCAATATGGAACGTCCTGCTTTGTGAAGCATGTCGTTCAGGCTCCCAACATCTCCATTGGAGATTACACATATTACGACGACCGCGATAACCCCACCGGCTTTGAACAGAATAACATCTTGTTCAACTATCCGGAGTTCGGAGACCGGCTGATCATCGGGAAATTCTGTCAAATTGCTTCCGGGGCAAAGTTTATCATGGGCCCGGCCAATCACCGCATTTCCAGCGTCACCACATACCCGTTTTCTGTCTTCGGCGGGAGATGGAGCGAACAGACGCCGCCGCATCTGTCTCAGCTTCCCTTCAAAGGGGATATTGTGGTGGGCAACGACGTATGGATCGGCAGAGAAAGCGTGATTATGCCGGGCGTGAAAATCGGCGACGGCTCCATCATCGGAGCTTACGCCGTCGTCACCCGAGATGTCCCGCCCTACTGCGTCGTCGGGGGAAATCCCGCTCGATTCATCAAGAAGCGTTTCCACGACGAATTGATCCAGATTCTTTTGGAGCTCAAATGGTGGGATTTTCCCGAAGAAAAGCTGGTGGAATTTTTGCCGCTGCTGTGCGACCCGGATTTGGAAAACGTGCAGCAGCGGCTGAAGCAGGAATTGCTGAAATAACCCCTCCTTGAAAGACCGCCCGCCGGTCCGGCAGGCGGGTCGAGACTTTGTATGGATGCAAGATGCTCCCTCTGTGCGCGGCAGGGAAACAGAAGCCCTGCCGCCTGGAGAGGGAGCATTGTATTTTGGGGCATGCCGCCTGTTTTTCGGCTTGTGTTCGCCTTTTGGTTCCTTGGACGTAGCAGGGCCGGGTGGCTTATCCACCGGCTGTTGGGGGAGCGGTCAGAGGCCCTGGCGGCGCAGGGCGTCCATGGCCGCTTGCTCCCGGCGGGCGGCCTCGGCCGGGTCCAGGCCCAAGGCCCGGGCCGCCTCCTCCAGGCCCTGGGGCGTCCGGCCGTCCAGCCCAAAACGGCGCCGGAGCAGCGCCCGGTCCAAATCGTCCAGGGAGGACAGCAGCGCCTCCACCTGGGTCCGGAGCTGGAAATAGGCGGTGTCCTCCACCTTCTGCTCCTGGGGCGGCTCCGTCACCCGGTCCGGCCCGGCGGCGGCGTCCCGGACCATTTTCTCCAGGGCCAAAATTTCCACCACCGGCTTGCCCAGCTCCTGGGCCAGCTCCTCCGGGCCCGGGTTGCGGCCCAGGCGCTCCAGCAGCCGCCGGTCCGCCTGCTGATAGGCCCGCATGGCCGCCACCAGGCGCTGGGCCTCCCCGGTGGCCAAATACTGCAGGGCGACGGCCCGGGCCATGGCCTGGCGCACAGACCACCGGCCCCGCTCCACCGGGTCGGGCCCCGGGTCCTCCATGGCCTGGAGAAGGCCCACTGCGGCCTCCTGCATCAGGTCCAGCAGCAGAACCCCTTGCCCGGCAAAGTCCGGCGCTTCCTCCAGCACCAGCCAGAGAAGCCCCTCCGTCAGCCGGTTGGGACCGGCTCCCTGCCCGGCCAGCTCCCGGGCCTCCTCCCGGCTCAGCTGCGGCAGCCCGGACAGGTCCTGCCAGTGCAGCCGCAGGGGGTCCCCCGGCTCCAGAGCCCCGGGCAGCGCCCCCTGCCGGGCCAGCTCCGCCTCCCGGGCCAGCCGCTCCGCCGCCGCTCCATGGCCGCCCCGGGGCACCCGGGACACGTCCAGGCCCACGCCCCGGGCCGTCAGCGTCAGCGCCGCCTCCAGGGCCTCGGCCTCATCCACCGCGCCCAGCATGGCGAAAAACCGTTCCGCAGGAATGACGCTGCCGCGAGGCAGCCCATCCATCACCCGCTGCCAGCCGGGCTCCTGCCACTCCAATTCCAAATCCAGTGCCATGGTGCTTCCTCCTGTTTGAAGATGTCGAATTCCAAATTCCGCCGGGCACGGGCTCTCGCGCCCGGCCTGCCCGGGCACTCCCGGGAGGTCACGATTCCTCCAGGTACTCCTCCAGCCCCATGCTGGCGCCCAGGGCTTTCATCTTGTCGAAGGCCTGCTTCTCCACCTGCCGGACCCGCTCCTTGGAGATGCCCAACCGGCCGGCGATGTCCTCCAGAGAGTGGCAGACGCCGTCGTCCAGGCCGTAATGCAGGCGCAAAATCTGCTGCTGGCGGTCCGTGAGCTGGGACAACAGGTCGGTAATGGCCTGCAGCAGCTGGGCCTGCACCAGGAGCTCCTGGGGCTGGGCGGCGGCGCGGTCCGGCAGGAGCTGGCCCACGGTGCCGTCCCCGTCCCCCGCCGGAGCGTCCAGGGAGGAGATCTCCGGCACCAGGCTCAGCAGCTTAGCCACCTTCTCCCGGGGCAGGCGAACCGCCTCGGCCAGCCGGTCCAGGTCCGGCTCCTGACCGTGGGCCTGCACATAGGCCGAACGGGCCGCCAAAATGGCCCGCATCCGCTCGGCCGTATGGATGGGCACCCGGATGAGTCCGGCGTGGTTCATGAGGCACCGGGTGATGCCCTGGCGAATCCACTTGGTGGCGTAGGTGGAAAAACGAAGCTCCCGGGTGTAGTCGAACTTCCGGGCGGCCACAATGAGGCCGATGTTTCCCTCCTGGATCAGGTCCATCAGCGGAACGCCCCGGCCGGCGTATTCCCGGGCCACGGAAACCACCAGCCGCAGGTTGCACTGGACCATGCGCCGGAGGGCCGCCGGGTCTCCGGCGGCGCAGGCCACGGCCAGCTCCCGCTCCTCCTGGGGGCTCAGGCGGGGGTACTGACGGAGCTCCCGAAAATACGCCCCCAAATCATCCTCTCCTCCGGCGGAGGCGGGATTCGCCCCTCCGGCGGGCTCGGTCAAAGGGTCTTTTGTCATTTCTGTCATCATTTCTGTCTCCCAACGGCGGGGGCCGCCGATTCTATTTCCGATTCCGCAAGGCGTCCCGGAGGGCCAGCAGGTCCTCCGGCTCCGTGGTCTGGGACAGGCGGCGCTCCCGGCGGATGGCGGCGGCGCAGTCGGCCAGGGCCGCCTCGCTCACCGGCCCCTCCTGGCGCTGGACCACCCCGGCCAGATGGGCCGATTCCTCCGGGGTCAGCCCCTCCAGACCGGCCAGCCCCACCTGGAGCCCCGCCCGGTAGCGGCTGCGCAGCAGGCCGTACACCCGGCCCAGCAGCTCGCAGGAAAATTCCTCCGGCTCCAGGTCCACCTGGTCCAGCAACGCCGGTTCCCGGAGAATCTGGCCCAGAAGGCCCTCCTCGGCCATGGCGGATTTCATGTTGTCGTAACGAATGGTCTTGCTCCGGGGGCGGAGCTTCACGGCGGGAGCCAGGTCGATCTTCTCCTGCCGCTTGGCGTCCCGGCGGGTCCGGCGGCGGAAGGCCTTCTCCGTCTCCAGGCGCACGGCCTCCGGGGAGACCCCGGCGGCCTCGGCGGCCCGGGCGCCGTAAACCTCCCGCTCCACGGCGTTGCCCACAGAGGCCAAAAGCTCCGCCGCCGCCTTTAAAAACTCCACCTTCTGCCCGTCCTGACTCAGGTCGTACTGCCGCTGCAGGCTCTGCAGGCGGTACTCCATCTGGTTCTCCGCGCCCTCCAGCAGCAGGCGGAACCGGTCCGGGCCGAATTTGTGGAGGAATTCGTCCGGGTCCTTGGCCCCCTGCATCCGCAGAATCCGGACCCGGAGCCCGGTCTTCTCCAGCATGGGAATGGCCCGCTGGGTGGCGCTCTGCCCGGCCTGGTCCCCGTCGTAGATGAGGACCACCCGGTCGGTGTACCGGGCCAGGAGGGAGGCGTGGTCCTCCGTCAGGGCCGTGCCCAAAGAGGCCACGGCGCAGTCAAAGCCGAATTGGTGCAGGGCCACGGCGTCCATGTACCCCTCCACCAGAATGATCTGTCCGGCCTTGGATTTTTTCGCCAGGTTCATGGCGAACAGGTTCTTTCGCTTGTTAAAAATCAAAGTCTCCGGGGAATTTAAGTACTTGGGAGTGGCGCCGTCCATCACCCGGCCGCCGAAGCCGATGACATGGCCCCGCACATCGATAATGGGGAACATCAGCCGGTTCCGGAAGCGGTCGTAGAGGTTGCCGCTTTTCTCGCTGCGCAAAACCAGACCGGCGTCCAGGAGCTCCTCTTGGGTATAGCCCTTTTTCTCCATGGCGGCGCACAGGCCGTCCCAGCGGTCCGGGGCAAAGCCCACCCCGAAGCGGGTGAGGGTTCCCTGGGACAGGCCCCGGCGCTGGGCGTAGGCCAGTCCCGCCGCGCCGGCCGGTTCATATAAGCAGCTGTGGAAAAACCGGGCGGCCTCCCGGCACAGGGCCCAGAGCCGCTCCTGCCTCCGGTACCGGCTCTGATACTCCGGGTCCTCGGGCACGTCCAGCCCGGCCCGCTTGGCCAGAAAGCGCACGGCGTCGGGGTAGGACAGGTTCTCGATCTCCATGATGAAGTGAATGACCCCGCCGCCCCGGTGGCAGCCGAAGCAGTAATAGATGCCCTTCTCCGGCGCCACGGAAAAGGAGGCCGTCTTTTCCCCGTGAAAGGGACACAGGCCGAACCAATTATTGCCCCGCCGCTGCATGGTCACATACTGCCCCACCACGTCCTCAATGGGATTCCGGGCGACGACCTCGTCCAGAAACGAAGGGGGAAATGCCACGACAAAACGCCTCCTCTCCAACTATATGGCCGCCTCCGGCCGTCGATGCGCCCCCGGGGCCCGGCTACAGGTTCAGGTCCTGCCGCAGGGTCTCGGCCACCCGGCTGATTCTCCGGAAGGGGGACTCCAGGCCCTTGCTGCTCAGCAGCTGCAGAAGGGGCACGTCCTCCTCCGTTTTTACCAGCTCCCGGTACAGCTCCAGCCCCGCGCCGGTCTGCTCCTGCTCCAGCTGGTACAGCTGCAGGGCGCCGTCGCCGGAGACGATATAGCTGACGATGTAAAAAGGATTGGTGAAATAATGGGTAATTCCGGTCCACTCCGCCTCGTCCCAGCCCACGGCGTCAAAGCCGAAATCCCGGGCCACCCGGCTGTAGATCCGGTTGAGGTTTTCCACGGTGAGCGCCTCTCCCGTCAGCTGATAGGCCTCCCGCTCGAAGCAGTAGAAGGCGGCCTGCTCCACGTAGACGCTCAGGGCGTCGGCCAGCTTCAGCTGCCGGACCAGCTCCAGGGTGCCGGAATCCGGCCCCTCGGCGTAGCACAGGCTCATATACTCCATCCCCTGGGACAGAAGCTCGGCCACATCCGTGGAGACATAGCTGCCTCCCACCAGATAGTCGTTGGTAAAGTGGCCGAACTCATGGGCAAAGCTCAGCAGGTCCGAGAGGTCCTCGTAGGGGTTGAGAAACACGAAGGGCGCCTGATAGTCGGTGAGGTACACCTCAAAGGAACCGGCGTACTTGTTCCGGCTGGGGGTAATGTCGTACAGGTCCCGGGCGGTCATCTCCTCATAGGCCTGCAGAATCTCTCCGCCCATGGCCCGGGCGGCGGAGGACAGATAGTCCAGGCACTGGCTCTCCCGGTACCAGTTGCGGTAAACCTGGTCGTACAGGCCGGATTCATAGATCTCCCCGTACAGGGGGACCAGCTCCGTCTGAATCTCCTGCAGATACCCCTCCAAATCCGAAGGGGTGTAATCCCGGCTGTAGTACCAATCCCAGAGGAACGCCTCGCAGCTGTCGTAGCCCGCCTTGGCGGCCATGGACTGGCGCAGGCCGATGAGCTCCACCAGCATAGGCCCCAGGGTCTGCTCCATCTGCTCGTAGTCGGCGTCGGACAGGCCGTCCATGGCCTCGTAGTACCGGGCGAGGACCTCGCTCTCCCGGTTCATCAGGTCCACAAGCTCCTCGTCCCAAAGGCTCTCGCCGGTATAGCCGTCGAAAAAGCCCTCGCCGAAATAGGGCTCCAGCTCCGCCGCCGCCGGGCTGTCCGCCAGGGCGCGGTAATACGTCTCCAGCCCCTGGTCCACCTGGGCGCTTTGGCCGGTGCAGTAGGCGTACTCCTCCTGATAATACGAATCGGACAGATCCAGGCAGTAGCGGATATCCGCCAGGGCCAGCATGGTGTAAAACCGGTCGTAGGCGTCGTACACCTCCACCGTCTGCTCCAGAATCCGGTCCACATCCCCGCTGCTCTGAGCCAGCCGGCAGCTCTCCTGAACCAGGGTCTGAAAAGCGTCCGCATCCGGGCGGGTATAGATCATTTGGGAAAAGCTGTCTTGATTTCTGCCCAGGTCGGCCAGGGCGTTCAGCTGCGCATCCCGCTCCTGCGCCATCCGGGCGGCCAGGGCCTCCAGCTGCCCGCAGCCGGTGAGCAGGAGCAGGGCCGCCAATAGCAGGGACAACATCGTTTTTTTCATGTGGATCTCCTTCCAAATCTCTCTCCGGGTCCCGCTTGCGCGCAACGGCCTAGGGGCGGAAGCGGGACGAGGGCTTTCCCTCCTGATCCGCCGGGCGGTACTCGATCTCCATTCCCTTCCGGTCCAGGGGATTGACCGGAATGTAGACCGGGTCGCCGGGCCGGCACTCCAGGCCTGTGACGTCGGCCACCAGGTTCAGCATCCCCACATGGCCCAAAACGGGACACAGGGTGTCTGCGATATATACCTTCAGTTTGCGGCCGGTGAGCATGTATTTGAGGTACCGGGCCATGTTGCGCAGGCAGTCCTGGGGCCGGTACACGTCGTAGCCCCGCTCCACGGCAAAGCCGTGGTAATAGCCCACGCCCACCACGGCCAGGGTGGTGTCCTCCTGCACCGTGCAGGCGCTGCCGTAGCCCACGTTGCTGCCGGCCTGCACCTCCCGCACCTCCTGGATCGGGGCCTCCACCCAGCCGACCCGGCTCAGACCGGCCTCCTCGGCATAGGACACCCGCCCCAGAAACACCGAGCCCAGGCGCACCGCGTCCATATGATACTGGGGGTACTTCCAAAAGGCCAGGGAGTTGCAGCAGTGGATCATGCCGGGATCGCAGTCCATAAACTGGAGGAAACGCAGCACCTGCTGAAAGCGCTCAAACTGGTGCGCGGTGACCTTGGGATGCCCGGCGGTGTGAAAATGGGTGTAGGTGCCGGTGACCCGGATATGGGCGTATTCCCCCCGATACAGCGGCAGGATCCAGGGGAGCTCCGCAGGGAGGAAGCCGTACCGGCCCATGCCGGTGTCGATCTCCACATGGGCCCGGGCGGTCACCCCCAGCCGCTCCGCCGCCGCCTCCAGGACCTCCGCGTCCTCCCGGCTGCCCACGGAGCAGATGACGTCCAGCCGGAGAAGCTCCTCGGCCTCCTGGGGATCCGTGGCGCCTCGGAGCATCAAAACGGGATTTTCCGTGAGCCCGGCGTCCCGGACGCCCCGGGCCTCCGGCAGGCTGGTGACGGCAAAATGGGTGATGCCGCAGCTGTTCAGCTTTTGGGCCAGGTAGGCCAGGCCCAGGCCGTAGCCGTCGCCCTTGACGACGCCCCAGATGATCTTACCCTTGGCCTTCTCCAGAATCACCTGCAGGTTTTGATCCAGGTCCTTTTCTCGCACAATGTATTTCGGTTCCATATGCCTTTCCTCTCTTTATCCGTCCTGCTTGGCGGCGTCCGGCGCTTTGTCCCGGTTTTCCCGGCGGTATTTCAGCACGTTGCGGTGCTGGTAGAGCTTGGTGGCTTTGTCGATCATGACGTACAGGGGTTTACTGAGAATCAGGTCCATCTCCCCGATGAACTCCGTAAACTCCCCGTGGAAGCCCTTTTTAAATTTGTACAGGCCGTACAGGGGGTTGTCCTCCGACAGGTCGCCCGAGACCCCCCGGAAGTCGTAAATCCGGCACTTCTTCTCCAGGGCCCATTGAATCATGTTCCACTGGAGCAGGTAATTGGGCATCAGGTTCCGGTGCCGGTTGGACGAGGCGCCGTACAGGTACCACACCTTGTCTCCGAACCAAATGGCCAGGGTTCCGGCAATGGGGGTCCCCTCGTGGAAGGCCATGTACAGCCGGGCGTGCTCGCCCAGGTTTTTCAACAGGTTGGAGAAATAGGCCTCGTTCCGGGTGACAAAGTGGTCCCGCATGCCGGTCTCGATCATAATCTGGGTGAAATCGTGGACCATCTCCTGGCCGCAGACCCGGACCTGCACCCCTTTCTTCACAGCCAGGCGGATGTTGTACCGGTGCTTCTGGGCAAAGGAGGCCAGCATCTCCTCCTCGGTCTTCCCCTCCACGTTCAGGCGGAAGACAAATTTCGGCTGGATGCCCTCAAAGTTCTTCCCCTCCTGCATCAGGCGGAAGCCGAAGGACTCCAGCAGCTGCCGGAATTGGGTGTTCCGGCAGGGCACGTCGGGGTCGATTTTGATGACGTAGCCCCGGTACTCCTTGGCCAGGGCCCGGGCCCCCTCCATGAGAGCGGCAAAGGTCTCCCGGTCCTCCAGATCGCACACGGGACCCCGGCAGGCGTACAGCATGCTCACGCCGAAAATCGGCATCCTCCGGATGAGGAAGGCGATGGAGCCCCGAATCCTTCCGTCCTGCCCCCGGACGGCCACGGCCCGCCAGGTCCAGGCGGATTTTTGCTTGCCCCAGAGGCTGGACTGGGCGAAATGGCCCTTGGGATGGGAGGCAATAAAGGATTCATACTCGGCCAGGGTTTGACCTGTGATCAGCTCATACATATCGATAACTCCACTTCTTTCCTATTTTGTCTACGGAGCGGTCTGCTTCCAGGCTACGGCCCCGCAAGGCCATAGACAGAATTATCATACCATAGTTTCTACGTTTCTGCAACGAAAAACCGCAGTTTCTCCCGCCCCCGCCCGAAAGAAATTCTCCCCCCGCCCTCCCCGCCTCGTTCCGGGCGGCGCTCTTGACCTGGGGCGGCGGTCATGGTACAATGAAATTTGTACGGGCCTTGGGCCCGTAAGGAGGAAACATCACATGAACTATGCAGAAGAATCCCTCCGGCTCCATGAAGCATGGGGCGGGAAAATTGAAGTGACGGCGAGGGTCCCCGTGGCCACCCGGGACGATCTGTCCCTGGCCTATACCCCCGGCGTGGCGCAGCCCTGCCTGGAAATCCAAAAGGACGTCAACCGGTCCTACGACCTGACCCGGCGGCACAACCTCTGCGCCGTCGTCACCGACGGCTCTGCCGTCCTGGGCCTGGGCGACATCGGGCCCGAGGCCGGTATGCCGGTGATGGAGGGCAAATGCGTGCTGTTTAAGGCCTTCGGCGGGGTGGACGCCTTTCCCCTGTGCGTCCGGACCCACGACGTGGACGAATTTGTCAACGCCGTGGCCCTGATTGCCGGTTCCTTCGGCGGGATCAACCTGGAGGACATCTCCGCGCCCCGCTGCTTTGAAATCGAGCGGAAGCTGAAGGAAAAATGCGACATCCCCGTCTTCCACGACGACCAGCACGGCACCGCCGTCATCACCCTGGCCGGGCTCACCAACGCCCTGAAGGTGGTGGGGAAGCGGAAGGAGGAGGTGAAGGTGGTCACCTCCGGCGCAGGCGCCGCAGCCGTGTCCATTGTGAAGCTGCTCCTGTCCGCCGGTTACCGCAACATCATCATGACCGACCGCAACGGCGCCATCTACGCCGGTCGGGACAAGCTCAACTGGATCAAAGAGGAGATGGCCCAGGTCACCAACCTGCAAAAAGAAGCCGGTCCCCTGTCCCAGGTCATACGGGGCGCGGATGTGTTCATCGGCGTCTCCGCCCCGGGCGCGCTCACCCGGCAGATGGTGCAGAGCATGAACCGGGACGCCGTGGTCTTCGCCTGCGCCAACCCCACCCCGGAGATCTTCCCCGAGGAGGCCAAGGCCGCCGGGGCCAAGGTGGTGGCCACCGGCCGGTCCGATTATCCCAACCAGATCAACAACGTCCTGGCCTTCCCCGGCATCTTCCGAGGCGCCTTCGACGTCCGGGCCTCGGAGATCAACGACGAGATGAACATGGCCGCCGCCCACGCCCTGGCCGGTCTCATCTCCGACGAGGAGCTCTCCGCCGACTCCATCATCCCCAAGGCCTTCGACCCCCGGGTCGGCCCCGCCGTAGCCCGGGCCGTGGCCCAGGCCGCCCGGGACACCGGCGTCGCCCGGCTGTGACCCCCGGCATGATCCGACAGCAGAAGATCACCCTGGAAATAAAAAGGTAATAGGAGGAACTTCCCATGGATGCAACCCTCAGCAAGGAGCTGCGCAAGCTGGCTCTGGAAATCCGCATCGGCATTGTGGAGCAGATTCAGGCCCGGGGCTTCGGCCACATCGGCGGCAGCCTCAGCCTGGCCGACGCTCTGGCCGTCCTGTACGGCGCCGTGATGCGCTACGACTCCCAAAATCCCCGGTGGCCGGACCGGGACAAGCTGGTCTGCTCCAAAGGCCACGCCGGTCCCGCTGTATACGCCGCCCTGGCGGTGCGGGGCTTCTTCCCCTACGAGGACCTGAAAACCCTGAACCAGCCCGGCACCTATCTGCCCAGCCACTGCGACCGGAACAAGACCCCCGGGGTGGACATGACCACCGGCTCTCTGGGTCAAGGGACCTCCCTGGCCGTGGGCATGGCCCTGGGCGACCGGCTCAAGGGCCGGGACAGCCGGACCTACCTCCTGGTGGGCGACGGCGAGAGCGACGAGGGCCAGGTGTGGGAGGCGGCCATGTTCGCCGCCGGTAAGCAGCTCACCAACCTCATCTGGCTGGTGGACGACAACAAAAAGCAGCTCGACGGCTACACCCGGGACGTGCTGCCCCTGTTCGACCTGGAGGCCAAATTCGCCGCCTTCGGCTTTGAGGCCCGCCGGGTGGACGGCGGCGACGTGGACCAGGTTTACAGCGCCCTGACCGCCCCCCTGGGGGACAAGCCCCGGGCCGTCATTCTGGACACGGTGAAGGGCAAGGGCATTGCGGAAGTGGAGCAGGCCCCGGGCAACCACTCCATGACGGTTGCCCCCGACGTCTGCGGCAAATGGCTGGACGGGCTCCGGGCGGAGCTGGCCCGGCTGCAGTGAAGGAGGGATTCCCATGAAGATTGTCTATACCGGCCGGGCGGATCAGCGCCTGTTTAAAGAAGCCCTGGGCCAGACCATCGGCCGCCTCCTGGAGGAGGACCCCGACGTTCTGTACCTGGACGCGGACCTGATGAGCTGCATCGGCACCGCCAAGCTCCCGGGGAAGACCCCCCGGGCCATCGACTGCGGCATTGCCGAGGCCAATATGGTGGGCATCGCCTGCGGCGCGGCCTCGGTGGGCTTCAAGCCCATCGTCCACTCCTTCGGCCCCTTCGCCTCCCGGCGCTGCTTCGACCAGGTCTTTCTCTCCGGCGGCTACGCCGGTAACCCCATCACCGTCATCGGCTCCGACCCCGGCATCACCGCCGCCTTCAACGGCGGCACCCACATGCCCTTTGAGGACATGGCCCTCTACCGGACCATTCCCGGCTCCGTGGTGGTGGACGCCACGGACGTGCCCATGCTGACCGCCTTTTTGGAGATGGCCAAGGACCTGCCCGGGGTGAAATACGTCCGGGTGGGCCGGAAGGGCTCCTGCCAGGTGTACGAGGACGGCGCAAAATTTGAGATCGGCAAGGGTCAGGTCCTGCGGGAGGGCGGCGACGCCGTCATCATCGCCTGCGGCATCATGGTCCACGAGGCCATGCAGGCTGCGGCTCAGCTGGCCCGGGAGGGCATCGAGGCCGCCGTCATCGACCCGTTCACCGTCAAGCCTCTGGACGACTCTCTGATCCGGACCTACGCCGCCCGGACCGGCGTCGTGGTCACCGCCGAGAACCACAACAAAATCGGCGGCCTGTACAGCGCCGTCAAGGAGTGCCTGGACGGGGAGGCCCGGGTGGGCTACGTGGCCGTGGAGGACGCCTTCGGCGAGGTGGGCCCCCAGGATTACCTCCGCACCCGCTTCGACCTGACCTGGGAGCACATCGCCCGCCAGGTCCGGGAAACCAGAAAAAAAGCCGGCCGGTAAGAATTTCGCAAAAAAGCCCCGCCTCTATCTCGCGGGACCCCCCAGGACGCGACCGGTACAAAAGCGAGGAAATAACCGCAAGCCGCTGCAGACGGCTTGCGGTTATTTTGGTTGACATCGGTGCGGCCTTCGTTCCATAGGCCCCATGGGTTTTCCCGGTCTGCGCGCCCCGTTGGAGGGCTCCGGCCGAAGCCCGGCCGGTTGATCATCCATGCCCCGCCGGCGGCTTCCTTCAGAACCAGCCCGGCTTGGGCCGGGGCACGCGGCATTTGTCCGGCTCCAGCTCCACCAGGATGATATCGGAGCCGATGCGCCGGATGCAGTTCCAGGGGATGACAAAGTCGTCCTTCCGGCCGAACAGGCCGAAAAAGCGGCAGGGGCCCGGCACCACCAGGGCCAGCACCTTCCCCTCCGGCAGCAGAATTTCCACATCCGACACAAAGCCCAGCCGCAGGCCGTCGGTGACATTGATTACCTCCTTGCACCGCAGGTCCGTCACTCTTGTCCCCATGGCTCCCCCTCCTATTCCCGAGATGGTTTATCCCTATGCGGAAAAGCCGCCGGATATGCCCGGTGTGAACTGCACCCCGTCAAGAAGACATCGCGCCGAGATAGACTTTATGCACTTCTGTACCCTTGTACCACTTGAACTCCGTCCCATCAGCCGGCCGCTTCTCCTTGGGACGGGCCGCCTTGAATTTCCAGCCCGGAAGGTTCTCCGAAACACACTTTTCATTTCCGGTGGGTAGCTCCGGTTTTGCTTGGCCGGAAGGAAGGCGTTCGGCCCTTCCGTCTCGTATCTCTCCATCCATCGCCTGATGGACGCTTCGTCTGCTCCGAGCCGTCGCCCTGCTTCGCAAATTCCCATCTCTCCCTGTCGGATCGCTTTCATTGCCCGAACCTTTTCTTTTGGATTTGCTTTTCCTTGATGTGGCATAATTGTGCTCCCCCTTGTCTGGACCGTGTTTTTTCACCGTCTGCTCAAGGGGGAGTATATCAGCATATCCGGCGGCTTTCCCCTCATTGATCGAACAAGTCGCTGTGGGTCCCGGTGCGGGCCAACGTCAGCACCAGCACATCATCCTCGATCCGGTAGATGAGCAGCCAGTCCGGCTGAATGTGGCATTCCCGATGCCCCACCCAATCGCCGGTCAATTCATGGTCTTTGTTTTTCTCCGGCAGCTTTTCGCCCCGTGACAAGGCCCGGATCACATCGTCCAACAGGTCCATGTTCATGCGGCGCTTACTTGCCAGTTTGTAGTCCTTTTTGAATCTTGTCGTCCAGACAATATCGCGCTTCATCGTTTCAGCTCCCGGAGTGCTTCCTCCACATCGGAGTAATGCTTCACGCTGGGATCCCGCGCAATCCGTTCCGCCTCCAACATGGCGGCGATGGTTTCTTTGTTCGGCTGTTCCAGCCTGACTTCAAAGGGAAAGCCACCGGCGCGGAGCGACTGGCGCAGGAAAACATTGATGGCGGTGGTGAGGTTCATCCCCAATTCGCCGTAAAGCGTTTCGCACTGCTTTTTGAGGTCGCTGTCCATGCGGACGCTGAAATTCGTAGTGCCTGCCATTGTATCAACCCCTTCCAGTTTACTGCACTTATAGGATACGCCGTTTGCATTGCAAAATCAACTCAATAGCCGCAAAATTCACAAAAATTTACGGAGGAATTGCTTATAACCGCACTCCATTATCTTGTCACTGTCAATCTTACCATCCGCTTGCCCCTTGCCCTGCTCCAGCCGGAACCGGCGGGCGCGGCGGCCGGCGTATGCGTGCTGTCACGATGACTGCGGCCACTGTATCGCGCCGGACGATGGGGAGGAATGTGTCTGCGTTCAGTCCATTTCCCACTGCCTGCTGTGCCGGTGGTTCCAAGGGGCGGTGCTGCCGCCGGACAGGGAACTGAAAACGGCCCGGTTCCACCGGCTGGACGCCGGAAAGCGCGGCGTATGTGGGGCGCGGTTCACCCCCGGCTCCAACCGGGCCGAATCCTGCCCGGAATGTGCGCCGAAAGTCCACCGGCGGCAAACGGCCGAGGGCCGAAGACGGACACGGCGTGGACAATCGAAGAGAGCCGCCGGGTGAAGAAACGTTTTATTGATTCCATTGTCTTCTTGACGGGGAGCCGTTCAGCATATCCGGCGGCTGGAAGGGGGCTTTTCCTCAGACCGGCTGGGCAGAGCCGCCGGGTCGGTCCGGCGGCTTTTCTCCGGCCGCCAGGGCATAGGCCGACTGGATCCGGCGGTTGGGATAGGGGCGGCGGGAGAAGATCTCGTACACGGAGCAGACCTTGTCCACCAGGCACACCAGGACCGCCTCCCGGCACCTGGGGGGGACCGGGGTCAGGGGGAACATATGGCGCAGAATGATCTCCGCCTCCACCGGGTCCAGGGCAAGGTCCCGCCTGGCGTTGGCCAGGGCCCGGGCGGGGTGGCGAAAGCCGTGCAGCCGGTGGGCGGGGTCCGGGTCGTGCCAGTCGTAGAGAAAGTAGTCGTGGAGCAGAGCGCCCCGCAGCAGCGGCAGGCGGCGGAACCGCAAGGGGCCCAGGCGGCGGGCCAGGCAGTCGCAGTAATAGGCCACGGCCACGCTGTGCAGCAGGCACCGGGTGGCCCCGTGCTGCACATAGGCCGCCTCCTGCCCCAGCCGGGAGGCCTCCGCCAGACGCCGGACCACGTCGGGAAACGAGACGTCCGCCGGGGAAACCGGCCGCCCGCCCGGGAGCCGTCTCATACGCTTCCCGTCCCCTTTTCCCGGAGACAGGCCTTGCTCTTATGGCGCTTGGTGTAAACGGTATACACAAGGCTCCCCAAAATGCTCACGGCCAGGGTGACGGCGAACACCAGGACGGCAAACCGGTAATCCCGGCCGCCCAGGGCGTCTCCGCCCACGGTGGAGGTCACAATGGAGGGAATCCGGGCGACGGTGCTCAGGAGGATCCACTGCGTCAGCTTGATTTTGGTCAGGCCCATGCAATAGCTCACCAGATCCTTGGGCGTGCCGGGGATGAACATCAGAAGAAAGGCAATCACCCGCACCTTGGGCGTGTTCTGCATGAATTTCAGAGACTCGATTTTCTCCCGGGGAAAGTACAGCTCCAGAACCCGGATGCCCCAGCGCCGGACCAGCAGAAAGACCAGGGTGCTGCCCAGGGTCGCCCCCAGCAGGCACAGCAGCGTCCCCTCCCAGGCTCCGAAGGCGTAGCCTCCGGCAATTTCCAGGGGCTCGCCGGGAATCAGGGCCACCAGGACCTGGAAAATCACCATGCCCACATACAGAACCCGTCCCCAGATTCCGTGGCCGTCCACCCAGGCCCGGAAGCCGTCGGGGTTCTCGATGAACCGGATCAGGGGCTTTCCCACAAACCAGGTGATGAGCCCCATCACCAAAACCGTCAGCACAATGATGCCCGTCAACAGGCGTTTTTTCTTTTTTTCCGACATAGACATAAGCCAGAACTCACGATTCCTTTCTCCCAATCCCCGGGAATTGCAGCGGCGGATCCCCTCCGGGGCGCTCAGCTCTGCCCGGGCTCCAGGTTGTCGAAGAGGAGAACCGCCTTAAACAGGTCCCCGTCGATGACCAGGTTCAGCTTTCCCTTTTGCAGCTCCATCAGCGTCTTGGCGATGTTGAGGCCCAAGCCGCTGCCCTCGGTATTCCGGGCGCAGTCGCCCCGGACGAACCGCTCCATGAGCTCCTCCGCCGGCAGATTCAGCTCCGCCCGGGAGACGTTCTTCATGGAAATCATAACCTTTTTTTCGTATTTTACAACATCCACATACACTCTTGTCCCCGGCTGGGCGTACTTGACGCAGTTGCCCAGGAGATTGTCCAGCACCCGCCAGAAGAGCCTGCCGTCGGCCATGGTGAGAATCTCCGACTGCCGGGCGGTGAAGACCACCGGCAGCTGCGCTTTTTTGAGCTTCTCCTCATACTCCGCCAGGGCCTGATTCACCAGCTCCACCACGTTCACCGGGGCCAGATTCACCGGAATGTTGCCGGAGGAGGCCTTGGACATCTCCACCAAATCCTCGGTGAGCTTCTTCAGCCGCTGGGACTGCCGGGCCAGCACCTCCAGGTATTGCTCCCCCTCCTGGGGGGTATGGGGCTTTTGCAGCAGGTCCACGTAGTTCACAATGGAGGTCAGGGGCGTTTTGATGTCGTGGGAGACGTTGGTGATGAGCTCGGTCTTCATCCGCTCCGACCGCAGCTGCCGCTCCACGGCCAGGCTGGCCCCCTGGCCCAGGGCGTTTAAATCCTGGGCAATCTGGCGGAAGGAGCCGTGGAGATGGTCCAGGGGCACCTTCTCCTGAAATTTCCCCTCGGCCATCCGCCGGGCGGCCTTGCGGAGCTGGCCGAAGGACCAGGCGGGATAGACGATGAGAAACGCCCACAGGCACGCCGTCGCCAGGGCCCCCATCCCCGTGGTGTAGGGATTCAGGCAGGCCAGGGTGAAGATCCAGGCCAAGCCGCCGATCAGCAGCCACTTCCAGATGGTGGGCAGCATGCCGAACAGAGAGCGGGCGCCCCGGACCACAAACCGGCAGGCCCGCAGCAGCAGCACCAGGCAAAAGCCGATGACCGAGCGCCGCCACCAGTAGCCCTGCCCGTATTTCACCCGGGTGGCCAGGGACATGAGGAAGGCCGTCACCAGAATCCCCGCCGCCAGCAGGCAGGCGATGCCGGTCACCAGGGTGATCCAGCCCTCCCAGTAGAAGGACCGGCGGAACAGCATCGCCAGCAGCGTCACGCCGCCGATCACCGCAGCCAGGTACAAATCCCCGGGGAGCTTGTCAAAGGGATTGAGGGCGATGCCCTGCCGGTCCGGCCGGTGTCCGGCGGCGCTGAGCAGATACACCACCAGGCACAGCAGGGCCGCCAGACAGACGCACACCAAAACCACCAGAGCAAAGCGGTACTGGTACATGTTGCCCACCAGGCTCACATATTGGGAAAACTGGTCGTCATAGGCCAGATCCTGCAGCACGTAGCCGGTGACGGTATAGGTCAGGTCCACGGCTTTCCAATATATGCCGCTGGACTCCGTCTCCTCCAGCCGGTCGCCGTAGGGCGGGCTGTCCACCAGGATTTCGTTTACGGTCTGGACGGACTCCAGCCGGGCCAGGCACCCTTCGCCGTTGTAGGTGCTCTTCAAGAGGTTGCCCGCCCCGTCCCGGATTTCATAGCGGTAATTGCTCTGCCCCATGTAATACTGGGGGTACAGCTGCCAGTGGCCGTCGTAGGCGTAGGCAAACAGGTAGCCGGGCAGGTCCTCCTCCGCCGCGCCGTAGGTCTCCTGGGCGTAGGCCCGGGCCACGTTGTCGGCCACGGTGCCGCACCGCTCCTGCAGGCCCATTTCCAGCATATCCTCCCGGGAGATGGTGTAGGCTCCCTGGTCGGCCAGATAGCAGGCGGCCGCCCCGCCGGCCACGCCCACCACCAGGGCCACCAGCAGCAGCAAAAAGCATCCCGTCTTCAGGGCCAGACTGTAGCGCTTGTCATACATCAGGGCTTTCCCCCCTCCATTTTGTACCCCTGGCCCCAGACCACCTTCAGGTACCGGGGCTCCGAGGGATTGATCTCAATTTTTTCCCGGAGATGGCGGATGTGCACCGCCACGGCTCCCTCGCTGCCCAGAGGCGCCTCGTTCCACACCGCCTCATACAGGGCCCGGGAGGAGTACACCTTCCCCGGGTTGGACATGAGCAGCCGCAAAATGGAAAACTCCATGGGCGTCAGGTTGGCCGGTTCCCCGTCCACGGTGACGGACTTGGCCTCGTCGTCCAGGCAGATGCCGCCGATGGTCAGGACGTTGGGCTTCTCCGGCGCCTGGCCCCCCAGCAGGGTGTACCGCCGCAGCTGGGACCGGACCCGGGCCAGCACCTCCATGGGCACAAAGGGCTTGGTGATGTAATCGTCGGCCCCCATGTTGAGGCCCAGAACCTTGTCCTCGTTCTCGCTTTTGGCCGTGAGCAGAATGATGGGCGCATTGGAGAACTCCCGAATGCGCCGGGTGGCGGCGATGCCGTCCATCTCCGGCATCATGATGTCCATGAGAATCAGGTGGATCTCCTGCTTCTGCACCACCTCCACCGCCTCCCGGCCGGTGTAGGCCTCAAACAGCCGGTAGTCTCCCATGGACAGATAGATCTTCAACGCGTTGACAATATCGGGCTGATCGTCGCAAATCAAGATGTTGTACATGTCCCTCACCTCTCGCCTCTTCATTATACCCAAGGGAAGTTTAAGATGAAAGAGGCCGTTTCTTTAAGGATTTTTTAATTTCCCCGCAGCTCCGGGCGACCGGCGCAGGGGCGTAAAAAACGGGAAGCCGCCTCAGGCAGCTTCCCGCAGATGGTTCCGGTTTTAACATCGGGGGCAGAAGCACCACTGCGCCCCCCAGCACAGGCACAGCGGCATACACAGCTCCCCCAGGCTGCCGTAGCCCTGATACGAGCCCGCATGGCGGCGGTACGCGTCGCCGCCCTCCTCCAGGTTGGTCAGAACCTGCCGGTACTGGGCGTTGTCCGGCTCCATGGACACGGCCCGGCGGATGTGCTCCAGGGCGGTGATCCGGTTGCCTGCGCCGTCGTGGGCCAGGGCGCTGAGGTAATACCACTGGCCGTCCCGGGTCTGCGCGCCGTTCAGGGCGTTGAGCGCCTCCTGATACCGGCCGTATTGGATGTACCGGTAAGCGGCCTGGGCCTCGGTGGAGTGAAACCGGGTCTCCTGCTGCCGCTGCTGCTGCCGCCACCGGCCGAAGATGTCCTCAAAGGGATCTCCGCCGTAGCCGGTCCCGCCGCCGTAACCGGTCCCCCTTCCGTAGGCCCCGCCGCCGTAGCCGGAGGAGTCCGCCTGGGGAGGATTCTTGATTTGTTCGTAGGCGGCGTTGATCTCCTGCATCTTCCGGGCAGCAGCTTCGTCGCCGGGGTTTGCGTCGGGGTGGTACTTTTTTGCCAAACGGCGGTAGGCCTTTTTGACCTCCTCGTCGGACGCGCCCCGCTCCAACCCCAGTACCTTGTAGGGATCGTCGATCATGTTGGCTCCTCCTGCGCGGCACCCCGCGCTTTTTTCTCTTTCCTTCTGTATGTCACCCAGATGCCGCTGTATAAGATGTTGTCCAGCAGCTCCTTGTCCTGGACCAGAGGCAGCATCTCATAGGCCCGGGTGGTCCGGCCCATCTCCAGGACCAGATAGTCCTCCCACTTCTCCGGGTCCGGCTCCCCGCCCATGGCCCGGAAGGGATTGTACCTGCCTCGCCGCAGGTCCTTCCGGTAATCCACCACCGCGTCGACGAAGTAAATAAACCGGCCCAGCCCCATGGCCATCTGCCGCAGGTACCCGGACCACCGGTCCTCCCGCCAGCAAAACAGCTCGGCCATCAGAAGGCCGAAGCAGTTGGCAGGCAGGTCCGGATTGGGACAGCGCTCCGCCTCCAGGCGGCTCAGGTCCCCGATGCAGGTCTCCATGGCCCGGCACTGCCGGGGAAAGCGGCTCCGGATGGACTCGTAATGCCGCCGCAGAAGCTTTTGCAGGGCCAGCGCGTCGGGCCGCCGGTCGTCGCGCCAGTTGTCCCCGGCGCTGAAATAGGCCAGGGCCACGTTCATATCCGCCGCGTAGGCGACGGCCTCGCTCCGCACCCAGGGGCGGGGCGCCAGGGGATGAGCCAGGCACCGGCCCTGTCCCTGCTCCTCCGCCGGTTCGTACAGCGACGACAGCAGCAGAGCCAGAAATACCATATCGTAATTGAGCACCAGCCGGCTGGGATAGGAGGCGTTCGCCCCGATGGCCCGGCAGATGCCGCAGTAGCATCCCAGGTACCGCTCCCGCTGCCGGGGCGTCAGCTCCTGGGGATTCGCCATCACATATCCAAACATGGTGCAGGCCCCCTTTTGATGATTGTACCATGTTACCGGCGATTTGTGAACAGAAAATTAATTTTTTAACAACCAAATGGAAATCTTTTTTCAGGGCTTGTCCTCCGCCTGCTTCCGGCGGCGCAGGCGGATCTGATAGCCGATGTCCGCCAGATACTTGTTGAGGGCTCCGCCGTAAAACACGATGGCCATGCAGGTGTACAGCCACAGCATGGCGATGGCCACGGCGGACAGGCTGCCGTACACGGTGGAGAAATTGCTGAAGTGCTCCACATACAGGGAGAACAGGTCGGAAAACACCTGCCAGCCCAACGACGCCAGCAGCGCGCCGGGCAGCGAGGGCAGAAACTTGTTCCGCCGGTTGGGCAGGAACATGAACATGGCGGCAAACAGCGCCGTCTGCAGCACCAGCAGCACCAAAAACCGGCTGGAAATCACATCCAAAAGCAGAATGATCATGGGATTGTCGTTCCGGGGCAGCTGGGCCAGAATGGTCTGGCCGAACACGTGCAGCGCCAGGGTCAGCAGCAGCACCAGGAGGAACAAAAAGGTGTACACCAGGCTCAGCAGCCGGGTGAACACATAGCCCCGGTCCTCCTGCACGCCGTAAATCCGGTTCAGGCCCGTCAGCATGCCGAAAATGCCCCGGGAGGCCGACCAGAGCGCCGCCAGAGCCGACACCGAGACCAGGGTTTTGGAGCTGCTGGCGAACATACCGGTGAGCAGCCGGGTGACCGAGGGCATCAAAGCCGACGGAATCACGTTTTCCAAAATATCCAGCAGCGCTCCGCCGCCCAAAGACGTATAACTCAGCAGGTTCAGCAGTAGCATGACGGTGGGGAAGGCAGCCAGAATGATAAAATAAGCGGCGTTGGCCGCATACACCGGCACATCCAGGTGATACAGGCTGGTCACCATGTCCACCACCCGGGCCACATGCCGGTTTTTGATCTTCCGTTTTTTCATAGACCTCTCCTTCCACGGCGCCTCCGGGCGCGTGGGCTCGGCGGGAAAGACTCCGCCCCATTGGATCAGTTTTCCCCAAACTCCACAGGGGTAATCCGATTGGAATATTATACCGGAAAGCTTCTGAAAATGGAAGCATTTTTTGCAAATCCAAAGCCGCCCGGGAAAAAGCGAGGAGGTGAAAAATTCCGGCAGGGAAAAACATACATTGACTTTTCTCCCTATTAAGGATAAAATGAAGGCGGGTATTGTGAAATCGTATGTCTCTGCGATTTCCCGGGCCGGTCGGGTCTTCCCCTTTCCGGCCGTCCCGCACTTCAGACAACAACATCTAGGAGGAAAACACTTTGAAGGATTGGGATCGCTTAATCACTGTTGAAGAAATGGAAGCGGCCACCGCCTCTCTGCTGGAGAACGGCAAAAAGGTGGGCGCCGATTCCTGGCAGCAGCGGGTCAAGAACCAGACCCCCCATTGCGGCTTCGGCGAGGCCGGTACCTGCTGCCGGATCTGCTCCATGGGCCCCTGCCGCATCACGCCGAAGAGCCCCCGGGGCATCTGCGGCTGCGACGTACACGGCATTGTGGGCCGGAACTTCCTGCGCTTCACCGCCGGCGGCTCCGCCACCCACTCCGACCACGGCCGTGAAATCATGCACACCCTGCACCAGACCAGAGAGGGCGGCAACTACCAGGTCAAGGACCCGGAAAAGCTCATCCGCATCGCCAAGGAGTGGGGCGTGGAGACCGAGGGCAAGGACATCTACGACCTGGCCCACGAAATGGCCGAAATCGGCCTTCTGGAATACGGCAAGCCCTTCGGCGTCCAGCGCTTCCTGAAGCGGGCCCCGGAGCACACCCAGCAGCTGTGGCGCGACGCCGAGATCGAGCCCCGGGCCATCGACCGGGAAGTGGCCACCGCCCTGCACATGACCCACATGGGCTGCTCCTCCCTGCCTGAGGCCCTGATCCGCCAGGCCCTGCGCTGCGGCCTGTCCGACGGCTGGGGCGGCTCCATGATGGGCACCGAGTTCTCCGACGTCATGTTCGGCACCCCCAAGCCCGTGGACACCACCGCCAACATCGGCGTCATGGAAAAGGACATGGTCAACATCATCGTCCACGGCCATGACCCCTCCCTGTCGGAGATGATTGTACATTACGCCAACGATCCGGAGATGATCGCTCTGGCCAAAAGCGTCGGCGCCAAGGGCATCAACATCGCCGGCGTCTGCTGCACCGCCAACGAGGTGGCCATGCGCCACGGCATCCCCATGGCCGGCAACTTCCTGACCCAGGAGAACGTGGTTCTCACCGGCGCCTGCGAAGCCATCGTCGTAGACGTGCAGTGCATCTTCCCCGCCTTGGGCCCCCTGTCCAAGTGCTTCCACACCAAGTTCGTCACCACCTCCCCCATCGCCCGGATGCCGGACTCCGAGTTCATCCGCTTCAACGCCGAGACCGCCGGGGAAAACGCCAAGGCCATTGTGAAGATGGCGGTGGAGAACTTCAAAAACCGGAACCAGGATCTGGTGAACATCCCCAACCAGGTCTCCAAGGCCCGGGTGGGCTACTCCGTGGAGGCCATTGTGAAGGTCCTCGACGGCGTGGCCAACTCCCAGGTGGACCAGCTGGGCACCACCAAGCCCCTGCTGGAGTGCGTCACCTCCGGCGTGCTGCGGGGCGCCGTGGCCATGGTCGGCTGCAACAACCCCAAGGTCCGGCCGGACTACGCCCACATCGAGCTGATGAAGAAGCTCCTGGAAAACGACATCATTCTCATCGTCTCCGGCTGCTCCGCCCAGGCCGCCGCTAAGGCCGGTCTCATGGATCCGGAGACCGCCAAGGACTATTGCGGCGCGGGCCTGAAGCGGGTCTGCGAGCTGGCAAACATTCCTCCCGTTCTGCACATGGGCTCCTGCGTGGACATCTCCCGGATGCTGATTCTGGCCTCCGAGCTGAGCAAGGACTCCGGCATCCCCATCTCCCAGCTGCCTGTGGTGGGCTGCGCCCCCGAGTGGATGAGCGAGAAGGCCGTGTCCATCGGCAACTACGTGGTGGCCACCGGCCTGGACACCTTCCTGGGCGTGGATCCCTACGTCAAGGGCTCCTCCGAGGTCTGCGACCTGCTCACCGGTGAGCACGGCGTCAAGGATTGGGTGGAGGCCAACTACACCGTGGAGACCGACATCGAAAAGCTGGGCGACCTGATGATCCAGCGCATCGAGGCCAAGCGGGCCGCCCTGGGCATCTGACACCCCGGGGGAGCCGGGTCCGGGAATTGCCGCGGCGGCGCGCCCGCCCCGGCGCCCCCAAGGTTCCCGCCCCGGTTCCCGGTTCCCCCAGCCGTCTGCTCCCGGGACCCCGGAGGCCGCGGCCTCCGGATGATCCTGTAAAACGAGGTTTTGTTTCATGAAAGTAGCCATTACCGGCAAGGGCGGCGTGGGGAAGACCACCCTGTCTTCCACCCTGGCCCGGCTTTACGCCGCAGAGGGGCGGCCCGTCCTGGCCGCCGACGTGGACCCCGACGCCAACCTGGGCCTGGCCCTGGGCATGAGCCAGGAGGAGGTGGACGCCATCGTCCCCATCTCCAAAATGCGCACCCTGGTAGAGGAGCGCACCGGCGCCAACGAAGCCAACAAATTCTTTAAGCTGAACCCCTACGTGGCCGACATCCCGGAGAAATACGCCAAGGAAATCAACGGCGTGAAGCTCCTGGTCATGGGCACCGTGGACGTGGGCGGCAGCGGCTGCGTGTGTCCGGAGCATGTGATGCTCAAGGCCGTTCTCAGCAGCCTCACCTACCGGAAGGACGACGTGGTCATTTTGGATATGGAGGCCGGTCTGGAGCACCTGGGCCGGGGCACCGCCGCCAACATGGACCAGTTCATCGTGGTGGTGGAGCCCGGCGCCCGGAGCGTGCAGACCTATGTGAACGTCAAGCGCCTGGCGGCGGACCTGGGCGTCCGGCAGGTCCGAGTGGTGGCCAACAAAGTCCGGGACCGGCGGGACGAGGATTTCGTCCGCAGCGCCGTCCCCCCGGAGGACTTTCTGGGCTGCATCCACTATAACCCGGAGATCATGGACGCCGACCGCTTGGGCAAGTCCCCCTACGACTTCTGCCCCGGCGCAATCGAGGAAATCCGGAACATCAAAGCTATGATCGATCGTGATTGAACGATAGGAGGAAAAACCGTGACTTTATTTGAAAGAGTGTTCGGCGGCAACGACGCCGTATACGGCCTCACCGAAGCCGCCATCGACAACGCCATCGCCCAATACGGCGAAGGCCAGGCCGTGTCCTTCCCCGACACCGCCTACTCCCTGCCCTGCTACTACGCCGTCACCGGCGTCAAGGTAAACACCCTGGGCGAGCTGAAGGCCGCTCTGGGCGTGGTAAAATCCCTCATGACCCGGGAGCCCCGGCTGAACGACGCCTTCATGTCCGGCGTGGCCACCGCCCTGTGCGCCGAGTTCATCGAGGTCCTGAAGTACATGAACGGCGCCGCGCCCTATGAGCTGCCCTGCTACGGCCACCTGGCCGACGCGGTCATCCGGAACCTGGGCGTGCCCTTGGTCACCGGGGACATCCCCGGCGTGGCCGTCATCCTGGGCGCCGCGCCCTCTGCCGACGAGGCCGTGGAGCTGGTCAAGAGCTACCAGAGCCAGGGCATTCTGGTCACCCTGGTGGGCGGCGTCATCGACCAGCTGGAGGAAAAGGGCTACAAGACCGGCGACAACGTCCGGATCATCCCCCTGGGCCGGGACGTGACCTCGGTGATTCACGTGGTCTCCGTGGCTCTCCGGGCCGCCCTGATTTTCGGCAACATCACCCCCGGCGACGCCGGAAGCCTGATGAAATACACCATGGAGCGGGTGCCCGCCTTTGTCAACGCCTTTAAGCCCCTGGACGACGTGATCGTGGCCTGCGGCGCCGGCGCCATCGCCCTGGGCTTCCCCGTCGTCACCAACGAGACCGAGAACATCTTCCGGGTTCCCAAGAGCCTCATCGTCCAGGAGGACGTGAGCAAGTTCAACGCCACCAGCCTGGAGGCCCGGGACATCAAGATCAAGGTCACCAAGATCGACATCCCCGTGTCCTTCGCCTCCGCCTTTGAGGGCGAGATCATCCGCCGGGGCGACATGCAGGTGGAAATCGACGGCTCCCGCGTAGACTGCTTCGAGCTGGTCTCCACCCGGGACGCCGCCGAAATCGAGGACCACAAGATCACCGTGGAGGGCCCCGAGCTGGACGAGATCCCCGTGGGCTCCAAGATCTCCCTGTCCTACACCGTGGAGGTGGCGGGCAAGGCCATGCAGCCCGACTTCGAGTCCGTCATGGAGCGGAAGTTCCACTCCTACCTGAACTGCGTGGAGGGCGTCATGCACACCGGCCAGCGGGATATGATCCGCATCCGGATCTCCAAGGCCGACTTCGAGGCCGGTTTCCGCTTCCGCCACATCGGCGAGGTGCTCTACGCCAAGGTCAAGAGCGAGTTCGAGGCCGTGGTGGATAAGTGCCAGGTGAAGATCGTGGTAGACGCCGAGAAGAACCACGAGCTGCGCAAGCACGCCAACGAGATCTTCGCCAAGCGGGACGACCGGCTGCGCTCCATGACCGACGAGTCCGTGCCGGTGTACTACACCTGCATCATGTGCCAGGCCTTCTCCCCCAGCCACGTGTGCATCGTCACCCCCGAGCGGCTGGGCCTGTGCGGCGCCGTGAGCTGGCTGGACGCCAAGGCCACCAACGAGCTGGATCCCCAGGGTCCCTGCCAGGTGGTGCCCAAGGACCGCTGCATCGACGAGAACCTGGGCCGCTACGAGGACGTGGACGAGGCCGTCTTCAAGTACTCCCACGGCGCGCTGGAGCATGTGACCCTGTACTCCCTGTTCCAGGATCCCATGACCTCCTGCGGCTGCTTCGAGTGCATCTGCGGCGTGGAGCCGGTATCCATGGGCGTGGTCATCACCTGCCGGGAGCACGCCGGTATGACGCCTCTGGGCATGACCTTCTCCGAAATGGCCTCCATGACCGGCGGCGGCGTGCAGACCCCCGGCTTTATGGGCCACGGCAAGCAGTTCATCTCCTCCAAGAAGTTCCTGAAGGCCGAGGGCGGCCTGGGCCGCATTGTCTGGATGCCCAAGGAGCTGAAGGACCAGGTCCGGGAGCGGCTGGACGCGGCGGCCAAGGAGCTGTACGATGTGGATCAGTTCACCGACATGATTGCCGATGAGACCATCTGCACCGAGGACCCCGAGCAGCTGCTGGAGTACCTGACCTCTGTGGGCCATCCGGTTCTGTCTATGGAGCCCTTCGATATGTAACATTCCAACGGCCGGGCGAAGTCGCCCGGCCGTTTTGCCCTCCCCCGGCCCTTCCGGGCAGGCCGCCGCGAAGCCTATCACAGGCGAAGCCGGGGCTGTCTCAAAATAGAATGTTTCAAAACAGCCTAAAATTTACGGCACGGAAAACGAGTGTTCTTCGTTTTCCGTGCCGTTTTTACAACTTTTGGGGAATATCGGCAACCATCGGGGTTTGAGGCAGCCCCCTATCCCGTGCGGCCGTTTTGTGGCCGGAGGGGCCTTACGGCCTTCCCGGTTCTCCTGCGCGGAAGGCAGCCATCTCCACCACTTCCCCCGCCCTGCAGCGGGACGCCTCCGCCGCCAGGGCGATGAAGTGGCTCTCCATGGAGGCCTCCAGGGTGGTGATGCTGGGAGGCGTTTTGCCCTGGAGGTAATCCAGGAAGTCTCCTACCAGGACGCTGTCGCCCCCGGCGTGGCCGGACATGCGCTCTTTTTCCAGGTTGAAATCAAACACCTCCGCCTTGCCGCCGAAGGGCGTGACGGTGACGGTGTTTCCGGCCATGTCCGCAATCAGATTGCCCAGCGTCCCCATAAAATTGGTGTACCGGCCGCCGCCGGCGGTGAAGGCGGACATGGTGAAGTTCACCGTGAGCCCGTCCTCCATCTCCAGGTTCACCACCTGGTGGTCCACCACGTTGTTGTCGCAGAAGTAGACGCAGCGGCCGTAGGGTCCCGTCTCAATGGCCCGGCGGACGGATTCCTCCGTGGGGTGCAGGGTCAAAACGTCGCAGGGCCAGCCGGTGTGGCCGTGGCGCACGCCGGTTTTTTCATTGGTGATGTAAATCTTCTCCGCGTCATAGGGACAGCCTGCCCGGGCCCGGCACCCGTCCAGACAGCGCCGGGCGGCCCCCGCCGGGGCGTTCTCCGGCCGGAAGTGGGACAGGCTGCCGAAGGAGGACAGGCGCAGGCAGCTCTTGCCCGTGAGCCAGACCATCAGGTCCATGTCATGGCAGCATTTCTGCAGGAACATGGGGGAGGTCTCGTCGCTTCTGCGCCAGTTGCCCCGGACGAAGCTGTGGGCCTGGTGCCAGTAGCCCACGTTCTCAATGGCCTGGATGCTCATCAGGCGGCCCAGCACGCCGGAGTCCAGCACCTCCTTGATTTTCCGGTAAAAGGGCGCGTAGCGCAGCACATGGCAGACGACCACCTTCCGCCCCGTTTGACGGGCCACGGACAAAATCTCCTTGCACTGGGCCAGATCCGGGGAAATGGGCTTCTCCATGAGAATGTCGTAGCCCCGGTACAGCGCGGGAACGGCCTGGGGGACGTGCTGCCGGTCCTGGGTGCACAGGATCAGCGCGTCGGCCAGCTTCGGCTGGGCCAGCATGGCCTCGGCGCTGGAGAAGCAGCGCTCCGCCGGAACCTCGAATTGCCGGGCCACCTCCCGGACCTTGTCCGGGTCCGGATCGGCGACGGCCACAATCCGGGCCCGCTCCGGCATCCCGGCCAGGGCCTGGGCATAGGCGTCCTTTCCCCGGCTGCCCAGACCGGCAAGGGCAATGGTAATGGTTGACATAACAATCTCCTCCTTATGATCAGGTGATGCAGACGCCGCCGGAAGCCGGGGAGGGCTACCGGGTCAGCGCCGCCGTTTCCTCCTGAAATTTCTGGAAAAACTGTCCGATGTGCAGGCCGTCCACCAGGCCGTGGTGGGCCAGCAGGGTCAGGGGCATCCGGAAGCGGCCGTTTTCCTCCTCCCGGCGGCCGAAGGTGATCCGGGGATTGCTGTCGGCGGGACAGGGCACCGGCTGGACCACGGCGGTGTAGGACACCCAGGGGATGCAGGAGACGAAGAGCAAGGAGCCCTCGTCTTCCTCCTCGGCAATCCCCGCCGCCGCCTTGGCCGCCTCCTGACGCGCCCGGCCCTGCCTCTGAAACTCCGGGTAGAGCAGGCGGCAGTCCAGGCGGCAGTAGCGGTAGGTGCCGTCGTCCAGGGCCACGGTGTGGGAGGTGTCGCAGTGGTCGAACTCTCCGATGCCCTCCGGCACAATCCGCTGCCGCAGGGCCGGAACCCCATTGGCCGCCCGGGCGGCGCAGTACAGGCAGGCCAGGAAAAACGACTCCCCCCGCTCCCGGGTCCGCCGGTACAGGTCCGTCACGTCGGCCTGGACGGTGAGGCCCACATAGGGATAGGCCAGGGACTGAAAATAGGTAAAATGACTGCGTCTGGGATACTGCTCCCAGTCGATGATGCGCATGGGCATAGACCCCGCCTCCTTATAAAAATTCCCGCAGCTCCGCCAGAGCGCGGATCTCATAGTCCACCGTGACGTCGGGCAGCCGCGCCTCGTGCCGGGGATTCAGCCAGCAGGCGGCCATTCCCGCCCCGTTGGCCCCCCGGATGTCCGAGGTGAGGCTGTCGCCCACCATCAGGGCCTGCTCCGGCTGAAAATCCGGAATCCGGGCAAAGCACCGTTGGAAAAACGCCCGGCTGGGCTTATTGGCGCCCAAATGCTGGGAGATGAACACCTGCTCAAAGTACCCGCCGATGCCCGCGCTTTTCAGGCGGCTCTCCTGCACCCGGGCCGTGCCGTTGCTGGCCAGGTACAGCCGGTACCGGGGCGCCAGATAGGCCAGAATGTCCTCCGCGCCCGGCATGAAGAAATGCCCCAGGCACAGATAGTCCTCGTAATACGCCTTGCAGGCGGCGGGGTCCGCCGGGATGCCCTGCTCCCGGAAGAGGTAGGCGAACCGCTCCACCAAAACCTCCTCCCGGGTCAGCTCGCCCCGCTCCAGCATCTGCCAGTGCAGCTTGTTCACCGCGCTGTACCGGGCAATCAGCTCCGGGGTGGGCTGCACGCCCACCGCCCGGAAGGCCTTGTCCACGGCGATGGCCTCGGCCTTGTGAAAATCCAGCAGGGTGTCGTCCAAATCCAAAAACAAAAACCGAAACATGGAACCTCCTTACGCTTCCGCCAGGGCGGCGGCAATCCGGGCAAAGGCCGGGATGTCCAGGGTCTCGCCCCGAGCCGTGGGCGCCACGCCGCAGGCCGTGAGCAGCGAGGCGATTCTCTCCTTCCCCAGAGCCGGGAACCCGGCGGCCAGGGCGTTTTGCAGCTGCTTGCGCCGCTGGGCGAAGGCGGCCCGGACCACCCGGAAAAACATCGCCTCATGCTCCGAAGGACAAAGGGGGGCCTCCCGCACCTCCAGCCGCACCACCGCCGAGGTCACCTGGGGCTGGGGCAGGAAGCAGGACGGCGGCACCTCAAACAGCAGGCGGGGCCGGGCGTAATAGGTGCAAAACACGGTGAAGGCCCCGTAATCCCCGGAGCCGGGCGCCGCCGTCATCCGCCGGGCCACCTCCTTCTGGACCATCACCGTCACCGAAGAGAAGCACCCGGCCTCCAGCAGGGCCGCCAGCACCGGCGCGGTGATGTAATAGGGCAGGTTGGCGCAGGCCATGGGCCGCAGGCCGGAAAACTCCCGGCGGACCAGGGCGGGAATGTCCACCTGCAAAATGTCCTGCCAGAGAATCCGGAGGTTGGAAAAGCCCCCCAACGTCTCGGCCAGAACCGGCTCCAGCCGCCGGTCCACCTCCACCGCCGTCACCCGGCCCGCCCGGAGGCACAGCTGCTGCGTCAGAGGGCCGATGCCGGGGCCGATCTCCAGAACGCCGCAGTCCCCGTCCACCCCGGCCTCCTCTGCAATCCGGCTGGGAACCCAGGACGCCACGAGAAAATTCTGCCCCTTGGCCTTGGAAAAACGAAATCCGTGCCGGGCCAGAAGCGCCTTGACCTCCTGGGCATTGCATAAATCCATCATAAAAAAACCGCCTTTCTCTCGTATTGTAACAGAGAAGCCCGGATTTTGCAACGGAAACCTGACGCGGCCCCGGGACGCCCCGGCAGGAAGCGGGCAGGTTTTTTTCCTTTTCCCATTGCCGAACCGGGAAAATGGGGTTATAGTATATATACAAACATTCGTTCAAAACGCTTTCAGGAGGGGATGCGGTTGCACAGCTTTCCCGTCCGGTTTCCGGGGCCGGTCCCGGATTTGCTGCCCCGGGACAGGCAGACGGACCCGCCCATAGGAATTTGTCCCCGGTGCGGCCGGGAGCGATACGGCGTCGGCCCATGTCCCTGGGACGACTGCCGGGAAATGGAGGAACCTACATGGCAAACCGAGTTTTACGCGATTCGCTGTTGACCAACCGCAAGCTGGAAAAGCTGGACTGGTTTCAGCAGACCCTGTTCATCCGGCTGATTCTCGCCTGCGACGACTTCGGCCGGTATTACGCCGCGCCGGACATCCTGCGGGGCCGCCTGTTCAGCGTCAGCTCCCAGGTCACCCAGGAGCTGGTGGCCCGGGCCATGGCCCGCCTGGAGGAGGTGGGATTTCTGGTCACCTATCCGGTCCGGGGGGAGCTCTATTGCCAGCTGCCCGGCTGGGACGAGCACCAGGTCTGCCGCACCCGCCGCGCCCGGTTCCCCGAGCCCCCGGTCCAAGGGGAAGGGGAACCGGAAGCTTTCGCCCCTTCCTTTCACGAAGCAGAGCAAACTAGTATCGGAACGGCACCGGAAGCAAAGGCAATCCCCAATCCAATCCAAATCCAAGCCCAATCCGAAGCCCAATCGGAATCCGAATCCGCATCCATCCGGGAGGAGGCGGCGGCGGATGAGATCCTTGCAGAATATGCCCGGATTTGCAAGGACTGCCTCCCCTGCCGGCGGCTCACCCCGGCGCGCCGGGAAAAGCTGCGGGGCCTTTTGGCCAAGGGCTATACGCCGGATGTCTTCCGGGAGGCCTTCCGGAAAACCCAGGAGAGCACCTTCCTGGTGCACAAGAAAAAGCAGCCGGTGCATTTGGACTGGCTGCTGGAGGAGCAGAACCTCACCCGGGTCCTGGAAGGGGCCTATGCCGACCGCCCCGCCGCAAAACCGGCCGCCGTTCCCGCCTGCTCCCACCTGGGCCAAATGGAGCGGGAGAGCATCGCCCGCATGCTCCGCGAGCAAGCCGCCCCGCCGCCTTAAGGCCCGCCCCAGGCCGGACCTCCGGCCGCTTTCCCGGGAAAAACCGCGAATTTTCTCCGATTCCCGTCGGAGCCCCGGAAATTTCCTCGGACTCGCCTTGAAAAACCGCGAATTTCCTTCGGCGATCGTCGGAGAACCGCGAATTCCTTCCGCTCCCTGTGGGAAAACCGCGAATTTCTTCCGGCACTTTTTGAAATACCGCGAATTTCTTTTGCTTCCCGTCGGAAGACCGCGAATTTCTTCCGATTCGTGTCTGAGAACCGCGAATTTCTTCCGGCTCGTGTTGGAGAACCGCGAATTTCTTCCGGCTCGTGTCGGAGAACCGCGAATTCCCTCCTGGCTTCGTCGGAATACCGCGAATTTCTTCTGCCCCACGTCGGAAGACCGCGAATTCTTTCCGTTCCTTGTCGGAGAACCGCGAATCCCTTCCGCTCCTCGTCGGAAGACCGCGAATTTCCTCCGGTCTTCGTCGAGATACCGCGAATTCCCTCCGTTCCTCGTCGGGGAATCGCGAATTCCTTGCGCGATACGTCGGAAGACCGCGAATTTGCTCCGCTCCTCGTCGGAAGACCGCGAATCCCTTTCTTTCCTCGTCGGAATACCGCGAATTTCCTCCGGTCTCCGTCGAGATACCGCGAATTTCTTCCGTTTCTCGTCGGGGAACCGCGAATTCCTTGCGCGATACGTCGGAAGACCGCGAATCCCTTTCCTTCCTCGTTGGAAAACCGCGAATTCCTTCCGGGCCCTGTCGGTTTACCGCGAATTTCATCTGTTCCTCGTCGGAAGACCGCGAATTTCTTCCGGGCCTGTAGAATTTCCGCGCACGGCTTTCCTTTTCGTCGGATTTCCGCGAATTTGGTATCATTTCCGATTTTTCTATCAGAGCCTGCATTTTTTCAGAGTTTTTCCAAGGATTACCGCATATTTCCGAACTTTTTGCAGGATATCCGAATATCCTGCCGGATTTCGTTCCATTTCCGCGAACCTGGTACCGCCCGCCCTTTGGGGCGGCATGGGCCGATTTTGCCGGACAACCGCCCATTGCCCCATCTCCCTCCAGCCCCAGGCATAGGGCGGGCCCCGTTTTTTTAGAAGGGAGGATATTTCATCCAATGATCTCCCGGGGTAAAATTCCCCCTGAATGCTCCGTCCCCGGCAAAAAATCCCCTTCAATTCCCCCGCATTGCAGAAATTTCCGTCGAATCCCCTCACCCGGAGCCGGATTTGCGCAGAAAAACCTCGAATGCCCTTGCCTGGGACGTATCAATCCGTAAGAAAAGCTGGATTTTCGTCGGAAAACCTCGAATGGGTGAAAATACCCGCCGGACCTCCGGCGGATTTCAAACCATTTCATGAATCGCCCCATATTCTGCCGCTTGGCGCCGCCAAGCGGGTAAAAAAACGGCCGCTTTGCCCATGCAAAACGACCGATGGCTATTGTGCGATTCTATTTTCTCCGGAACGATGGGCAGCCGCCCGAACCCCCGTCTCCTTCCCCGGCCGCCAGCTCATAAGCCGGAAGCAAGAGCTTTTCCCATCTGGCCTCGATATAGGTCTGATAGAACGTCCGCTGCAAATCGGAGAGGTACGGAACCTCATCTAAAAAGCCTGCAATCTCATTCCTCTTCATCCGGATTTTCGGCGCCATACGCAACAGCGCCTCCCGGCACTGCCGGTACTCCCCGGACATCAAAAAATCATAGTAGCAAATTTTCTTCCCATGCTCTTTGATCGCAGAGGCGGGGAACTGGAAAATCCGGGCATTTAATTCATCTTCATTTGCCAGGACCATTTCCATCACCTTTTCGTCCGCCTGAGGGAGCAGGCAGCTGCCGCAGTCAAACACCGGGGCAATCTCTGCCGTCTTGAAAACCGGGTCATATAAAAATCCCCAATTTCCATTGTGCCGGTCAAAATTCCCAAGGAAGGCATCCACCACAAACACATTCCAGAAATGATCGGCTGCTTCTGTCGGGCTTACAAACTGCTGTTTTTCAATGCTCTCTAAAAGATCCGACAGCTCGGTTCCACTGCCGCCATGTTCTGAATCAATGACGGTATTCTTGATGGAGCAAAAATCATACAGTATTTTGCCATCCCATGTAAAATCTTTACAGGCGCACACAACTTTCGTCTTGCCGGATACCCGGTAGGTTCCAAGGATCGTTTCCTGTGCCCGGATGCCGAGCATCCGGAAAATACTACTTGCAATATGCTCGCTGAAACAGCTGTTGGTATAGGATAGCGCTGTGGGTTTGTTCTTTGCCGACGGCGGAAACTTGAGCATATAGATATCGCCCTCATATTCCACCGCGATCTTTTTGCCGTTGGCTCCATTGTAGGCTTTCCCGAAAATGCGTCTGCACCCGGTAAAATCAAGTTGTTCCATGTTGTCCGCCTCCCCACAAAAATTTTTGTCGGAGATAATCCGCATGCTCCGGCGTGATGGCCCCATCATCGATTTCCGCCGCGTTGATGCTGCCGTAAAGCTCTCCCCACAGGCAGTCCAGCAGGGAAGAACCGTTTTTGAGGCCTTCTTTGTAGGCGTCCAAGTCGTGCTGGAGGTATTCCGGCAGCCCGTATTCATAGGAGCGTTCCCGAAGCTCCCGGGTGGAGGGCGGTTCCCGGAGCACTTCCCCGGCCGGCGGCTCCATGGCGTCATAGAGCCGCCCATCCGGCCGGTATTCCGCCTCTGCCTCTGAGATCGCAGCTCCCATCGCCTCCCGGGCCTCGGCGCGCACGGCCTCCCGATCGCCGTCGCTGTTTTTCATGATAAATTCCGGCATACCGCCACCTCCTTTTTATCCATCATGATAGCACAATTCTGCCAAAAGAAACAGGGGCGGAACAGAAGTTTCCAAAAACTTTTTCCAGAACGCCGCCGGTTCCGCATCCTTCCGGGCCCTTCGGGCCTACCTGCCGGAAGGGCTCGCCTCCCGCCCCCTTTGCCGGTCCGGGCCCTTCTATCCTTTCTGTAACACCATAAATTTTTATTATGCCATAAAAAGCGCCGCCGGATTTTTGCCGGATGTCTGTAAATTTCTCGAATTTTTTGTCTCGAGACCGCAAATTTTCTGAAATTTCCTTTCTTTCTCCGTCAAAGCCCGCTGGTTTTTTGCCAAACTCTCCAAAAGGAGGCCGATTTTCCCTCTGGAAACCGCGAATTTCGTAGGATTCTATTTTCCGTATGGGCATCTCTTGCTCCGGCTTCGTGCTTTTTGTCGGAAAACCGCGAAATGGCGGCATTCCTGCCGTAGAAAGGCGCTGCGGATTTTGCAGCGGCTCCCAATGGTTCTGAAAATAATATTATCCCATCAAAACCATGGCCAAATTTCTGCCGAGCGACCGCAAATGACCCGAATTTTTCGTCTCAAAACCGCGAGTTTCATGAAATTCTTCTCCTTTCTCCATAAAAACCATCCGGTTTTTTGCAAAACTCTTCAAAAGGAGGCCAATTTTCTGTATGAAAACCGCGAATTTCGTAGGATTCCCTTTCCTGTATGGTCATCGCTTACTCCGGCTTCGTATTTTTTGTCGGAAAACCGCGAAATATTGATATTCTCTGCCGGAGCAAAGCGCAGAGGATTTTGCGGCAGCTCCCAATGGTTCTGAAAATGATATCATTTCATTAAAACCGTGGCCAAATTTCTGCCGAGCGGCTGCAAATAACCCGAATTTTTCGTCTCAAAACCGCGAGTTTCATGAAATTCCTCCCCTTCTTTCGTAAAAACCATCTGATTTTTTGAAAAAACCTTCAAAAGGAGGCCGATTTTTCGTATGAGAACCGCGAAATGGCGGCATCCCCCGCCGGAAAGGGGCTCCCGGGATTCCGGGCGCGGGAGGCGCTCCCAACGGCCCTTGAATTGGGCGAGCTTTTCGTCGAAAAACCGCGCATCTTCGAAATTTTCGTGGGATTCCCGAAGATTCCGGAAATTTTCGTTGGATTTCCGAAAATTGCGCCGGTTTTTTGTCCCAAAACCGCGAATTTCCCAGAATTTCCTCTCTCAGGCGGTCCAACCCCGTCCGGAATCCGCGTTTTTCGTCGGAAAACCGCGAAATGGTGGTATCCCCTGCCGGGAAGGCTTCCGGGATTTTGGACGCGGGAAGCGCTCCGGGTGGTCCCTGGATTGGGCGAGCTTTTCGTCGAAAAACCGCGTCGGACTGAAATTTTCGTCGGAACTCCGTATGGGACCGAATTTTTCCTATCTTTTTGTCGGAACTCCGCGAACGGGGTTTCATTTCCGAATTTTCCGTTGGGGCCTGTAGCTTTCCTTCTTTTTTTGTCGGAAAACCGCGAAATAGCGGCAGGGGGACGGACCGGCGCACAGAAAGGCTTACGCCGGTCGCCCAGCCCTTGGAGAGGGGCTCTCATCACGACGACTCTATTTCATACAAGGAGACGCATTATGTCCAGACATACCATTGCCATCCGGCCCCTGGGGGGCCTGCGGGAGGGCGCCCGGGGGGACCGGGGCGAGGCGGCGGAGATGGTGAACTTCACCGTCACCGACCGGGGCCTTTTGACCCTGCGACCCGGCGTCCGGTCCCTGGAGCTGCCCTTCAGCTTTGATCTGCAAAACCAGGAAATCCGAGGCCTCTGGGCCGGTTTTCTGGGGCAGGAGGAATTTCTGGCCGTGGCCACCTCTCCGGCGGGGGCCTACGGCGACGACGGGGACTACATCCAGCTCTTCCGCCGGGACAGCTCCGGCTTTTCTGCGGCGGGACTTCTCCTGCGGCCCTTTGGGGCCAAAACCGCCTGGGTTCACTTTTTCACCTTCTGCGGGGCGCTGTACGCCCTGTCGGACCAGGGCTACCTCCAGATTTCCCAGACCGGCATCTCCACCGGCGGCGTTCCCGGCCTGACCGCCAAGGCCGTGGAGCCCTACGTCCCCCTGGTGGTCACGGGAGCCGACCCCGCCGGAGGCGGCACGGCCCTGGAGCAAATCAACCGGCTGACGGACCGGCGGCGCATTTCCTACTCCGCCGACGGCTCCGCCGCCTACCAGCTGCCCCAGGAGGCCGCCGGTGTGGAACGCGTCCAGGTGGACGGGGCGGAGGCCACCGGCAGCTTCAACACCCTGACCCGGGTCTTCACCTTCCACCAGGCCCCGGCGGCGGGCACGGACAACGTGGAGTTCACCTACCTGGCCCAGTCCTCGGACCGGGACCGGGTCCTGGGGATGCGCTGCTCCGAGACCTACAACGGGGACACGGACACCCGGCTGTTTCTCTACGGCGACGGCACCAACACCTGCATCTACACCGGCGTGACCCTGGCCGGGGCCCCCTCGGCGGCCTATTTCCCGGCCATGAACGAAATCCGGGTGGACGGGGCGGACGCCCCCCTCACCGCCCTGGTGCGCCACGGCTCCAGCCTCATCGCCCTGAAGCCCGACGGCGCCTGGTCCATCGTCTACAGCCCCCTGACCCTGCCCGACGGCACGGTCACCGCCGGCTTCTACCTGCGGCCTCTGCACCGGAGCCTGGGCCATTACCCCATGGGGCAGGCGGTTCTGGTGGAGAACTGTCCCCGGACGGTGATGCCCGGGGCTCTGTACGACTGGCAGCTGCCGTCGGGCTATCTCCGGGACGAGCGCCAGGCCGTCTTAATCTCCCGGGATGTGGCCCGCCTGCTCCGGGACCGGGACCCCCGGCAGGCCGTGGCCCTCCAGGACAGCGGCCGGGGGGACTACTACCTGTTTTCCGGAGGCGAGGCCCTGGTCCACCGGTACCGCCTGGGCATCTGGTGCCGGTACCAGGGGGCGGCCTTTCAGGATGTGCGCTTTGCCGAGATGTGCGCCGGGGAGCCGGTCTTCGCCGGGGTCCGGGGGGTGTACACCCTGGATGCCCAGGCGGCCTGGGACTATCTGCCGGAGCGGACCGCCATCGAGGCCCGCTGGCAGTCCGGACCGGTGGACCTGGACCGGCGGCGGACCCTGACCCGGGTGGAGCTGACCCTGCAGCCCGAGTCCGGCTCCGGCCTGGCCCTCCGCGTGGCCACCGACCGCCGGGGCGACGGAGACTCCTACGCCGCCGGGGCCGGAAGGCTCCGCTACGACGCCGTGGACTATGCCCGGTGGTCCTACAATCCCTCGCCCCTGCCGCAGCGCCGCGCCTGCCGCCTCCGGGCCCGGAAATGCACCGCCTGCCGCCTGACCCTGACCCCCCGGGCTCCCGGCTGCCGGGTCGGCGTGGCGGAGCTGCGCCTGGTGCTCACCTCATAGGGCCGCTGCAGAGCCCAAAACCAATGGAAAGGAGACGCCTATGACAACTGCGGAAGAAATCTTTACCATGGCCATTCACCTGATGGACCAGCAAAACGACGCCACCGGAGCGGCGGCGGGCCGGGA
>UREY01000015.1 GCA_900546915.1 uncultured Eubacteriales bacterium
CCTGCAAAGCTCTCCACGGCGGTGATTTCATATGCGGTTACATTTGACGGTTACGTCCTATGGGAATTATGGTTCGCTTTTTAAAAACAATTCCGCTGCAGCGTTTGCCTGCAGCGGAATTTTTTTACAATGGAAACCCAGAGCTCTGGCTGTTTCAAAGACATTTCATGCAATTTTTTTGCAACTGTGCGCATACTAACGCTGATTTAACAGATGCAAGGAAGGATGAACAATGGCAAAACAAAAACGAGGGAAACGGAGCCTATGCTTTGATGCGCCGCCGGTTCTGACCGCCTGGGCCAGCGTCGCGGGGAAGAAGGAATCGGAGGGCCCGCTGCAGGGCTATTTCGACTATACCAACGCAGATACCTATTTTGGAGAAAAAACCTGGGAAAAGGCGGAGTGCCATATGCAGGAGATTGCCATGGAGACTCTGCTGCAAAAGGCGGGCAAGCAGACCCGGGACGTGGACCTGGTGTTTTCCGGAGATCTGCTGAATCAGTGCATCAGCTCCAGCTTCGCCCTGCGAAACACAGGGTTGCCCTCTTTGGGCCTGTACGGCGCCTGCTCCACTATGGCCGAGTCGCTGCTGCTGGCCTCGATGGCCGTCTCCGGCGGTTTTGCCGACCGGGCTGTGGCGATGACCTCTTCGCACTTTGCCTCCTCGGAGCGGCAGTACCGCTATCCTCTGGGCTACGGCGGCCAGCGGACGCCCACCGCCCAGTGGACGGTGACCGGGTCCGGCGCCGCATTGGTTTCCGGACAAGGCGAGGGGCCCCGGGTAGAGGCCGCCACTGTGGGGACCATTGTAGACTTAGGGGTGACCGACGCCAACAACATGGGCGCGGCCATGGCGCCCAGCGCCTTCGAGACCATCCGCGCCCACTTTGACGATCTGGGCGCCGCGCCGGAGGACTTCGACCTGATTGTCACCGGGGACCTGGGAAAGGTGGGTAAGGAGATTCTTCTGGACCAGTTCCATCAAATCGGCGTCCGTCTGGAAGACCGGTATACCGACTGCGGCGTCCTGGTCTTCGATCTGGAGGGGCAGGATGTCCACGCCGGAGGGTCCGGCTGCGGCTGCAGCGCCATTGTGCTGTGCGGATACCTTTTGAATCAGCTGAGCCAGGGCAAGCTCCACCGCATCTTGTTCTGCGGGACCGGCGCGCTTCTGTCTCCCACCTCCTCCCAGCAAGGAGAGTCCATTCCCGGCGTATGCCACGCCGTATCCATCAGCACAGAAGGGAAGTGAGAACATGGAGTATTTGCAGGCGTTTCTGGTAGGCGGCCTTCTGTGTCTGATCGGCCAGATTTTGGTGGACAAAACCAGCCTGACGCCGGCCCGGATCTTGGTGAGCTATGTGGTGGCCGGCGTCATTCTGGGGGCCGTTGGGCTTTACGAGCCGATTGCGGAGTTTGGCGGCGCCGGCGCTACGGTTCCCCTCACCGGCTTTGGGTACAATTTGGCCAAGGGCGTACGCCAGGCTGTGACGGAGGACGGCTTTCTCGGCATCTTCACGGGCGGCCTGAAGGCGGCGGCCGGCGGCATCACCATGGCAATCGTGGCGGCCTTTTTTGCCGCTTTGATTTTCCGTCCGAAAGACAAAAGCTAATTTTGGAATGAAACGGCAGGAACCGGGTAAACTACCCCCGCGGGAAACCCGTAAATGAATTCAGGAGGAATTTCATCATGAATTTCAACCAGAACAACCAGAACAATCAGAACCAGCAGAATCAGAACAAGAATCAGCAGAACAACCAGCAGCAGAATCAGAATAACCGGCAGAACCAGCAGAATCAGCAGAACCAGCAGCAGAACCAGCGCTAAGGGGCTGTACGCGCCCGGTTGCAAAGCCGAGACGGCAAAAAGCATGCAGACGGATTCCCGCCTGCATGCTTTTTCTCAATATAATGAGGTTTTAGCGCACGATGGTCATCTCCATGACACAGGCGTGGGAGCTGTCGTAGGGCTTGTCCTGGGAGCAGCCCAGGAAGCCCTTACCCAGAAGCTCAGTCAGGTTGCCCCGGAGGCCGAACTCCGGCAGGCGGCCGATCAGGCGGCCGTTCTGGTACAGGTAGGCCATCTGCACCGGGGTGGCGAAGCTGCCGTCCGGCGTGACGTCGCCGCCGCTGGTGAGGACATACAGAGCCGGGCGGCCGTCCAAAATTTCCTCCAGGGTCTTTCCTGTGGGCCGCACGGACAGGGGCGGCAGGGACAGGGCAGGGGCGTCGTCATAGGCCCCGTCGGCTGCGGCCGTGGGCTGCATCTGCTGCTCCCAGGCGCATTTCCGGTCGGCGTACCCCCGGCGGAGCACGCCGCCTTCGATCAGCGGCAGGGTGTCGCCCTCCAGGCAGGTCCCTTCTGCGTCGAAGAAGGGAACAAAGAAGCTGTCTGCCGACCGGTCCACCTCCAGGGTGAAATCCGGGGCGAAGAGCTGCCGGCCCACTTCCCCGGACCAGACGGAGGCCTGCCGCGCCAGCTTCTGGCCGTTCAGGGCTTCGCTCCAGGCCCGGCTGAACATATCCGGGCTGCCCAGCACCGGCATTTTTTCCAGGTCCGGCAGGCTGATGGGATTTAAGTGCGCCTCCAACACCTCCCGGGCTTCCTGCAGGACGGCGGCGGGATCAAAGCTCCGGTAAATGCCGCCGATGCTGGTGTCGAAGATGTTGACGGAGTCCTGGGTCCGAACCAGCAGGCTCACCAGACCGGCGGCGTCCTGCCAGGTAAAATCCAGGCCGGCGTCGTTGCGCAGGCGCTGCATTTCCTCCGTCCAGTTTATTTTATTGCTGAAAATAAACTGAGGGAACTCCCGGCGGAGGGTTTCCGTCAGCTCCTCGCACAGGTGGAGGAAGCGGTCGGCGTCCATAGCCGCGCCCCGGCGGCAGGTCCGGCGGGCATCGGTCTTCGGCCCCCAGGGGCAGGGGATCTTGCGCGCCAGATTGGCCTCCGCCTGGGTCCAGCTCTCCGCCGTGGGCTCGCCCAGGGTTCCGGCGACGCCCAGGAAGCCGCCGTCGTATACCCGGCAGCCGGATTTGGTGATGGACTTCTTCCGGACGGAGTCAATCTCTCCGTTGGTCACGTTCAGGGAGGTCTCCCGGAGAACGGTTTGATATAATTCTTTCACCATATTTTCTTCCTCCTCACTGCACCTGAAGATTCCGCACGCGGACGTAGGGGCCGCCGAAGGCCACGGACAGGGGCCACTGCTCCATTTTTCCGCAGCCGCCGGTGGACAGAGAGCAGACCTGCTCCGCTTTGGTCAGACCGTCGATCTCATGCAGGGTGCGCATCACGTTGCCGGTCACCACGGAGATCCGCACCGGCTCGGCAATCTTTCCGTTTCGAATCATGTAGGCCCGGCTGGGGGCGATGGTGAAGGTGGACATGCCGGAGCCGTGGTTGAAGTCCTGGATGAATACACCCAGCTCGATGGGCGCCAGCAGCTCCTCCAACGTCAAGTCGCCGCCGCCGATGTAAGTGGAGGTCATGCGGACGATGGGCTCAAAGGAGAAATCCATTGCCCGGGCGTTGCCGGTGACCTCCTCTCCCAGGGCGGCTGCCGTGGCGGCGCTGTGGAGGCGGCCGGTGAGAATGCCGTCGCGAATCAGGTAGGTGGTCCGGGCCCGGGTGCCCTCGTCGTCGTAGGGCACATAGCCGGAGCCCTCCAGTTGTCCGGAATCCAAGATGTTCAGCAGAGGCGCGCCCACCCGGGCGCCGATGGCCCACTCCTTCTGCATGGCCTCGGAAGCCAGCATGAAATCCGCCTCGCTCTTATGGCCGAAGCTCTCGTGGGCGAAGACGCCGGCGGTCACCGGAGAAAAGACACAGGTATAGGTGCCCGGCGTCACGGGAACGGCATTTTTGGCATAGGTCAGGCAGTCCTCGACTTGCGCGGCCAGCTCCTTCTCATGACCGGTCAGGCCGGAAAAGTCCGGCCGGTAGGTATGCACCCGGTCGAAGTAGGGCACGCTGCCGGCTGAGATCGTGAAACCCAGGACCACACTGGCCCGTTGAAAATCAAAGTGAAGCTCCGCGCCCAGGCTGGACCAAAATTTTTTCTCCGTGTGGGTATCCAGGTACCCAGCCTTCCAGTCGGTGATCTCCGGGACCTCAGCCACCACCGGCAGATAGGACTGAAGCAGGGCGACCTTCTCCTCGTTGGGCACCTGCCGCACGTCCCGGTCCTGATACCGGAGAAGCCGGTCCCGGTTGACCTCCAGCCGGCGGACCACCGGGTCGTCGGCAATGTCCGGGTTCGGCGTGGCCAGAGCGGCCAGGGCGTCCAGCTCTTGCTGAATATGATCCAAATCGGTGGTGGCGCTGTAATACCACCGTCGGCCGTCCCAAATCCGGAGGAAGGCTCCGGTCTCCCGGCTGGTTTTATTTTGGATCAGGTTGTGGTTTTCGTAGACAATCGCCGTCTGATACACGTCTTCCAGACGAATGTCGGCATACAGGTCTTTGGGAAACTGATACATGTAGTTGCCTCCTTTTGAAAAGTGGAGCATGCTTGTCCGTAGCAGGGGACACCTTCATTGTACCGGTTGCGAGGGAGCGTGTCAATCAACAAACGGTTGTGCCCAGGGGAAATCAGAAAAAAGCGGGCGCCGCACGGCCGCTTTGCGACTTCGCCCGATGGTTTAGCTTGTGCGCACATTGTGGACAAGAACACCGGTCTCCCGATTTGTCCTTTTATAGAAGACAAATGCACGTTACCTATGGGACATTGTAAAAACTATGAGTTGCAAATCAACCGCCATGTGATATAATGAAAGCAGCAAACGCACACAATTGAAAATCAGGAGGATGTCACATGTCTGAAACGAAAAAAATTCCCCAGCGCAGCGACATTGCACCGGCCGACCAGTGGGCGATTGAAGACCTTTACGCAACCGATGAAGCCTGGAGCGCGGATCTGGAAAAGCTCCAGGCCGTGACCCAGGAGCTGGCCGCCTACGCTGGACATTTGGCGGACAGCCCGGCCAAGCTGCTGGCCTATCTGGAGCAGATGGAGGCAGTGAATGTCCTGGGAGAGGACCTGGCCAATTACTGCATGCGCAAGACCGATGAGGACACCCGGGTTGCCAAGTATCAGGCGATGAAGGGGCAGTTCATGAGCGCCTATGTGGCTCTGTCCGCCGCCACCAGCTTTGAAACCCCGGAGATTCTCTCCATTTCCGACGAGACGCTGGACGGCTTCTTTGCCGCCGAACCCAAGCTGGAGCGGTACCGCCGGTATCTTTGGAACATCCGCCGCCGGAAGGAGCATGTGCTGTCCCCCGCCGAGGAGAAGCTCCTGGCTGCCGCCGGGGAAATGGCCAACGCCCCGGACGACATTTTCAGCCTCTTTGCCGACGCAGACCTGACCTTCCCCGACGCGGTGGACAGCCGGGGCAACCGGCTGCCTCTGAGCCAAGGCACCTTTGTATCCTATGAAGAGAGCGCCGACCGGGCTCTGCGGAAAAGCGCCTTTGAGAATTTCTACCACACCTTCGGCAGCTTCCAGAACACGGTGGCCGCGATCCTGGCCTCCCAGGTTAAGCAGCTCCAGTTCTTCTCCGAGGCCCGCAAATACGATTCTTCCATGGAGGCCTCTCTGGACGTCACCAACGTTCCCACCTCCGTATACCTGAACCTCATTGAAGCGGTCCATCAGAACATGGACAAGATGCACCGGTATGTCCGCCTGCGGAAGAAGCTCCTGGGGGTGGACGAGTTGCATTTCTATGACGTGTATGCGCCCCTGGTGGACGGCGTGGACCGGAAGATCCCCTTTGCCGAGGCCAAGCAGACCGTCTATGACGCTCTGGCGCCCATGGGAGAGAGCTACCGCAAGATTTTGAAGGAGGGCTTTGACAACCGGTGGATTGACGTGTACCAGAACGAGGGCAAGCGCTCCGGCGCCTACTCCGCCGGCGCCCGGGTCCACCCGTACGTCCTGCTGAACTACACCGGCACACTGGACAGTCAGTTCACCCTGGCCCATGAAATGGGCCACGCCATCCACTCTTACCTGTCCAACCGGACCCAGAACCCCATCGATGCCGACTATGTGATTTTCGTGGCGGAGGTGGCCTCCACCTGCAACGAGGCCCTGCTGATGGAGTACCTCCTGGGCAAGACCACGGATAAGAAGGAGCGGGCCTATCTCATCAACCACTTCCTGGAGCAGTTCAAGAGCACCCTGTACCGCCAGACCATGTTTGCGGAATTTGAGCTGAACATCGGCCGCATGGCCAAGGAGGGGAAGACCCTGACGGCGGACGTCCTCTGCGCCGAATACCGCCGCCTGAACGAGATGTACTTTGGGCCGGATATGGTCATCGACGAGGAGATTGCCCTGGAGTGGGCCCGGATTCCCCACTTCTATTACAACTATTACGTATTCCAGTACGCCACCGGCTACTCCGCCGCCATCGCGCTGTCCCGCCGGATCCTCCGGGAGGGCGAGCCTGCCGTCCGGGATTACGTGGGCTTCCTCTCCGGCGGCTGCAGCAAGAGCCCCATTGATTTGCTGAAGGGCGCCGGTGTGGACATGACCTCTCCGGAGCCGGTGAATCAGGCCCTGTCCCTGTTTGGCGATCTGCTGGACGAGATGGAGCGGCTGATGCAGGATTGACGGCGCTCCATGGCAGAGATATTCCTTCCCACCTTGCATACCTTCGCCATGAATAACATCTTCACCGGCTCTCTGGGGCCTCTCCGGTTCCGGATTGTGCCCCATGTGGTGATGAAGGACCAAAAGGAGGTCGACATGGAGGCCAGCTCGATGGAGGCCGAATTTTGGCACGGTTTGTACTGCTATGAAAAGAGCCGGATGGAAGGGGGCCGCACCTTCCCCATGTCGGAGGAGGGCCGCCTGGAGATGAAGGCCTGGCTGGAGGAGCAAGCGTAAAAACGAAACAGAACCTGCCGCAGCGGTGGGCCGTTTGGCCCGCCATGCGGCAGGTTTTTGCTTCTTGGAGCGCTTCCGGCGATGCAGAGCGCAGCCGCTTTGCAGCGGCCGAACAGATGGCGGCCGGTGTCACGGCGGACCGGAGCGTGAAATGAGGGCCTCGGGCTCCGCCTGGGGCGGCAGCAAAGTGCGCCGGATTTCGTCGGCCCATTGGGTGATTCGGTCCTGAATACCGGCAGAAGAAAGGGCCGAGCCGGGATCGTGGGCGGTTTGAAAGAGGCAGAACCGAGGCGGGAGCATCATGGTCTTGTTCAGACACAGAGCCCCCAAAATCTGGCGGGCCACCAGGTCGCCGCCGGAATAGCCGGAGACCACAATGGCGTACAGGTATTTGTCATACAGGGTCTGCTGCAAAAGCAGGCTGGTCATCCGGTTGATCAGGGCCATGATGTTGGCGCTGGCGGAGTCGTTGTAGTTGGGGCAGAGCAAAAGCACGGCGTCGCTGTTTAAAATAGCGGGGAAGACCTCCGTGGGCAGGGCGCCGCCGTAATAGCAGGTGCCGCTGCGGGAGTAGTGCAGGCACGCGGTATACGAGCAGCCCCGGCAGTCGTAAATAGCGCCGTTTTGGAGGCTGACGGTCTGCAGGTCGCAGGCTTCGGCCAGGCGGCTGCAGACGGCCCGGCCCATGGCCACGGTGTTGGAGCGCCGGTTGTCCGAGGCGTGGAGCATGAGAACCCGGGGCCGGGCATAACGGGGCGGGGTGAATGCCGCCAGCCGCCGGACCAGCTCCCGGGACCGAAGGAAATAGGCCTCCTCCCAAGAGCAGTTTCGCTGTTCGGCTAGGATGCGCTGGTTGTACAGAGAGCCCGTTCCCTCCACCAGAGGCTTGCCGGGCAACAGGCAGCCGGCCAGATTGGCCGCGAGAGCCAGGGCCTGGGCGGCCTGCTTGGTGTACAGCTCCCCGCTGCCGTCTACGATGAAGGAGCCTACGGCGTCCTGAAGACAGCCGGGATGGGTGCGCAGGGCATTCAACAGGGAAAACGCCTGCATGGACATGCCGCCGGGGCCGGTGGTGAGGGCGAACAGGACCCGCCGCCCCTGCAGCGCGCCGGCTTCCACAGCCGGAAGCTCTGCCCGCTCCACCCGGGTGCCGTCCAGAGCGAATTCCAGCAGGCGGCTCAGCCGGGGCGAGGCGCCGGCTTGGAGCAGAATTACAGCCTCATGCATCGGAGAAGTCCTCCAATTCCCGGAAGGCGGCGGCAATCCGCTCTTGGAGCGGTTCCGCCAGGGCCTCCCGGCAGATTTGCGGTCCCAGGCGGGTCATGCGGCTCCGGCAGCCGAAATAGACGCCGCCCAGTGGAACCGCGCCGAAGTGCTCCCGGCCCCGCAGCAGCTGCAAAATGGAAACGGCGGCGGAGGAGAGGCCCGGAGCCAGATAGGGCTTGAAGCCCAGGGCCCGCACCCGCAGGTTCATGTCCCGGGTGGCGGCGGTGAGGGCGGCGGAGGCGGCTGAGTCATAGCCTGCGTCCGGGGCGTTGGCGGCGACCAGCCCGGCTCCGTGGGGGCCGTAAACGCGAATGTCCTCCGGCGGCAGTCCCATCTCCCGGGCGCAGAAGCGGGCCCGAGCGGCCATGACCCCCAGGCCGAAGCCCTGGATTTGCTCCGGCGCCAGGCCCAGAAAGTCCAGGCGGCCGGTCTCGTCCCGGTTGCTGTCCAGGAAGACCGCCCGGCACAGGTGGTCCACCGGGTCGGAGATCTGGCAGAACAGCCCCCGGAATTTTGCCTGCCGGGCCAGGCGCGCGTACTGGCGGAGCATGGCCCGGTTGGCCTGAAACTGCTGCATCCGCACGTCGCCCCCGGCGCCCAGGGGCGGTACGCCCCGGGAGGCGGTAAACAGAAAGAGGTCGCAGCAAAACAGCTCCTCCCGGGGGCACAGGCGCACCCGGGGCGTGGGCCCCTCCTCGGGGGAGAGAATCTGATTCATCTCCAGCTCGTACCGGCGGCAGGCGGCCTCGTTGGGGTCAAAAATGCGAATTTCGTCGATTTCTCTCCCCAGCAGGACGAGCCCCGTGAGAACGGCGCCGCCCACGTCTCCCAGGCCGACCAAGGTCACCCGCAGGCCGGTTTTCGGCGCCTGTTGGAAGGACTCCAGCAGCTCCCAGCATCGGGGATAGGCGGGATTCAGAACTGCCGCGCCGTGCCGGGCTACGAAATCCGAAAGAGGACCGGCAGGCGCATCCGGCGGGGGGACCAGGGCCAGGGGACATTCCTGGCCCACTTCGGCCAGGGACTCCACGGGATACAGGCAGCGGCCGGTACCGGGGGCGGCGGGGCGCAGAAGGAGCAGGGGAGCAAAGGGGGCGGAAACCGGAACGGCCTCCGCCGGAAATCCGGACTCCCCGGCCAGGCAGTAGGAACGGTATTGTTTATAGACCATGGATGACCTCCGTCCTGGAAATTCGCTGCAGCTGGGTCAGATCGTCGGCCACATAGCTGGAAGCGGGAACCGACAGGTCGTAGCGCAGGTGCCGTCCACGGTCCGGCAGCCGGGGCCGGTACAGGGCCTCCGCCAGCCGCTCCAGAGTCAGGGCAGTGGTAAAGATCTCCAGATGCCGCCGCTCCAGAGCGGAGAGAATGTCCCGGGCGTTTTCCAGGACGGCTTTGGACAGGCGGATTCTCGTCTGGTTGTCCGAACCGGGGACAAAGGTGGGATTGACGTAGGGCAAAATCATGTTGATGGACGGCCGCTTCCAGCTGAAATCCCCCGGCCGGTCGATGCTGTCCCCGCCCACGAAGGGGTAAAGGCTGCTCTCGGTGAGCCAGTGGTTGAGATTGGGAATGAAGTACTCGCAGTCCACGGTCTGCCCCTGGGTCAGCATCAGGTCCCGGCCTTGGCCGGACATGAGTCCCACCACAATGCTCCGGACCTCCACATGCTCTTCTTTAAAAATGTGGTCCAGGGCGTGGATCCGGTGGCCCCAGTGCAGCAGGTCGTCCACCAGAATGACCGGGCGGCGGAAGGATTTGATGGTCCGGACCTGACCGGTCAGGGAGGAGTAGCCCGGAGCCTCCAGGATGGTGAAGCGCTCCATGTCGGCCTCGTAGACCTTATCGGCGTGCAGGGTTTTGGTGACGGTGTTGGGCACGACCTCGTCGGCCAGAATTTTGCCGTAGGGCACGCACATGTACGGGCCCAGGCGGCGTTGACCGGCGGGGACGTCCAGAACCTGGTTGTGGGCCTGGACCTTGTGCCACAGGCTTTGATTCAAGGTCTCGGCGTCGAAGGACAGCAGGAGCCTTCCGGGAAACAGGGCCGAGAGGGCGGAGCGGAGCTTGGGCCGGGTCTTTTCCACGGCCTGCCGGATGGCGTCGTCGCTGCGCAGGGGCTCTTTCATCCAGAGAAACACGTCCTGAATCAGCACCATCGGCGAGCGCATGTCTACGGACAGGATATCCGGCTGTCCGGGAATCGGCAGGAAGCCCAGCTGGAGCAGCTCCTGATACAGCTGCTCCGTGCCGTTGCAGCGGCACAGGGCGTAGGTGTGGTCGGTTTTCAGGCTCCGGGCCAGGAGCTCGTTGACCAGCTGGCGGCAGGCCCCCTGGGTCTGGGGGGAGAGAGAGACCACGCTGTCGACCATCATGATGCGCCCGGAGGTGTGCCGTCGGACGTAGGCGGCGGCGTCCTGGGAACCCAGGGTTTCCAGCAGCTGGGAGCTGGTGACGGTGTGGCCGCAGACCCAGCCCAGGGGCTCCCGGGCGGAACGGGCCCGCAGGAGAATGCCCCAGCTGCCCCGGTGGCTGTCCATGGTGGCCCGCAGCAGCGGCGGCAGGGGAGCCTGGCTCTCCCGGGCCCGCTCAAAATAGAGGTCGCCGGGCGCCAGGACGTTTTTGAACTGGGGGGAACGCAGATACAGGCCGTTGGCGTAAATGTAGGACTGAACAATGGGATCGACCAGCATGGAGATGTCCAGATTTTTGTCCACATACTCCCGGATTTGGGTGGAGCTGATGCCCTCGCACCAGGCGGGCAGCGAGACCAGCTGCCACTTGCCCCGGAGAATTCGGGCCAGCTTTTCTCCGGCGGTCCGGTCTGCGGCCCGGCGGAAGACCACGTGGCTGTAATACCGGGCCGAGCCGGGGGCCTCCGACTGATAGGCCGAGGCGCCGAAGATCACGTCGCTGCCTGCAGCCAGGTACAGCTCCCGGCCCGGGAATTTTTCCGCCAGGGCGGCCAAATCCTCGGGGCTGGCAATGTTGATGGGCATGTTGTCCGGAAACAGATAGACGTCCCACAGGTCCGCCACGGAGATGGCGGCAATTTTCCGGCGCAGCAGCTTGGGGATGGTCCGCTTGCTCCAGGAGAACTCGTCGATGGCCAGATAGACCTCCAGGCCCATGTCGTGAATGGCCCGGACGATTTCCTTGTGCCCGGCGGAGAAGGGATCGAAGGTCCCGGGGAAAAAGGCCACGGGCCGTGGCTCCGGGAAGCGGAGCGCCGTTCCGCTCACCTCGCAGGAGACGATCAGACGGTACAGGTGATTCAGCATGGCGGCGTGGTTATAGAAGGTGAGCGGGTCCCTGGCCGGCTCATGCAGCAGGCACAGCAGCTTCTTGCCGGTGCGGACCAGGCAATCCCGGCGGATTTCCTGGGAGATGGCGGGATTTCCAAACACGCTCCGGCACAGGACGGACAGGGCGGTTTGATGGATCAGGGCGTCGTAATGGGCGATGCCCGTAAGCAAAAGACCCAGCACCCGGCTGGACACGGAGGTCCGCTGGTAGCCCTGAGGCTCGGTCAGCATGGCGCCCAGGGTGTGCAGCGCGGCGCTGGCCGCCCGGAGAGAGCCCTGGTGAATCAGATCGTCCAGGTAGTCCAGCCCTTCCAAAAGCTCCTTGTCCGGCATTTGGCAGATGAGGCGGCCTAAGAAGGGCGGAATGTAGTAGGAAATCTGCTCCTGCCCCGTCTCCAGCTCCCGGGTCAGGTCCACCACAATCTCATTGCGCTGGTCCACGGTCAGGTAGGGGACCAGCTGCAGCAGGGCCGCGCCGGCGTGCTCCCGCACCGGCAGGTGCTCGCTGACGGACAGCAGATTGGAAAAGTGCATGGCGGTGTGAAAGGCCTCGCTGGGGTTGGCCTGGACCAGGTTCTGGAGGATGTCGATGTGGACCAGCTTCACCGACCAGTGCACCGCGTTTTTCAAATTGCTCAGGAACAGCTCGCTGGTGTCGGCCTGGGGCAGGGGAGCGTCGTGGCCGCAATACCGGTTTAATAAGACCGCCCGCTGATAGCAGACGGCGAAGGACTCCCCGGGGTCCAATCCGGTCAAAACCGGCTCCAGAACGGAGGCCGTATGGGGCTTTTGCTCCAGGATATGCCGGAAGCAGCGGAGAATGGTGAGGCGGAGGGGGACATCCGGGTCCGCCAGCAGGCGGCAGAGGGTGCTCAGAACGCCGTCCAGACCGGCCGGTTCCATGGCGGACGTGGGGACATAGGTCAGGGCGCTCACCAGGGCCTCCCGTTCCTCCTCCACGGCCTCCGACAGGCGGCGCAGCAGCGGCCGGGCCATGACCTGGGCGTCATAGTCCGAGCAGGCCGAGAACAGACTGTCGGTAATTACCTTTAAGCTGTCGGCGATGCGCTGGGCGTGCTTGGGCGAGATTTTCCGGTCGGGGTGCAGGCACAGCTGAATCTGCTCGTCCCAGAGCCGCTCGGCCTCGGCAAAATAGCCCATTAAGGTGGGGGCGTAAGCGGTGGCGGGCGCGTCGGCGGGGAGCTCCTTCCGGTACGACGGGCCGCTGTTGGCCAGGATACGGCCCATGATCCGGGCGGCGCGCCGGCGAACGTCTCCCTCCCGGTGCATGAGCAGCTCGTATAAAAAGTTCAGAGTCATCCGCTTGCTGTGCCGGGGCATATAGCTGTTGTACTCCTCAAACAGCCGCAGGTAGGTGCGGATGCGCTGGAGGTTTTTCTCGCTTTTTGCCTGCTCCAGCAGCTGCTGGAAGGACGCGTCGGTGCTGAAGGTGTCCATAAGGCGCAGGCTGTTGTCGAAGGTGAGATGGCGCAGGCCGGTGATGGCCTCAGGTCCGGTGCACAGGGCCGGGGCCTGAACATGGGCGGGCTGAGGCGCTGAAACCGACAGATCCGCCGCCACCCCCCGGGAAGCCAGAAAGCTCTCAAAATCCCGGAGCTTGGCGTATACGGTGGCGTACCGCCGGAGCTTCTCCGGGGTCATGTCCGACAGCTTGGAGAGGATGATGGAATAGGAGTCCTCCAAACTGTAGATTTTTGTATGCTCCCGGCCCGCCTCGTCCCGCAGGGCCCGAACGCGGAAATCGGCGTAAATCAACAGAAGGGACTCCATGGGCAGATTCTCAAATTCCAGGTCCCAGGTGGAGTGATTGGCCGCCACGTGGGCAATGTGGGGAAGCCCCCGGTCCGACAGGTACTGCCAGGTGAAGTAGTAATGTAGATAAGGCGTTCGAGGCGCATCCTTTCCCCGGCAGCCGAACTTTCCGATGTCGTGACTGAGAGCGGCTGCGCTGACCAGGGCCACGTCTACCTTGAGCCCGGCCCGGTGGGCCAGCCGGGCGGTGTGCACGGCTACATTGTTGACGCCGATGGTATGGCTGGCCGGATCGAAGGGCATGCAGTCCCGGCCGATGCGCAGCAGCGTGGGGAACCGGTCCTGCAGGACGGCGGTGCGGAAGGCCCGGTACTCTCCGGCCAGGCGGCTGTCCGCCAGCTCCTCCGGCGTGGCCCAGTGGGGGTCCAGCAGAGGGTCGAAGGGGCAGAAGACCGCTTCCTGAGCCAGAAGCCACTCCAGGACCTGCAGGTAAAAGTCCATGGCGCCGAGGGCCTCCTCCGAGGCGGCTGGGCGGGCGGGATTCGGAAACAGACCGGCGGCCAGGGTTTCGTAGAAAAAGCGAAGCCAGCCCTCCTCCGGCTCGGGACAGAGCCGGTCCAGGACCGGCCGGCAAAGGGCCAGAAGCTTGCCGCAATGGGTGCGCTGCCCCTGAAACTGCAGGATGCCTTCTTCAAACCGGCAGCTGTGCAGCAAATGAATCAAGCCCCTCCGGTTCAGCCCCAGACGGCGGGCGAAGCAGTGGCAGAGGGAATCCACCAGCGGGGTGAGATCAAAGCTTTTCTCCATGGAAAGCCTCCTTGGCGTGGTTCCCTCCCGGAGGAAGGCCGGGAGGGGAAAGGCAAGTGGAATCGGGTGAAATGCCCCGGCAGGAAAGCCCTGGGGCGGACCGATTGGCTCCGGTGGAATCAGACGCCGAAGGCCATGAGGTTCAGGCCGGTCTCCGGGTCCGGTTTACGCTCCACCCGGCCGTCCAGGACTGTGACCACCAGCTCGCAGGTGGCGCTGATCACGGCGCGGTTCAGATGCCCGCCCCAGACCCGGCCCTCGTCGTCGCCGATGCTGATGTGGAAGTGGCCGTAGGGCCGGCCGTCCTGGGTGGTGAGAGTGCCGTGCAGGCAGATGATTTCAAAGTCTCCCTGAAATTCGTGGGACCGGTACTGCTTGGTGACCGGGGAAAAGACGCCGGCCGTCACCTGGTTCACGGCGCCCAGGCCGTTGACGGAGGCCAGGGTGATATGCTCCCGGCGGGCCAGGTCCAGCAGGCAGTCTACAATTTCTTCCCCCCGGTCCAGGCGGACAATGAGCGTATGTTCAAATTTTTGGTATTCCATCTGAATTTCCTCCTGTGTTTTTGGAAAAAAAGCTGTCAAAAATGGCTTGCATAGCCCGGTCGTAATCGGAGTCGGCCACGCCCAGCACGATGTTCAGCTCCTTCGTGCCCTGGTCGATGAGGCGGACGTTTACACCGGCTCGCCCCACGGCGTCAAAAAGCCGGGAGGCGACCTGGGGGCGGCCGGCCATGCCCCGGCCCACCACGGCGATCATGGACAGGCCGTCCAGAATCTGCAGGCTGTCCGGATGGACGGCGGCTTCCATATCCTCCAGGAGCCGCTGCCGGTGGGCGTTTACGTACGCGGTTTGGGCCACCAGAGAGACGCTGCCGATGCCGGTGGCCAGATGCTCAAAGGGAACGCCGTTTTTCTCCAGGCAGGACAGGATTTTCCGGCAGTAGCCCACCTCGTTGTTGGACCGCTCCTTTTCCACCTGGATGGCGGAGTAGCCCCGGCGGCCCGCCAGGCCCGTGATGGCCCCGGCAGGCTCCTGGGACCGGGCTACGATCCAGGTGCCGGGGGCGGCGGGCTCCATGGTGTTGCAGATGTGGATGGGGATACCGGCGGCCTTGACCGGGAAAATGGCGTCCTCGTGCAGCACGGTGGCTCCCAGATAGGCCAGCTCCCGCACCTCGGTATAGGTCATGGTGCCGATGGGGGGCGGAGCGGAAATCACCCGGGGGTCTGCGGCCAGGACGCCGGAGACGTCGGTCCAGTTTTCATAGACGGAAGAGGCCGTGGCCCGGGCCAAAATGGCGCCGGAGATGTCGGAGCCGCCCCGGGAGAAGGTGGCCACGGCCCCGTCGGGCATGCCGCCGTAAAAGCCGGGCATCACCGCGCCGTCCAGCCCTTCCAGCCTGGCCGATAGGGTTCTTTGGGCGGCCTCTCCGTCAAACCGGCCGTTTTCGTCAAAAAAGATGCACTGGGCCGGGTCCAGGAAGGGCAGGTCCAGAAGGGCCGCCATAATCCGGGCGCTGAAATATTCGCCCCGGCTGGCGCAGAAGGCCTGCCCGGCCCCCCGCTCCATGGCCCAGACCGTGGCGTGAAATTCCTCCTCCAGGTCCAGGCCCAGGCGAAGATCCGCCACGATATCCCGGAATCGGCTTGCCACCGGGGCGAAGGCCGCAGCCACGCTGCCGCCGGCTCGCGCCTCTTGATGGCAGCGGTAGAGCAGGTCCGTGATTTTCACGTCGTCATCCCACCGCTTGCCCGGGGCGGAGACCACCACAAACCGCCGCCGGGGGTTTTGGTCCAGAATCTCCCGGACCTGCTGAAAGTGTGCGGCATCGCACAGGGAGGTGCCGCCGAATTTTGCTGTTATCATGCATCCATTGTCCTTTATCAGAGAAATTGGCGTCAATTTTGCCGGGGAGGCGATTGGACCAGGTCGTCCATGGTGTACAGGCCCGGCGCCTTGTCCTGGAGAAAGGCGGCTGCCTCCAGAGCCCCCTGGGCCAGGAGACTCCGGTCGTGGGCCTCGTGCTTCAGAGTCAGGGTCTGCGTGCCGGTGGAGATCAGGACCTCATGGATGCCCACCAGATTCCCCAGGCGTAGGCTGGAGATGCCGATTTCTCCGGGGACCCGTTTGCAGGAGCCGGACCGGCCGCAGCGGATGGGCGCTTCCGGCCGCTGGGTCCGGACGGCTTCGGCCAGCATCAGGGCCGTGCCGCTGGGGGCGTCGGCCTTCCGGTTGTGATGCGCTTCCAGAATTTCCACATCGGCCTGGGGGAAGAAGCGGACGGCGTCTTTCACCAGGCGGCATAAAACGGCGATGCCCAGGCTCATATTGCCGGAGTAGAACAGAGGGATCCGGTCCGCCGCCGCCAGAATATGGGCCCGTTCCGCCTCGGTGTGGCCGGTGGTGCCCACTACCAGAGGCAGGCCGTGGGCGGTGGCGTAATCCACGGCGGCAGCGGTGGCGGTGTGGAAGGAGAAGTCCAGGACGGTGCCCTCGGCCCGAACCTGGGAGAAGCCGGTGTAGATTCCCTCGCCGCCCCGGGCGTCTACCAAAGCGGCGGCCTCCGCACCGGCGTAACCGGCCTGAAGGAGCTGCCGAAGCTCCCGGCCCATGGCGCCGGCGGCGCCGTTGATCAATATTTTCATGCCAAAACCCCCAGCTTCTTCATCTCCTCCAGGAGGACCGCCCGGCGGCTTTCCTCCATAGGCGTCAGGGGCAGGCGCACGGCCCCGGAGCCGTAGCCCATGGCGGCCAGGGCCGCTTTGACGGGGATGGGATTGACTTCGCAGAACAGGGCCTGGGTCAGGGGCAGCAGGCGGCACTGCAGCTCCGCCGCGCCTGCCGTGTCCCCGGCGAAGAACCGGTCGCAGAGCGTTTGCGCCTGCCGGGGAACCACATTGGACAAAACCGAGATGCAGCCGGAGCCGCCCATGGCCAAAAGGGGCACGATCTGGTCGTCGTTCCCGGAGTACAGGGTCAGGGCATCCCCGGCCAGGGCGGCCAGCTCCACAATCTGGCTGATGTTGCCCGAGGCTTCCTTGACGGCGGCGATCCGGGGATGCCGGGCCAGGGCGGCGCAGGTGGCGGGCAGCAGGTTGCAGCCGGTGCGGGAGGGGACGTTATAGAGGATCAGCGGCCGGTCCGAGGCGTCGGCGATGGCGGTGTAGTGGGCGATGAGACCGGTCTGGGTGGCTTTGTTGTAGTAGGGGGTCACCAGCAGACAGGCGTCGGCGCCTACGGAGCAGGCGTACCGGGTCATGGCGACAGCCTTGGCGGTGCAGTTGCTGCCGGTACCGGCGATGACCGGCACCCGGCCCGCCGCCCGCTCCACAGTAAAGCGGATGACCGCCCGGTGCTCCTCCTCGGTCATGGTGGCGCTCTCGGCGGTGGTGCCGCAAGCCACCAGGCCGGCTACTCCCGAGGCGATTTGCCAGTCGATGAGACGGCCGTAGGCCTCGTAGTCAATGGCGCCGCCGGCGTCCATGGGGGTGGCCAGGGCGGTGGCGATACCGCGAAAGATCTCTTGTTTCATGGTGTTTCTCCTTTCTTTGTGTCAGAGGTTGTGACTGGGCGGACAAAGCGCGCCAGGCGGTCCATGGCCTCCTGCAAGGTCTCCATGGAGCAGCAGCAGGACATCCGAACAAAGCCTTCCTTTCCAAAGACCGTACCGGGGACGGCGGCTACGCCGGCCTCTTGAATCAGCCGGAGGCAGAATTCCTCCGAGGACATGGACAGAGAGGCGATGGAGGGAAAGACGTAAAAGGCGCCTGCAGGCCGGACGCAGGGCAGTCCCATTTCCCCCAGGCGGCGGCAGACGTAGGCCCGCCGGAGTTCGTAGGCCCGGACCATCTCTTGGGGATCCCATTCCAGGGCAGCCAGGCAGGCAGCCTGGACCATGGCGGGCGCGCAGGTGACGCAGTGGCTGTGCAGAACCGCCAGCCGGTCCAAGACCGGCTGAGGAGCCATGAGATAGCCCGCCCGCCAGCCGGTCATGGCGTAGGGCTTGGAGAAGCTCTGCACCGCCAGAATCCGGTCCCGGCGGCGGGAAACCTGGGGGAAGGTCAGACAGGGGCTGAGGCCCCAGTACACGTCGTCGCAGAGGACAAACAGCGGCCGGTCCCCGAGCACCCGGTCGATGGCCTGCAGGTTTTCCGGCGTGTAAATCACCCCGGTGGGATTGTTGGGCGAGTTGAGGACCAAAACCTTGGTCCGGGGAGACAGCGCCGCCTCCAAAGCCGCCGCCGTGAGCTGAAAGCCCGTGGGAGCGGTGTCCACGGCAATGGGGACGGCCCCGGCCATCCGGGCGACGGTGTCGTATAGGCTGAAGGCCGGGGTGGGGATGATCACCTCGTCGCCGGGGTTCAGGACGCCGGTGAGGGCGGTGTAAATGGCCTCGGTGGCGCCCAGGGTGATGAGAATCTCCTCCGGCTCATAGTCCAGGTTCCGGGTCCGGCGTTCAAATTGAGAGATGGCCCGGCGCAGGGGCAGGCTGCCCCGGTTTTCCGTGTAGTGGGTGAGGCCCCGGTCCAGAGCCTCCCGGCAGGCCCGGCGGATGGGGGCGGGGGTGTCGAATTCCGGCTCGCCTAGGGTCAGCAGGATGCAGTCTCCCCGTTCCTGGGCCAGCGCGGTGAACCGGCGGATGCCGCCCAGGGCTAAGCCGTCCAAATGCTGATTGAGTTCCATGGTTAAAATTCCTCCGCAATTCGGGTGAACAGGTCCGCGCCCCGGGCCAGAACCCGTTCGTCAAACTGAAAGTCGGGAGCGTGCAGGGCCGGGGCCGGTCCGCAGCCCAGAAAGAAGAACAGGCCCGGCAGGGTTCGCTGGTACCAGGAGAAGTCCTCGGTAATGAGGGCGGGCCGGTCCAGCCGGGAAACGGGACAGACGGCTTCCACCCGGGCCAACAGGTCCGGGGGGTTCCAGACTGCCGGGTAGCCCTGGGAAAAGGTGAGCGCCAGGCGGCAGCCGGTCCCGGCGGCCACCTGCCGGGCCAGGTCCTCCAACGCCTGCCGGAGCCGGTCGAACACCGGGTCCCGGAAGGCTCGGAGGGTTCCCTCCAGACGGGCGGAGCCCGCCAGGGCGTTGCGGACGTCCCCTGCCCGGAGGACGCCGAATTTTAGGAGCCGGGGCTCGTCCGGGGGCAGCTGCCGCTCCAGGTCCAAGGCGCCCAGATACCACCGGGCGGCGGCCTCCAAGGCGTCGCGTCCCTGGGCGGCCTTGGCCACATGGGCGGTTTGGCCGGTGACGGCGAGGGTGACCTCTGAGGACCGGCACATCATGCCGCCGGGAATCGACGCCACGGTTCCCGCCGGCAGGTCCGGCCACAGATGCAGGCCGAAGATGGCGCGGGTGTGGAATTGGGCGAAGACGCCGCTTTCACAGATGGGCCGGGCGCCGCCGGTGGTCTCCTCGGCGGGCTGAAAGACCAAAAGAACGTTGTGGGGCAGGTCCCTCCGCCGGGCCAGACGCCGGGCCAGCTCTAGGACGACGGCCATGTGGCCGTCGTGGCCGCAGGCGTGCATCCGGCCGGGGTGGCGGGAGGCGAAGGGCAGGCCCGTGGCCTCCGGGACGGCAAGGGCGTCCATATCCGCCCGGAAGGCCAGGCTGTGGTCCCGGCCGAAGTCGAAGAAGGCGCAAAGAGCGCTCTCCGCCGGGGAGAAGACCCGGCAGGGAAGGGGAGCCAGAGCGGCCTTCAGATACGAGAGGGTCTCGGGCAGGTCCCGGTCCAGCTCGGGAATCTGATGCAAAGCCCGACGGTCTGTGATCAGGTCCATGGCAATTCCTCCGTTGTGTTTTTTGGGAAAACGTGGTATCCTTATGCCGAATCCGTTTTCCACGAAAGGAGCGCATTTGAGTATATGAACGCAGAACAAATCATTGAGTTTATCCGCAGCGCGGAGAAAAAAACCCCGGTGAAGGTCTATCTCTGGGAGAAGGCTCCCACCGCCTTTCCCGGGGCTAAGGAGTTTCCCACCGGAGCGGGGACCAAGATCGTCTTTGGAGACTGGAAGGTGGTGGGGCCCGCTCTGGAGGCCCAGAAGGAGGCCATCGCCGACCTGGAGATTGAAAACGCCGCCCGAAACTCTGCCGTGCCGCTGTTGGATCTGAAGCGGCTCAACGCCCGCATTGAGCCGGGGGCCATCATCCGGGATCAGGTGGAGATTGGCGACGGGGCTGTGATTATGATGGGCGCAATTTTGAATATCGGGGCCATAGTCGGGCCGGGCACCATGATTGACATGGGGGCGGTCCTAGGGGGCCGGGCCACGGTGGGCAGCCGGTGCCATGTAGGCGCCGGCGCGGTCCTGGCCGGGGTGGTGGAGCCTGCCAGCGCCAAGCCGGTGGTCCTGGAGGACGATGTGCTCATCGGCGCCAACGCCGTCGTTCTAGAGGGCGTCCGAGTGGGCCGAGGCGCCGTGGTGGCCGCCGGGGCGGTGGTGATCTCCGATGTGCCGCCGGAGACGGTGGTGGCCGGCATCCCCGCCCGGATCATCAAAAAGAAGGATGAGAAGGCGGCGGCAAAGACGGCGCTGGTGGATGCGCTGCGGGAGTTATAACCTTATTATACACACATTTTTTGCCTTGTACAGGCGATTTCCTGCGGCCCGGCGCTGCAAATCCTGCTCAAATGGCGGGCGTCAGGTGTGAGAGAGCTCCGGAAAATGGAGCGTTCCGTCGGCAAAGGGATTTTCTCCGCCTTCCAGGACGAACAGCGCGTCGCCGTCGTCGTCCGGCTCCCGGCGGCAGGAAGCGGGCTCTGTGGGGGTAAAGCCCAGAAGGGCCTCCCGAACGCCGGGCCGGGCCAGCTGGGCAATGGCGGCGTCCCGGTCGCTGCCGCCGAACAGGTCCAAGCAATGCAGGCTGTCTCCCTCCTGCCGGGCGACGGCCACGGCGTTTTGCCGGGGCAGGTAATAGAGGCAGTCCTTCCAAAGCGAGCGGCAGTAAAACATCAGAAGTCCGAAATTCTCCACCACCTGACAGGCCGAAAAGGGGTTCCCTGTTTCATAGCAGGCCCGGAGCACGGACAGGTCCCGGGGAGAATCCGGGTTCAAAGGACGCGCTTCGCCCAGAGGCGCGGCCACCGGGAGGATGTACCGGCTTTGGGCGGCCCGGCGGAAACCGAACCGGGGATAGAAGTCCAGAACGGTCTCATTGGCAAACAGGAACATGCCGTCGCACCGGCCGGACCAATCCCGGAGCACCTCCTCCATCAGCCTGCGGGCCAGGCCCCGGCCCCGGTGGCCGGGGCGGGTCATGACGGTGCCCAGCTGGATGTAATGGCGCCGCCGGCCCTGCAGCAGAACCGTCAGGCGGTTCACCGAGACGTTGGCCAGAGCGGTATCCCCGTCAAACAGGGTGTAGGGCAGGTTGGACGCAGTCCAATACCCGGCTGCGTACCAGTCTTCAAAGGACAGGCCGAAGACCTGAGACGCCAGGGCGTCGAAGGCCCGGCGGGCTTTGGGGTCCGGCATGACGTTTTTATGAATTTGATATGCCATTTTTTCTCCTTTTATCTTGTCTGGTTGTGTCACCGGAAGGCCTTGCCGCCGGAGACGTGGGGATTGCCGGGGAGGAAGAAACGCCAGGGGTAATCCCGGGCCTCTCCGGCGTAATCGATGCCGATGCGGCGGGACCGGGCGACGTCCTGGGGGGAAAAGCCGTCGTCCAGCAGATACAGGCGGTCTTGGCACAGGTCCAGGCCGTAGCAGTCCCGGGTGATGGCCAGGGCTTGGCAGAGCTTGCCGGGGCCCGCGCCGTCCCGGCGCAGGTCGCCCCACTCCGGCGCCGGGGCTACGGCCCGGAGCAGCACCGCCTGGGGCTGATCCACTGTGGCGGCTACGACGTTCATGCAGCAGTGCATGCCGTAGATGAGATATACATAGGCGTAGCCCCCGGGGCCGAACATGACCTCCGTCCGGGCGGTGCGCCGCCCGCCGTAGGAGTGGGCCGCCCGGTCCTGGGGGCCCCGGTAGGCTTCCGTCTCCACAATCCGGCCTGCCAGGGTCCGGCCGTCCAGACGGTGCACCAATATTTTGCCCAGCAGCTCCCGGGCCACGGTCAGGGAGTCTCGGGTGTAAAATGACCTGGTGAGTTTTTCCATAGCGGCCTCCTTTTTCTGACATCATACCCCATCGGGGGGAAATTTTCCACTGTTTTGCAAAAGAAAAACCGAAGCCGCTTTCACGCACCGCACTTGCGTGAAAGCGCACTTCGGTTTTTCCTGGCCGGAAGCTGCCGGGGAGCCGCACACACCCCGGCCCGCCAGGCTGCCCGGGACAGGGGGAGCTCCCGGACGGCCTGCAAAAAAAGCTGCGGCGAAGTCATCGCCGCAGCCGTTTTTCTGCGCAAAAGTAGGACGCGCCTGCCCGGATACCGGGGCGGGGGTCCAGCCATGAATTCCTGTAGGTCTTCTGACTTGTGTCTCAGGCGATAGGACCCTCTGCCTTCTCAGGTTGCCCCAATGACTGACTTGCGTCAACGAGGGAGATATCTCGACACTTACAGCGCCGGTTCGCGCGGGGATTTGCACCCCATTGTCTTGTTACAGCGCGCCGGCCGCGGAGCGTGCCGGAGCGCCACAGGAATGATTGGATTGTCCGCCCTCATCATAGCGCGGCGGGGAGAAAATGTCAAGACGCCGGGGGAAAAATTTCGGCACCCCAGCCTGCAGGGCCGGACCGGCATGTCAGGCTTGCGGCGCAGCGTTCTGCGCTTGCCGGGAAGGAGCGGGGGACTTCACGCAGATAGCGGTACCGCGCCGTTTCCACACGGGCTTTTGCGCAACCGATCCGGCCGGAGAGTTGATCACAAGGCGATGTGGGCTCTGTGGCACGATGTGCCCCCTGGAACGGCAGGTTCCTGTTTCACGGCCTGAAAAAGGGAGCATATCATCTGCGCCGTTCATGTTTGACCGTGGATTGGCGCGGGCGTCTTTGCGACTTCCTCGACAAATGGAGATGGTTATTTTCGATTCGGCTTTCTCTTGATAGACAATAGCTTCATATAATCTCCAAACTCGGAAGTATCGGACGGCTCGAACATGACCCATTTTCCGTCGTGATAGGTTTTTGCTGCATCATATTGCCGACAGACGGAATCGGAAAGGGTGTCTCTGATATCTTCCAATTTTGCCCGTTCATTCTTCCCGAAGATAATCATGAAACCGATACAATTACTTTTTGCATATAGGCAACAAAGCGTTTTGCCGCCTCTCTGATACTTATACTCGTAAGTCCAACTCTTACCGCCGGTATTCCATAATTGTTCCATTTCATATTTTTCGTCAATCGCGGAACACAGCTCTTGCCAAACCTCAAACAAAGCTTGCCCGAGCAGTGCAGACAGGGTGGATTGGGATGGTATATTTTCGAGCATGGAATCCCCTCCGTAAATTTTATTGATTGCTTTCCAGCTTCCGTCCCCTTACGGGGAACGACCGGTTGGTGGTTTTGTACTCCCGGCGGGACATGAAATTTCAATCCACGCTCCCCGTACAGGGAGCGACATAATCCCCAAAAAAACACACCCGGGACAATATATTTCAATCCACGCTCCCCGTTGTGGGTTTGATTTTTGAGGAAGTTCGATTTCTCCGCGATCTTTTTAGCCGCTTCAAAAGGAGGATCGGAAATACAAGCCCCGGGTCGCCGAAAAAACATCCTTGCGGGCGTCCTGTAGGGTAAGGGCAATCTGGTTTATGTCCTGCTGGACATAGTAGCGGCAAAAGCCGCCATCATCAGGATAGAAAAAGAGGAAGGCCCAAAACGCCTTCCTCTCATGTTCTTTGCCTCTTACTTGGACTCCACAGCGATTACCTGACGGCCATTGTAAAAACCGCAGGCCTTGCAAGCCCGGTGGGGCAGGCAGAACTCGCCGCACTTGGGGCAAGCAACCACGCCGGGGGCGGCCAGCTTCCAGTTGGAGCCGCGGCGCTTGTCGCGTCTTGCTTTGGAAACTTTACACTTTGGAACAGCCATGGGTGACACCTCCTTAGGTCTAACTGCTTTTCACAGCGTCAAAATTTATTTATCATTGAGAAGCTGCCTTAAAGCAGCAAAACGGGGGTCCGGTTCCGGTTGACAGCCGCAGGGGCCGTCGTTCAGGTTGGCGCCGCACCGGCAGCACAGGCCTTTGCAATCGGGCCGACACAATAGCTTGGAATCCATGCTGAGGACAAAGGCCGTCGTCACAATGTCGTCCAAATTCGCGCTGTCGCCCTCCAGCTGGAACGTCCAGGGGTCCTCGTCCGCTTCGTCTTCCAACTTCGATACTAAGACGGCGGACACGGGAAATTCCACATCCCGCTGAAATTCACCGGCGCAGCGGTCGCAAACGCCGTGAAGCCGGGTGGTGAGCTTTGCCTCCAGCATCAGCACGCCTGCGGTGTTGCGCACCGTCCCGGCGGCCAGGACCGGCTCCTGCACCGGGCAGGAAGAGCCGAAGCGAAGGTCCCGAAATTCCAAGGTGGTGGAAAAGGAAACCGAGGCGCCGGGGCAATCTATGATTTTGGACAGTCCGAGGAGCATAACAATCCCTTCCTTGCAGTCATGCGAAAAACATTATAGGGGATTTGGCGTCATTTGTCAAATGTTATTTTGGAAAAATCCAGCTTAAAATCGTTTGCCGGGCGAATTTTTTGATTTTCCATGGCGCTGTAAAATACATGCATACGGCGCCCGTGCACAAATTCCCTCCAAGCGGCGTTGGAAAGCTGGGTTTATGGCCTTGTTGCGACACGCACATGCTTGTGTATGGTAAGAGCCGGGAGCGGGGATGGTCTTCCGGGATTTCAGCCGGATCCGGTCAGGCGGTTACCAAACTGTAAATCATGGAAAATGGTCTAAAAACTGTGTGTTTTGAAGAAATTCTTAATTTTTCAAAAGGACTTGCGGCGCAGCAGACCGTGTGGTATGATGTTGCCATTCTAAAATACAAGAGAGGTAGCGCATATGCTCAGGATTGAACATTTTACCAAAACCTACGGCGCAAAGACCGCCGTGGATGATCTGAGCCTGCACATCGCGCCGGGTGAGATTTTCGGCTTTATCGGTCACAACGGCGCTGGAAAGACCACCACCCTGAAGGCCTGCTGCGGCATACTCCGGTTTCATCAGGGGGAGATTTTTGTAGCCGGACACTCCATTCAGAAGGAGCCTCTGGCCTGCAAGCGGGAGCTGGCTTACATACCGGACAATCCGGATTTATATGAGTTTCTGACCGGGCTGCAATATCTGAACTTTGTGGCCGACGTTTACGGCGTGTCCCAGGCGGACCGCACGGCCCGCATCCGGAAATACGGGGAGCTTTTGGGGATGACGGACGATCTGGCGCAGCCCATCTCCGACTGTTCCCACGGCATGAAGCAAAAGATCGCGTTGATTTCCGCCCTGCTGCACAATCCCCGGCTGATTCTCATGGACGAGCCCTTTGTGGGACTGGATCCCCTGGCCTCCCATCAGCTGAAAAACGTCATGGCCCAGCACTGCGCCGCCGGCGGCGCCATCTTCTTCTCCACCCACGTGCTGGAGGTGGCGGAAAAGCTGTGCCATAAGGTTGCGATCATCAAAAACGGCCGCCTGGTGGCGGCGGGACCCATGGACGAGGTCCGGGGACAGGCCTCTTTGGAGCAGGTGTTCCTGGAGCTGGAGGGACAGGCATGACGAAAGCGCTGATTCGGGTCCGCTTCCGGGCCCTGTTTCATACCATGCTCCGGCAAAGCCAGCAGAAAAGACGCCGGGGCCGGGGTATGACCGTTCTATTCATGGTTCTTTTCGCCTATGTGGCTGTGGTTTTCTGCGGCCTGTTCGGCCTCATGTTCGGCCAGCTGGCTCCGGCCTACCATGGGGCGGGCCTGGACTGGCTGTATTTCGCCACGGCGGGGTTGATGGCTCTGGCTCTGTCGGTGTTCGGCAGCGTCTTTGCCACCCAGAGCCAGATTTATGATGCCAAGGACAACGCCCTGCTGCTATCCATGCCCATCCGGCCCCGGGTGATTCTCCTGAGCCGAATCCTTCCCCTCATCGTGCTGACTGCCGTGTTTGCCGCTGTGGTTTTGGGGCCGGCCGGGGTGGTGTACGGACTCCAGGTCGGCTATACACCCTTGCGCCTGGTGTCGTTCCTTCTGTGCGCCCTGGCCGTTCCCTTCCTGGCCCAGGCCCTGTGCTGCCTGCTGGGATGGCTGCTTCACCAGATGCTGAACCGGATTAACAAGTCCGTGGCCTCGGCGGTTTACATGATTCTGTTCCTGGCGCTCTACTTCTACATTTACAGCCAGGCAGGAGAGATTTTAAACGCCATGGCCGCCAACAGCCAGTCTATGGCAAGCGCCCTGCGGAGCTGGGCCTGGCCGCTGTACGCCATGGGACAGGCCTGCACGGGGAATCTGCTGCATCTGGCCGCTTACCTGGCCGTGTGCGCCGGTCTGTTTGGTCTGGCTTACTGGTTCCTGTCGGCCACCTTCCTAAGCTCGGCCGCCATGCAGCGCACCGGCCGCCGCCGGAAGGTCGATTACCAAAGCCTGCGGGCCGGTTCCGCCCTGCAGGCTCTGATGGGGAAGGAGCGCAAGCGGTTTGTGGGATGCCCGGTCTATTTCACCAATATGGGCCTGGGCCTGGTTTTCATCCTGGCGCTGGCCGTGGCCGGTGTCATCTTCCGCAGGCAGGTGCTGGAATTTTTTGCACTCATTCCCGGCTCTTCGCTCCTGATTCCTCTGATCATTTGCGCCGCTTTGGGATTTTTGATCAGCATGACCTGTATTTCTACGCCTTCGGTCTCTCTGGAGGGCAAGTGCATCTGGATTCTCAAGTCGTTGCCCTTGTCTGCCCAGCAGATTTTGCGGGCAAAGCTGCGGTTCCACAACCTTCTGGTGGTTCCCGTGTCCATGGTTGCCGGCCTCATTCTGGCCCTGGCTTACGGCTGCAGCCCGGCGGATGTGGTGTTTACAGTCCTGACCTGCGGCCTTTTGGGCCTTCTGTGCGGACTCCTGGGCATGATCTGCGGCCTTCAGTGGGCCCGGCTGGACTGGCTGACGGAGGCGCATCCCTGTAAGCAGTCCGCCGCCCTCATCTTTACCATGCTGGGCTTGACGGCCGTCATTGTGGCAGGGGGCCTGCTGTATGGGTTTGCGCTGCGGGCCCTTCTGACGCCCACCGAATTTCTGGCCCTTTTCTGCCTGCTGCTGGCCCTGATGTGCCTGGGCCTGTACCGGGCGATGGTTACCTGGGGCGCCCGGAAGTGGGAGGCGCTGTAAAGCTCCGAATTTCTCGGCCTTTTTTCCATTCCAAAACCCATCTGTATCCTTCCATGGCAGATGGGTTTTGCCATGCTGCCGGGACCATGGGGGATTCCCGGCCTAAGAAGGCGGCTGCTTTCGAAGATTTTACCCAACCCATACCGAGAGCCGCTAGAGCCTCTTCCTGGGGGAGGGTATCATGGTATGCAGCGAAAAGCCGCAAATTTTATAGGGAAAGGTGTGCATTTCATGAAACGGGGGATCATCTTATATCGGTCGAAATACGGCGCGGCCAAACGGTATGCAAACTGGCTGGCCCAGGCAACCGGCTTCGACTGCGTCGAGATCGGAAAGGCGGACATCGACGCCGTACGGCAGGTCCCGGCCGTCATCCTGTGCGGCGGAATCTACGCCGGGGGAATCGGCGGCATCGGCTGGATCCAGGCTCATTGGCAGGCGCTGCAGGGCTGTAAGCTGGCCGTCTTCGCCGTCGGCGCGTCGCCCTGGGACGCAGATGCCCTCCGGGAGCTGCGGGCGCGGAACCTGAAGCCCCCGATGGAAAAGATCCCCTGCTTTTACGGCCGGGGCGCATGGGATGAGTCCGTCATGGGCTTTCGGGACAGGGTTTTGGTCAAGCTGCTGAAAAAGATGACGGCCAAGCAGGACCCGGCGGGTTACGAGCCGTGGCAGGCCGCTCTGATGTCCGCCGGGGCCGGCCCGGCCGACTGGACGGACCGGGCGTACCTGCGTCCCCTGCTGGATGCCATTGAGAACGGCTGGCAATCTCCGGAATAACCCGGCGCTTCACGCTCCGGGGCCGCAGGCCCGGAACGGACGAGCTGCGTTCATAATCGGTGTAGGAAAATAGGGAAGTGGGCCTGTTGCAAAATAACTCTCTCCAAAAGTTAGAAATAGCGGGAGGAATCACGAAAACTCGTGGTTTCTCCCGCTAAAATATTAGGTAAAATTTCTGAAAAGTCTATTTTGCAACAGTCCCGGCTTATCGATTGACCGTTTTGGCTGGTTTCGTTCCGGTTGGGTTGCCTCCGGCGGCCGGTCTTCTTGGTGTTATGTGGCGTACAGCCGGCCCAGCAGCCAATTGCCGGTGCGGGCGGGCAAAAGCTTCAGGAGCAGGACGGCGAGGCGGTAAAACCCGCCGATGGTGTACAGGGGACGGCGGCTGCCGCCCAGGGCCACCCGGCAGAGAAAGGCGCCTGCGGCTTCCGGCGCCATGCCGGTTTTCTCGTCCCGCTCCATCCGGGCCACGGACCGGCCGATGCGGCCGCCGTACTCCCGGTCGCCGGTCTGGGACTTCTCCCGGGCGGCGGTGAAGCCCGTGGCGATATCTCCCGGCTGGACGGCGCAGACGGTGATGCCGAAGGGGCGCACTTCATTGGCCAGGGCCAGGGTATAGGCGTTGACCGCCGCCTTGGAGGCGGAGTAATAGGTCTGAAAGGGAATGGGCGCCACGGCGGCCACCGAGCTCAGATTCACAATCCGGCCCCCTCCGGCCCGGCGCATATGGGGCAGTACCGCCCGGTTGACCCGGACCATCCCGAAGAAGTTTACGTCCAGCAGACGCCGGGCGTCTTCGGTATCGGTGAACTCCACAGCGCCGGAAATGCCGAAACCGGCGTTGTTCACCACAATATCGATCCGTCCCTCCCGGTCCACCACGGTTTGAACGGCCGCCTCCACCTGGTCCTGCCGGGTCACGTCGCAGGGCAGGTGGGTGATGCCTGCCTGCCGGCTGTCCCGGCGGCTCAGCTCATATACCCGGCAGCCGGCATCGGCCAGACGCCGGGCGGCGCACCGGCCGATGCCGGAGCTCCCGCCGGTGAGCAGGACAATTTTTTCCGTGCTCATGACTGCTCCTTATGCATGACGGAGGCAATGCAATCCATGGCCTCATCCAGAAGTTCCTCGGTGTGGCTGGCCATGTAGCTGGTCCGCAGCAGGCACGCGCCGTCCGGGGTGGCGGGGGGCAGCACGGGATTGACGTAAACGCCCGCGTCAAAAAGCGCCTTCGCTTTGGTCAGCGTACCCATGACGTCGTAAGTATAAATCGGGATAATGGGGGTGGTAGAGGGGCGGAGCTTCAATCCCCGTTCCGTCAGACCGGTTCTGGCATAGGTGGCCAGCCGGCTCAGACGGTCCACCAGCTCCGGCCGCTTTTTCAGCTGCCGCAGCGCCTCCAGGGCCACGGCGCAATTGGCCGGAGGGATGGAGGCGGAGAAAATAAACGGACGGGAGTGATGGCGGACGTAATCCACCACCCGGCTGTTTGCCGCGAGGAAGCCGCCCAGGCTGGCCAGGGACTTGGAGAAGGTTCCCATGATGATGTCCACCTGGTCCTCCAGTCCAAAGTAGCTGGCGGTGCCTCTTCCGCCTTCGCCGAGGACGCCCAGGCCGTGGGCGTCGTCCACCATCACCCGGGCGCCGAAGGTCCGGGCCAGCTTCAGAATCTCCGGGAGGTTGGCAATGTCGCCGCCCATGGAGAATACGCCGTCGGTGACAATTAAGCAGCCGCAGTTCTCCGGCACGGACTCCAGCTTCCGGCGCAGGTCGGCCATGTCGTTGTGCTGATAGCGAAGCATTTTGCCATAGCTGAGTCTGCAGCCGTCGTAAATGCTGGCATGATTCTCCCGGTCGCAGATGACGTAGTCGTGAATCCCCACCAGCGCGCTGAGGATGCCCAGGTTGCTTTGAAAACCGGTGGAAAACGTCATCACCTGCTCCTGGCGGAGAAAGGCCGCCAGCTCTGCCTCCAGCTCCAGGTGCATCTGCAGGGTTCCGTTGAGGAAGCGGGAGCCGGAGCAGCCGGTTCCGTACTGCTCCAGGGCGTGAATGCCGGCCTCAATTACCTGGGGATCGGTGGTCAGACCCAAATAATTGTTGGAGCCCAGCATGATCCGGCGCTTTCCCTCCATCTGAACCACCGTGTCCTGCCGGGACTCCAACGCATGAAAGTACGGATAAATTCCAAGTTCCCTGGCTTCGTCTGCCCGGGAACGCATTTGACATTTTTCAAATATGTCCATAGATACCTCCTTTGACGGACCAAAATTCTGTACGAGCAACGGTATTATAAAGAGGGCGGTATAAAATGTCAATAAAATTTGAAAATTGGAGCGTCAGCCCGCGCCGTTGACAAAGGCGCAGTGGGGAGCCAGGGTACAGCCGCCGCATTTGGGACTCCGGGCTGTGCACACCGCCCGGCCGTGGAGCACCAGCCGGTGGCAAAAGTCCGAGCTCTCCTCCGGCGGCAGAATGGCGCGGAGCTGCCGCTCCACCTTTTCCGGCTCTTTGCCCTGGGCCAGGCCCAGCCGGTTGGAAATCCGGATGCAATGGGTGTCGCAGACCACAGCGCCGGGGGCGTGGTACAGGTCGCCCAGCAGCAGATTGGCCGTTTTCCGCCCCACACCCGGCAGCCGCAGCAGCTCCTGCATGGTTCCGGGCACCTTTCCGCCGTAATCCGTCAGGAGCATCCGGCAGGCCAGGACAATCTCCCGGGCCTTGTTTTTGTAAAAGCCGCAGGAGTGCACCAGCTCCTCTACGTGGGCGATGTCGGCGTTGGCCAGAGCCTCCAGGGTGGGATAGGCGGCGAACAGCACGGGAGTCACCTCGTTGACCCGCGCGTCGGTGCATTGCGCCGACAGGCGCACCGCCACCATCAGCTCGTAATCCTTTTGATATTCCAGGGCGCAGCGAGGCTCCGGATAGGCTGCCTGGAGCGCCGCGATGATCGCTAGAACCTTTGTGTTCTCTTCCATAAATCCTCCTCCTGACAGGACGGGGGCCGTGCCGTCGTGTTTCTGCGGCTTTTGTCGCGGTGCGTCTATTATAGCATAAAAAAGGAGCCGGGAAAAGCCGCGATGTAAAAAATAAGAACGCCGCTTCTTGGCAAAGGGCCCCCAGCGGAATGGAAGCCCGCTGGGGGGCCGGGGCGCTTGCCTTTGTGGGAAGGGGCGTGGCAGGACGGGCTTTTTTGAAAGAATGCCTGCGGAACTGGTATAAATTCCCGGGCAATGGGAAGACTAACCTGGCAAAACGGAGAAAATTTCCGGTAAAATTTGTTGACATTTCCGGATAATCGAGTATAATGATTTTCCGTATGGACATTCTGAATGAAACAGCCCCGGAGGTACCGCCTTTGCTGGAGGAGCTGAAAACGGAGCACAAGGTTGTGGGCCTGAAGCAGCTGAAACGAGCGCTTCGGGAGGAGCGGGCCCGGCAGGTCTTCCTGGCAAGGGACGCAGATCCCCAGCTGACCGCTTCCGTGCTCCAGCTTTGCAGCCAATATCAGGTACCCTACGCCTGGGTCTGCACCATGGCAGATCTGGGCAAAGCCTGCGGCATCGACGTAGGCGCTGCGGCGGCAGCCGTATTAAAATCCCCCGTTTGATCCTTCCGGGTTTTCCCGAGGATATAAAATCCGCCCCATGGCGAGAACGAAAGAAAGGAGAAACCAATGCCTACTTTTAACCAGCTCGTGAGAAAGGGCAGACAGCAGGCTACCTACAAGTCTACGTCTCCCGCCCTGCAGAAGGGCCTGAACACCCTGCAGAACAAGGCCACCGACCTGTCTTCCCCCCAGAAGAGAGGTGTCTGCACCGCCGTCAGAACCACCACCCCCAAGAAGCCGAACTCCGCTCTGCGGAAGATCGCCCGTGTGCGTCTGACCAACGGTTACGAGGTCTCCGCCTATATCCCCGGCGTGGGCCACAACCTGCAGGAGCACTCTGTGGTGCTGATCCGCGGCGGCCGTGTCAGGGACCTGCCCGGCGTCCGGTACCACATCATCCGCGGCACTCTGGACACCCAGGGCGTACAGAACCGGAAGCAGTCCCGGTCCAAGTACGGCGCCAAGCGGCCCAAGGCAGCCAAGAAGTAAGCTTCTGTCTGCTCATTTTTACTTGCTATTTCCACGCCTGTCGCAAGGCACCGCCTTGCCATGACGTTTTTTATAGATGTATCCTGTAAAAAACCTCTTGGCAGGCACCAACAGAAGTACACTTCTGAAGTACCTATGAAATCATCTTGATATGAAGGAGGGAAGCGAAGTGCCCAGAAGAGGTAATGTCCCCAAGAGAGAAATTCTCCCGGACCCCATTTACAATTCCGTTCTGGTTACAAAGCTCGTCAACAGCATCATGCTCGACGGCAAGAAGGGCGTCGCCCAGAAGGTCGTCTATGGTGCTTTTGGAATCGTTGAAGAAAAGCTCGGCAAAAACGGGCTGGAGGTCTTCCAGCAGGCCATGGAAAACGTCATGCCTGCCGTGGAGGTCAAGTCCCGCCGCGTCGGCGGCGCCACCTATCAGGTGCCGATTGAAGTCCGCCCCGCCCGCCGTCAGACCATGGGCCTGCGCTGGATCACCGCTTACAGCCGTAAGCGCAGCGAAGGAACCATGAAAGAGCGGCTGGCCGCCGAGATTATGGACGCCTACAACAACACCGGCGCATCTGTGAAGAAGCGCGAGGATACCCATAAGATGGCGGAAGCCAACAAGGCGTTCTCCCATTTCCGTTGGTAACAAAGGAGTTCCCCAATGCCAAGACAGTACTCGCTTGAAAATACCAGAAACATCGGCATCATGGCCCACATCGACGCCGGCAAGACCACAACCACCGAGCGCATCTTGTTCTATACCGGCCGGACCTATAAGATCGGCGAAACCCATGACGGCTCGGCGACGATGGACTGGATGGCCCAGGAGCAGGAGCGCGGCATCACCATTACCTCCGCCGCCACCACTTGCTTCTGGAAGGGCTGCCGGATCAACATCATCGATACCCCGGGCCACGTGGACTTCACCGTGGAAGTGGAACGCTCTTTGCGCGTGCTGGACGGTTCCGTCACGGTCCTGTGCGCCAAGGGCGGCGTGGAGCCCCAGACCGAAACCGTGTGGCGCCAGGCCGACGAGTACAAGGTCCCCCGCATGGTGTACGTCAACAAGATGGACATCATGGGCGCGAACTTCTACCGTGTGCTGGACATGATGCGCGACCGCCTGAAATGCAATGCCGTTCCCATTCAGCTCCCCATCGGCGCGGAGTCCGACTTCAAGGGCGTCATCGACCTGGTGAAGATGAAGGCCTTCGTGTTCTACGACGAGCTGGGTAAGGATATGCGGGAAGAGGAGATCCCCGCCGACATGGCAGAGCTGGCCAATGAATATCACGAGAAGCTGATGGACGCCGTGTCCGAGGTGGACGATGAGATCATGGAGCAGTATCTGGGCGGCGAAGAGGTCTCCATCGACAAAATCAAGGCCGCCATCCGGAAGGCCACCATCGATAACACCATGATTCCCGTCACCTGCGGCTCTTCTTACAAGAATAAGGGCGTCCAGGAGATGCTGGACGCCGTGGTGGACTATATGCCCTCCCCCCTGGACAAAAAGGGCGTCAAGGGCATCAACCCCGACACCGACGAGGAGGACTTCCGTCCCGCTTCGGACGACGCGCCCTTCTCCGCTCTGGCCTTTAAGATTGCCACGGACCCCTTTGTGGGTAAGCTGTGCTTCTTCCGGGTCTACTCCGGCACCCTGGCCAAGGGCACCACGGTGCTCAACTCCACCAAGCATGCCCGGGAGCGCCTGGGCCGGATTTTGCAGATGCACGCCAATCACCGGGAGGACATCGACATGGTGTACTCCGGCGACATCGCCGCCGCCGTGGGCGTGAAGAACACCACCACCGGCGACACCTTCTGCGACGAGAACCATCCCATCATTTTGGAGTCCATGGTTTTCCCCGAGCCTGTGATCCGGGTGGCCATTGAGCCGAAGACCAAGGCCGGTCAGGAGAAGATGGGCATCGCCCTGGCCAAGCTGGCCGAGGAGGATCCCACCTTTAAGACCTATACCGACGAGGAAACCGGGCAGACCATCATCGCCGGCATGGGCGAACTGCATCTGGAGATCATCGTGGACCGGCTCCTGCGGGAGTTTAAGGTGGAGGCCAATGTGGGCGCGCCTCAGGTGGCCTACAAGGAGACCATCCGCAAGGCGGTGGACCAGGAGACCAAGTACGCCCGCCAGTCCGGCGGCAAGGGCCAGTACGGCCACGTCAAGATTCATGTGGAGCCCAACGAGCCGGGTAAGGGCTACGAGTTCCTCAACAGCGTGGTGGGCGGCGCCATTCCCAAGGAGTATATCCCGGCGGTAGACGCCGGTATCCAGGGCGCCATGCAGGCCGGCGTTATGGCCGGTTTCCCGGTGGTGGACGTGAAGGTCACCCTGTACGACGGCTCCTTCCACGAGGTGGACTCCTCCGAAATGGCCTTTAAGATCGCCGGTTCCATGGCCTTTAAGGAGGCCTGCCGGAAGGCCAATCCCACCATCCTGGAGCCCATTATGAAGGTCGCCGTGGTGGTTCCCGACGACTATATGGGCGACGTCATCGGCGACATTTCCGCCCGCCGGGGCAGCATCCTGGGTATGATTCCCCGCAACGGCGCCACCCAGATCGACGCCAACGTGCCGCTGGCCGAGATGTTCGGCTACGCCACCGACCTGCGGAGCAAAACCCAGGGCCGGGGCCAGTACTCCATGGAGCCCAGCCACTATGAGGAGCTGCCCAAATCCAAGAGTGAGGAGATCGTCTCCAAGCGGGCCCGCGGATAAATTTTTCTTGCCTTTCTGCCTGATTTGTAGTAGGATAGAGGCAGTTCTGGCTGTAACATGTCACGTATTTTATTTCACCTACCAGAAATAGTAACAGGAGGACTTTTTCAATGGCAAAGCAGAAATTTGAAAGAACCAAGCCCCATGTCAACATCGGCACCATTGGCCACGTTGACCACGGCAAGACGACCCTGACCGCCGCCATCACCAAGTACCTGGCTTTCTCCGGAAAGGCCAAGTTTGAGGCTTATGACTCCATCGACAAGGCGCCCGAGGAGAAGGCTCGCGGCATCACAATCAACACCGCTCACGTGGAGTACGAGACCGAGAAGCGCCACTACGCCCATGTGGACTGCCCGGGCCACGCCGACTATATCAAGAACATGATCACCGGCGCTGCGCAGATGGACGGCGCCATCCTGGTAATCGCCGCTTCCGACGGCCCCATGGCTCAGACCAAGGAGCACCTGCTGCTGGCCCGTCAGGTGGGCGTGCCCGCCATCGTGGTCTTCCTGAACAAGTGCGATCAGGTGGACGACGAGGAGCTGCTGGAGCTGGTGGAGATGGAAGTCCGCGAGACCCTGGATTACTACGAGTTCCCCGGCGACGAGATCCCCATCATCAAGGGCTCCGCGCTGAACGCTCTGGTTTCCGAGTCCACCGATCCCAACGCCCCCGAGTATGCCTGCATTAAGGAGCTCATGGACGCAGTTGACGACTATATCCCCACGCCCGACCGGAAGGCCGACCAGCCCTTCCTGATGCCCGTGGAGGACGTCTTCACCATCTCCGGCCGCGGCACCGTGGCCACCGGCCGTGTGGAGCGCGGCGTGGTGAAGAAGAACGAGCCTGTGGAGATCGTGGGCCTGCGGGAAGACAAGCTGAACACCGTGGTCACCGACATCGAGATGTTCCACAAGCTGCTGGACTACGCAGAAGCCGGCGACAACATCGGCGCTCTGCTGCGCGGCATCGACAAGAAGAGCATCGAGCGCGGCCAGGTTCTGGCGAAGCCCGGCTCCATCCATCCTCTGACCAAGTTCAAGGGCCAGGTTTACGTCCTGTCCAAGGAAGAAGGCGGCCGTCACACCCCCTTCTTCAACAACTACCGTCCCCAGTTCTACTTCCGGACCACCGACGTGACCGGCATCATCACCCTGCCTGAGGGCGTGGAGATGTGCATGCCCGGCGATAACGTCGTCATGTCCGTTGAGCTGATCACCCCCATCGCCATCGAGAAGGGCCTCCGCTTCGCCATCCGCGAGGGCGGCCGTACCGTTGGCTCCGGTGTCGTCACCGAGATCGACTAAAACCACAGGAACTTGCGCCCCGGCAGAACACTCTGCCGGGGTGTCTTTTTATCTGCATCCCGACTTTTCCGGAAACGGGCAAGCATCCCCTGCATAGAATGTTCACCGGCTTTGGATTTTCCGCCGTCCGGGTCCCGGTTTCCCCGCCGCCGGCCGGGGGAAAGCGGAGGACCTGCGCCCTTTCCGGTCGCCCCGCAGGCCCGGGAAAAGCCTGCCCGGCGCAGAGCCTTTCGTTCCCTCCGAGGGAAGCTTCCTTTGGGTTATTGTGCCGCTTTCTTACCGGCGGCGTGATAATAAAACGCAATCTTGAGGAGGTACCAGATGATGAGAAGGCAATTTCGAAAGTGGGCCGCCTTGGCCCTCTGCGCCGCGTTAGTCCTGGGCTTAGCCGGACCGGCGGGCGCGCAAGGCGGCTCCGCCCCGTCTCCGGCCAAGGCAGAGCAGTGCGTGTATGCCCAAGCCGACGAGACCACCTTTGTTCCTGCGGGATACACCTACGTTTATGAAGGAGAGAACGGGCAGTCCTATACCCGCGTGGCAAACAACGACATGTACATCACAGGCCGCGTCCTCACAGCGGCGGAGGCCGAGAGCCTGGCGGAGCTGTCCGGGGGAGAGGCCGGATACATGACGGCGGAGGACGGCTCGGCAGTCACCTGCCGGGAATTTGACGCCAAGGAGGCGGCCGCCTGCTCCGCCGCCGTGCAGGAGATTCTGGGGGAGGCTTCGCTGGAAGAGGGGCAGACGGTCAGCGTCCTCAGCCAGACCTATGGCCCCTCCAGCCTCGTCAAGGTGATGATCCTCCTGGACGCCGATTCCGTCAGCCAGATGCAGACCATGCAGGTTCATCTGGGCGAGGCAGTGGGCGCTGCGGAGCGAGACGCCATGCAGGCCCTTCGCCGCCGGCAGCAGTCCACGGTGCAGGCCATCAATCGGGAGCTGGGCTACGATATCCAGGTCAGCGGAAGCTTCACGCTCCTGACCAACGCGGTGTCGGCCACGGTAAAGTACGCCGATCTGGCGGCCATCAATCAGATGGACGGCGTGAAGAAGGCCTTTCTAATGCCCAGCTACCGGGTTCCGGAGATCCAGGCCGGGCAGAGGGAGGGCGGCATTTCCCCCAACCTGAAATACGCCGCTCCGGCCATGGGCGCCGAAGGAGCCTGGGACCTGGGATATCGGGGCGAGGGGATGAGCATTGCCGTGCTGGACACCGGTCTGTGCTACGAAAACCCCTCCTTCTCCATAGAGCCGTCCGACCCCGCCCGGGCGGCCTTCAGCCGGGATGACGTGGCGGACCTTCTGGATGCCGGCGTTCTGCATGCCCAGGCATCCACCGACGGCCTCACGGCGGATCAGGTGTATTACAGCAGCAAAATCCCCTATGGCTACAATTATGGCGACGGCCGGGCCGATTACGGCTCCGACGACGAAACCATGTTCGGCCATGGAACCCACGTGGCCGGGATTGCCGCCGGCAACCTGGTGGAAGAGGCCAAGGAAGAATTCGACATGGACTCCATGGGCATGGCCCCCGAGGCCCAGCTGGTTGTCATGAAGGTCTTCGACTCCGACGGCGTTTGCTACCTGGATTACCTGGTGGCGGCTCTGGAGGACGCCATTTTGCTGGGGGTGGACTGCGCCAACCTGTCTCTGGGCTCCGCCTGCGGCCCGGTGTACTACGAGGGGGTCACCGAGGTTTATGACGCGGCCGACCGGGCTGGCATCCAGGTGGTGGTTTCCGCCGGTAACGACGCCTCCACAGGGTATCGAAGCTATTGGGGCGGGGGCATGGTGGAGTCCAGCTCCGTCTCCACCGGCACGGTGGGGATGCCCGGCTCCTTCGACTCGGTGCTGACCGTAGCCAGTGTGGAAAACGACGCCGAGATCAACCTGGGCGGCGACACGGTCAGCTGGTACAACGCCGAGGCAGGCCTGCGCCAGTTCCTATCCTACGCCGAATGGGAAGATATCCCGGAGGGGAAGGGCTTTCGGGAAAACCTGGTGTCCCGGGAGCTGGCCTTTACAGACACCTGGGACGATGCGGCGGGAAAGCTGGTGTTTGCTCCCTTTGAGGGCGGCAATGCCGACTCCATCGCCGCTGCGGCCGCTGAGGCCGGAGCCGCCGGCGTCCTTCTCTATGATCCCACGGTCACGGCGGAGGAGGCTTACGGCTATGTTGATTTTACCCTGACCCGGTTTGACGTGCCCATGGCGGCGACCAACCTGGTCCAGTACGACTGGATGCTCCAGCAGGGCCCGGAAGGCGGCCTGCTGCGGGTGGACGATTTTTGGAATCCCAGCGCCACCGCCGGTCAGATGTCCGGTTTCTCCTCCTGGGGACCCACCGACGGACTGACCCTGAAGCCGGAAATTGCCGGCATCGGCGGCAATGTATTTTCCGCATATTACGGCGACTACTATGCTTTGGCCTCCGGCACCTCCATGGCCGCCCCGGCTGTGGCCGCCGCGGCGGCTCTGGTCCGGCAGTCTCTGGAAGAAACGGATTTGACGGAGTCGGAGATCACCCGCGCCGTCAATTGTCTGCTGATGAGCACCGCGACGCCTGTTGTGGACGAAGCCCACGGGACCTATTACCCCGTCCGGCAGCAGGGCGCGGGCCTGGTTCACGCCGCTGCCGCCGTCGCCTCCCAGGCCTACCTGCAGGTGGAGGGCACCAACAAGGCCAAGCTGGAGCTGGGCGACGACCCCGACCGCACCGGCAGCTATGAGATGACCTTCCAGGTGGTGAACCGCTCCGATGCCCAAAAGGTCTATACCCTGGATACCACCGTTCTGGGGCAGGTGGCCCAGAGCGGGCAGATTAAAAACGGAGAAACCACCTATCTGGTACCCGGCTACGCCCGGGAGCTGGATGCGGACGTCCGCTCCAGCGTCCCGGGCGGCACGGTCACCGTCCCGGCCAACTCCTGCGTGGAGATCACGGTCACGGTGAATCTGTCGGCGGACGACCGGGCGTATATGGACGAGCGCTTTCCCTACGGCTCCTATGTGGAGGGCTTCGTGCAGCTGCTCAGCGACGAGACGCCCAATCTGAGCCTGCCGTTTTTGGCCTTCTACGGCGACTTCGGCCAGGGGCCGGTTCTGGAGGAGGGCGCCTATGACACCCTCCTGGGCGGCGACAAGGCCTATACCACGGCGGACCAGTTCCACAATGCCATTTGGAGCAGCCTCCCCGCCTACAGCCAGGAGGAGCTGGCCGGCTTCGGCGGCAGGCTGTTTTATCTGGGAGACAGCCGGGGCGTGGAGAACGAGAAGGTGCCGGCGGCCAGTATGTCGGATCAGCCGCCCTTCGGCTATCTGCCCTTTTACTCGTCCAACGCCGGAATTTCTCCCAATGGAGACGGAATTCTGGACAGCTTTTCCCTGGGCCTCGGTCTGAAGCGGAACGCAGCGGCCATTCATTATACCGTGACGGATTTGGACACCGGCGAGGTCCTCTGGGAGCAGACCACGGAGCCTGTTTCCAAAACCTATTTCAGCGATACCGACAACGCCGTGCTGTACGGCGGCGTGTTTGCCCAGGACGCGCTGTCCATGGATTGGCTGTACCCCATTGTGGAGGAGGACTGGGACGGCGACGGGGTGACGGACTACGCCTATTACGACACCAGCCGCTGCCTGCTGGAGGAAAATACCTGGGTTTCCATTCAGGCCCAGGCCATTGGGGAGTATCAATCTGAAACCCCCAACGCCAACGACACCGTGGCCTTCTCCCTGTATATCGATACCACCGCGCCTCTGAGCCCGGAGCGCTTTGTGTTCTCCGACCGGAATCCCATGGCAGAGCTTTTCGGAGAAGAGGAAAAAGACGGCATGTATCATGTGAAGATGGAGCATGACGAGTTCTGGTTCCTGGACTACGACATGAGCATCAGCCTGGATTACAATGAGACGGCCGGAAGGTGGGAGGGGCTCATTTTCACCACCACCTATGCCTCCCAGCAGCCGGCCCGGGGAGAATCCGGCATCAGCTCCAGCGGCTTTTACCCCTTTGATGCCGGCAGCAAATATCTGTATCTGGGCTACGATTATGCCGGTAACGTCTCGGCCTACGAGCTGAAAGGCGGCGAGAATTTGCTGGATTTGGTGGAGCTGGAGTCGGCCTATGCCGTTGCCGCCCCCGGCGAGACGGTGACCTTGGAGAACACGGCGGAGCATGCCTTCGGCGTGGAGGTTTCCTGGTCCCTTTCGGAGGATACTGCGGCGGAAATGGTGGCGTCCGACGGAGATTCCTGCCGCATCCGCGCCCGGCAGCCCGGGGAGCTCACGGTTTCCGCCGGGTTCCTGGATTACTGCCGGTCCGTCCGGCTGATTGTCACGGATCCTGCCGTCACCGGCCGCTATTCCGACATAACCGGCCACTGGGCCGAGAAGGAGATGCAGGCCGTCCTTTCCCTGGGGCTCTTCCGGGGGACCGGCAGCGCCACTTTTCGCCCGGAAAGGCCCCTGACCCGGGCCGAGCTGGTGACGGTTTTGTACCGCATGGAGGGCGAGCCGTCGCTGCTTGCGCAAAATCCCTTCCGGGATGTTCCCGGCAACCGCTGGTATTCCAACGCCGTCATCTGGGCGGCGGCCCAAGGCATTGTGACGGGTAAAACCCCGGACCGTTTTGATCCCGACGCGCCGGTCACCCGGGAGCAGATTGCCGCCGTTTTGTACCGCTACGCGGCCTATCTGGGGGCAGATACCTCCGCCCGAGGGAAGCTGGAGGACTATTCCGATGCCCACCGGATCAGCCGCTACGCGGTGGACGCCATGTCCTGGGCGGTGGCTGCTGGGCTGCTGCAGGGCGTGGACAGCGCCGCACTGGCGCCCAAGCATAACGCCACCCGCGCCCAAGCCGCCGTTTTGCTGATCCGCTTCCGGACCCTGTAGCTTCTCCGCCTGGGGCCCTTCAAAGCCGGGGATTGCCGTTTTGCGGCAGTCCCCGGCTTTTCCCGGAGGCCTGCGCAGGCCCCGGCAGGGCCGCAATGGAGGAAAAGGCGCCGGGGCAGCGGCCGGTTTCAGGAGAAATCGGGAAAAGATTTGGTTTCCTCTTTTCCTTTTGGGCAAAATGATATATAATGCAGCTACGCCGCCGCCTGCGGGCGGACGGCGGAACGAAAACAAAGGATGTCGGATATGGAGCAAAAAATAGAATTGTTTTCCGGAGTCTGCCTGCGGGGCGTGCAGACCGGGCGGTTTAAAAGCGCCTGCCTGAGCTGCAGCTTTCTCCGCCCCCTGCGGCGGGAGGAGGCGGCGAAGAACGCCCTTCTGGCCAATGTGCTGATCCAGGGCACGCAGACCCATCCGGATTTGCAAAGCATTTCCCGGGCTTTGGACGGCCTCTACGGCGCCAGCCTGGGCCCCCTGGTGCGGAAAAACGGTCAGATCCAGACCTGGGGCTTTTACCTGAGCTTTCTGGAGGACCGGTTTGCCCTGGAGGACGACCGGGTGCTGGAGCCGGTGACCGAGCTGCTGGGGGAGGTGCTCCTCCGGCCCCGGCTGGAGGGCGGGGTGTTTGTTCCGGCTTGGGTGGAGCGGGAAAAGGAGAATCTCATCAGCACCATCGAGGCCGCCGTCAATGACAAGCGGGTCTACGCCGACCGCCAAATGCTGCGGGCCATGTGCCGGGACGACGGCTTCGGCATACCCCGGCTGGGGGAGCCGGAGGATGTGGCCGCCGTCACGCCGGAGGAGCTGTACCGCCATTACCTTCGGGTGCTGGGCGCTTCCCAGGTGGAGCTGTTTTACGCCGGCAGCGCGCCTCTGGAGACGGTGGCGGAGCTTTTGCGCCGGGCGCTGGCGGGCCTGCCCCGGCAGGCGGCGGATCCGCTGCCCTTTGCCCCCATGGGCCGCCGGGCGGAGCCTCAGTATCTGGAGGAGACGATGGAGCTGACCCAGGGGAAGCTGGCTATGGGCTTTACCACCGGCATCACAACCCAGGATCCCCGCTTCCCGGCGCTGATGGTCTGGAACGCCCTGTTCGGCGGGGATTTGACCAGCAAGCTGTTCCAGAACGTGCGGGAGAAGCTGTCGCTGTGCTATTACGCGTCCTCTTCGGTCTATGGGGCCAAGGGCATCGTCACGGTGTCCTCGGGCATTGACACCGGAAATTATGAAAAGGCCCGGGATGAGATTCTCCGGCAGCTGGAGGCCTGCCGGGCCGGTGAAATCACCCAGGCGGAGCTTCGGGCGGCCCAGGAGGCCATTTGCTCCAGCCTGCGCACCATTGCCGACGCCGCCGGGCGGATGGAGGATTTTGCGCTCTTCCGCCTGCTGAGCCGCTTTCCCCTGGATCGGGCGGGCTACCGGGACGCGGTCCTGGCCGTCACCGCCGACCAGGTCGCCAAGATTGCGGCCCAGGTGGAGCTGGACACCATCTTTTTCCTGAAGGGAGCCTCGGTATGAAAGAAGTTTATCATTCCCGGCTGGACGAGCGGTTTTGGCAGGCCACCGCTTCCAACGGCCTGCCGGTGTGCGTGGTGGCCAAGCCCGGCTTTGCCAGAGCATGCGCCTACCTGGTTACCCGTTACGGTTCCATCGACACCCGGTTTACCTGGAAGGGCAAGACCTATGACACCCCGGCGGGCGTGGCCCACTATCTGGAGCACAAGATGTTCGAGCTGCCGGACCGGGATGTGATGCAGGAGTTCTCCGCTTTGGGCGCCAACCCCAACGCCTTCACCAGCTATGCCGCCACGGCCTATTATTTCAACTGTACGGAGCACTTTGACCAGTGCCTGCGCCTGCTGCTCACCTTTGTGGGCACGCCTTACTTTACCCAGGAGTCGGTGGAGCGGGAGCGGGGCATCATCGGTCAGGAGATCCGGATGTATGAAGACAGCGCCGACAGCCGGGTTTACGAGGATCTGTTTGCTGCGATGTACCGCCGCCACCCCGTCCGGGTGCCCATTGCCGGAACCGAGCAAAGCATTGCCGCCATTACCCCGGAGATTCTCCGGAGCTGCTACGACGCCTTTTACCATCCGGCCAACATGATGCTCTGTGTGGTCGGCGACGTGGACCCGGAGCGGGTGATGCAGCTGGTGGAGGAGGCGGCGTTCGGCGCGCCTGCCCCGCCGGCCGTCCGGGATTACGGGCCGGAAGAGGGGCTGCGTTGCCCCACGCCCTGTACCCGCCGGCAGATGGATGTGGCGATGCCCACCTTTCAGTTGGGCTTCAAATGTCCTTGGCCCGGCTTCGGCCCGGCAGGAGCCCGGCAGGAGCTGATCGGCGATCTGGCGGCCGAGGCGCTGATGGGAGAGTCCTCCCGGCTGTACCTGGAGCTGTACCGGAAAGGGCTCATTGATTCCTCCTTTGCAGCGGGCTATGAGGACATGCCCGGCGTGGCCCTGCTCAGCTGCGGCGGCGACAGCCGGGACCCGGAGGCCGTCCGGGACGCCGTGTGCCGGGAGGCCGGACGGATGGCGGAGGAGGGCGTGGACGAGGCGCTTTTCCTCCGGCTGAAGAAATCCGCCCTGGGCCGCCGGATGCGGGGGCTGGACAGCTTCGACAGCCTCTGCTTCCGCCTGTGCCAGGCTCATTTTGACGGCGTGGATTTCTGGGCCTTCCCGGACCGGTACGCCGCCGTCACCAAAGAAGAAATTGAGGCGTTTTTGCGGCAGACAGTCGTGGCGGACCGCAGCGCCATTTCCATCGTTCTGCCGCGGCAAAAGGAGGGGCCGGTATGTTGACCTTTACTGAAATTTCCTTTCCCGGGCTGGGGATCTCTCTGAATCCCTCCACCGGCTTCACCCTGGGCCATTTTACAATCCGGTGGTATGGGGTGATCATTGCGCTGGGCCTGTGCCTGGCGGTGTGGTACGCCTGCCGCCGGTGCCGACAGTTCGGCATCTCGGAGGACCATCTCATCGACGGGGTCCTGTGGGTGACCCCCTTTGCCATCATTTGCGCCCGGGCCTATTATTGCATCTTTTCCTGGGAGCAGTATGCCGCCAACCCCATCTCCTGCCTGTACATTTGGGAGGGCGGACTGGCCATTTACGGCGGCGTCATCGGCGCGGTCATCGGCGCTTTGATTTTCTGCCGGGTGAAGAAGCTGAACGTCCTGGCTCTGCTGGATCTGGTCTGCCTGGGCTTTCTCATCGGGCAGTGCATCGGCCGCTGGGGCAACTTCCTGAACCGGGAGGCCTTTGGCGGGGAAACCACCGGCTTTTTGCGAATGGGGCTCACCGACGGGACGACCGGCCGGACCATTTACGTCCATCCCACCTTTTTATATGAGTCGGTGTGGAATTTGGCGGGCTTCCTGCTGCTGCACGTTCTGTCGAAACGACGGAAGTACGACGGACAGACGGCGCTGCAATATATGGCCTGGTACGGCGCCGGCCGGGCGGTGATCGAGGGCCTGCGGACCGACAGCCTCTATATCCCCGGTACGGATTTGCGCGTGAGCCAAATTGTGGCGGCGGTGGGCTGCGTGACGGCGCTGATCATTTTGACCGTGCAGGCCTTCCGGAAGCATGACCCGGAGAAGCTGTTTGTCAACCGGGTGGCTGCAGCCGGGGCCTGCCGGGAAGCGGAGCCGGAACAGAAGGAGCAGACATCGGACCGGCAGAGCCTGTGGCAACGGTTCTGCACCTGGCTCAGAACATAAATTTTTTGTAAAATGCCGGGTTTTACGCACCGGACAGGCTGAAAGTGTGTTATAATAAAGAGGAAAACCTGAACCGGAAGGAGATTCTGCCATGAGTCATTTCGACGAATTCTGGAACCGGGCCGCCAGCGCGGCGCAGACTGCCGCCTCCGCCACCAAGCGGGCGGCCAACTCCGCCAAGCTCTCCATCGCCATTGCCGCCGAGGAGGAAAAGGTGAAGGCCGCATATCAGGCCATTGGGAAGCTGTACTATCAGGATCGAATTTCCGCTGCCGCTCCGGCGGGTCCTGCCTATGACGAGCAGGTGGGCCGGATTGACGCCGCTCTGCAGCGCATCGGCGAGCTCCGCAGCCAGCGGGATGTCACCAGCCCGCCCCCGGCCTCCGCCGGAGATTATGCCGGGGAGAGCGACTTTGCCGACGTGGAAGAGGAAACCGATATGTGAAAAAACCGCCTCCAGGACCTAGGGAGCCTGGAGGCGGTTTTGTTGGAAAGCCCAGGGCTCCGGCGGCGCGCGTTGGGGAACTGGAAAAATTTTTAACCCCCAGGGGGGCTTGCGGCAGTGCGGAGCATGGGGTATACTGGCGAAGACAACACAGAGTAGGAGGAATCTCCGTGAAAAAGACCGTATTTTCTCTGATTCTGACCGCGTTTACCGGACTGTCCCTGCTGGCCGGATGCGCCGCCCGGACCGGCGGCGAGCCTGCCGGGCAGACAAACCGGGACGAGGTGGTGATTTCTATTTCCTCGGAGCCCACCACCCTGGATCCCTGCCGGGGCTGGGGCCACGGCGCCACCCCTCTGGTGCAGAGCACGCTGGTGGAGTATGACTATGACATGAACTTCGTCAACGATTTGGCGGAGGAGTACGCCCTGTCCTCCGACGGCCTCACCTGGACCTTTACCCTCCGCACCGACGCCAAATTTACAGACGGGGAGTCGGTCACCGCCGCCGACGTGGCCTTTACCTTCAACACGGCCAAAACCAGTCAGTCCTCCCTGGATTTGACCTTTCTAGATACCGTTGAGGCCGTGGACGAGACCACGGTGGTGTTCACCCTGACCAAGCCCACCTCCTCCTTCCTCAACACCGTCGCCTCCGTGGGCATCGTCCCGGAGCACGCCTACGGCCCGAACTACGGCGTCGCGCCCATCGGCTCCGGCCCGTACAAGTTTGTCCAGTGGAACCAACAGGAGCAGCTGATTCTGGAGGCCAACGAGGACTACTACGGCCAAGTTCCATCCATCAAAAAAGTCACCATTGTTTTTCAGGATGAGGACGCCGCCCTGGCCGCCGTCCAGGCCGGTCAGGTGGATGTGGCCCTCACCGCCGCCACCCTGGCCACCACCCAGGTGGCGGGCTATACCGTGCAGTCCGTCACCTCCGTGGACAACCGGGGCATCACCCTGCCTGTGGAGCCGGACACCGGGAAGACCACCCAGGACGGTTACCCCATCGGCAACGACGTCACCAGCTGCCTGGAGATCCGCCAGGCTATGGCCTATGCCATAGACCGGGAGCAGGTGGCTCAGGCGGCCCTCAACGGCTTTGCCTCCCCCTGCTATTCGGAAAACGACGGCATGCCCTGGAACAACCCGGAGGTGGTGATCGAAACCGACGTTGCCTACGCCCAGAAGCTCCTGTCCGACGCCGGTTGGGCCGACTCCGACGGAGACGGCATTGTGGAAAAGGACGGGGTGAAGGCGGAATTCACCTGCCTGTACGGCAGCGGCGACTCCGTCCGGCAGGCCGTGGCCATGGCGGCGGCGGAGCAGCTCCGGGAGGTCGGCATTCAGATGCATGTGGAGGGCACCAGCTGGGACGACATCTCCAAGCGCATGTTCTCCAATGCCGTGCTGATGGGCTGGGGCGCCGCCAATCCCTACGAGAGCTACTGCCTGTTCCACAGCAGCTACGCCCTCCGGGACGATTACTACAACCCCGAGGGCTACGTCTCGGCTGTGACCGACGGCTACCTGGAGGCCGCCATGGAGGCCCGGACCACGGAGGAGGCCTATGAAAACTGGAAGCTGGCCCAGTGGGACGGCTCCACGGGCACCGCCATGAAGGGCCGGTGCCCGTGGGTCTGGATTGTGAACGTGGAGCATGTCTATTACGTCCGGGACGGCCTGGACATCGGCCCGCAGCAGCTCCATCCCCACGGCGCCTCCATGCCCCTGCTGAAAAATCTCAGAGACTGGTCCTGGAATGCCTGAGGATGAGGAACCAAAGAAAAAGGCGGGCCGTTGCGCCCGCCGGGAAAGGAAGAATGTTATGACTGGCATGGCAGGCCGCCTGGGCCGGACTCTGCTGCGGTACGGCCTGAAGACGCTGCTGCTTCTGCTGGCTGTGAGCGTTGTGGCGTTTGCACTTGTGAGCATGTCTCCCGTGGACCCGGTGCAGCAGTATGTGCTGGGCGTCGGCGGCGTTTCCGCCGAACAGCGGCAGGAGCTGGAGGAATACTGGGGGGTCAACGACCCGCCGGTGGAGCGGTACATGAACTGGCTGAACGCGCTCCTTCACGGAGACTTCGGCCAGTCTCTCCTGTACCGCCGTCCGGTTTTGGAGCTCATTGGCGAGCGGTTTTGCAATTCCCTGGCCCTGATGCTGTGCGCCTGGCTGTTCTCCGGCCTTTTGGGCTTCGGCCTCGGATGCGTCATGGGCATGTGCCGGGACCGGCTGCCGGACCGGATTCTCAAGAAGATTTGTTATATTCTCAGCAGCATCCCCACCTTTTGGCTGGGCCTGGTGCTGTTGTTGGTGTTTTCCGTGGCGCTGGGCTGGTTTCCCCTGGGCTTTTCCACTCCCATCGGCGCGCTCAACAGTCAGGTGACCATCTGGCAGCGGCTGCATCACCTGCTTTTGCCGGCCCTCACCCTAAGCCTCATGTCCGTCTCCAACATCGCCCTGCACACCCGGCAGAAGCTGGTGGAGGTGATGGAGAGCGAATACGTCCTGTTCGCCCGGGCCAGGGGAGAAACCGGGAGGACCATATTGCGCCGTCACGGCCTGCGCAATATCCTGCTGCCCGCCCTGACGCTGCAGTTCGCTTCGTTTGCCGAGCTGTTCGGGGGCTCGGTTTTGGCGGAGACCGTGTTCTCCTATCCCGGTCTGGGCTCCGCTGCGGCGGAGGCCGGTCTCAATTCCGATGTGCCCCTACTGCTGGGCATCACGCTGTTTTCCACCCTGTTTGTCTGTGTGGGCAACCTGATTGCCAACCTGCTTTACGGCGTGGTGGACCCCCGGATGAAGGAGGCCCGCCCATGAAGGGATTTTGCAACCGAAGGACCAGACTCCTGCTCTCCACCGTGCTAATCGGAATTCTCATGATCGCCGCCTTTGCCGCCGGCCGCTGGATTCCGGACGACGCCGTGGCGTCCAACTTCGCCCAGGCCAAGGCGCCGCCCTCCTGGACCCATCCCTTCGGTACGGACTGGCTGGGCCGGGACCTATTTCTGCGGACCCTGAAGGGCCTGTCCACCAGCCTGACTGTGGGAATTGCCGCCTCGGCCATCAGCGCCGTGGCAGCCGTGCTCATCGGCATTGCCGCAGCCACCGGCTCCAGGGCGGTCGACAGCGCCGTCAACTGGCTCATTGATCTGGTGATGGGCATTCCCCACACCATTTTGGTGATCCTGATTTCCTTTGCCTGCGGCCGGGGGCTCAAGGGCCTGCTCATCGGCGTGGCCGCAACCCACTGGACCAGCTTGGCCCGGCTCATCCGGGGAGAGGTGATGCAGCTGCGAAATCAGCAATTTGTGGCGGTGTCCCGGCGGCTGGGGAAATCCAGCGGCTGGATTCTGACCCGCCACCTGCTGCCCCACCTGGTGCCCCAGTTTCTGGTGGGTCTGATTCTCATGTTTCCCCACGCCATTTTGCACGAGGCCTCGATCTCCTTTTTGGGCTACGGCCTGCCTCCGGAGCAGCCGGCCATCGGCATCATTCTCTCGGAGAGCATGAAATACTTGTCCGCCGGTATGTGGTGGCCGGCGGTGTTCCCGGGCCTGCTCCTGGTGGCTGTGGTGCTGCTGATGGACCGGCTGGGTGAAAATCTACGGGTCATCCTGGACCCCTACAGCGCCCAGGAATAGACCGGTATGCAGGAGGTTACGATGGAACCGAATCAACAGCCGCTTTTAGAGGTTTCGGACTTGTCCGTTTCTTTTCAAATGTACCGGCGCGGCCTGACCCGGCAGCGGCTCCAGGTCATTTCCAGCCTGAGCCTGTCGGTCTACCCCGGGGAGATTCTGGCAGTGGCCGGCTCCTCCGGCTCGGGAAAAAGCCTGCTGGCCTCCGCCATTTTGGGGATTCTGCCGGGCAACGCCCGGGTGGAGGGAAGGCTGAGCTTTGACGGCCGGCCGTTGACCCCGGACCGGCAGGCCGAGCTTCGGGGCGGTGAAATTGCCCTGGTGCCCCAGTCCGTCGCCTTTTTGGATCCCCTGATGAAGGTGGGCCCTCAGGCGGACGGCCACCGGAAGCCCCGTCCCACGGAAAAACGCCGCAGTCTGTTCCGGCGCTTCGGCCTTCCGGAGCAGACGGAGCGGCTGTATCCCTTTCAGCTCTCCGGCGGCATGGCCCGGCGGGTTTTGGTCTCCACGGCTCTGCTGGCCGGAGCCCGGCTCATCATCGCCGACGAGCCCACTCCGGGGATGAGTCTGGACCAGGCCCGGGAGGCCCTGCAGATGTTCCGCGACCTGGCCGACGCCGGCAAGGCCGTGGTGCTCATCACCCACGACATCGACCTGGCTTTCCATTTTGCCCACCGGATTGCCGTGTTTTACGCGGGAACCACCGTGGAAACCGCCCCGGCGGAGGACTTCCGCCGGGGGCCGGAGGCCCTGCGCCACCCCTACAGCCGGGCGCTGTGGCGGGCTCTGCCCCAGCATGACTTTGCCCCCATTGCCGGCTTTCAGCCCTATGCGGGAGATCTGCCCCGAGGCTGCCTGTTTGCGCCCCGCTGTCCCCACCGGACGGCGCAGTGCGAGTCCGCCGTTCCCCCGGTGCGCCGGGTGCGGGACGGAGAGGTGAGGTGTTTTCATGCGACTTGAAGCCCAACACGTCAGCTTCCGCTATGACCGGAGGGGCCCCTGGGTTCTGGAGGATCTGAGCCTGGCGGTGGACAGCGGGGAGCGGCTCGGCCTGTTCGCGCCCAGCGGCTATGGAAAAAGCACGCTGGCTCTGCTGCTGTCCGGCTATCTGCGGCCCCAGGCCGGGCAGATTCTCCTGGACGGCGCGGCTCTGCCCCGAAAGGGATTCTGCCCGGTGCAGCTCATTTACCAGCATCCGGAAAAGGCCATCAATCCACGCTGGCGTCTGCGTCGGGTGCTGGAGGAGAGCGGCCGCCTCCGGCCGGAGCTGCTGGAGGCCCTCGGCATTGAACCGGCCTGGCTGGACCGCTTCCCCCGGGAGCTGTCCGGCGGGGAGCTGCAGCGGTTCTGCGTGGCCCGGGCCCTGGCCAGCGGGGCGGACTTTCTCATATGCGATGAGATCAGCACCATGCTGGACGTGATTACCCAGGCGCAGATCTGGAACTGCATCCTGGAGGAGGCCGCCGCCCGGAAAATGGGCCTCATTGCCGTCACCCACAACCGCGCTTTGGCGGACCGGATCTGTACCCGGATCTATGACCTGTCCGCCGGGGGAGCGCAGTCCGATTTGTAAACCGGCGGGCCCGGGCCTTCGTGATGAGAAGGCC
>UREY01000016.1 GCA_900546915.1 uncultured Eubacteriales bacterium
GCTGCAGGATTTGCAGCCCCGCCCGTTGCCCTTATTCCTTGGAGAACATATCCTTTCCTACGCCGCATAAGGGGCAGACAAAGTCTTCCGGCAGGTCCTCCCAGCGGGTGCCGGGGGCAATGCCGTTGTCGGGATCTCCCGCCGCTTCGTCATAAACATAACCGCAAACATCACAAACGTACTTTTCCATGGTCTTTCCTCCTGACTGTGGGATCATTTTCTATTTTGTCCCAGACGCTTCCCGTCATTCCGGGAGAGTCTGATTTTATTGTACAAAATGCAGAAGCAAAATGCAATACAATTGCCGGAGGGAGTGGAGCTTAGAAAGCAGAACGCAGGTAGACAGGCGGCCGGCATGCTGTTCCGATCCGGATGACCGGCCGGGAAGGTGTACTTGACAGTTTTGTCAATACAGAATATAATAATTCCATATAATCTGCACTTTAAATTGCCGGCAGATTGCTTTGATGTGTCGCATATAAGTGAAACGTGAAATTTCAAGATTGAAAAATGGGGGGAGGATTACCATATGCAGAAGCAAAGGAAATACGGCCCATATGTTATCCTGCTGGTTTTGGCGCTCCTCTGCACCGGCGGGTGTTTGAGCCGGGAGGCGGATATGGGGGCTCCCAGCATCACAGCGGTGGAGACGGAGCACCATATACAAGCTCAGGCGCTTTTGCTGTCCTACGCCTGGGACGACGGGGAAGACCAGGGGGCGGTCTATGGGAAACCTGCCTGGGAACGGGAATATGGGGCGGAAAATACATTGGTCCTCACGGGAGAGGGCCAGAACCGCATTGCGCTGTCGGCGGAGCTGCCCGAAGGGGCGAGCTACAAAATTTATCTCCCGGGGGGAGAGGTGTTTGACAACGGAATTCGGCTTCCATACGATTCCCGCAGTTCGTGCTTGTACTGGGAGGAAGACCAGAGCGGCATCGGCATCGTAGCGCCGTTCACACCGGGAGAATATATTTATGAGGTCACCATACAGTGGCCGCAGGACGGACTGCAGGCGACCTACGGGCTCAAGGTTGTGCTGGAGGAAGGGGAGGACGCCCGGTGGCCTCTCGGGAGAACCGGCGGAACGGCCATCGAGTCATGACGGCTATACGACCGGCTGGGATGCAGCTATGTCCTGGAGCAGAGGACGCGGCGGGGGTTAGCCGGTTGATCCGAGCTTTGTAAGTTATCTCTTAAATTTTTGCAAAACAGTGGAATTGGCAGCGGCGGTATGGTACAATGATTCGGACTTCCATTTAGAAAGAAGGAATGTACGATGCCTGATATCCTGCAAGCCAGCGGCCTGCAGAAGACCTTCCGCCTCTCTGCCAAGCAGCAGAAGCTGGAGAAGACCAAAGCGAAGAGCAAAACTGCGGTTCGGGATCTGTCCTTCTCCGTGCGGCAGGGAGAGATCTTCGGCCTGCTGGGTCCCAACGGCGCGGGGAAGACAACGACGCTGCGCATGCTGGCCACGCTGATTCGGCCGGACCGGGGCGACGCTACGGTGGAGGGTTACAGCATCACCCGCCAGCCGGAGCAGGTCCGGCGGCGTGTGGGGTTTCTCACCAGCGAGCTAAAGCTGGAGGAGTTCTTTACGCCGAACTATTTATACGACTTTTTTTCCCAGCTGCATCAGGTCCCCCCGGAGGTTCGGGACCGGCGCAAGAAGGAGCTGTTTGATACCTTCGGCATTGGAGAATTTGCGGAGGTGAAGGTGGCAAACCTGTCCACCGGTATGAAGCAAAAGGCCTCCCTGGCGATTTCCCTGGTTCATGATCCGTCGGTCATTATCTTTGACGAGCCTACCAACGGCCTGGACGTGCTGACGGCCAAGGTCGTGACGGATTTTCTCCTGGAGCTCAAGGCCCGGGGCCGCACGGTGCTTGTCTCCACCCACATTTTCAGCCTCATTGAAAAGGTCTGCGACCGGGTGGGGATTCTCCTGGACGGGCAGATGATAGAATGCGGCGCTTTGCAGGAGGTCTGCGCCGGGAAAAGCTTAGAGGACCGGTTTTTTGACCTGTATGCGGAAAGGGCGGGTGGAATGTGATGCGCAATCCCGTTGTGACCATTTTTAAGAAGGAACTGGCCCGCTTTTTTGGGGACCGGCGCATGGCGCTGACGACGATCTTGTTGCCCGGTCTGATGATCTATGTGCTGTATACCTTTATGGGCAGCGCTTTGACCAGCCAGTTCTCCGTGGAAGATATGTATCGTCCCACTGCCGTGGTGGAAAATCTGCCGGACAGTCTGACCTCTGCGCTGTCTCAGGTATTGGAGATTCAGGAGCAGTCCGATCCCATGGAGCAGGTCCGGGACCAGGAGCTGGATCTGTACATCTGTTTTCCGGAGGACTTTGACCAGGCGGTGGCAGGTTATGACATTGCCTCCGGCGCTGCCGCGCCCCAGGTGGAGATTTACTACAACTCCGCATCCACTGCCTCCCAGCAGGCGTACAGTCTCATGCTGGAGACGTTGGACCAGTACGAGAGCAGCCTGTCCAACCGGTTTGATATCAACCGCTCCGGAGAGTATGATTTGGTGACCCAGGAGGATGCCACCGGAATGCTGTTTTCCTCCCTCATGCCGATGCTGTTGCTCATTTTCCTCTTCAGCGGCTGCATGGCGGTGGCGCCGGAGTCCATTGCCGGAGAAAAGGAGCGGGGCACCATTGCAACGCTGTTGATTACCCCTGCCAAGCGAAGCAGCATTGCCCTGGGGAAAATTGCGGCGCTGTCGGTCATTGCCCTGCTGGCGGGCGCTTCCAGCGCTTTGGGAACCATGTTATCGTTTCCCAAGCTGATGGGGGTGGCCTCCGATTCCCTTTCCGTCACGTATAGCGTGGAGGATTATGTGCTTCTGGGTGTTGTGATCCTTTCCACGGTTCTGCTGCTGATTACCGTCATTTCCATCATCTCCGCCTTTGCAAAATCCGCCAAGGAGGCGCAGGGCTACGTCATGCCGCTGATGATTCTGGTGATTTTGGTAGGCGTAACCGCTATGTTTGGAGACGGGGCCCAAACGGAGCTGTGGTATTACCTGATTCCCATTTATAACAGCGTCCAGTGTATGGTCGGCATTTTTGCCTTCTCTCCCGCACCGGCTTTGATTCTGACGGCGGTGGGCGCCAACCTGGTGTTCACCGGCTTGGGCGTCTTCCTGCTCACCAGAATGTTCCACAGCGAACGGGTGATCTTCTCCCGCTGATTTTCCGCATGCTTCGCCCCTTGACTTTTCTCAGGGGGCGAAGTATGATAAGGGCACATAGGAAACCGTAGATGGAGAAAGAGTAAGGACGGTCCCGGCTTTGCAGAGAGCAGCCCGGTATGCTGGAAGGGCTGTAAGTCGGCTGTCCCCAATGGGCTCCGGAGGGTGGCCCGAAGTTTTCAGTAGGCGCCGACGGCATCCGACCGTTACCCGGAGGCCCCATGCTTGTGGGCGCCTGCACAGGTGGCGTATAGACCGAGGTCTTGTCCTTTGTAGGATGGGGCCCTTTATTTTTTGCAAGGAGGAAACGAACCATGGAGAAGATTATACTCACCGGCGACCGGCCGACCGGCCGCCTGCACCTGGGACATTACGTCGGCTCCCTGAAGCGGCGGGTGGAGCTGCAGAATTCCGGCGTGTACGACAAGATATTCATTATGATTGCCGACGCTCAGGCGTTGACCGACAATGCCGACAACCCGGAGAAAATTCGGGAAAGCATTCTGGAGGTGGCGTTGGACTACCTCTCCTGCGGCTTGGATCCGCAGAAATCCACGCTCCTGATTCAGTCTCAGATTCCGGAGCTGACGGAGCTGACCTTCTATTATATGAATTTGGTTACGGTCTCCCGGCTGCAGCGGAATCCCACGGTCAAGGCAGAGATTCAGCTGCGGAACTTTGAGGCCAGCATTCCCGTAGGCTTTTTCACCTATCCCATCAGCCAGGCGGCGGACATCACTGCCTTCCGCGCCACCACCGTGCCGGTGGGAGAGGATCAGCTTCCCATGCTGGAGCAGGCCAGGGAAATTGTGCGCCGGTTCAACCTGACCTACGGCGAGACGCTGGTGGAGCCGGAGGCGCTGATTCCTCAGAATCAGGTCTGCTGCCGTCTGCCCGGCACGGACGGGAAGGCCAAAATGAGCAAATCTCTGGGCAACTGCATTTATCTTTCTGATTCAGAGACCGAGGTCCGGCAGAAGGTCATGAGCATGTTCACAGACCCCAACCATTTAAAGGTCACGGATCCCGGCAGCCTGGAGGGCAATGCGGTCTTCACCTACCTGGATGCATTCTGCCGGGATGCGCATTTTCAGGAGTTTTGGCCGGAGTATGCCAATCTGGATGAGCTGAAGGCTCACTACCAGAGAGGTGGGCTGGGCGATGTCAAGGTGAAAAAGTTCTTGAACCGCATTCTCCAGGCGGAGCTCGCCCCCATTCGGGCGCGGCGTGCCCAGTGGCAAAAGGACATCCCCGGCGTGTACGACATACTCAAGCGGGGCAGCGAGGTAGCCCGAGAGGAGGCGGCCCGGACCCTATCGGATGTCAAACGGGCCATGCGGATCAACTATTTTGAGGACGGCGCTTGGCTGCAAGCCCAGATGGAAAGATACAGGTAAGTAGAATGGCTACGGCGTTGCTCCTTCTCATCTATCTGGCGTTTATCAGTCTGGGAATTCCGGACTCTCTGTTTGGGGCGGCCTGGCCCGCCATGGGAGAGGAGCTGGGAACGGTTCTATCCGCAGGCGGGCTGGTGACCAGCCTCATTTCCGGCGCGACCATTGTCTCCAGCCTGTGCAGCGGCAAGATTCTGGGACGCTTTGGCACGGGTGCGGTGACGATGGTCAGCGTGGCCCTGACGGCGCTGTCTTTGCTGGGCTTTTCCCTGGCGCCCGGCTTCCTCTGGCTGTGCCTGCTGGCCGTCCCCCTGGGCTTGGGGGCCGGATGTGTGGATTCCGGCTTGAATAACTATGTGGCGCTGCATTACAGCGCCAATCAAATGAACTTGCTGCACGGCTTTTACGGCATTGGCGTATCCCTGAGCCCGTATCTCATGTCTCTGGCCCTGGAGTGGGGAAGCTGGCGGCAGGGATACGGTATAATGGCTGCCCTGCAGGGCGCCATCGGCCTATTGCTGCTGGTGACGCTCCCTCTTTGGAAGCGCGTGGGGCAAGATGCCGGAGCGCAGGAGGCGGAAACAAAGCCGGTTCCGGTGTCCCGGCTGTTCCGAATGCCTGGATTTATAGCGGGACTGCTGGCTTTTGCGGGCTCCTGCGGCCTGGAGTATACGGCCGGTATCTGGGGCAGCACCTATTTGGTGGCGGGCCGCGGTTGCAGCCCGGAGGCAGGCGCCCGGGGAATTACGCTCTATTATATCGGCATGACGGCCGGCCGGATGCTCTCCGGATTTTTGGCCGGCCGCCTGGGCAGCCGGAGGCTGGTCCGGTGGGGACAGGGCCTGGCGGGACTGGGAGCGGCATTTTTGCTGTTGCCGTTGCCCGGCTGGGCCGCTGTAGTGGGACTGTTTTGGATTGGCTTTGGAAATGGACCTGTTTTTCCCAATTTGCTGCACCTGACCCCTCGGCATTTTGGCAGAGCGGCGTCTCAGTCTGCCATGGGAGTCCAGATGGCCTCCTCTTACCTGGCCATTACCCTCTTGCCTCCCCTGGGCGGGTTGCTGATTCAGAGCCTGGGCAGTTGGGCGCTGCCGGGATACCTGTTGTCTCTGTTCGGCCTGATGGGCCTGTGTACCGGCGTCGTGTTTGCCCGGGCCCATGGCTGTGACACCGGCGCGGAGATGGAATAGGCCTGGGTGCACAAATACACACCGGTTTGCAGCCTGCTGGGGCGGCAAACCGGTGTGTATTGCATAGTAAGCGATTTCATTTGGAGAACGGCAGCGCGCACGCTTATTTCAGCCGCCGGTCCAGTCTGGCTACCAGGCGGGTCCCCAGAGCCTGAAAAATCTGTACCAGAAGGATGAGCAAAGCGACGGCCAGAAGCATCACCAGGTATTGATACCGGTGGTAACCGTAGTTGATGGCGATCTTACCAAGACCGCCGCCGCCGATGATGCCGCTCATGGCAGAGTAACCCAGGATGGTGGTGATGGCGATGGTTCCGTTGGACAGGAGGCTGGGGACGCTCTCCGGGAGCATCACCTTCCAGATAATTTGCAGGGGAGAGGCGCCCATGCTCTGGGCGGCTTCTAAGATACTGGGATTCAGCTCCCGCAGGCTGCTCTCCACCAGGCGGGCCACAAAGGGAAAGGCCGCTATCACCAGGGGGACGATGGAGGCCACCGTGCCCACCGGCGTGCCCACAATGGCTCGGGTCAGGGGGATGAGCAGGACCATGAGAATCAGAAAGGGCACGGAGCGAAGCAGGTTAATCAAAAGATTCAGCCCTTGCCGCAGCCACCCGGGCAGGGGCAGAATGCCGTCCCGCCGCCCCACTGCCAGGAGAACGCCCAACGGCAGGCCCAGGACGATGGCAAAGGCCGTGGAGAGCAGCGTCACATACACCGTCTCCCACAGCGCCAGGGGGAATTCGTACCGCAGAATTTCCAGGGCCTCCCGGACTGCCTCTGAGGTAAACGCCCGTTCAAGCATGAGACTCCACCTCCTCGACGATAATATCCGGAATGCTCTTCAGATAAGCCGTCGCTCGAAGGGCCTGTTCTGCGCTGCCGGAGATGCTCAGGAGCATGTTTCCGTAAACCTTGTCCCCAATGCTTCGGGTGGAGGCCGATAGAATGTTGGCGGCAATGCGCTCCTCCATGGCCATTCGGGCGATGAGGGGAGTCCGGGTCGTGGGCGCACCATGGAAGACGACCCGAAGCCGTCGCTCTTCCGGATGGGGAGCGAGGATTTCCTCCGCTCCGTCGGGGAAAACCAGGCGGCGGGCGGCGTCGGAGCGCGGGCGGGCAAAGACGGCGCCGACTTCCCCTTCTTCCACGACGGCGCCCTGATCCAGAATGGCCACGCGGTTGCAGATTTCCTCCACCACAGACATTTGATGGGTGATGAGGATCACCGTAATGCTCAGCTTTCGATTGATGTCCCGAATCAGCTCCAAAATGGCGTGGGTGGTTTTGGGGTCCAGGGCGCTGGTGGCCTCGTCGCATAGTAGGACCTTGGGACCGGCGGCCAGGGCCCGGGCAATGGCGACGCGCTGCTGCTGGCCGCCGGAGAGCTGCGCCGGGTAGGCGTCCGCCTTGTCCGGCAGCCCCACCAGCTCCAGCAGCTCCAGGGCCCGCTGCCTGGCCGGTCCCTTTTTTACCCCGGCCAGCTCCAGAGGAAAGCAGACATTGCCCAGGCAGGTGCGCTGCATCAGCAGGTTGAAGCTTTGGAAAATCATGGCAATGTCCCGGCGGGCCCGGCGCAGGGCGGCGGGGGACAGGCTTCCCAGGTCCTGCCCGTCCACCCGGATGCACCCTTGAGAGGGCCGCTCCAGCAGGTTGATACACCGGACTAGGGTGCTTTTGCCGGCGCCGCTCATGCCGATGATGCCGTAGATGTCTCCGTCGGCAATGGTCAGAGATACCTGCTTCAGCGCTTCAACCTGCCCGTTGGCCGTCGGGAAGGATTTGGATAAATTTTGTATTTCAATCATAGTTTCCTCCAGGCGCGTGGAAAGCATGTCGGATGGGGATGCGTCGGTGCGCGTTAGCCTTGAAGGGGCTCCAAGGTGGTCTGTTTGCCCCCGTACAGCCCCATGGGCTCTACGTGAATGGCGGCTACGGCCACCAGGTGGGTCCCATTTTCCTCATTAAAATTATCCAGATAAGGGGTGTGCTGAAAATAGTTGGCGTCGATGTCCCCGCTGTCTACCACGAGATTGGGCTGTATGTAGTCGGTGAACTCTTTGATATCCAGGGTGATTTCTTTGGACGCCAAAATCTCCTGGGCGATTTTCAGAATTTCAGCGTGTGGTGTGGGAGAGGCGGCCACTGTGATGGTGACGCCGGCCAGAGCGTTGTAATCCACCGAGGCGTCGTATCCGTCCGAGGGATTCTCCACGGTACTGACCACGGCTCCGCCGTAGGTTTCGGCAATGTAGTCGGCCACCTGCCGGCTGGATAAGGCAGCCTTCAGGGCCCGAATGGAATCGCTTTCCTCATTGCCCTCTTTTACAACTAAAACATTGGTGTAAGCGGAGGAAGCTCCTTCCATGGTCAGGGCGTCCTCCATCGGATTCAGGCCTGCCTCAATGGCGTAGTTGGAATTGATCACGGCATAGTCTACGTCCTGCAGCACGTTGGGCAGTTGGGCTGCTTCCACTTCCTGCAGATGAATGTTTTGCGGATTGCTGGCAATGTCCCGAGCGGTAGCCGTGATTCCGGCGCCCTCTTTCAGGGTGATGTATCCGTTTTCCTGTAACAGCAGCAGGGCCCGGGCCTCATTGGTTGTGTCGTTGGGGACGGCAATGGTAATACCCTCGCTGGGGGAGCAGGCGGACAAAAACAGAGCGGAGCCCACCGTCCATGCGGCGGCCAGAAGCAGAGAGATGATTTTTTTCATGATTAAAACTCCTTTTTGTAACGTAGTAATTTGAGGCAACAAACGGACTGGTGATGGGACACATTCGTTGCTGCGTTACGTTTGTCATGACAAAAATTCTGGCCATGGTCTTCATAAGTAAATTCCTTTCCAGCAGCTAAAAAATAAAGGGAAGCTTCCGATGAAGCTTCCCTAGACACACAAACGGAAAACGGCGAAACCCGCTCCGGCGCTCTATGACAGAAAGCACATCGAAAAATTCGCGCAGCAAAGCATGCACATGGCGAACATGCGCATTTCCATCCGATTCATGCTTGCAGCGTGAAGCTTCTTCATCGTGCTTTCTCCTTCCCTAAAATGAGCGGTAACTTGCCGGTATTGTAGCACCGGGACCTACATTTGTCAATAGCGTTCTGAAATTTTGATGGGGGGCGGTAGCTGGTAGCTATGGATGGAACGGGAAGCGTGGGCTGTCTCAGGGGTGCAGATGGGGAATACAGCGTTGCCATTTGCGGGGATGAATTGTACAAAACGTAAAAAATAAGCAACGAGATCAAAAATTTTGGCGAAAAATATTGACAAATTTCCCGAAAAGTATTAACTTTGTATATGATAGGCTAAAAAACAAGGAGACGGTATTGCGGTGAAAATTTGCTGTGACGCAGGATGCCCGGCAGGTGTGGGCGTGCCCTTCCGGAAAGCATCCACGGCCCGGCCGGATTGCAATGGGAGCCGCCCCTTTGTGTGCTGCCGCCGCCTTGGGTTTTGGCATAAAAAGCAATTTTTGCTGAGGAAGGAATCTCCGGTTTTAGGGTGCTTTTACGCAATTTGACGGCGGAATAGGAAAAAACCACGGGGATCCATCCTTTTCTGGGACGAGGAGAATTCGCCGGCCGGGCCACAGCTGCCCGAAAGTCCGGCGGGCGCCTGCGGAGGAATATTTTGTGCCGGAATTGGCTACGCTCTCTCCGTCAGCAGAGCCGCCCGGCCGGAGGAATGCGCCGGAAGCGTATGGAAAAAGTGGACGGTGTCCGGTACGCGGCGGCGGGATCCTCCGTAGAATGGAAAAGAGAGAGCCCAGACCTTGGGCGGTAAGGAGGAATTGCGATGCGAGCGAGCGGAATTCTGATGCATGTGACATCTCTGCCCGGCCCAAACGGCGTGGGGACCATGGGCAAAGAGGCCTGCCGGTTTTTGGATTTTCTGGAGCGGGCAGGGCAGAGGTACTGGCAGATTTTGCCCTTGAGCCCCACCGGCTATGGGGATTCTCCCTATCAGGCGCTGTCTGCCTTTGCCGGAAATCCCTATCTCATCGACCTGGAAATGTTGGTGGACGAGGGACTTCTGCGCCGGGAAGAGGTCGATGGCGTTTCGTGGAGCCGGGAGGACGGCCGGGTAGATTACGGCATTTTGTATGAAAACCGGGGTTCCGTTTTATATCAGGCCTATGAGCGCTTTCTCGGCATTCCAAACCGGGCGTTTCAGCAGTTTATCCAGCGGCAGCAGGACTGGCTGCAGGATTACGCCTTGTTTATGGCGCTGAAGGAGGAGTTTCAGGGAAAGCCCTGGCAGGAGTGGCCGGACGGCCTGCGCCTCCGGCAGCCGGAGGCGATGAGCGCCTATCGGGAGAGACTAAAGTATAAGATTGCATTCCAGTATTTTCTACAGTTTAAATTTTTTGAGCAGTGGGGCAAGCTGCGGGCATACGCCCAGTCGAAGCAGATTCGGATCATTGGCGATGTGCCCATTTATGTTCCGCTGGATTCCGCCGATGTCTGGTCAAACAGCCGGCTGTTCCAGCTGGACGAGGCGCGCAGACCCAAGCTGGTGGCGGGGGTTCCCCCGGATGCCTTTACTGCAGACGGCCAGCTGTGGGGCAATCCGCTGTACGATTGGGATGTGATGAAGGAGTCCGGGTATGCCTGGTGGCTTCGCCGCCTGGACGCGGCTGCCGGGATGTATGATGTGGTTCGTCTGGATCATTTTCGGGGATTTGAAAGCTATTGGGCGGTTCCGGCGGAGGATGAGACGGCCCGCAATGGCAGCTGGTTACCCGGCCCGGGGTGGGATTTTATCCGCACGATTCAGGAGAAGCTGCCGGCTCTGGAAGTGATTGCGGAGGATCTGGGCTATTTGACGCCGGAGGTGCGGAAGCTCCAGAAGGATTCCGGTTATCCGGGTATGAAGGTGCTGGAATTCGCCTTCGACTCCCGGGAGCCCAGCGATTACCAGCCGCACCGGTACACGAGGAATTCCGTGTGCTACACAGGCACGCACGACAATCAGACCATGAGCCAGTGGCTGCAGGAGGCGAACCCGGAGGATGTGGCATACGCCAAGCGGTACATGGGGCTCCATGAGGAGGAAGGCTACGTTTGGGGCATGATCCGCGGAGGGATGAGCTCTGTGGCCGACCTGTTTGTGGCCCAGATGCAGGATTACCTGGAGCTGGGAGCAGAGGCCCGCATGAATTTTCCAGGAACTTTAACAAATAAAAACTGGACATGGCGGGCGCAAAATGATATGATAACAAATACGTTGGCCGACAGAATTCGGGAACTTACCCGGATGTTCGAGCGACTTTGATTCTTTTTACAGAGCACGCCGCCGGTGTGCTTTGCGTATGGATTCCAATTGAGGAGATAGCGTATATGAATTTGAATTGTCAACATATCTTAAGAATGACAGAGGCGCAGCTGCGGTATAAGAGCGATGTGTCTCTCCAGGAGGCCACGCCGCAGGAGCTTCACGAGGCGTTGTCTCAGGCTGTGATGATGTCCATCAGCGAGGACTGGGCGAAGAGCAAGCGCAGCCGCCAGCAAGGCCGGAAAGCCTACTATTTCTCTGCAGAGTATCTCATTGGCCGCCTGGTATACAGCAACCTGTATAATTTGGGCATTTTGGATGAGCTGAAAAAGACCTTCCAGGAGGTGGGTGTGGACCTGGCCTGCATGGAGGACATTGAGGACGCGGCGCTGGGGAACGGCGGTCTGGGCCGTCTGGCGGCCTGCTTCTTGGACTCTGCGGCATCCTGCAATCTCCCCCTGTCCGGATACGGCCTGCGTTACCGCTTCGGCCTGTTTAAGCAAAAATTTGACGAGAACGGCAGCCAGAAGGAAACGGCGGACGATTGGACCAAGTACGGCGACCCCTGGTCCTACCGCCGGTATAACCACACGGTGAAGATTCAGTTCCCCGATCACACCGTTCTGGCGGTGCCCTACGACGTGCCCATCATCGGTTACGAAACGTCCAACATCGGAACCCTGCGCCTTTGGCAATGCGAAGCAGAGGAGGAGCTGGACTTTGACGCGTTCAACGCCCAGGATTACCAGCGGGCTTTGGATGCCAAGAATAAGGCGGAGGACATCACCCGGGTTCTGTACCCCAACGACTCCACCTGGGAGGGCAAGCGTCTGCGGGTGAAACAGCAGTATGTGCTCTCGTCCGCCTCTTTGCAGGATATCATCCGGACCTATAAAGAGGCCCATGGCTCCGACCTGAGCCGTTTCGCCGACTTTACCGCCGTGCAGTTGAACGATACCCACCCGGCCATGTCCATTCCGGAGCTGATCCGCCTGCTGATGGCCGAGGGAATGAATTTTGACCAGAGCTTTGAAATGGCCCAGCGTACCTTCTCCTACACCAACCATACCGTTATGGGGGAGGCGCTGGAGAAGTGGAATATGGATTTGCTGCGGAGCGTGGTGCCGGAGATCTGCGACATCCTCGTCCGGATTGACAACAAGCTGAAGTCGGAGCATCCCAACCTGTTTGTAATCCGGGACAATACGGCCCATATGGCCAATCTCTCGGTTTATGTGTCCAGTTATGTCAATGGCGTGGCGGAGATTCACTCTCAGATTTTGAAGGACAGCCTGTTCCACGATTGGTATCAGGCCTACCCCGAGCGGTTCCAGAACAAAACCAACGGCGTCACTCCCCGGCGGTGGATGGGCCTGTGCAATCCTGAGCTGACGCAAATGATCAAGTACCGGGTGGGCGGAGACTTTCTGATGAACCTGGATAAGCTGGAGAACCTGAAGCCGATGATCGACGACGACATGGTTCGACAGTTTAACCAAATCAAACACATGAAAAAGGTGCAGCTGGCGGCTGTGGTGGAAAAGCATGAGGGCGTGCACCTCAATCCGGACTTTATGTTTGATGTGCAGGTGAAGCGGGCCCACGAGTATAAGCGGCAGCTGATGAATGCGCTGTCTGTGGTGGATATTTATTTCCGCCTGAAAGACGGGAGCTTGCAAAATTTCTACCCCACCGTCTACCTGTTCGGCGCCAAATCCGCCCCCGGCTATGTCCGGGCAAAGGCTGTGATCCGGTATATCAACCGGATTGCCAAGATGATTGATCAGGATCCGGCGGTCCGGGATAAACTGCAGGTGGTATTCGTTCAGAATTACAACTGTTCCTATGCCGAGCACATTATTCCGGCGGCCGACGTGTCGGAGCAGATCTCTCCCGCCGGAACGGAGGCCTCCGGTACCGGCAATATGAAGCTGATGCTGAACGGCGCGGTGACTTTGGGCACCATGGACGGGGCCAACGTGGAGATCGTGCAGAAGGCCGGCGTGGAGAACAACTATATCTTTGGCGCGTCGGTGGAGGAGCTGAACGCCATCCGGAACACCTACTGGGCCCGGGGGATTTACGACAGCAACCGTCGCCTGCACCGTGCCATCGACACCTTGGTAGACGGCACCGTTCCCACAGACGATGAGCAGCGGGAGCTGTATACGGCCCTTTTGGACGGCGCTTCCTGGCACCGGCCGGATCATTACTTCATCCTGAAGGATTATGACGCCTACTTGGATGCGAAGCTCCGGGCCAATCGGGATTATGCAGACCGGCTTGGCTTTGGGCGCAAGTGTCTGATCAATTTGGCGTCCGGCGGTAAATTCTCCTCAGACCGCACCATCCGCCAGTATGCCTCTGAAATTTGGCACATCACGCCTCAGCAGCCCTGAGGACGAAATATGCGCAGAAAACGCCGGGAGCCGATTTTTAGGGGCTTCCGGCGTTTCATGGAATGAAAAGGAGGGCGATGCATGAGCGGAACGGTGGAACTGCATGGGATTGAGTTGCTGACCCGGGATGTGGAACGACTGGTGGGGTTCTATCAGAAGGTGCTGCACGCAGGCCGGGAGGACAGCCACGGCGGTCCCGACCGGGTGGAGCTCCTCCTCCCCAACGGCGGCAAGGGGGCTAATTTGACCATCACCCGAAATCCCCAGGCGCCGGATGACGGGCAGCGGGCGATTTGTATGGAGATTTGGGTGGACGATGTGGACCGGGAGTACGAGTGGCTGCTGGAGAACCAAATCACCGTCAGTCGGCCGCCGGCCTCTTTGCCCTGGGGCTTTCGGTATTTGGGGCTGTACGATCCGGATGGCAATCATATCAGCCTGGTCAGCAAACTGGGGGAAAAATAGCCGGCAGATCCCCTCATCTGATATGCTCCCCATAGAGTAGACACTTGAAATAACAAAAATTTCGAGACTACACTATGGGGGTGTTTTTATGGGCAAAAAGAAGTTTGCAATTGAGGAAAAGATCAAAGCAGTAGAATTACATATCCGTGAAGGGATGGGGTATGGAGGAATTTCGGAAAGGTTTGGTGTGCCAATTACGACTCTTTGCCATTGGGTAAGGAAATACCAGACATTCAGCGCCGAGGGGTTAATGCGCAGAAAAGGCAACCAATATTACCCGGCAGAGTTGAAACAGTGTGCCGTGGAGGAATATCTATCCGGGAAAGGTTCCATTTACGATATTTGCGTAAAATACAAGATTTATTGAGATTTGCAGTTGTGGAATTGAATTAAGGTGTATAATAGTTGCAGAGAATTACGACCGGGCAGAGGTCGAGGGAGTGATATCTATATGACTAAGGGAAGAACCACAACATACGAAGAACGGGTAGAAATTGTCAGCTATTGTATTGCAAACGGAAATGATTACACCGCAGCAGTTGAGTAATATGTTGTTGGTTATCAGCAGGTCTCCTCTTGGGTAAGAAAATACACAGAAAGAGGTGCGGAAGGTCTGGTGGATAAGCATGGCAAGCGTAAACCGGAATCCGAAATGACGGAACTGGAAAAGCTGCGGGCTGAAAATCGGATACTGGAAGCCCGGAATAAAAGATTAGAAACGGAGAATGCTGTGCTAAAAAACTCGAGGAAATCGAAGGAAGGTGGCGCTAAACGGTGTCAAGCAGGAACATCTTTATCTTTGTATTCAGGAAATGCACAAAGATGGATATGCCATAGCCGAACTCTGCGACATTTTAAAACTTAACAGATCCAGCTACTACAAATGGACACACCGAGTCAAGAGCAGCCACGAAGCAGAAAACGAAGCTCTGCTGCATGAAATTGGCTTAGTTTACGCAGAGCACAACGGAACCTACGGCTACCGCCGAATTGCAGACGAGTACAACGCTACTCATGAAAAGCAATTTAATCAAAAGAGGTTCTATCGCTTGGTATATATTGTTGGATTGCTGGCTGTCATTCGCAGAAAATGTCCTGCTCACCAAAGATCTACACCAGAAGTTACTGCTGAGAATATTCTAAACCGAGACTTTACAGCGAATACGGTGAACGAGAAATGGTGTACCGATGTAACAGAGATGAAATACCGCTCTGAAGGAGGGAAGGCTTATCTCAGCGCCATTCTTGATTTGAAAAGTAAAGATATTGTTTCCTTTGCGATTGGAAAGAGCAACAACAACCAGCTTGTATTTGAAACCTTTGATTCGGCTGTCCCAAAATATCCGGATGCTCATCCGCTGTTTCACGGTGACCGGGGATTCCAATACACGAGCAAGCAGTTTAAAGCGAAACTGGACAAACAGAAGATGGAGCAAAGTATGTCGCGGGTCGGCAGATGTATCGACAACGGCCCAATGGAAGGCTTTTGGGGCATCCTGAAATGCGAAATGTACGATCTCAACCAATTTGAAACCTACGAGGAACTGGCGGCTGCTGTGGAACAATTCATCCATTACTACAACCACCAGCGGCGTCAGCACAAACTGAATTGTCTGCCACCGGCTACTTACCGCAGCTTGCTGGAAGCTGCCTAAAAGAAAACCAGGACCTCATTTCTGAGATCCTGGAGAAAACTCATTTTTGTTTTTTCATCTGTCTACTTGACAGGGAGCGGTTCGGCGCTTCCCGGCTGGGGAAGGGGGATTGAAAAGGAAGGGATTACTCCGCGTGATCCACGGAATACATGTGCTTGATCAGCTCCAGCACCTTGTTGGAGTAGCCGACCTCGTTGTCGTACCAGGACACAACCTTCACGAAGGTATCCGTGAGGGCGATGCCGGCCTTGGCGTCGAAAATGGAGGTGCGGGGGTCGCCCAGGAAGTCGGCGGAGACAACCGCCTCGTCGGTGTAGCCCAGGATGCCCTTCAGCTCGCCCTCGGAGGCCTCCTTCATGGCGGCGCAGATCTCGTCGTAGGTGGCGGGCTTGGCCAGGTTTACCGTCAGGTCCACCACGGACACGTCCAGAGTGGGAACGCGCATGGACATACCGGTCAGCTTGCCGTTGAGCTCGGGGATAACCTTGCCCACAGCCTTGGCGGCGCCGGTGGAGGAGGGGATGATGTTGCCGGAAGCGGCGCGGCCGCCTCTCCAGTCCTTCAGGGACGGGCCGTCCACAGTCTTCTGGGTGGCGGTGGTGGAGTGAACCGTGGTCATCAGGCCGTCGGTGATGCCGAACTTGTCGTTGAGAACCTTGGCGATGGGAGCCAGGCAGTTGGTGGTGCAGGAGGCGTTGGAGACGAAGTTCATGTCGGTGGTGTACTTGTCCAGGTTAACGCCGCAGACGAACATGGGGGTGGCGTCCTTGGAGGGGGCGGACATGATGACCTTCTTAGCGCCTGCGGTCAGATGGCCGGCGGCTTTCTCCTGGGTCAGGAACAGGCCGGTGGACTCCACCACATACTCCGCGCCCAGCTTGCCCCAGGGCAGATCGGCGGGGTTACGCTCGGCGGAGATGGGAATCTCGTGGCCGTTGACAATGATAGAATTCTCGGTGGACTCTACGGTCCCCTGGAACTGGCCGTGCATGGTGTCGTACTTCAGCATATAGGCCAGGTAATCGGCGGGGCACAGGTCGTTGATCCCCACGACTTCAATCTCGGGGTGGTTGACGCTGGCACGGAACACCATACGGCCAATCCGGCCAAAACCATTGATGCCGACTTTGATAGACATAGTTATTTTCCTCCATTTCAATCTCGCCGTCGGAGGACGGCGTATTCCACATAGTTTGGAGTATAAGCCCCAGACAGCATTATTATACAAGATTCATTTCCGGCTGTAAAGCCCCCGTTTTTCACAAATTCCCGGCTTCTTTTCCGGCCTTGTTGGACAATTTCCATATTCCGACTGCACCGGAGAGAGCCCGGATGCATAGAATAGCCGGAGGCGATTTCGATGAATGAACTCATTGCGTTGGCGCTGCGCCGGGCGGGGGTAGGGACTCTGGCGGAATTTCAGGCGCTTCAGGGACTGCCCCAGACCGGGATCGACGACCCGGAGACCCGGGCGGCGCTGGAGCCCTATCTGCTGGGTTACCGGACCGTTCAGCTGCAGCCCGGCGAGACCTTCTGGACGCTGGCGGAGCGCTACGGCGCCACTACCCAGGCCATTGCCACAGCCAATCCCACGCTAGACCCGGACCGGCTTACCGTGGGGGAGACCGTGCGGATTCCCCTGAATTTCCCGGTGGTTCCCACGGATGTCCCCATGACGTCCGACCTGTGCAGCCTGTGCATACGCGGCATAGTGGGGCGGTATCCCTTCTGTGAAATGGAGACTCTCACGACCACGGCCTTTGGCCGGCCGGTGGAGGCGCTGCAACTGGGCACGGGGCCGAGGCGGGTTTTGTATACCGCAGCCCACCATGCCAACGAGTGGATTACGGCCACCCTGCTGCTGGCCTTTGCCGAGGACCTGGCCCGGGCGATTGCCGCAGGGACCGTCATCGGCGGCTATTCCGCCCGCCTGTTGTCCCAGGTTGCGTCTATTTATCTGGTTCCCATGGTAGATCCCGACGGCGTGGATCTGGTGACCGGCGTTCTGCCGGTGGGGAGCACGGATTATGCCTTTGCCAGAAGCCTGGCCTCCTTCTATCCCGACATTCCGTTTCCGGACGGGTGGAAGGCCAATTTGCTGGGCGTGGATTTGAATCTGAACTATCCTGCCGGCTGGGAGATGGCCCGGAGAATCAAGTTCGGCCAGGGCTTCACCCGTCCCGGCCCCCGGGATTTCGTAGGCAGAGCGCCCCTGAATCAGCGGGAAACTCAGGCGTTGGCCCGATATACCCAGAGGCTGGACCCGGCGCTGGTTTTGGCCTACCACAGTCAGGGCGAGGTCATTTACTGGCAGTTTCAGGATATTTACGTACCCGGCGCCCAGGAGCTGGGCGAAAAATTCGCCGCCCTCAGCGGCTATGCCCTGGAGGAGACGCCGTATAATTCCTCCTTTGCCGGCTATAAGGATTGGTTCATCCAGGAGTACCGGCGGCCCGGCTTTACCATTGAAGTGGGCCAGGGCGTCAACCCTTTGCCCCTGAGTCAATTTCCGCAAATTTATAACGCCAACCTGCCCATTCTCACCACTGCGGCCTATCCCCAGGAGCAGACGCCGTAGCCCGGCGCCCTGGAGGCAGGACCCGGCCTTGCGGCGGCGGAAAAATCGTGGTATACTGACACCTGCAAAATCAACAGGGAGGATGCCTATGCCATACGATGTTTCCGTCGCCGCTTGCGGCACATACGCCCCGGCAGATTGCCGCCGGGCCCTGGAGGAGGTTCTGGAGCCACTGGGCGGCCTGGCGTGGGTCAAGCCCGGTATGCGCGTGGCAGTCAAAGCAAATTTGGTGGCGGGCATGGCGCCGGAGCGGGCCGCCACCACCCATCCGGCGCTGCTGCTCGCCCTGACGCAGCTTCTCCGGGAGCGGGGCGCGCATGTGGTGATTGGGGACAGCCCCGGCGGCCTGTACACCGCTGCATTTGTAGAAAAGATTTATAAGGCCGCCGGCTTATATCCGGTGGAAGCCGCCGGGGCGGAGTTGAACCGGAACTTTGCCCAGGCGCAGGCCGTGTTTCCCCAGGCCTACGTGGCCAAGACCTTTTGTTATACCCAATACCTGACAGAGGCGGATGCCGTCATCAATTTCTGTAAGCTGAAAAGTCACGGTATGATGGGCATGTCGGCCGCAGTCAAGAATCTGTTCGGGGCCATCCCCGGTACGTTAAAGCCGGAGTACCACTTTCGCTATCCGGACCCCAGGGACTTCGCTAGGATGCTGGTGGATCTAAACGCGTATTTCCGGCCGGTGCTTCACATCGTGGACGCAGTCATGGCCATGGAGGGCAACGGCCCGACCCAGGGGACGCCCCGCCCCATGGGCGCTTTGCTGGCCTCTCAAAGCTCGCACCAGCTGGACCTGGCCTGCGCTTGGCTCATCGGGCTGGAACGAAGCCGGGTTCCCACCCTGGAAGCCGCCCTGGAGCGGCAGTGGGTTCCCCCCAAAGTGGAGGACCTCCGCATCGCGGGAGATCTGGCCCGGTTTCGCGCCGCAGATTTCCAGAAACTGGAAACCCCCAGCAGCCTGCTGTTTCGCGGCCGTCGGGGAACGGGCTGGGAAAAGCTGCAGGGTAAGCTCATCCAGAAGCTTTTGGGCGCCAGGCCCCAGGTGTCCCCGGAGCGGTGTATCGGCTGCGGCAAATGCGCCGGTTTGTGTCCGGCCAAGGCCATTGTGATGACAAACGGCCGCCCCGATATCCGCCGCGCCGCCTGCATCCGCTGCTTTTGCTGCCAGGAATTCTGCCCGGTGGGCGCCATGGAGGTCCGACGCACCGCCATTGCCAAAATCTTAAACCGTCAGGAATGAATTATGAGAAAAATTGTATTTTTTGACATCGACGGCACGCTTGTGGACGATGCCACCCAAATTCTGCCGGACAGCGCGGGCCGGGCTGTGGAAGCGCTGCGAGAGCGTGGCCATCTGGCTGTTCTCAACACCGGCAGGCCCCGCAGTCACATCGACCCCCGGCTTTTAACCTGGACCTGGGACGGCTGCATCTCCGGCTGCGGCATGGAGGTACAGGCCGGAGGCCGGACGCTTCACCGGGTTCTCCCGGAGGCTGCCGTGTGCCGCAGAATGCGGGACCTGATTCGCGCCTGCCGCCTGGACGTGCTGTTTGAGGTTTCCGGCGGCCTGATTCTGGACGGGACCCGTCCCCAGGGGCCTCAGGTCCGGCTGGAAGCGGACCGGATGCGGGCGAAGGGCTTTTCCGTCACGGAAGACCCGGACAGGCCGGACTTCTGCTTTGAAAAATTTGTCGTCTTCCATCCGGATGGGGGAGACCTGGCCCGGTTCCAGTCGGAGGCAAGCCGCGATTTCACCCTCATCGACCGGGGCGGCGGCATGACGGAGGCCGTTTTGCAGGGCAGCAGCAAGTCCACCGGAATCCGGCTGCTTTTGCAGCACTTCGGCCTCTGTCCCCAGGATGCCGTTGCCTTCGGGGACAGCACCAACGACATTCCCATGTTCCAATGCGTATCCACGCCCATTGCCATGGGCGGCTGCCCGGAGGTCGTCCGGCGTGCCGCCGTGTATACCACTGCCTCGGTGCTGGAGGACGGAATCTGGAATGGACTGCGCCGTTTTGGACTTATTTAAGTTGAAACGTGCCCGCCGGGGTAACATGGCGCTGCCCCTGTGCGAACGGTAGCGGACGGTAGTTTTCCTGCTGAGGTGGAGTATACACCGTCAAGAGCTTTTAATATGCGTATTTGCTCCCACGGTTTTCCCCGGGATTCCCAATGAAATGATCGGGAAGCTTGGGGGGAAGCCGTGGGAGCTCCTGAAGGGAGCACCGGCGTTTTAGAAGTAAAACAGAAAATTAGGTGAGCAATCGGGAGACATGCCTGTGCCCGACCTGCCGCAATTTCTTGTTTACATCCTGGATTTCCGGTGCTACAATAGCTCTATGTCGCGAAAGGAGTTCCATTCATGCAGAGAATTGTCCGCATTCTGCAGAATTTCTGTAAAAAGGGAGACTGGATGCTGCTGTTTTTTTGCCTGCTGGCCACAGGCTTCGGGTGTGTGATGATCTCCAGCGCCACCCATTATATGGGCAGCAGCCGGTTCCTCACCGTGCAGCTGGCGGCTACGGCGCTGGGTGTGCTGTGCTATGTGCTGCTGACCTCCCTGGATTTGGAGTCCCTGGCGGAGCACAAGGAGCTTCTTTTTCTCTTTAATGCTCTATTGCTGCTTTTGCTGATTCCCTTCGGCACCGACGGCGGCACGGGCAACCGGAGCTGGCTGGACCTGCCCGGTTTCCCGGTGAATATCCAGCCTGCGGAGATTTGTAAGATCACCTTTACCATCCTTTTGGCCAAGGTGATGCAGACCCATCAAAGCCGCATTTCCTCCCCCCGGTCTGTATTGGCCATGGCCTTTCAGCTGATTTTCCTGGTGGGCCTCAATATGGTCCTGTCCCGGGATGCCGGCGTTTCCCTGATCTTTGTGTTTATCTTCCTGGTGATGGCCTTTGTAGGCGGGGTCAAGCTGTGGTGGTTTTTGGGGGGCTTTGCAGCCCTTGCCGCTGCGGTGCCGTATGTCTGGACGCATCTGATGCAGGACTACCAGAAAAACCGGATTTTGGTGATTTTCGACCCGACCATTGACCCGGAGGGCCTGGATGAGCGGTGGCATTTTGCCCAGAGCCTCCGGTCCCTCACAGGAGGCGGCCTGTCCGGTCAGGGGCTGTTCCACGGCAGCCGTACCCAGGTGGGCGCGTTGAACGCGCAGCATACGGATTTTATTTTTTCCGCCATCGGCGAGGAGCTGGGCCTGCTGGGCTGCGCGTTTACCCTGGTGCTTCTGGGCGCGGTGGTGTTCCGGGTGATTTATGTGGGCCTGAAGACGCCGGATTATCTGAGCCGTCTGGTTTGCTTGGGGACCGGCGCAGCGCTGATTTTCCAGATCTGCGTCAATGTGGGCATGTGCCTGGGCTTAATGCCGGTCATCGGCCTGACGCTCCCCTTTATCAGCTACGGCGGCAGCTCCATTGTCTCTTTGTTTTTGGCCATGGGGGTCGTCTCCAGCGTCCATGCCCATCCCAGGCCGGAAATTCGAAGCCGGTACGTCCGACCACCCCTGCAGGGGCTGTAAAATCCAACCATATGCAAATAGAAAAATGAGATGCTCCCTCTAGACAGACCGTTTTGAATTTCACGGTCTGTCGTGGTGGGAGCATCTTGTGCTGTTGGCCGGGGCTATCCGGGCTTTCCTGGACGGGGTGCGGGCCCGGTTTCCCCGTTGAGCTTCTGCGCCAGGTCGGGCTCAGGGGTGACATAGACGGTGCGGTATTGGGTGTAAATGACCATCCCCGGTTTGGCGCCTCCGGGCTTCTTCACGTAGCGCACCGGCGTCACGTCCACGGCGACGTTTTGCCCCTGTCGGCCCTGGGAGAACCAGGCTGCCAGCTGGGCGGCCTGAGTGATGGTGGCATCCGGCGGCTGGACCCCGGTCCAGGGAAGGATGACGTGACTGCCGTGCAGCTTCTGCACGTGGAGCCACAGGTCGTTTTTCTGGGCCAGCTTGAGAGTCAGCTCGTCGTTCTGCCGGTTGTTCCGGCCGACATAAATGGGGTAGCCGTCGGTGGAGACGAAGCGCATAGGCCGAGAAGGGGCCTGCTTCATCCGCCGGCGGCCGGCTTCCGGCCGGAGGTAGCCTCCGGCGGCCAGCTCCTGCTTGATTTCCTCCAGCTCACCGTCGGTTTCGGCCCGGTCCAGCTCGTCCAGTACGCTGTTCAGGTATTCCAGCTCCGTCCGGCCCAGCTCCAGCTGGCGGGTCAGCTCTTTCTCCGCGTTTTTGGCTTTGGCGTAGTCCTTATAGTATTTTGCCGCATTCTGCTGCGGCGACAGCAGGGGGGACAGAGCAATTTGAATGGGCCTCAGCTCCGGGTCATAAAAATTCTCCGCAGTGAGAACCGTCTGGCCCTTGGAGATGAGGTGGAGATTGGCCGTCACCAGGTCGCCCATTTGGCGCAGGCGCTCCCGATCCCGGGCTGCGGTGAGCTCCTTGTTTTGGACGGCCATTTTCCGCGTGATCCGGTCCCGAAGGTTTTGCACGGTCCGCCGGACCGACTGGGCCTTCTGGCGCATGGCGTCCCGCCGGTCCCGAAGGGTGTAAAACCGGTCCAAAAGGGCGCCGAAGGAGTCCAGCCTGACACAGGAGAAGCCGGGGCCGTATTGCACGATGGGCACGAAGGCATATGCCTTGGGCGTCCCATCTGCCTGGCTCAGGAGATACGGCTGCCCCACAGGCAGGCAGGTTTGGAAATATTCCGCCAAACGCCGGGCTGCGGCAGGCTTGTCCGCCGCTTCCAGCCGCCCGTCCGGGTCGCCCAAACAGAACAGAGCGGCCTCCCGGCACACCAGGGGGGACAGGCCGCCGAAGGTATCCAGAAGACGGTCGGCCAGCCGGTCTGGGCCGGACTCGGTTAGAAGCGCCAGGGCTTCTTCTGCGGTCAGGCCGTCGGGGCGGCGCTTGGCCACCGGCTCAGGCTCCTGATAGTACAGCCCCGGCAGGGCCTGGCGCTTGGCCGAATCGTCCAGGCCCACCCGGCGCAGACAGTCCAGGATGCGCCCGGCTGCGTCCAGCAGGTACACGTTGGTAGTCCGTCCCATGAGCTCAGCCACCAGGGTTCGCTCTACCTGGTCGCCCATTTCGTCGGTGCACTGGAAGGTAAGCCGGACCAGCCGCTCCATAGGGGGCTGCTCGATGCGGCTTAACCGGCCTCCGGACAGGTGCTTGCGCAAAAGCATACAGAACATGGGGGGCTGGTCCGGATTTTCCGGATTGGCGCCTGTGAGGTGGAGCCGGGGCGCGGTGGGATTGGCGGCGATCAAAAGCCGCTGCCGCCCGGCGGCGCACCGCAGGAGCAAAATCAGGGTATCCCGGGCAGGCTGGTGAATTTTCTCCACCCGGGTCCCCAGGGCTTGAGCCCGGAGCTCCTCCAGAACTCCGGTTAAGAAATAAGCATCAAATGCCATATAGTTCCTCCATCACGGTCACAAACAGCTGATTAATGCGTTGGGTCTTCCCCTCCAGGAACAGGTGCCCAAAGAGGCACTCCAGGCCGGTGGCCCGGGCGTATTCCTTGGCGGTGGCGTTTTTGGGCACGGCATGGGGGTGAGCGTTGCGTCCCCGGCGGTAGATGTCCCGCTCCTCCGGGGTCAGGAGGGGCTCCAGGTGTTCTACAAAGCGGGACTGTGCCGGGGCCGATACATAGGACACCGTCTCCCGGTGCAGATTCTGCGCCTTGGTCCGGCCGTGGCCGCAGAGCCAGCTGCGGACCAGCAGTTCAAACACGCCGTCTCCCATATGCGCCAGGCCCAGGGCCGAAATGGCGTTCACCTGCCGCCGGTCCATTTCCATGGCGAAGTAATTTTCCACGTTTGGCCTCCTTCCGGAGAGATCTTTCCGCCATTGTACCGCAAACCCCACGCAATTGCAACGGCGAAAACGCGGCCGCAGAATGGGACTTTATCATACAGAAAGGTGACAAACCCAGGCGCATGTGATACAATGGGAGCAATTCAAATACAGGATCAGGTGATGGAAATGCAAGACACCGGCAGACAGTTTCACATTCATTGTATGGAGGGAGACGTGGGGCGCTATTGCCTGCTGCCCGGAGACCCAGGGCGGTGCGAGGCCATTGCCCGCTTTTTTGACAATCCGGTTCATGTGGGCATGAACCGGGAGTATAATATTTATACCGGAACCTTGCTGGGACAGAAGGTCTCGGTTTGCTCTACCGGCATCGGCGGCCCTTCGGCTTCCATTGCCATGGAAGAACTGCATAACATCGGCGCAGATACGTTTATCCGGGTGGGAACCTGCGGTGGAATCGACCTGTCTGTGGAGCCGGGGGATGTGGTGGTGGCGACGGGAGCCATCCGGTTTGAGCATACCTCAGCAGAGTATGCCCCCCTGGAGTTCCCGGCGGTACCGGATTTCGACGTGACGGCCGCCCTGCGCCAGGCCAGCGTGCACCTGGGCTTTCGGACGCATTTGGGCGTGGTGCAGTGCAAGGATGCCTTCTATGGCCAGCACCAGCCTCAGCGGATGCCGGTTTCGTATGAGCTTTTGCAAAAGTGGGAGGCGTGGAAGCGCCTGGGGGTGAAGGCCAGCGAGATGGAGTCCGCCGCTCTGTTTGTGGTGGCCGCCGCCTTGGGAGTCCGATGCGGCAGCTGCTTCCATGTTATCTGGAATCAGGAGCGGGAAAAGGCCGGCCTGGGGCAGAATATGACGGAGGATACCTCCTCGGCAATCCGGGTGGGCGTGGAGGCGCTGAAGCTGCTCATCCGGCAGGATGAAAACCAATGCGAATAACCGGCTTGTATTTCTAGAGCGGACAAACAGGCGCAAAATGCGGAATTTGGCGAATTGTCGGTTTTCCTCCCGAATTTGGTCTGAGATTTAGCAGAATTTTACCGGTTGGAAGACGAAAAACAGTTGCCTTTATCCGGCAGGAAATGTTATAATAAATTCGTGCCGCCTTTTGTAGGCGGATGGAAGCTCGGATTTGCCGGGGAAAGGATGCGAAATCTGTGACAGGGACTTCGGTGATTATTTTTGTGCCGGACGATACGCGAAAGACGGGCCGGGAGCAGCCTTTGATGCTGGAGCGGGTCCAGGGAGCGCCGCTTTTGGCCTGGCTGGCGGCGGCTTTGGCCCAAAGTGGAGTGCGCCGGTGCTTTTTGGTGGCCCAGCCGGGGTGGCAGGCCCGGGCGAAGGCCTGCATGCCCCAGGACCTGGAGCTGACGGTTTGTACGGAGCGGGAGCCGGCCGACCTGCTGCACGTGTTTCTTTCCACCACCGGCGAGGAGGAGAAGACCATTACCGTCATCACCGGACCGGCGGTGTATCTCCCCGTACCGGCCGGTCGGCCGGAGCGCGTCTTCCGGCGCAAGACGGCGGCCTGCTTTGCCGGGCGCCAGGCGCTGATGGAGGCGCTGGACCACGACTTTTCATTCAGCCGCTTTCTGCTGGAGCAGGGCAGCGCCTGCACCCCGGACGACGGCTTTTACGCCGTGTCCGACTACACGGAGCTTTTGACCTGGCAGAAGGCGATGAACCGCAACCAGCTGCTGCGGCTGGCCGGGCAGGGAGTCCGGATTTGGGATTTGGACAGCTGCTATGTGAGCCCCTGGACGTTTGTCGGCAGCGGCTCGGAATTGCTGCCGGGGGTGATCCTCACAGGGCGTAACAGCATCGGCTCCGGCTGCACCATTGGACCGGATACGTATTTGGCCGACTGCTCCGTAGGCGACGGGGCCCGGGTCGTCAGCTCCCGGGCGGAAGGAGCGGTCATTGGAGCCGACAGCGAGGTGGGGCCCTTTGCGCACCTGCGCGCCGGGACTTGTCTGGGGCCGGCGGTGAAAGCCGGCGCTTTTGTGGAAATGAAGCAGGTCCAGGTGGGCGCGCGGACCCAGGTGGCCCATTTGGCCTATCTGGGAGACGCTGCAGTGGGGCAGGATTGCAACATCGGCTGCGGCGTGACCACGGCCAATTTTGACCGGGCGGAGAAGCACGAGACGGTTCTGGAGGACGGAGCTTTTGTAGGGTGCCACACCAGCCTGGTGGCGCCTGTCCGGGTGGGCCGGGACGCTTATATCGGCGCCGGCTCCGTCATTACCCAGGATGTGCCTGCCGGCGCTCTGGGTCTGGCCCGCAGCCGTCAGATCAACAAAAAGGAATGGGCGAACCGCCATAAAAAGTAGGGTATTCCGGTTATCCGGATTCCAGATATGAATATGAAGTGAGGTACCTTCCGATGATAGCACATGGTAAAGAAATCAAGGTATTCTGCGGCAACTCCAACCCGACCTTTGCCCAGGGCGTTTGTGATGAGCTGGGCGTCAATCTGGGCCGGAGCGAGGTCAAAAAATTCGCCGACGGCGAGGTCTCCGTGTCTGTCAATGAGACGGTTCGCGGATGCGACGTGTTCGTGGTCCAGTCCACCTGCAATCCGGTGAACGACAATCTGATGGAGCTTCTCATCATGATGGATGCGTTCCGCCGGGCTTCTGCCGGACGGATCACAGCGGTGATTCCCTACTTTGGCTATGCCCGCCAGGACCGGAAGGCCAAGGGCCGGGACCCCATTTCGGCCAAATTGGTGGCCAATATGATCACGGCGGCCGGCGCCGACCGGGTGCTGACCATGGATTTGCATGCTGCGCAGATTCAGGGTTTCTTTGATATTCCTGTGGACAATATGCTGGGGTCTCCTGTGTTTGTGAAGTATTACATGAACAAGTTCAGTGAGGACCGGTATGACCACAACAATTTTGTGGTGGTTTCGCCCGATGCCGGCTCCGTGGGCCGGGCCCGGAATTTTGCGGCGAAGGTTCACATGGATTTGGCCATTGTGGATAAGCGGAGGCAGAAGGCGAATTTCTGCGAGGTAATGAACGTCATCGGCGATGTGAAGGGGAAAACCTGCATTCTGTTTGACGATTTGGTGGATACGGCCGGATCTCTGTGCAACGCCGCTGCGGCTCTGGTGGAAGTGGGCGGCGCGGAAAAGGTCTACGCCTGCGCCTCTCACGGCGTTCTGTCCGGACCGGCGTTGGAGCGGTTGGAAAACAGCTATATTGAAGAGCTGATGGTGCTCAACACCATTCCCATGCCTGCAGGATACACCGGAGAGAAAATCCGGCAGCTGGACGTGGCGCCGTTGTTTGCCAAAGCCATCAACCGGGTTTACACGGAGACCTCCATCTCCAGCCTGTTCTGATGCTGTTGTCCAGACCGTCGGCCGACTGGCTGATTGTGGGCCTGGGGAATCCCGGCAGGCAGTACGCTGGAACGCGGCACAACGCCGGGTTTCGCGCCCTGCAGGCGCTGGCGGCAGACCTGGGCTGCCGGATAGACCGGGGAAAGTTTCAGAGCCTGCTGGGTACCTGCACTTGGGAGGGGCGGCGGCTGGTGCTGCTTTTGCCCCAGACCTTTATGAATTTATCCGGAAATGCCGTCGGCCAGGCGGCCCGGTTTTACCGGCTTCCGCCGAGCCGGGTCCTGGTCCTGTGCGATGATATTTCCCTGGATCCGGGACGGCTGCGGGTCCGGGCCGGCGGTTCCGCCGGGGGCCATAACGGCTTAAAAAGCATCATAAGCCAGCTGGGAAGCCAGGAGTTTCCCAGAGTGAAGATTGGGGTGGGCGGTAAGCCCCATCCGGACTATGATCTGGCCGACTGGGTCCTGTCCTCCTTTTCCCAACAGGAGGAAAAGAGCCTGGCGCCCGTTTGGGAGCAGGCCGGCCAGGCGGCTCTGACCGTGGTGGACCTGGGCGTGGAGCAGGCGGCCGGCCGGTTCAACGGAATCGGAAGATAGCTCCGGAGCCAAAATCAATAGGGAAAAATGACGGAAAGAGGGATTTTCCCTCTTTCCGCGTTGCCATGTGGGCGGAATTGTTCCGTTCCGGCCGGGAGGAGGTTATTAAAATGGATTTACTGCTGCAGGCCTTGAAGGAGCTGCCGGAATTCCGGCAGCTTTTGGATACGGCCCGTGCCGGTCAGGCTGCCGCCGCGACAGGCCTGGCGCAGATCAACCGGGCCCATGTCATTGCCGGACTCTACGGCCTGGGCGACCGGCCCCTGGCGGTGCTCTGCCCGGACGATTTGGCGGCCAGGCGGATGCAAAGCGAACTGAAAGCCTTTTTGGGACAGGAACCGCCGGTGCTGCCGGGCCGGGAGCTGAATTTGTATGACGCGGCTGCGGCCTCCCGGGTTTGGGAGCAGCGCCGACTGCGGCAGCTGTATGATTTGGGGCGGGGAAAAACACGGCTGCAGATTTTTTCCTGGGAATCCCTGAGCCTCAGGACCATGCCCCGCCGGACCTTGTTTGCGGCCGCCTTCTCTCTGCGCCTGGAAATGCAGGCCGATATGGAGGCTCTTTTGGCCCGCCTGGTTTCCATGGGCTACAGCCGCACGGCCATGGTGGAGGGGCCCGGCCAGTTTGCGCTCCGGGGCGGTATCTTGGACCTGTACTCTCCGGCGGAAGACCGGCCGGTGCGGGCGGAGTTTTTTGGCGACGAGCTGGATACCATGGGGTACTTTGACCCTGTTACCCAGCGTCGGACGGAAAACGTGGAAGAAATTACGGTGCTGCCGGTGGCGGAGATGCAGCCGGGCCTGCACGAAGGCGGCCGGACCGGTCTGCAGCGGGATTTGGAAGGGCTGCTTGCCCGGCAAAAACGGAGAAGAAATCGAAACGAGGACTTGATCCGAACCTTAGAGCAGGATTTGGAAAAGCTGGAAAACGGTCTGAGCTTGTCCGCCTCGGACCGGTATATGGCGTTGATCGCGCCGCAGATGACCACGGCGCTGGACTATGTGCCCCGGGATGCGTTGCTGATTGTTTGCGACCAATCGGGCATACACCGGGCGGCCAGGCGACGCATGGAAGAGCTGGGGCTTCAGCTGGACAGCCTGCTGCAAACCGGCGCGGTAGCCGGGGAGCTGTGCGACTTTGTGTGCCAGTGGGAGGATTTTTGTGGGGGACTGCGGGACCGGCCGGTGGCCTATCTGGATGCCTTTGCCGGGGCGGCCTATCCCCAGGACCGGCCGCCGCAGGAGCTTCTCACCTTTACGGCCAAGCAGCTGCCGGGCTACGGCGGCAATCTGGAGACGGCGGCTTCGGACCTGGCCCATTATCAGAAAATGGATTTTTCCTGCCTGGTGCTCTGCGGCTCCCGCCGCCGGGCGGAACTGCTGCAGACCATGCTGTCCGACCGGGGACTGTCCAGCTTTTTGGCCTTTCCCCTCCGGGCGATGCCCCAGCCGGGACAGATTTTGCTGGCGGAGGGAAACCTGCCCGGCGGGATGGAATACCCGACCGTTCACCTGGCGATTTTGACCGAGGGGCAAATCGTAGCCCAGGCGGCGCCCAAAGCCAAGGCCCGGAAAACGGCGTCCACCAACCGCCAAAAGCTGGCCTCCTTTACAGACCTGTCTCCCGGAGATCTGGTGGTTCACGAGCAGTACGGAATCGGCCGCTTCGAGGCGATGGAGCAGATCCGGGTGGACGGGGTGATCAAGGACTATGTAAAGATTGCCTACCAAGGCTCCGACACGTTATATGTTCCCGCCACGCAGCTGGACCTCATCAGCAAATATATCGGCGGAGGAGAGGACACGCCGGTCAGACTGAATAAAATCGGCTCCGATGCCTGGCAGAAGACCAAGACCCGGGCCAGAAAGGCGGCCAAGGATATGGCCGGGGAGCTGATCCGCCTGTATGCCGCCCGAAAAGGGCAGACCGGCTATGCGTTTTCGCCCGACTCTCCCTGGCAGCAGGAGTTTGAGGACCATTTTCCCTATCCGGAGACCGACGACCAGCTTCGGTGTATCGCGGAGATCAAGCGGGACATGGAGTCTCCGGTCCCCATGGACCGGCTTTTATGCGGAGATGTGGGCTTCGGCAAAACGGAGGTGGCGCTGCGGGCGGTCATGAAGGCGGTGCTGGACAGCAAGCAGGTTGCCATTCTGGTGCCCACCACGGTGCTGGCGCAGCAGCATTACCAGACGGTGGTGAGCCGCTTCCGGGGATTTCCTGTGAATGTGGACGTGCTCAGCCGGTTCCGCACCCCTGCCCAGCAGAAAAAGACCCTGCAGGATCTGCGGGCCGGAACGCTGGACGTGGTCATTGGGACCCACAAGCTTTTGCAGAAAAGCGTGCAGTTTAAAGATTTGGGCCTTTTGGTGGTGGATGAGGAGCAGCGCTTCGGCGTCTCTCACAAGGAGCGGCTGAAGGAGATCTCTAAAGGCGTGGATGTCCTGACCCTCTCGGCCACCCCGATTCCCAGGACCTTGAATATGGCCCTGTCGGGCATTCGGGACATGTCTACCATTGAAGCGCCGCCGGCGGACCGGTATCCGGTGCAGACCTTCGTCCTGGAGCATAACCAGGGGATTTTGGACGACGCCATCCGGCGGGAGATTCAGCGGGGCGGACAGGTCTATTACCTGCACAACCGGGTGGAGACCATTGATTCGTGCGCATCGGCCATGAAACGGCGGATGCCCGAGCTCTCCATTGCCGTGGCCCACGGCAAAATGGGAGAAGAGACTTTAAGCGACGTCATGCAGTCCATGTCCGACGGCGACATTCAGGTTTTGGTGTGTACCACCATCATTGAAACCGGATTGGACATTCCCAATGTCAATACCCTTGTGATTGAAAACGCCGACCGCCTGGGCTTGAGCCAGCTGCATCAGCTGCGAGGCCGGGTGGGCCGGTCCAGCCGGCATGCCTATGCCTACTTCACCTACAAGCCGGATAAGGCCCTGACCGAGGTGGCGGAGAAGCGGCTGACGGCCATTCGGGACTTTGCCGAGTTTGGTTCCGGCTTTAAGATTGCCATGCGGGATTTGGAGATCCGGGGGGCGGGCAATTTGCTGGGGGCCGAGCAGTCGGGACACATGGTATCTGTGGGATACGATATGTACCTGAAGCTCCTGGACGAAGCGGTTCGGGAGGAGCAGGGCATGCAGCCTGCCGAGCCGGAGTGTACGGCCGACCTGACCGTTACCGCCAACATCGACAAGACTTACGTGGAACGCGGCGAGGAGCGTATGGACCTGTACCGGCGCATGGCGGCCATCCGCAGTCAGTCCGACGCGGACGATCTGCTGGATGAGATGGTGGACCGGTATGGAGAGCCGCCCAAGGGCGTACTCAATTTGATCGACGTGGCCCTTCTGCGGGCCCGGGCGCAGAAAGCGGGAGTTTGTGATATCCGGCAGAAGGCGGAAAACGTGAGCTTCACTCTTGCCACGCTGGATTTCCAGCAGGTGAGCCGGATTTGTGCCGACCCCCAGTATAAAAACCGGGTCTTTTTTGCTGCCGACGCCAAAAAGCCCACCCTGCGTCTCCGCTTGACTCCGGGCACGGACAGCCTTCGGCAGGTGCGCAGCTTTGTGGAGCGACTCTCCGCGTCCGGGGAGCCCTCGTAAAGCGCTGCCGGGGGGATGTAAAAACCTGCTGCACGCCGAAACGGATTGCCGTTCCGCACCGTGCAGCAGGTTTTTTCCCACGCTATCGTTCTGGATTTGGACCCAGGTAGGTGAACCGGGGACCGGTGTAGTTTTCCCGTGTGACGGTCTCTTCCCACATGGCGGCGGGCCGGACCCAGAGTCCGCCCTCACCGTACAGGGCGCGATAGACCACCATGGTCTGCAGAGTTTCCGAGTGCCGGGCCAGGCCCAAAAGCAGGTATTCTTTTCCCTTAAAATGGCGGTACACGCCGGGCTGCAGGGACATGTCGCCTTCCTCCTTAGCGGGTGATGGCATATTCCACCGGCGTGCAGGCGGGGAGCTCCAGAAGCTCCGGGTGCTGCAGCAGCTCCTTGACCAGGGCGACGGTGCCGGAGTAATAGTAGCCGTCGGCAATGCGCTCGTCCAGGGTAATGCCCAAGGGAATCACCTGGTGGGGATCGGCGGCGCCGTCCTCGCCGTAGGTCATGGTCCAGTGTTTTTTGCCGATCACGACGAAGCAGGAGTTGGTGCCCCAGTTGGTCAGGTGGTGGTAACCGCACTCCAAGCCGATGGAGCCCAGATTGCTGATAAAAATCGAGGAATAGTTGGGGTCCGTGGCGATGATGCTCTGGGGGACCTTGCCGTGACGGTCCAGGAAAAACAGGGTGTGCATCACCAACCGCAAAATGGGCCGGGGCAGGCGGACCAGCTTGTCCATCATGTCTGAGGAGGGATCCTTCACGTCCGTGCGGCGGCACTGGTGAATGACTTTCATGAGCGCCTGATGGTAGCTGTCCAGGGTGGAGTCCCCGTCAAAATATTGAAAGGCCAGGCCCTCTTCGGACTTGTCTTCAAATTTCTTCTTCACGACAAAAGCTACGGAGATGTACTTCCTCTGATAAACACGATGATAGGCAATGAAGCGGTTCATTTTCGGCCGCAGGACAAAGGCCTTGCCGATGGCGGCGCTGATCAAATGAAAATAGGTATATTTATCTTCGGTCCGGCCGGCGTTCTTTTTGGCCAGATAGGCGTCCAGGGGGCGCAGATCAATCTCCAGATTGATGTAGGCTTCGTTGTCGGCCCGATTGGGGTAGAGGTGGGGCGTGAACTGCGTCATGCCCGGCAGCTCCCGCAGCCACCAGCCGTCCTTCCGGTCGCCGCGCCGTGTTTTCCGTTCTTCCAAGTTTCCTCACTCCAATTTGTGAAATTGCTGAGATAAATTCATTATACCGGCTTTCCCGGTGAATTGCAAGAAAAACGATGGCGCGCGGTCTGGCAGGCAGGGAGAGATTGGGAATCGGCGAGTTGCCGGGACAAACGCATGAGCAAATTTATTGGGAACAGGACGCTTTTTTGTGTTATAATGGGACGAAGAAGGGGAGCAGGATCTGGAAGAGCTGCTGGAAAAGTTGAAAAAGCATGGTATTTTTCGGTGCGGGGTCCCCGAAGCGTGCCAGACAGCCTGTCGTGTGAAATGGAGAGGATGACCCATGAGCCGTGATATCTGGAACCCTTGGCATGGCTGCCGCAAATACAGCGAGGGCTGCGACAACTGTTACATGTTTTATCAAGATCAGGAACGTGGAAAGTGCGGCAGCGACATTTACAAGGTCAAAACAAATTTTAACCTTCCGTTGAAAAAAGATAGACAGGGAAATTTCAAAATTAAGAGCGGTGCGCGCATCCGCGTTTGTATGACCAGCGATTTTTCCTGGAAGAAGCAGACCCATGGCGGGATGAGGTTTGGGACATGATCCGGATTCGTGCCGATGTCCATTTCTGGCTGTTGACGAAGCGTGCGGAACGAATGGAGGGCTGCCTTCCATGGGACTGGCTGGACGGATGGGAAAATGTGTCGATTAATGTCACTGCTGAAAATCAAAAGCGGGCGGATGAACGAATTCCTATTTTGTTGCATCTCCCTGCGAAGCATAAGGGCGTTATGGTCGCCCCTTTTATCGGAAAAGTTGACCTGGAACAATACCTGGCCGGCGGTCAGATTGAGCATGTGATTGCGGACGGAGAAAATTATGAGGGGGCAAGACCACTGCACTATGAGTGGGTCCGGCTCCTGTATGAGCAGTGTAAAAAATACGAGGTTCCGTTTTCCTTTTTTGGGACAGGGAATATCTTTGTGAAAGACGGGAAGTCATATCATATCTGTAAAGCATATCAAAGGGTACAGGCGCTCCGCTCCGGCCTGCAATATCCCACAAGGTCGAAAGATATTCCGATTCAAAAACGCTGCAGTGCTTGTCCATATCAGGATGTTTGTAACGGTTGCCGTTGGTGCGGAACGTGTCGCATTTACTGATGCAGGGCTGCTGCCCCGTCGTCCTGCCGGGGATGTTGTTTACGCATGCGCTTGTCCGGAGAAATCGCGCCTTTTGGATGACAAATGCCGACGGGTATGGTATAATGGCCCAAAGCGGCGGCGGTACTGCGATTGCCGTTTGGAATCTCGCCTCGGTGAAAGCGAGAAGGGAACCGCTGACCCGGTGGGGCGGACTTCGCAGGTGTCACGCGAGCCCCGCCCCGGCCGCTTCCCAGAGACAACCGCCGCCAGGCGGCAAGATGGAAAGGAGTACGCAACGCTATGAAAAAAACAATCCTGCGGGAATATGCCAGGCTGATTGTCCGTTCCGGTGTGAACGTACAGAAGGGGCAGGATGTGCTCATTTACGCCGGTTTGGACCAGCCGGAATTCGTGCAGATGGTGGTGGAGGAGGCCTATAAGGCCAAGGCCAGAAAGGTTACCGTGAATTGGAGCTACCAGCCCCTGCAGAAGCTGCATGTTCGCTACCAGAGCCTGAAAACCCTGGGGACGGTGGAAGCCTGGGAAGAAGCCCGGCTGCAGCATTATGTGGATATTCTGCCCTGCCAGATTCACTTGGTATCGGAGGATCCGGACGGCTTAAAGGGTGTGAACCTGGAGAAGATGGCCAAGGGACATCAGGCCTCTTACCAAATCGTCAAGCCCTATGCCGATCAAAGACAGAACAAGGAGCAGTGGTGCATTGCGGCGGTTCCCGGCGCTGCGTGGGCCAAAAAGGTGTTTCCCGACCTGTCCCGAAACCAGGCGATTGAGAAGCTGTGGCAGGCAATTTTGTCCACTTCCCGGGTGGATGACGATCCGGTGGCCGCCTGGGAGGCCCACAACCGGGACCTGAAGGCCCGGTGCGATTACCTGAACCGTCTGGATATCGAGAGCCTCCACTATACGGCGGACAACGGCACGGATCTGACGGTGGGCATGATGCCGGAGGCGCAGTTCTGCGGCGGCGGCGAGGAGAGCCTCCAGGGAATCTTTTATAACCCCAACATTCCCACGGAGGAGTGCTTTATCTCGCCCAAGCGGGGCCTGGCTGAGGGAATTGTGTATGCCACGAAGCCGTTGAGCTATCAGGGGCAGCTGATTGAGGGCTTTTCCATTCGTTTTGCAGAGGGAAAGGCCGTGGAGGTCCACGCGGAAAAGAACGAGGAGCTGCTTCGGACCATGATCGGAATGGACGAGGGCGCGGCTTATTTGGGCGAGTGCGCCTTGGTTCCCCAGAGCTCTCCCATTGCTCAGTGCGGCTATCTGTTCTATAACACCCTGTTTGATGAAAATGCGGCGTGCCACCTGGCGCTGGGTATGGGCTTCGCCGACACCATCCGGGACTATCAGAATAAGACTCTGGAGGAGTGCCGGAGCTACGGCGTCAACGATTCCATGATCCACGAGGATTTTATGATCGGCTGCGATACGATGAACATTGACGCACACACCCGGGACGGCCGCGTGGTTCCGATTTTCCGAAACGGAAACTGGGCGTTTTAATATTCTATCCATGACTACCGCCGTACGGGCTTAGCCGTACGGCGGTTTTTCCGGCCCTCTGGGAGGAAATTTCCGGCGTTTTGTATGGAATGGGAAGCGGACGGGCAGAATGGGAGGCGAGGAGGCGGTAAGATATGGTAAAAGGAATTTCCAGGCAAGTCATTGTGGTGCGTTCTCCGGATCCGAAGCTGTTTGAACAGGCGATTTTTATTCTCCGGGAAGACGCCTTGGGCAAGGGAGGCATGTCCGACCGGGCCATTTTGCGCCAGGCCCAGCAGGCGGCGGGCAGTTATATTCCCGCCGGCAAACGGCGGGCGTTCCGCCTGGGCAGCTTGGTCTGGGCGGCGGGCGGCGCCCTGGCGACGGGTCTGGCGTGGGTGCTGAGCGTGCTGCTGTAACAGTCTTTTTCCGGCCTGCCGCGATAGAATGAAGTGGAAATTTCGCCCCTTTTGTGATACCATGTAAAAAATAGCACGAAGGAGCGGTTTCATGGGGCAAAAGCTGCAGGGATTTATCATTCGCAAGTACCGGCAGGAGCGGAAATGGTCGCAATCATCCCTGTGCCGGGGGATTTGCGCCGTATCGTACCTGTCGAAGATTGAGCAGGGAAAGGCCGAGGGGAGCCCGGAGGTGCTTACCCTCCTGTTTCGGCGGCTGGGGATTCCATGGCGGGAGGATCCGGCCTTCTGCCGGGAGGCCGGGGCATGGCTGGAGGAATGCTATGACCGCTTGTTTTCCGGAGAGAATATGGGGCGGGTCCTGGAGGTTTTGCGGGAACGGGAGGAGGCATATTGCAGCAGCCCGTTTCTCCTGGATTGGCTTCTGCTTTCCTGGGCCATGACCGGTGAGTCGAAAGTAGAGTTAAAGGATTTCGTCCCGGCCATGGATGCCAGGCAGCTCAGCTTATACCTGTGCCTGGAGGGACGCTTTCAGGAGCTGCTGCGGATATCCGGCCGGAGCTATTTCTATCTGGAGGCGGGCAAGCACGCCTATTGGAAAGGGGATTACAGCTATGCGGTGTCTTGCCTGCAGCAAGGCGTAGACCGGGCCGCACAGGAGGGCAGCCTGCCGGTGATGATGTTTTGCCGGCTGTTTTTGGGAAACTGCTACAGCAGTCTGAACCAGACGGAACAGACCCGGGAGCAGTACGCCGCTGCCGGCCGGATGGCCCGCACCCTGGGAGCCGACAGGCCTATGCGGATTATCGCATATAACCAGGCGGCGATGGAGCTGCAGATGGGCCTGACGGAGGATGCGCTTCGCCATCTGCTGGAGCATCCTTGGCATGAGGCGATGTACTACCAAAAGCTGGCCATTTGTTATGAGCGCCTGGGCCGGCGGGAGGATGCGCGGAAGGCGTTGCGTCAAGCGGAAACGGCGCCGCTGAAAGAGCTGTCCTGCAACGCCGACCTGGCGCGGGATGTGTTTCAGCAGCTGTGCGGCTTGATTCAGTTTCGGCTGGACCACAGCGGCTATCTGCAGATTCCGGAGTACGGGAAAGCGCTGGTCGCCTGTATGCAGTGCCTGGAGCAGCAGTTTTCCGCAAGCTTTGTGCGGTTTTATGCCGCCTGGCTGGAAGAGTGGTATAGCGCCAACCGCCAGTACCGGAAGGCGTACGAGCTATTGAGAAAATTCTCCTGATGCTTTGAAGTTTAAGCTTAGATAAGCAGCTGTTTTTGGAAACAATTTTCCAAGGACAGCTGCTTTTTTGCATTTTACCATGCAAAGTGGTGAAAATTGACGTTTGACACAGCCAGGAAAAGACTGTAAAATCGAACAAAAAGAAACGCGGAACGATTTGCTTTGGTATGCAGGACGCACAACTCTTGGGGATGCATCCGGCGTAGCCGTCGGCGACGCTGGTTTTTGTATCAAATTCAAAACGGAAAGGAAGAGCAATGTGAAAAAACGAATCGGCGCACTGTTTCTGGTATGGGTTCTGGTTCTGTGCATGACGGTCGGTGCGACCGCTGCCGGAACTGGCCAGGCGGAATGGTCTGTGGAGGCAGAGTACCTGGGAGGCCGGCCGACTGTCACGGTTTCCCTGAGGGGGGTGAACGGCGTGACCAACGGCCGCGTGACGGTGCTCTATGACCCCGCTTTGGTGACGCTGGACGAGACCCAGGCTCTGGCAAGCTGCGGCGCGCTTAGCGTGAACCGGGATACCGAGGGACAGGTTTCCTTCGCGTGGGTAGGGAGCAACCTGACGGCGGAGGAGACGGCTCTGTTCCGGCTGACCTTCCAGCCGGTGGCGGGAGCGGCCCAGGACACCACCTACCGGGTAGAGCCCGTAGAGGCTTACGCCGGAGAGGAAAAGCTGGAGGCCTCCGGCGCCTCTGTGACCCTGACGTACAATCCGTTTGAGGATATTGCGCAGCACTGGGCAAAAGAGGAAATTTTAAAGGCCTACCATGCCGGACTGTTTCAGGGCGTGTCGGCCACGCGGTTTGCGCCGGAGTCGGCCATAGACCGGGCTATGTTTGTGACGGTTCTGTACCGCCTGGCGGGAAGCCCGGAAGTGGAGACGGTGAAGACGGACTTTACGGATGTGGACACCGGCCGGTATTATGCCGAGGCGGTGGCCTGGGCGGTGGAAACCGGCGTGACCAATGGGGTTGGTGAGGACCGCTTTGCTCCCCACAGCGCCATCAGCAGACAGGATCTGGTGACCATGCTGTACCGGTATGCTCAGGCAACAGGGCAGGATGTGACGGGACAGGCCGATCTGTCCGGCTATGTCGACGCAGCCGGGATTTCCGGCTACGCCAAAGAGGCGATGGCTTGGGCCGTGGAGGAGGAGATCCTGGAGGGCTATCCCGGCAATTACCTGTTGCCCAGAAGAAGTACCACCCGTGCTCAGGCGGCGGTGATCTTCTGCCGCTATGGGCAGCTGTGAGAGGAGGAACTGTAAATGAAACGAATGAAACGCGTCCTTTCCCTCCTGTTGGTTTTGTGTATGGTTGCGACCCTGGCCCCTGTCTCCGGGTTGGCTGCGGAAAACCGGCCCCTGGTGACGCCGGAGAGCGATTTCCAAGCTCAGGTGGACCAGGTGGAGCAGGGAACTGAGACGATGGAGTCTCCCATGTCCGGCCTTGCCGGGGCGTTGGAGGAAAATCAGCCGGAGCAGGCGCAGCCTGTTACGGTCACGGCGGAAGAAGTGGAAAATCCCGGCGTGGATCTGAAGAAAGACTCAGAAGCCGAGGCGCTTCCGGAGGACCTGTACCAGCCGCAGGAGCAGGTACGGATCATCGTGGTCCTGGAAGAGGCGTCCTTGCTGGAGCAAGGGTTCACCACGGCTCAGATTGCCTCCGCCGATGCTTCGGTGGTGCGGCAGACGGAGTCTATGGAGCGGCGCCAGGAGGCGGTGCTTCAGAGCATCAGCCGGATTGTGGACGATTTCTCCCTGGAAGAAGAGGAAACGCCTCTCCGGGTGAAATATCACTATCAGGTGGCTGTAAACGGTATGGCGCTGGAGGCTCCTTATGGGGCTCTGGAGGAAATCCGTAATCTGGATGGCGTAAAGGCTGCTTTTGTTGCGCCTCGGTATGACCTGCCGGAGGATATGACCACCGGCGGTGCAGTGGCCAATCCCGATATGTATGCGACACAGGAGACCTTTGGCTCGGCGTTGACCTGGGAAAACCTGGGTTATACCGGTCAGGGAATGCGGATTGCCGTGGTGGATACCGGCTTGGATCTGGACCATCCCTCTTTTGCGGCAGCTCCGGAGCTTACGGAGGATTCTCTGACGCAGGAGGAGCTGTCCGGCGTTCTGAAGTCTCTGAACGCCTATGAGTTGTACATGTCCCACGGTGCTGTGGAGCTGACAGCCGACCGGCTCTATCGCAGCGCCAAGGTGCCGTATGGCTTCAACTATGTGGACGAAAGCCTGGATGTCACCCATGATAACGACATGCAGGGCGACCACGGCACCCATGTAGCCGGTATCGCGGCGGCCAATGCGGTGGAGAGCAGCCCGGTGGTGGGTGTGGCTCCCGATGCGCAGGTTCTGGTCATGAAGGTCTTCGGCGTAGCCGGCGGCGCGTACTTTGACGATATTGTGGCTGCCCTGGAGGACTGTTACCGGCTCAACGTGGATGCTGTGAACATGAGCCTGGGTTCTCCCGCCGGCTTTGTAGACGAGGATGATACCATCAATGAGATCTTCGGCAGGATTTTGGAAAGCGACATGGTCGCCTCCATTTCCGCCGGCAACAGCGGCTCTGCCGCCAGCGGCAACGGCTACGGCACGGACCGGAACCTGACCGAGGATCCGGACAACGGCATCGTATCCTCTCCGGCCACCTATGTAGGCGCTACCGTAGTGGCCAGCGTGGAAAATGAGTCGATTATGTGCAATTACTTCACGGTGGGCTCCCAGCAGGTTCCCTTCTCCGATGTGTCTGCCATGCCCTTTACGGATCTGGCGGGTTCCGCGCTGACTTATGTCATGGTTCCCGGCTACGGCGCGGAGGAGGATTACGCCGGGCTGGATGTGACCGGTAAGGTTGCGGTGGTCTCCCGGGGCGAGTTGGACTTTACGGCCAAGCAGACCAACGCACACAACGCCGGCGCCATTGCCTGCATTGTATATGACAACGTGGAAGGCGATCTGGCCAACATGCAAGATGCCGGGGTTCTGCCCAACGTCTTTGTGTCCAAGGCCGGCGGAGAGATCCTGGCCGACAATGCGGTAGACGGAACGGGGACCCTGGAGGTACAGCCTGTGAATGACCGGGTGGAGGTGGACAGCTCCCTGGCCGGCCAACTGAGCGGCTTCTCCTCCTGGGGCGTGACGCCGGACCTGCAGCTGACGCCGGATGTATCGGCGCCCGGCGGCAACATCTATTCCACCCTGGACGGCGGCAAGTACGGTACCATGAGCGGCACTTCCATGGCGGCTCCTCACATTGCCGGTATGAGCGCCTTGGTATTGGAATATCTGCGAGATACCTACGAACTGACCGAAGAAGAAGCGCATGCCATTGCGGAATCGCTGATTATGAGCACGGCTGAGCCGGTGGACGAGCCCACGGGCGTGCTCTACTCCCCCCGGAAGCAGGGCTCCGGCTCCGCCAATGTGTACCGCGCGGTGACCAGCCCGGTCTATCTCACGGCGGACAACGGCGATGAGCAGACGCCGAAGGTGTCGCTGGGGGACGATGACAGCCGGACGGGGGGATATCGCTTCTCCTTCCAGCTGCACAATCTGACGGACCAGGCGCAGACCTATGCGTTGGACGGCTCCGTCCTGACCGATCAGGTGGACCTGACTTATGCCGACTTGGGCTACACCTTTATGGGCGAGACCTCCCGGGAACTGTCTGCCGACGTCCAATTTGCGGCCCAGAATGCAGAACTGCCCAAGCTCTACGACGTCAATGGGGACGGCAAAGTGGATATGACCGACGTGCAGGTCTTACTGGACGGGGTCAACGGACTGGTAGAGCTGACTGAGTCGGTGCAGGCGGACTTTGACCTGAATGAAGACGGCTTCCTGGACACGGCGGATGTTCAGATGCTCTATGAGAAGATCTCCGCAGGTATGACGGAGCTGTCCCTGGTGGAGGTGCCCGCCGGCGGTTCCGCTACGGTGTACGTTACCGTTACCCTGTCCGATGCGGACAAGGCCTACATGGACCAGTACTACGAAAACGGCATTTACGTAGACGGTTTCGTCCGCTGCTACGCGCAGAGCGAGGATGCCGTCGACCTGAGCTTGCCCTTTGTCGGTTTCTACGGGGACTGGAGCGATGCCCGAATCTTTGATTCCGGTTGGTGGTATGAAGGAGACGGGATGGAGTACAACCGGTATCCCAATGTGTTCTTCACCGATTACGGCTCCTCGGATTACAATTTGGGCCTGAACCCCTATGTGCTGGAGGAATATGATCCGTCTCACAACGTGCTCTCGCCCAATGGAGACGGGTATCTGGATCAGATCTCTGAGATCTATCTGAGCATGATGCGCAATGCCAAGCACGTGGACTTCACTTGGACCGATGAAGCCACCGGCGAGGTTCTCTTCTCCTCCTCTGCCGGATACGTTCGTAAGAGCTATTACAACAGTGCGTACGGCATCTCCATCCCCATGATGGCATCCAATTATGGCGCGCTGTATGATTTCACCGACAGTCAGGGCGAAAGCCTGCCCAATAACACCCGGCTCCGGCTGACGGTAGAGGGATATCTGGACGACGGCGACGAGATTGCCGACGAATCCTTCAGCGTTCCTGTGTACATTGATAACGAAGCGCCGAAGCTTTATACCGATGAGATCGCCTACCTGTACAATCCTTACGCCGATACCCGGCGGCTGGAGTTCTATGTTTCCGACAACTACGGCGTAGCGGCGGTGGTTCCTCTGACTGCCTCCGGCGCGGCATTCGACGCGGTTACCGTGGAAAACGTACCCGGTGGGAAGGTTCTGGTCTCTCTGGATGTAACCGGCTATGACTCCAGCTTCCTGCTGGCGGTCTGCGACTACGGTTGCAACGAGACCTACTACGAGATCTCCTTCTCCGGCGAATACGATATCAATTTTGACGCGTTTTACGGTTACCGCCAGTACAGCACGGTTCCCAATGGGAACTATCTGTATGCCACCGACGCGCTGAACGGCTGGTATTCCTTTGAGACGGCCGATACCATGCTGCAGCATACCTCCCAGTATAACAACAATGAGACCGCGGTTAGCGCAGCGGAGTATCTGGACGGTTACATTGTGGGCGTAGATGCCAACAGCACCATTTTTGCCATGAAGGCGGGCGACTGGAACCGGATTGCGTTGGGCACCCTGGAGCTGGACGGGACGGTTTATCCGGCGCTGGACATGGCTTTCGACTATACCACCGAGACGCTCTATGTGCTCACCGACGAGCTGACTGCCGGCGCAGGCGCCCATTTGGTGAAGGTGGACTATTTGACCGGTCAGGTCACCGACGTGGGTGTGGTGACCGGGATCGACAGCAGCGGCGCCCAGGGCGTGACGCTGGCCTGCGACAATGAGGGCGTTGTGTATACGATAGACTATACCACAGGCGCCCTGTACACCCTGAACAAGGAGACGGCGGTGGCCTCCTATGTGGGAGAGACCGGTTACACGCCGCAGTACCAGCAGTCCATGACGGTGGATCATGAGACGAACGAGCTGTATTGGGCTGCCTACCAGAGCTATACCGGGGACAGCAACTTCTATCGGGTGGATAAAGCCACAGGTGAGCTGACCTTCCTGGCGGATGTGGAGTACAACGGCGCCATGACCGCTCTGTTTAAGCCGTACCGGACGGAGAAGAGTCTGTTCCCCGAGGATGCCGCGCTGACCGGTTTGCAGCTGTCTCAGGATTCTCTGATGCTGAGCCAGGGAAAAACGGCCCAGCTGCTGTGTATGCCGGTGCCCTACTATGCCGAGCTTTCCGAAGTGGTGTGGACCTCCAGCGATCCCGATGTGGCGACGGTTGACGGCGGTCGCGTCGTTGCCGTGTCGGAGGGGACGGCTGTCATCACGGCCGCTGCCGGCGAGATTTCGGTTTCCTGTGCGGTGACCGTCAGCCAGTTCTCCGGCGAGATGTATCTTTATGATATGGCGAGCAGCTATCAGTGGATCGGCTTGGACGCTGCCGCGCCTCAGGATGCCCAGGTCGTGGAGAACGCCACAAATTCCTACAACGGCTTCACCGCCGCAGCGTACCGGAACGGCTGGATTTACGTCTACGACACCACAGGAGCTTTCTATAAGCTGAATGCCGACACGCTGCAGGGCTCCGCTCTGGGAAGCGCCAATACCATGATCATTGCTCTGGCGTTCAATTATCAAGATGGTTTCTTCTATGGCTTGGAGTACGCAGCCTCTGCGTGGAGCGCAGACACCTATCTGGTTCGGGTCAATCCGGCCAACGGTCAGATCCGGCGTCTGCAGCAGTTGGACAGCAATACCTTCGGACTTCCCATCGGTGGTATGGCCATCGACTACGACGGCAATTTCTACCTGGTGGGTCCGGACCAGGTCACCTTTGAAAATCAGTTGATTCGTTTCCGGGTGGAACAGGACGCAGTGACCCAGGTGGAGAAGGCTTCTCTGGCCGCATGGCCCACCTATAACTTTGGCTCCATGGTGTATTCTGCGGAGAACAAGGGCATCTTCTGGGCCAACGATGTGGGACAGCTGCTGTGGATGGATCCCACGGATTTTGCCGACGTCAAGGTAGTGGAGCTGGGCAGCATTCCCGGCACGGAAGGCAACGCCATGAATATGGGCCTGACGATGATGCCTCAGTCTGAACCGCAGGTGCCGCAGGTAGAACCCACGGATGTGTCTATTTCCAGCAGCTATCTGCTCCTGGAGGGCAGCACCATCAATGTGAGCCTGTCTGTGGAGCCTTGGAACGCCTCCAGCGAGGCGGCGTATTCCATCCAGGATCCGACTGTTGCTACGGTGGATGCCAACGGCAATATCACCGGCCTGAAGGTGGGTAAGACGACCCTGGGCGTATATGTGGAAGCCCTGAACCGGACCTTGGAAGCGCCGGTGTCTGTGGTACCCAGCACGGGCAGTTTGTACGGCTTCCTGGTTTATGATTTCCTGAACAGCTCCGATTTCTGGTTTAAGGTGCAGGATACAGATCCCAGCAACGTGGAGGCTGTGTCCAGCGGCGTCAGCGATTTCTCCATTTATTCCGGAGCCTACTACGACGGAACCGTCTACGCCTATGGCCAGGGCGGAGAGACCTATAACTATAAGTCTTACTTCCTGAAGGTCAATCCGGCGGACTACTCTTATGAGGTCCTGAAGATGGTCAATTACGCCCTGCGGGATATGGCCTTTGACTACACCACCGGCACCCTGTATGCCATTGCCGAAGGCGGTATGGAGCGGGGAACGGTGGCTCAGGTGAACACCGAGACCGGCGATGTGACGCTGATTGCCGATACCGGCCGCTCTCTGGCTGCTATGACCATAGACAACCAGGGCCGGATGCTGGCAGTGGGTGAAGACGGCAGTCTGTATCAGGTGGACAAGGAGACCGGCGAATGCACCCTGATTGGCGAGACCGGCGTAACGGCGTCGACGCTGATTCAGAGCATGCACTACGACTACAACACCGGCAATGTGTACTGGGCCCAGGTGGCGGAGGATCAGACCAGCAGCCTGCGTCTGGTGGACCCGTCTACCGGCGCGACCACCGGTCTGGGAGTTATGGGACAGGTCAGAGCCATGATGTCGGCGATGTTCACTGTGCCGACTCAGGAGCCTGAGGTTCCCGCGTCTTTGGCCCCTGCCGGAGTCAAGCTGAACGAGCGGAATACCGTAGCGGTGGGTCAGACGGTGGAACTGTTGGCGACGGTCCTGCCGGTCAGTGTCGCCCAGGTGGACCAGAGTCTCACCTGGACTACCAGCGACAGCACAGTTGCAACGGTGGATCAAGCGGGCGTGGTCACCGGTGTGAAGGCCGGCACGGTTACCGTCACGGCCACAACCTCCAACGGCCTGTCGGCTTCCTGCGAGCTGACGGTCACCGAAAACGAGCGGAAGTTCTATGCTTACGATGAGACCAACACCCGCTGGATCAGCTTCTCCGGCGACGACACCGCCCATGTCGATGTGGAGCGGGAAGACGCCGAGGGAGAGGCCCCCATTGCTGCGTCCGCCTACACCGGCCAGGTCCTGTATTCCTACGATGCAGAGGGACGGTTCTATGAGATTGACACGGAGACCTTCCAGCGGACCAAGGTGTCGGACGCGTTGTACGGGCAGACGTATACCTTCGAGACGGTGGACGATTGGACCGGCGAGATCTATACCGTGGAATGCGAAATGGAAGCGGTCGACATGTCCTATGACGCCGCCACCGGCAAGCTGTACGCCGCTCTGATGGCCAGCAATGAGGAGGCATGGACGTTCGTTTCCTTGATCGGCGAGGTGGATCCCTCCACCGGTGAGATGGAGATCCTGTATGCCGATCCCAATATCAAGCCCGGAAACCTGCTGGTGTTGGATGGCAGAGCGTTTTTCGTGGATACCTACGTGTCCGGTATGCTGTGCTATGTGGATTTGTACAGCGAAGAGCTCATCGGCGTGCAGCAGTCTCTGGTACAGGGCTATTGGGGCGAGTACGACGACGGCCGCAGCTTCATCCAGGATACCGAGACCGGAGTGACCTATGTCATCCGGGACAAGAGCACGCCGCAGTCCATTCTCTATACGATCGAGTTGGGAGATGCCAATATTACCCCCTTGGGTGAAATTGACACATCCATTGTTGCCAACAGCTTGTTTATTAAATAAAATCGCGTTGTTGTTTTGACCTCGGGCGCGTTGCAGAACTTGGTTTTGCAACGCGCCCACTTTACCGGGCGGGCTGTGAAAGCGGGGAAAAGAATGGGGTGGAAAAGGGAAGAAAGATATGATATACTAATGGAACGGTATGGGCTGACGGCAGCCTGGAGGATGCGCTGTGGGAAGTTGTCTTTTCTGGAAGCAGCGCTTTTTCACAACTTCGGGAGGGAACAAATATGAAAACTGCTTTGGTCATTTTGGCTGCGGGCATCGGCGCCCGCTATGGTGGCGGCATCAAGCAGCTGGAGCCGGTGGGACCTATGGGCGAAATCATTATGGACTACTCCATCCACGACGCCATTGCCGCAGGGTTTGATAAAATTGTCTTTATCATCCGTCGGGACATGGCGGAAGACTTCCGGCATGTCATTGGGAATCGAATTGAGGCGGTTTGCGCCGAACTGGGAATTGAGGTAGCCTACGCCTTCCAAGAGCTGGAGGATGTGCCCCAGGGAGTCCAGGTGCCGGCGGGCCGCACCAAGCCCTGGGGGACCGGCCAGGCGCTGCTCGCCTGCCGGGAGGTGCTGAAGGAGCCGTTTGCCGTCATCAATGCCGACGATTACTATGGAAAAGAGGCCTTCGGCCGGCTTTACGCCTTCCTCCAGCGCTACGATCCCCAAAAACCAGGCGCTTTTTGTATGGCCGGATTCATTTTGCGCAATACCCTCAGTGAGCACGGGGGCGTGACCCGGGGCATTTGCTATGTGGGACGGGACGGCTACCTGACGCGGGTGGTGGAGACCAAGCATGTGATGCCCCAGCCCCACGGCGCGGCGGCTTTGCGCCCCGACGGCAGCCTGCAGCCCCTGGACCCGGATAGCTTTGTATCCATGAACATGTGGGGCATGACGCCGGAATTTTTGCAGGAACTGGAATGGGGCTTCCGGGACTTCTTCCAGACGGCAGGCACTCAGGTCCAACAGGCGGAATTTTTAATTCCCATTTTTGTAGACCAGCTGCTGCAGGCCGGGAAGGTAACCGTGCAGGTATTGCCCACTGCGGACAAATGGTTTGGCGTCACTTACCGGGAGGACAAGCCCCAGGTGGCCGAGGCGTTCCGCAGCCTCATAGCCGCAGGGGAGTACGGCGTGGATTTGTTTGCGGATTTGCGAAACGCCGGAGATTAAGAAGAAGGGTGTGATGCCATGGCCCGTCGGGGAAAGCTTTGGCGAAAAATCAAAACGGGGAAGCTGCAGCAGGTGCTGAAGGAGCTGGCCTGGATTTCCGGATATAGCCGCCGGTACCGGACGGCCGTGGCTTGGTATATTTTCCTGGGCGTACTGGGAACGGGTATGAGCCTGGCGGCCAGTGTTTTGAGTAAAAACATTGTGGACGTGGTGACCGGCTTTGACGCAGGCGCTCTGGCTCCGGCGGCGGTGTTTTATGTAGCGATGCAGCTGGCCCGGATTGGGGTGAACGCCTGGACGGGCCGGATCTCTGCGAAGGTTGAGGTCAAGGTGGACCAGGAGATTCGGGCGGAGGTCTATGATAAGATCATGGAGGCGGACTGGCAGGCCATGTCTCAGTATCACTCCGGAGACCTGCTCAACCGGATGGACAACGACGTGGCCAGCGTCTCCGGCAGCATTTGCGGCTGGCTGCCGGATGGGGTTTCCCGTTTGGTGCAGTTCCTGGGCGCCCTGGGAATTATTTTGTTTTATGACTCCACGCTGGCCGGTCTGGCGCTTCTCAGCGCGCCGGTGACTTTGGTGGTGTCCAGGACCCTCATGGGCAGAATGCGCCAGTACAGCCGGAAAATGCGGGAGGTCAGCTCCCAGGTTATGATGTTTAACGAGGAATCCTTCCAAAATATCCAGGTGATCAAATCCTTCGGTCTGGGAGACTTGTACGGCAGGAAGCTGCGGCAGGTTCAGGCGGATTACCGTGAGGTGAAGCTGGAATACAATAAGTTTTCCGTGGCTGCCTCGTCGCTGATGTCTTTGGTGGGGACGGCGGTGTCCGTGGCCTGCTTTGGCTGGGGGGTGTACCGGCTTTGGGGCGGCCATATCACCTACGGCACCATGATTCTGTTTTTGCAGATGGCGGGGACGCTGTCCTTCAGCTTCAGCGCCCTGGTGAAGCTGGTGCCCAGCGCCATTTCCGCCGCCACGGCGGCGGGACGGATTATGGCGGTGACGGAGCTTCCCCGGGAGGACCGCGCCCAGGATGAGCAGGCCCGCAGGCTTCTGAAGGAGAACCGGGCGGCGGGCATCCGGGTGGAAACCCGGGAGATGGAATTCAGCTATCAGGACGGCGATGTAGTCCTTCGGGATGCGGACTTTCAGGCGGGCCCCGGGGAAATCGTGGCCCTGGTGGGGCCCTCCGGGGAGGGAAAAACCACCATGCTCCGGCTGTTTTTGGGCATTGTCCGCCCGCAAGCGGGCTATGCTGCGGTCACGGGCCGGAAGACCGGCCAGAGCCTGACGACCTCCGCATCCACCCGGAATCTCTTTGCCTATGTGCCCCAGGGCAATACCATGTTTGCCGGAACCATCGAAGAGAACCTCCGGGTTATGGCGCAGGACGCCCCGGAGGAGGCCCTGTGGCGGGTTCTGGAGCTGGCCTGTGCCGCTGAGTTTGTACGGAAGCTGCCCCGGGGCCTGGGCACTCGCCTGAAGGAGGGGGGAAGCAGCCTGTCTGCCGGTCAGGTTCAGCGGTTGTCCATTGCCCGAGCGCTTCTGGCCGATGCGCCGGTGCTTCTGCTGGACGAGGCCACCAGCGCGTTGGACGTGGCCACGGAGCGCAGGGTGCTGCGGAACGTCCTCCGGGCGGAGGCCCATAAAACGGTCATTGTCACAACCCACCGGCCCAGTGTTCTGGGCATTTGTAACCGGGTTTATCAAATTGCGGACCGCCAGGTCCGGGTGTTGAGCCAGGCGGAGATTCAAAAGAAAATAGAAGAGTTTTAAACATACGGCAGCGGATGCAGGCCACAGGCTTGCATCCGCTGCCGTTTGGTGCGCCCGGCGAGCGCACGTTCTAAGGGGTGAAAGACCCGAATCCGCCCGGCAGCGGGTAGGATATAGCCTAAGGCAAAGGTGTCTGCCGTGAGGCAGAATCTGAAGGAAGCTGTCGGCAAACCTCTGGCCTGACGAAGAGAAATCGCGTACAAGGCTCCAAGCGAGGGCAAGGCTCCCAGACAAGTCGAAGCCCCAAAGCTACACGGAATCGCTTGGGGTAAATGCGGCAGGTAGATGGAGGGAAAGAATGTGTGAGTACCCGGGGAGGTCTTGTAGACGCATGAGGTAGACGTATTCGAAAAAAATGCGTAGTCACAACGAACTGCAAGAAGTCAGCCAAGGCCATAGTACCGGGGAAAAAACTCCGGGAAGGGCCGAACAATCGTGAGTCCCAAGTACTGAGGCGGAAGGGGGTCAACATGGAGAAAG
>UREY01000017.1 GCA_900546915.1 uncultured Eubacteriales bacterium
CCTGCAAAGCTCTCCACGGCGGTGATTTCATATGCGGTTACATTTGACGGTTACCTTTGAATTGGGACCTGCTACTCTATGTCCTTACAGCACGAGGTCGCGGACAGCCTCTGCCAGAGAGACGATATCGTCCCGGGAGACGAATAGGCGGGTCTCGCCGTTGAGGCCGGCCAGGCAGGAGGTGCTGTCATACTGGTAGAAGGTCAGCTCTACCTCTGAGAAGCTTTCGGTGTTGCGATGGAAGAGGAAGCGGATTTCCGCATCGCGTTGGGGTGTGAGATTCTCGCCGCTGCCGGTGGAAGACAGGGCCGTCAGATCGTCTAGAATGTCCTCTATGGCGATTTCGGAACCGTTTAGGGTATAAATGGTCTTCTCACTGGTGTTGCCGTCATCGTCCGTTTCCTCTGTTGTAGATCGTTCCACATGGTAAGTGGCGCCGTCCAGGGTGATGTCGATGGAATCCACGGTGCCCCAGTCCATCAAAAGAACCTCGTCCGGCAGGAGCTCCGACTGGGTGGTATAGAGCAGGGCGTCGCGGACCGAGCCGTCTATTTGATAAACCATGTCGGAGCCGGCGATTCTGGCGTAACAGGCGTCATCCACAGAATCTCCTACCTCCAGAATGAATTGCGCATCCCGCTCCTGCGTCTCATATACCGGCTCGCCTTCCTCATCGGTTTCTCCGGTCTCCACTTGGACGCTCTCCTGATATTGGACGGTGACGGTGGCAGCCGGGGCATCCAGACCGAAATCCGCCAGCTCAGATGCTTCAGCGTGGTAATCGGCACAGGAATTCCAGGTCAGCGCCGTAACGGCATCCAGGAGCGATTCCGTCTGCTCTGTGTCCAGGGCGGTGTATTCGCTACCGTTCTGCAGGAACCAGACGTAGTCGTCGCTGTAGGCCAGACCGCTGTCCTCCCGATAGACGATGGTATATGTACCGGTGCCTGACGAGACCGTGAAGGAGTCCGTGGAGTCCATATCCGGGATGGTTTCCATCTGGACCAGGTCGGATAGGCCGTAAGAAAAGGCATCCAAAAGGGCGCTGTCCACCAGGTACACATTGCCGTCCCCTGTGGAGCAGTAGCGCAATCCATCCAGACTGGTTGCGTCGCCGATGCGAAGCTCACGGTCTTCTCCGGTCGACACGGTGACCGTACAGGTTGGCTCTTCCAGGCCGTATTGCGCCAGGTCCTCCGGCTCCGAAATGGATTTGGATGCGGTAACATCGCCCAGCGCCGTCACCATGTCCTCCAGATAGGAGCTGTCTAAGGGAAAAGCGGCGTCGTCGGCATAGGACCATTGTCCGCCGTCACAGAGAAAGGACAGAGTTTCCTCCTCATAGGTCCAGGAGAGCGCGGTCACGCTGTCGGAGTCCAGGGTGAAAATAGAGATCTTTTCCTCTTCCTGGCCGCTGCCCTCCTGCCGCTCTGGATTGAGCAGAGTTGCCGCCAGGGCGGCGCCGGTCAGAATCACCAAGGCGGCCAGTAAGGCAATGAGTTTTTTTCCACGTTTCATCTGCGTTTCCTCCTGATCCATATGGTAATACCGACGCCCAAATAGACGGCGGGCAATATGCCGACTACCAGAACGGTCAGCATGGACGAGGTGCTGCTGTCCATGGTGAGGTACTCGTAGCTGAGGCTTTTGGAGTGGATGGAAATGTTGTCCTCCTGCTGACACATCCAGTTTATGGTGTTGAGGAAAAAGTCCTGGTTGCCGCCGGAGACCAGCAGATTGGCCTGTTCGTCCAGCAGGGAGGAAGAGGAGACCCAGACGATCTGGGTTTGCTGATCTACGTCGATGGTTTCTGTGATGGCTACCGCTAAGGCAAAGGGACCGTCCAGGTCGTCCGCTTCCTTTTCAAAAGTATCCATGGCGTAGCCGGATATTTTGGAGAAAGCGGCGTCCGAGGTGGTGAGCAGTTCTGTGACGGAGACGGAATCCCGCCGGCTGCTGTCGATGGTCAGGCCCTGGGCTGCAGAGAGCAGGACGTAGTAGCCGCTTTCGATCAGGGGAGAGGTGATGGTGTGGGATGCAATGTCGGGCAGCAGATAATACGGCATGTCCCAAGCGTAGTTTTGTTGGCTGCCTTCCACAACGACGCCGTCGGCAGCCTGCACGCCGTATTCGGCCATCAAAGCGTCCCAATTGGGCCGGCTGTCCGACTCTGAAGGGGGGTCGGTGATCAGAATGAGTTTGCCGCCGCCCTGGAGGTAGGACAGTAAGAGCGCCTTTTCCTCTTCTGCAATGTCGCTTTGCGGCGCATAGACCAGAACACAGTCGGCATCCTCCGGCACGGCCTCTACGGTCAGAAGGGACAGCTCTTCCGTCTCGATGTTTTCTTTTTGCACGGCGGTTTCAAAAGTAGTGGGCAGTGCGGACTCCCCGTGACCGGTGAGCAGATACATCTTGGGCAGATCCTCACTGGTGACATAGGAAATGGCGGAGGTCAGGGCGCCTTCACCGGCGAAGCTGACGTCGTAGGATCCGGTTGTGTAGTAGTTGCTATAATCATACTCGTAAATTTCGCTGTATGACACATAGCGGTACCGCTCGCCGGATTCTACAATGAGACTGTTGTTGTAAACACTGTCCGTCACATACTGTTGAACAAAATTGGGGTACACGTCGGGGTCTTTTTTCTCCACGTGAATCTTGCTGTTCATGGCGGTGTAGCGGCTCAGCAGGGTTTCCAGAGTGCCGTCTTCCTGGCCGCTTTGAACGATCCAATAAATGCGGACTTCCTCTTCCAGCCCGCCTACAATTTGCTCGGTCTGTTGGGAGATGGTAAATAACTGGTTGGAGGTTGTGTCAAACTGGGTGATACGAGCCGGCAACGCCTGGATGAAGACATTGGCCGTAATGACGATGGCCAGGACGATGGCAGTTGCGGCGACGCTGTATCCGCCAATTCGGAAAGAGCGGGTTTTCAGGGAGGAAATGCCGTTGGTTTTCTTGCTACCCGGCTTTTTCAATTTGGGCCATTTCATTCACTCCACCTCCGTTTTTCCATGGATTGGACGCTCAGAAACAGGAAGAAGCCGATGACCGTGATGAAGTATACGATGCTTGTCACATCAAACACGCCGTCTACAAACTGGTAGAACCGGTCGAAGAGGGACAGCTCTTGCATCACCTGGGCGAACAGCCCTTCGAACCCGCTACTGTGGAACAGGTACCACAGCAAGAGCGCGGCTTCCAGGACAATGCCTACCACCAAAGCGGCAAAGCTGCTTTTGGTCATGAGCCGGATGATGACTGCCAGCACGAGGATCAGGATGGTAAAAGCGGCAAAGGAGGCAAACGAGGAGGTGGATACGTAGCTTGCCAAGCTGGAAATGTAATAGTTCAGCAGCATAGCCACAAAGCACAGACCGGCAGCCACAGCCTGGCTGTCTGTCACCGATGAGATAAACATGCCGATGGCCAGCAGAGCGGCGCCTAGAAAAAAGAAGCCGGCAATGGCGCTGAAGGATGCCGGCAGATACACATGGCCGAAGCTGGAGAGGATGAGCGGATACAGGCAGACAATCCCGACTGGGAGCAAAAGCATCATCAGCATGGCGGCATACTTGCCCAGTACGACTTTTGTCATGGTCAGAGGCAAGGAGTATAAAAGCTGATCGGTTTTCTGCCGGCGTTCCTCTGCCAGGACGCGCATGGTCAATATGGGGACAATCACCAAGAAAACAAAGGACATATTCCCCAAAACGTATTCAAAGTTGGTCAAGGCGGATTTCAGGTTATAGACCATAGTAAAGATACCGGCAAAAAGCAGGAGAAACGCGCCGAATACATAGCCGGTGAGATTGGTAAAATAGGAAGATAGCTCATGGCGAAAAACGGCTTTCACTGTACATCACCTGTCCCTTCCGACGGCTTAGCCCGGCGCTTCGTGCGGCTTGGTTCGCTCTCTTCCCTGGTCAGCTCAAGGAAGATGTTTTCTAGACTGGCTTTTGCCGTAGACATTTGCAAAATTGCCCGTTCCGCCCGGCTGAAGGCAAAGAAAACATCCCGGCAAACGCTCTGATCCTCCACCGTTTGATCGGTTTCCAATGTTACGGTGCAACAGCCGCTTTCCAGATCCTGGGTATGCAGCTGGGTGATATGGGGAAGAGGCGCCAAAATGCTCCGGATTTCCGCCTCCGATGCTTCGACAGTCAGCTCTACTGTGGTAGTTCCGGCGAAGAGCTTTTCCAGGTTTTCAGGGGTATCGCAGGCCACCAGCTTGCCCTGAGAGATGATGAGAATGGTCTGACATACGGCCTGCACCTCGGACAAGATATGGCTGCTGAGGATCACGGTGTGGTTCTTACCAAGACTGTGAATCAGCTCGCGGATTTCGATAATCTGCTTCGGGTCTAAGCCCACGGTGGGCTCGTCTAAAATAATGACCTCCGGATTCCCAAGAAGCGCCTGTGCGATGCCCACACGCTGGCGGTAACCCTTGGACAAATTCTTAATCAGCCGGTTTGCCACGTCAGTGATTTGTGTGACCGACATGGCGTGGGCAAGCTGGCGGTTGATTTCTCCGGCAGGCACATTTTTGGCCCTCGCCACAAATGTGAGGTACTCCAGGGGAGTCCGGTCCAGGTATACAGGGGGCTGCTCGGGCAGATAGCCGATCAAACGCTTGGCCTGCGTCGGCTCTTCAAAGATGTCAAAGCCGCCGATTTTCACTTCACCGGCGCTGGCGGCCAAGCAACCGGTCATAATGTTCATGGTGGTGGATTTTCCGGCGCCGTTGGGACCCAGAAATCCATAGATTTGTCCCTTTTCAATGGCAAAGGACAAATCCGACACAGCGGTGTGGGTTCCATATCGCTTCGTCAGGTGCTTCACTTCAATCAATGAAATTCCTCCCTTTTCAATGGCGTTTTGTCATACGCCCGAGAGAACGGACGTGTTCCATCAGCTCCATTGTAGCGCGGAACGCTGAATTGCCGCTGAAATTGCTCATATCAATCTATCATTTTTTAGGTGTCTGCCTCTGAGGAGGAATTTCGCTTCCCTCATGGCCGGCTCTTCCATGGTCCACAGGCAGCTGCACCAAAAATGTATTGCTGCCGTTTGCGCTTTCCGCCCAGATTTTGCCGTGATGGCTTTTGACAATGCGCTCTGCAATAGACAGGCCCAGACCGTAGCTATGGTCCATGCTCCGCGCCCGGTCTACCCGGTAGAAGCGTTTGAAAATGTTTTTGAGATCGTCCGGAGAGATTTCTGCCCCGGGGTTTGTGACGGTCAGCAGGCAATGCGCCCAGCTTTGCCGCGTGAGAGACAGCGTCACCCGGGCCTGAGGAGAGGCGTATTTCTGAGCGTTGTCCAGCAAAATATCCAGCAGCTGGTTTAAGTGCTGCGTGCTGCCCCGAACCCAAATATCCCGGTCAATTTGGCAAAAGAGTTCCATTCCTTTTTCAAAAAAGATCGGCTCAAAGGGCAGGACGGCATCCGATATTAATTTACTGAAGTCGAGTCGAGAAAAGGCTGTGTTTGCCGCACCGGTGTCTACCCGGGCCAGCTCCAAAAGACCTTCCACCAATCCCCGCATCTGCCGGGACATGGTCAGGATACTACCGGCGAACTGCTGCCGGGATGGTTCGTCGTAGCCCGGCGCCTGGAGTAGCTCGGCATTGGTCATAATCACGGTCAGAGGCGTCTTGAGCTCATGAGAGGCGTCGGCAACAAATTGACGCTGCTGCGTCCAGGCGCGATCCACCGGCTTGACGGCCCAGCGGGCCAGCAGGAGGCTGATCAGAAAAAAGGCCAGCAGGCTGACAGCGGCAATCAACAGACAGGTTTGGACCAGATTGCGGATGGTGCTGCGCTCGCTGGAGATGTCGGCAAAGACCAGACACTGAGTGCTGGGTGTGACAATCCGGCAAAATCGGAGATTGTATTCCGAAATCACGCCGGTTTGCGCCTCGGAGGAAAAGGCCAGGTGGATCAGCTCATTTAAAAACCCCTCGTCCGACAGATCATAGTAACCCCCGCCCACAGCAACCAGCTCCCCCCGATAACCGATTTGCAAGGTGAAATAGGGAAGGCGTATCTCCTGGGAGCTCTCATTGGGGCGGCCCAGCTGCAGGGGATCCATGGCGATGGCTTGCATCATGCGGATGCTTTCCGACTCTAAGCTGGACTTGGTAAAATGGAGAACCAGGCCGAACACAATACCCAGCATCACGGTGACAATGGCCATGTTGATGCAAATAAACTTGATGCGAAGCCGCTTTAGCACGATTCGTCCACCTCCAGATGATAACCCAGGCGGCGAATGGCTTCAATTCGGATGTTGGAGCCGATGCTGTGAAGCTTTTTTCGCAGGAAGCCGACATAAACTTCCACGTGATTTTCGACGGCATTGGAATCATATCCCCATACCCGGGCCAAAATCACCTCTTTCGACAGGTTGCGGTCCCGCGCCTGCATCAAAAAGCGCATGACGTCGAACTCCCGGGCGGACAGGCGGATTTTATTTTCTCCGCACACCAGCATGGAGGAGGCAAGGTCCAAGGAGGTGTTGCCGTATGTGAGCTCGTCTACCTGGGTGCCCTGACGGCGCAGCAGGGCGTTGATGCACGCCAGAAGCTCCCTGGTGTCGAAGGGCTTGGTCAGATAATAATCCGCACCGGCGTTGAGTCCCTCCACCCGGTCCTCCAGCTCGGCTTTGGCTGTGAGCATCAGGATGGGAGTGGCGCACCGTTTGGCCCGTACCTGCCTGGCCACCTGAAAACCGTCCATTTTGGGCATCATGACATCCAGAATCAGCAGATCATAAACGCCGAGTTCTGCGTACTCCGCGCCGGCCTCTCCGTCATAGGCTACCTCTACATCAAAGCCTTTTCCCTCCAACAGAGCGCGGATGGAGTTTGCCAGTAGCTTTTCGTCTTCAATTACCAGTATTTTCATAGCAGCCTGCTCCTTTCTCGCTTTTTCTTCATTATAATAGCACCAAAACCTGAATTAAAGCTGAAAATGCTTTTTTCATAATTCTTTTGCATATTTTGCTTCTTTCCGGAAGGCCGCAGATAGCATTCCGGCGTTTCAAATTTGATCATGGTTTGTTTACAAAATGTTCCGTGGATTTTTCAGCGTAAATTCAGGGTGCGGTGCTAGAATAAAGCCAGAAAAACCGCACAGATGCGGAAAAAGGAGCGATTTTACATGGATGAACGACATGAAGTACCATATACGGAAGACCAGACGCATCAAAGCCTGTACGAGACGCCGACCCCGGAGCGGAGAGATCCTTGGGAGGAGCCGCCCAGAAATCCGGAGGGGTTCCAGCCGGAGCTTCCCAAGCAAAAAAAGCGCAGACCGGCCAAACGATTTGTAGCGGCTGCTTTGGGCTGTGCCGTACTGGGCGGCGCGATGGGACTCGGCGGCGGATTTTTAGGCGCGCAGCTTTCCCGGGAAAGCGAAGCGACCAACCGGTCTACCATGTTAGAAGGGAAGCGGGAGAGCACGGTGATCCAGACTGCTTCCGTGGACACCAGTCAAGAGATGACGCAGGCCGAGGTTTACGCGGCCAATGTAAATTCCACGGTGGGCATTTCCACGGAGATTACTACAAACTATTGGGGGTTCCAGACGACGGCCGCCGCCTCCGGCTCCGGATTTATTCTCACGGACAACGGCTATGTCCTGACGAATTACCACGTAATTGAAGACGCCAGCTCGATTACGGTTACCATGTATGATGGGTCGTCCTATGATGCAGCGCTGGTGGGTTATGATGAGAGCAATGACATCGCTGTGCTGAAAATAGAAGCCGAAGGCCTGACGCCGGTGGTTTTGGGCGACTCGGATCATCTGAATGTCGGAGACAGCGTCGTAGCCATTGGAAACCCCCTGGGAGAGCTTACCTTTTCTCTGACATCCGGTGCAGTGAGCGCCCTGGACCGGGAAATTACCCTGTCTAATGGGGTGACCATGGATTTGATTCAGACCGATTGCGCCATCAACTCCGGAAATTCCGGCGGCGCCCTGTTCAACCTCTATGGAGAGGTCATCGGCATTACCAATGCCAAATACTCCGGAAGCGGCTCTAGTTCGGAGGCCTCCATTGACAACATCGGATTCGCCATTCCCATCAACCATGTCCGGGGGATTGTGCAGAGCATCATAGAAAACGGTTACATTGCCAAGCCGTATATTGGCGTTTCCGTAGACGATGTCAGCGAAGAGACACAGAGCTACGGACTGCCGCAGGGGGCGGCGGTGAAATCCGTCACACAGGACAGCCCTGCGGAGGAAGCCGGTCTGCAGGTGAACGACATCATCACCAAAGCCGGCGATACGGAGATCTCCGGCAGCAAGGATTTGGTGGATGTCGTGGGCGCCGCTTCTGTGGGAGATCAATTGGTGCTGACGGTTTACCGGCAAGGGCAAACCATAGAGGTGACGGTTACCGTCGGGGAAGAGGTGCAGTCCGCTTTGGCAGAGGAGGAGAGCGGCACGCAGCAGAGTCCGAGCAACCAGGGAGGATTCCCGTGGGGATTCGGAGGATATGGAAATTGACGGAAATGTCATCTGGGAATTACTGGTAAAATTTTGCCGGGCCATTTTCAAAATGGTCCGGCATTTTTCATGGGCCTTGTATTGGGATTACAAATCGTCGGCGTCCTGAACCGGGACCTCGTCCGGGATGGCGGGTACGCCGGTCCAGCTGCCCTGGGGATCCGTTTTGACTGCCTGAAAGTCCACCAAGGGCGTGGTTTGAATGCTTTTTTCTCGATGCTTTGACATGATGAAACCTCCCGATTTTTTACTGGCTTATCTGTATTGCCGACATAGATGCGTCGGCCGCTCCGGGAAGAGATGGCTTTAAGAGATCGGGCGCCATCTCAATCGTCGCCGCGCAGCAGATTTTCTGCATAGTCTTTCAGGCTCTCCAGGGAATTCACGCCCTGGGAACGGGTTTGCATCTGTTCTCTGACGTAATCGGGGAGAGCGTCAAAATATGCCCTAGCCTCCGGCTCTTGGGACAATAAAGCGTGCATATCCGGGTATTTCATAACAATCACCTCGGCTCTAGTATGCCCGGAGACGGAAGGAACATGAGCCGGAGACAGGCAAACATTTTGTACCGGCTGTCTTTGGCAGCCGGTTTTATTCTTCCGTTGCTGTTTGGGTAAGGTATTGGCAGAGGATACAGATGAAATCCCCAGCAGTGGGAGGCTGTGTGATTTTACGGCAGGCCAGCTGACTGAACAACGCCGGATTGACGTCCCAAGCCCGGGCAATGGCAGCCCGAATGCCGCGTTCGATGGCGGCGCTGCTGCAGCCGCAGCGGAGGGCGGCGGCCGGGTATAAATCCCGGGTTAATTCCTCCAAAAGGTGCGGGGATTGATACGCAAGCTCTACCGTGGTGTAAATGTACCAATAGATTCTTCTGGAACGGTAAAGTCCAAATTGATACAAGATATCCTGTAGATTATCCATAATTATTCCCTCTCTTATCGCATGGTTCTCACAATGTAATATTAGAACACAAAATGTCAAAATGTACAGAGTGGGGAGGAAATCGACAAAATAGCAGGAAAAAAGACAAAAACAGGGAAGTATGAACAACATTGCAAAACAGTTTTGCCCATTTGTTTGCCATCTTTTTTGAAAAAATTTTCATAAATATATCGGAGAAATTGCATAACGACGGAGAAAATGATAAAATGGGTACGGGCAGAAATGGGCGGTATGGCCAAGAGGAAGCGCTCGGCTGCTTTGCGGTTTGCTGTAAATTTGCGTGAAACAGGGGGGAGGAGTATGAATTCCGTTCATCGCTTTTGGGCTTTGCCCAAAGATGCCGGGCCGGATTTGGGTCGGTTATTAGCCGGCCGTTTCCATACTTGGGATGCAGTCGCCGTGTCGGAATGTCGGGCGGAGGAGACGCAGACTCTGTATTGGCTTTTGCGTGATTATTGCTGGGGAAAGCAAGGCGAAGCGGTTACCTGGTCTCGGGATTTCCTGCAGCGCCACGCTCTGGTCTTTAACCGGGTGCGAGGGCTGCGGGATGGATACCTGCCCTGCCGGGGGTTATCCGCTACCGGAATGACCGTTATCTCCCAGCCTGAGATTTGCCATTTTATGTTGGCGCTGGCCAGGCTGCCGCAGGAGCCGCCGGTGGCCCGGCTGTACCGGCTGTGCAGGGCGGCCTATCGCGCCCAGGACTATCTGCTGCATCAGGCGCCGCTTCTGGGCGCCGAGATGGATAGGCCCTAACATAGAATTCCGGGGGGATCTGCACAGATCCCCCCGGATGCAATTTTGTCTTCATGCAGCTTCAAGGTGACACGTCTAGGAGGACGGAATCGCCGCCTGAGGTACACCGGCCTGTATGGCTTGAAAATCCTACGGTTGCCGGGGTAATCACATGTCAAAGGCTCCCATGATCACAATTCCGGCCAGGGTTACACCGATTGCCAGATAGTGCTTCCAAGAGAGCTTTTCCTTCAGGAAGATCCGGCCCCAAATCACAGAGACGGCGCAGTAAGAGGAGATGATGGGGGCGGACATGGCCAGGTGGCTCTCATCGGCAATGGCAAAGATATAAGCAAACTGACCGGCGGTTTCAAACGCCGCGCCGATGTATTTGGGGATGGCCCGCCGGGCTACCGGCTTTTCCCGACGGATGAGGCCGGTGTATATCAGACAGCAAAGACCGGCGAACAGGAAGGTCAGCTCATAGGCCACATTGGCAGAGGCTTCGTCCAAATGCTCCAGAACCAGATTGTCTGCAAAGGTACCGGCGGCGTCCAGGAGGCAATAGGCGACCGGAAGCGCCAAAGCCAGCCAGGATTTGGCGTATTTGTAGTTGGACGCTGCTTGCCGGGCGGCGCGAAGGGTTTCGTCCTCCCGGGCGTCTACAATTCCCAGGGCGACTACGCCCAGACAAGCCAGCGCGACTGCAACGAACTGCATGGGAACCATATCCTTGCCGCTGCCTAGAAAAAGGATGGATGCGATGGCAACCAGCGCGCCGGAGGTATTGCAAATGGGGGAAGAGATGGACAGCTCAATGTACCGCAGGCCCACATAGCCCAAGGCCATAGACAGGATGTACAGGAGGGAAACGGGCAAATAAGTCCAGATTACCTGCCAGGAGATGTCCACCCCATTGACGAATATTTCAAAGGCGGCGTGCAAGCCCATGACAAAACCGACGGCAGTTGTCATCTTCAGGTGAGAATGCCGGTCGTCCGCGTCCCGGCAGCCGATCTTAGAAAACAGATCGGAGCCGCTCCAGCACAACAGGGCGACGATGGAAAGCCAAAACCAATTCATTTTAAATACCTCTCTCGTTCTATTTATATCGTGGTTTACAGGGGGGCGGAGTTCAAGTTTTCACTTCAAAGTGCTGCCTCTGAAGCGCTGGGACGTAGCGGTTCCTACGGGCGTTACCGGGAAACCGGCGACACACCGTCCGGTCCGGAACGCTTCATATGGTGAGCGTCATAATTGTACCAGACCGGCGTCACAAAGCTTTTGCAGACTCATGAGAATGCCCAGCTTGGCATGATACCAGGTGAGGCCGCCTTGGAAATAAACGGCGTAGGGCGGGCGGATTGGGCCGTCGGCAGAAAGCTCGATGGAAGAACCTTGCACGAAAGCACCGGCCGCCATGATGACCTTGCTCTCGTAGCCGGGCATGTCCCAGGGCATGGGAGTAGCGAAGCTGTCCACCGGGGCGGCGGCCTGAATTCCCCGGCAAAAGGCGACCATGGCCTCCTCGCTGCCCAGCTCCACAGCTTGGATGATGTCGTGCCGGCTTTCTGCTGCGCCGGGGACGCAGCGGAAGCCCAGCGGCTCATACAGGCTGGCGGCAAAAATGGCCCCCTTTTCTGCGCCGGCCACGACGGTGGGAGACAGGAAAAAGCCCTGATACAGCTGGGGCATGAGTCCCAGATTGGCGCCGACCTCCTGCCCCAGTCCCGGGGCGGAGAGCCGGTAGGCGCATCGGGAGACACAGGCTTGGGTGCCGCAGATATAGCCGCCGATGGGGGCGAGGCCGCCGCCTGGATTCTTGATGAGGGAGCCCACGACCATATCGGCGCCTACGTCGGAGGGCTCCTGCATTTCTACAAATTCACCGTAGCAATTGTCTACCATACAGATGATATCGGAGCGTATGGACTTGATAAAAGAAATCAGCTCGCCGATTTGCTGCACCGAGAAGGTGGGACGGGTTGCGTATCCTTTGGAGCGCTGAATGGTGACCAGCTTGGTTTGGGGGGTGACGGCCTTTCGGATTCCTTCCCAATCAAAGGCTCCGCCGGGGAGCAGATCAACCTGGCGGTAGGAGACGCCGTACTCTTTTAGAGAGCAGGGACTTGGCCGAATGCCAATGACCTCTTCCAGCGTATCATACGGCTTACCGACGGGGGAAAGAAGCTCGTCGCCGGGGCGTAAGTTGGCGGACAGGGCGACTGCCAGGGCATGGGTGCCGCAGGTGATCTGGGGCCGCACCAGGGCCGCCTCTGTGTGGAAGACATCGGCATAGACCCGCTCCAGGTTGTCCCGGCCTACGTCGTCATAGCCGTAGCCGGTGGTGGCGGCGAAACAGGCTGCAGAAACCCGATTGCGCTGCATGGCGTGCAGGACCTTGGCCTGATTGTATTCTGCCACTTGATCAATGGCTGCAAAGCGCTCGCGCAGCTCCGTTAAGACGGTTTCCCCATAGCGGTAAACCCCGGGGGAAATGCCAAGCGCTTCATACATTTCCAAAAGTTCGTTCATAGTCTATTCCTCTTTTATGTGATTTAATATTTTGTCTGCCAGGTCGTGGAGGATTTCCGGCCTTGTGATGACCAGGCCGCTTTCGTCGTCTCCCAGGAGCAGCAGGGTGTCCCCAGGCTGGATTTGGTAAAATTCTCTGGCTTCTTTTGGAATGACGATTTGTCCCCGGTCTCCCACCTTTGCGGTACCGAAGACGCGGCGGGACTTTCCCTTCCCCAACAGATGCTTGCCGCCGGCCATGGAAAGCGCCTCCCTTCCAATCATACTTTTCACATTTTTCCCACGCAGTAGCATACCAAAAAAAGCTACCGCTGTCAACGATTTTTCCCGGCTGTCCGAAACGGGCATGGGGCAAAGAGATTGCAATTTTTGCCGCCTGATGATATGATGAACGGGATCTGTTGCACTGGAGGAGGAAATACCATGCCGTTGTATCTCATGGCGCTGGATGCCGGAACTACCAGCAACCGCTGCATTCTGTTTGACCGGGCGGGCAATGTGTGCAGTATGGCGCAAAAAGAGTTTACCCAGTCTTTTCCCCGCCCGGGTTGGGTGGAGCATGACGCGGAAGAGATTTGGTCTGTGCAGCTGGAGGTGGCGCAACAGGCCATGCGGAATATTGGTGCGGCGGCTTCCGACATTGCCGCCATCGGCATGACAAACCAAAGGGAGACCACAGTGGTCTGGGACAGAAAAACCGGCCGGCCCATCGGCCCGGCGCTGGTATGGCAGTGCCGGCGTACGGCCGGATATTGCGACAGCCTGAAAGAGCGGGGACTGGTCGAACCCATTCGCCGAAAGACCGGCCTGATTCTGGACGCCTATTTTTCCGCCACAAAGCTCCGCTGGATTTTGGAGCAAACTCCCGGAGCGCGGGAGCGGGCCAAACGGGGGGAGTTGCTTTTTGGCACGGTGGAGACGTGGCTGATTTGGAAACTCACCGGCGGGCGGGTTCATGTGACGGATTATTCCAACGCCTCTCGGACGATGTTGTTTAACATTCATACTCTGCAGTGGGATGCGGAAATCCTGGATATGTTGGACATTCCTTCCTGTATGCTGCCTGAGGTCCGGCCCAGCAGCGAGGTTTACGGAACAGCGGAGCCCTGCCATTTCGGCGCGCCGATCCCCATTGCCGGCGCGGCGGGGGATCAGCAGGCTGCGCTTTTTGGTCAAACCTGTTTTCAACCGGGGGAGGCAAAAAACACCTATGGAACGGGCTGCTTCATCCTGATGAACGTCGGGGACAAACCGGTGCGATCCAGGCACGGCTTGGTGACGACCATTGCCTGGGGCCTAGGTGGAAAAGTGCAGTACGCATTGGAGGGGTCGGTTTTTGTGGCAGGCGCCGCCATTCAGTGGCTGAGAGATGAAATGCATCTTTTGGAGAGTGCGGCGGATTCGGAGTATTTGGCGAAACAGGTGCCGGATACCCATGGCTGTTATGTGGTACCGGCCTTTACCGGCTTGGGGGCGCCTCATTGGGATGCCTACGCCCGGGGTACCATTGTGGGCCTCACCCGGGGCGTCAACCGATGCCATATTGTCCGGGCGACCCTGGATGCATTGGCGTATCAGACTGCGGACGTGCTTCAGGCCATGCGGGCAGATTCCGGCGTTGCGTTATCTGCGCTGAAGGTGGACGGGGGCGCTTCGGCGAACCATTATCTCATGCAGGCGCAAGCAGATATCGGGGGACTGCCGGTGCTGCGTCCCCGGTGCGTGGAGACTACGGCCATGGGGGCAGCCTATCTGGCCGGTCTGGCTGTGGGCGTCTGGAGAGATCCGGAAGAGGTCCTTCAAAATTGGGAAATAGACCGAATCTTTCAGCCGGAAATTACGGCAGAGGAGCGGCAGCGGCGAATTGCAGGGTGGAACCGGGCAGTACAATGCAGCCGAAACTGGGCGCGGGAGGAAGAGGCATGGATGCAGTAGAATACCGGATGATCAAATTGGAAGAATTGAGCCGTGAGCTGTTTCGGAGCTTTCAGCGGCGTCAGGTGGTAAATCTTTGTTGGAGGAGGGAAGCGGGCCGATGGGTGATTCGGGAGGCGCCCTTTCTCGACCAGTGGAGCGAGTCGGATTATCATTTCCTGACGGATTGCCTACGAAACACCATCCGGCAGGGCGGCGTGGTGTACGGCGCGTTCCTGGCGGGGCAATTGAAAGGCTTTGTATCGGTTGAGGGACCTCCTATGGGGAGCCGGGGACAGTACCGGGATCTGACCAGCCTGCATGTCTCAGAGGAACTGCGGGGAAGGGGGATTGGCCGCCGTCTATTTACTTTCGCGGCAGATTGGGCCAAAAATCAGGGCGCGGAAAGACTGTATCTCTCCAGTCATTCCGCCGTAGAGACGCAGGCTTTTTACCAGGCGATGGGCTGCCGGGAGGCGGAGGAATACAACCGGGAGCATGTGGAAAAAGAACCGTTTGATTGCCAACTGGAATATCTCCTCCAGTAGGCCGTTTGCGTTGCAGGGACCGTTTTTGCCGGGAAGCCGACGGTTGTAGCTTTCGCACGAAACGTTGGGGCGCAGGCGAACGGCGCTTTTGTTCGGGGAGAAAAAGACGCCGGAGCAAAGCGGACTTTGCCCCGACGTGGAAGGAACGATGAAAACCGAAATTTCCGGGAAAGAGGCACCCGCAGGGTGGCCCCAACTGCGAGCCCAGCGCAGCGGGTCGCGGTTGGAGAGGAGGAGCAAGGGAGCGGGCGGATGACGTCTTTTTGTGCCGCAGGCATAAAAAGACGTCGGAGCAAAGCGGACTTTGCTCCGACGTGGTGCAAGAGAGGAGACTCGAACTCCCACGGCGGTTGCCACACGCACCTCAAACGTGCTTGTCTACCGATTCCAACACTCTTGCATTTCCCTTACGGCGAAGTTATTATAGCGGACGAAAAAGAATTTGTCAACCGCTTTTTTCCTGTATTTGGGCTCGGGAGGGGATCGGCAAATCAGGGGCCGGGACCATGGTGGCGCCGTACAATTTGTTCATAAAAATTCAAAGAGTCATAAAATGTGATAGGAGGAGTCGTACATGGTGCGTTTTTTTATATCGCCGGAAGAGATGCATGAGAGCTTTTTGGTCCTTACGGGAGAAAATGCTGCACATGCGAAGGTCCTGCGGCTGAAGGAGGGAGATGTTGTCACGGTATGCGACGGCCAGGGGCGCGAATGCAACTGTACGGTCAGCGATGTGAGTCCCGGACAGGTGAGTTTGGTGACCCACGGCTGGGAAGCGTCACAGACTGAGCCGGAGGTGCGGGTGCGGATTTTTATGGCCTTTCCCAAAGCGGATAAGCTGGAGCATGTGATTCAAAAGGCCACGGAGCTGGGCGCCAGCGAGATTACGGCCTTCCCCTCGGCGCGGTGCGTATCCAGACCGGAGCAGCGCGCATGGGAGAAGAAGCTGGTTCGGTGGCAAAAGATTGCGGCGGCAGCGGCAGAGCAGTCCGGCCGGGGGCGGATTCCTTTGGTGACGGTATTACCCACCTATGAGGCGGCCCTTCGGGAGGCCGCTCAGGCAGAGTTACCCATTCTTTTTTACGAAAATGAGGAAAACCGGACTTTATCCATGGTCTTGGCCGGTCGGGCAGGGCTCCGGTCTGTCAGCCTGATGACAGGGCCGGAGGGGGGGCTGGAGCCGGAGGAGGTACAACAGGCCTGCCGGGCGGGGCTGGAGGTTTGCACTCTGGGCCGCCGCATTCTCCGATGCGAGACTGCGCCGCTGTGCGCCATCTCTGCGGTGATGTTTGCCTTTGGAGAGTTTTGAATGTTGCCTTTCCGGGACAAAAAGCGCGCACGAAAACGGCAGATCAGGAAGCTCTATGTGAGTGGGATAACCACTTACATAGAGTTTTTCTTTTGCGCTGTCTTACTAGTAGTAAATGTGAAAAAGATTTTTCGTTTTGGAACATTTCTGCAACATTTCGGCTTGAAAATAAAAGTGTGCATACAGAAGAGCAGTAGCCGCTTCGGGAAATGGATCGTATTTGGTTTAGAAAAATTCAGCAGGCAGATTGGGGAGAAACAGGATATATTGCTTGTCTCAGATCAAAGAAGAGAATTGGAGTATGAAACGAATCGGAACCGGCGTGACCTAACACGCCGGTTCCTAGCAAAAGATCAATTCTTTGTTTATGGGACGCCGTTTAAAGGTCCGAATCTTTTTGTGCGCGCCTTTTGAGGCCTAAATCAAGTGATTTTCACGTGTTGTCCTTTCCATCTGCAGGAAACTGGGTGTAAGACTCAATCCAGTCTGTGATTTCCTGCAATCGGCGAATGCGATGCTTCGGCTTGCCGGAGCGGGACAGCTCGTGATTTTCCCCGCGGAAGTAACACAGGCGGGCGGGAATGCCCCGGTCTACCAGTGCGGTGTACATCTGCATGCCTTCCGCCATGGGGCAGCGGTAATCTTCGTCGGAATGAATAAAAAGAGTGGGGGTTTTTACGTGCTGGGCATAGCGCAGGGGAGAGTGGGCCCACAGTGTCTCCGGGGTATGGAAGAGATCTCCGCCGCATTGATCTGTGGCAAACCGGTAGCCGATATCGGACACGCCGTAAAAGCTGAGCCAGTTGGATATGGACCGTTGGGAAACGGCGCAGGCGAAGCGGTCTGTGTGGCCGATGATCCAGTTGGTCATAAATCCGCCGTAGGAGCCGCCGGTCACGGCCAGGCGCTTGGGATCAATCTGGGGATAGCGGGCCAGGGCGGCGTCGGTGAAATCCATGAGGTTCTGATAATCTGTTTCACCGTACCGGCCGCGGATGTCCGCGAACCGGTTGCCCCGGCCGTCGGAGCCCATGGGGTTGCAGAATAAGACGAAGTATCCCCGGTTGGCCCAGAGCTGCATTTCATGGTAAAATACCGGACCGTAAACGGTTTTGGGACCGCCGTGGATATCCAAAATGGCGGGATAGGTCCCGGCAGGGTCAAAGTCCTTGGGCATCAAGATCCAGCCCTCTATCTCCAGTCCGCAGCTCTCCAAACGCAGGGGCTGGGGTTCGGCTACATACTTTCCGGCCAGGCAGGCGTCGTTAAAGTGGCTGACCTGATTGAGCTGACGGGAGGTCAGATTGTACGTATAGAGCTCCTGAAGCTTGCAATCATACATGGCGACCAACAAAACGGTGTCCGTCTCCGGAGAGACTGCAAAACAGTCGATGCTGCCGTGCTCCGTGATGACCGGGTGGCTGCTTCCGTCCGGAGACAGGCGGTACAAATGCGAGTCGCCCCATCGGGTTGTCAGGTGGAACACGTCTTCTCCCCGGACTTGGCAGGGTTCGCCCCCGCCATAGCGGCAGTCGCTGCCTACGCTGCTGTACATATTTTCTTCTTCCGCCCGAAGAAGAGACAACGCGCCCGTCTCGGTGTCCACGGTATAAACGAAGTCGTTTTCATTCAACCCGTGCCGGAGACCCTCGGAACCCAGGAGCAGAAGACGCTCCCCTACGGACAAGAGCTGTCCTCCCTGAACAGGGAGCTGCGCAGATAAGCACCGCAGCTCCGACCCCTCCAGCTTCCACAGGCTGTCGTGTCCGGTAGGCTTTGTCCGGTATTCTTCGCCTAGGAAATAGGCGGTTTGCCCTACAATTGCCAAAGAATCCAGACTAAATAGCGGGGCGGTGAGGCGCCGAAGCGCACCGGTTTCTACGTCGTAGTCAAACAGAGCCGTTCGCTTTTTGCAAAGGAAGCCCTGGCCGTTGAACCAGAAGGGAATTTCGTCCAGAACCTCATAATCCTGATTTTCCTGATGAGCCTTTGCCACCTTTTCCCGGCCCTCCGGATCCATCCGGTAATAATCCGGATTAGCGGCGTCGATGACGCCCTCTACCAAGTAACGGGAGCCGGAAATGTGATGCAGTTGGCTGACGGAGAAGGGCAGGGTAAAAGCGGGCAGCGCCTCTCCTCCGGACACGCAAAGGCGGTAGAAGCTGGTAAACTCCTCCTTGGCCTCCTGCCGTTTTTGCTCTTCCTTGCTTCGGACGGCAGGGAACAGCAGGTGCATATCATCCTCCCAAATGAATTGGGATTCTTTCCCCAAGCCGGTGAGCTGCCGCAAGCGGCCATCCTCCCAGAGCCAGAGGAAAGACGCATAGGAATTGTCCTCCTCCCGGCAAGAGGTGACCACGAAAGCGGCCCGCGCCCCACCGGGGGCGAATTTCGGACTGGATAAAAATCGATAGCGCAGAAAGTCTTTTAATTGCAACTGATCCATGACGGTGTTACTCCTTTTCTGTATGTTTATTAGGGAGCGCTTGAATTTCTTTATATATGGCTTGCATTTGCCGGTCTATGGAGGCGATGGCCTGGGCAGCGTCCCACATCTCCTGTGAGATCCGGGCCGGAATGTCCTTTTGGGATTTGTACCGGAGGTCATGCTCCAGACTGGCCCAGAAATCCATGGCCACGGTGCGCAGCTGGACCTCCACATTGACGTGCTCGGTGTGATCGGACAAATAAATGGGAATTTGAATGTCCAGGTGAAGACTGCGGTACCCGTTAAAATTGGGGTGCTGGATGTAGTCCTGCGTTTGAACCAGGCGAACATCGGACTGGCGAAGCAGCATCTCCGCCACGGCGTATACGTCGTCGATGTAGCTGCACACCACACGGATCCCGGCAATGTCGTTGATATTTTGTTTGGCAGAGTCCAGCGTCACCGCGTAGTTCCGGTTTTGCAGCTTGGCGATGATGCTGGCGGTGGACTTCAGACGAGATTCGATGTGATGAATGGGGCTTCGGCCGGAACGGACCTGGAACTCATCGTTTAGAACCTCAAATTTAATTTGCAGTTGCTTTAAGGCTGCTTGGTACAGATGCTGCAGGGCCAGATAATCCTGAAAGTTCTCAAAGAGCTCCAGGGCTGCAGGGTCGGCTTGGGGCATAGGCAGGTTCCTCCTTACCGGCAGGCATCCAGGCGGCTGAGAAATGACGTCAGAATCATCTTATTGCCAAAATGCTGGCGGTAGGCGGCGGATTTGCCTTTGCCTGCCGCAGCCAGACGGGCCATCTCCTCTGAGATACGGGCCAGTTCCTGCGCGACGGCTTCATACAGATCCTCCCATCGCCCCAGCCGCGCCAAGGCGGCTTCGGGTTGCGTGGTGGTATAGCCGTTTTCTGTCGGTTGTGTCAGCCGCTCCATCGATACACCTCCCAAGATAATATGCTCCTCTTCATTGTACCGCCGTGCCAGGGGGGAATCAAGACAAAAATGTGGTTCGCGCCGAAAAAAAGCGTTGACAATTCCGAGAAGCCGTGCTACTATATCATCCGTAACGGCGCTTTCCAGCCTGTCACTGCTATGGGCCTTTAGCTCAGTTGGTTAGAGCCTCCGGCTCATAACCGGATCGTCCCGGGTTCGAATCCCTGAAGGCCCACCACCAACTCAGCTTTTGCTTTTCCATAAAAGATAGGGGTATAGCTCAATTGGTAGAGCGGCGGTCTCCAAAACCGTAGGCTCAGGGTTCAAGTCCTTGTGCCCCTGCCACAAGTGAAAACGCCCGCTGTTTCGTGGGCGTTTTCACTTGGCTTTCTCCTCTTGTCAGTCTCCGTGAGAAAACCTCACAAATTCTCAAATTTTGTCTTGACAAGAAGAAGGCAGATGAGTATAATGATGAAGCTGTCTGAAATGCTGCTATAGCTCAGCAGGTAGAGCGCATCCTTGGTAAGGATGAGGTCGCCAGTTCGAATCTGGCTAGCAGCTCCACGCCGGAGCAAAGTTCGCTTTGCTCCGGCGCTTTTTTATTTTGCGGGGAATTTGAAAGATGCTGTGTATCATGAGCCGTTTCTCGCATCCAGGCTCTTTGCTTACATGGACTGCAAAGCGGGTTGTGCCCAGACCGTTCGGCTGATTCCCGCCTTTCGGCGGGCTTTTTCATATTTTTTATTTGATTGGCAAAAAGGAGACATACTATGCTTGAGGCCCTATTGGATGCGCTGCTGGATACCGGCAAGCTCCTGCCTATTTTGTTTCTCACGTATTTGTTCATGGAATATCTGGAGCACCATGCCGGCGGCCGGATTGCACGCCTGCTGCAGCGGTCCAGGGGAGCGGGACCTGCCCTGGGCGCGGCTCTGGGCTTAATTCCCCAGTGCGGCTTTTCCGGTGCGGCTTCCAGTCTGTATGCGGCGGGAGCCATTACAATGGGCACGCTTCTGGCGGTGTTTCTTTCTACTTCTGATGAGATGCTGCCGATTTTGCTCTCTGCACAGGTTCCTCTTTCCACGGTGGGTGTGATTTTGGGCATCAAGTTTCTCTCCGGTGCTGCCGTTGGGTTGGTTGTGGACGGCGTGCTTCGCTTCCGCCGGGTTCAACGAGAGCCCGATATTCATGCCTTTTGTGAGCAGGAGCATTGTTCTTGCGAGGGGGGGATTTTTCTCTCCGCGTTGCGCCACACCGTGAAGATTATCCTTTTGATTTTTGTGGTGACTTGCCTGTTAAATCTGGCTTTTGTGCGGCTGCCTCACGAGCGTCTGCAGGACCTGTGGAGTATACCCGTGTTGGGAGAGGTGGTGGCCGCCATTTTGGGCTTGTTTCCCAATTGCGCAGCCTCCGTTCTTTTGACGAACCTGTATGTCCACGGTGTGATGGGACCGGGTCCCATGCTCTCCGGACTGATGGTCAACGCCGGTGTGGGCCTATTGGTTCTGTTCCGGGTCAGCCGGAATAAACGGGAAAATTGGACGGTTGTCGGCATTTTATTGCTCTCCGGCGTTTTGCTGGGAAGTATTTTGGGCCTGATTTTCGACGGGATTTTGTAAGTAAATAAGCTTTTTTCCAATTTGCTTATATAGGAACGAGTTTTAGTTGCTTTTTATGGCTTTTTCTGCTACAATGCAGAAAAAGTGTGGATTGGTTGAACCGGCCGTTTCCGGCCGGCATACCATGGGGAGAACCCGAATATCAACCGGCGGGCTCGGACTGCCGCCTGTTAACTTTTGGAGGTTTTTTATGGAAAATGCTGTGTATGCGTTTCAAATTGAGGGGACACCTGTTGAATGCAGGGCGTTTGGCCATGGCCACATCAACTTTACCCTGCGGGTTAGAACCGATACCGGGGCCGAGTATGTGCTCCAGCGGATCAATCAATATGTTTTCAAAGACCCGGTGCGCCTCATGGCCAATGTGGGCTCTGTCACGGCCTATCTGAAGGAGCGGGTCAGCGACCCCCGGTCCGCGCTTCATTTTCTGCCGACGAAGGATGGGAAGTTCTACCATGTGGACGAGAAGGGGCAATACTGGCGGATGTATGACTTTGTAGGCGGCTTTTGCCTGGATGCGCCGGAATCCGACGAGGACTTTTATCAGAGCGCCTTGGCCTTTGGACGCTTCCAGGAGATGCTCTCGGACTTTCCCGCAGAGACCCTGTACGAGACGATTCCGGAATTTCACAATACCATTCACCGGTATCAGACCTTCCGGGAGACCTTGTCTGCCGACCCCTGTGGCCGTGCGGCGGGGGTTCAGGAGGACATTGATTTTCTTCTCCAGCGGGAAAAGGATGGGGGCGTTCTGCAGCGGATGCGGGAATCCGGGGAACTGCCTCTGCGGGTGACCCATAACGATACCAAGCTGAATAACGTCCTGTTGGACCGGGAAACCAGAAAATCCCTCTGCGTGTTGGATCTGGACACCGTGATGCCGGGGCTGTCTCTGTATGACTTTGGCGATTCCATCCGTTTTGGCGCCGCCACAGCGCCGGAGGACGAACCGAATGTGGACAAAATGGGACTGGATCTGCATTTGTTTGAAATTTATACCAGAGGTTATATGGAGGCCTGTCCTTCTTTGACCCAAAAGGAAATCGAAATGCTTCCCACCGGCGCCAAGATTCTGACTTTGGAGCTGGCTGTGCGTTTCCTGACGGACTATTTGGATGGCGATCGTTACTTTAAGGCCGATTATCCGGAGCATAATCTGGTTCGGGCCCGGGCACAGATGAAGCTGGTGGCGGATATGGAAGAAAAATGGGAGGAAATGAACCGGATTGTAGCTCGGGTTGCCCGGCAGGTTCGGTCATGAAAAAGGAGGAGATGCAATGGAGTACTTAGGTGTATCCTACGAGGCCAGACATTTGCCCAAGCTGGATCCTCAGTTTATCCCCTTTGGCGCTTGGGTGGAGGCCTATCAGAAAGGGGCGCAACAGCCGCTGGCGATTGCAGTGGAGCGGGATCAGGGCCATATTTCTGTGCACCATACGAAGATCCACGGCACGCCGCAGATGGCGGAGGCGGACTACCGCTATGTGGAGCGGTTTGTAAAGTTTCTGCTGTGGTCTGTGGGTGGTTTCCGGATTTATATCTGTGGCTGTAGTCCCCTGGCTAAGCGGTTGAAGGCGGCATATACCCTGACGGGTGAGAGAAAATTTGACGCCCAATTTATGCAGGACGTCTATGAAGTTCCCATGGAGGTCGTGGATTTGCCTCTGGACCAGTGTCCGAAAGCCAACGAAGCAGCCCGGCCCATCGGCGGGCATTTGGACGGCTGCCGCATTGGCTTTGACGCAGGCGGATCGGACCGGAAGGTGTCTGCAGTGGTCGATGGCCGGACCGTGTACTCGGAGGAGGTTGTCTGGCACCCCAAGACGCAAGAGGACCCTCAGTACCATTTTGACGGCATAGTGGAGGCTTTCCGCACGGCCGCTTCCAAGATGCCTCGGGTAGATGCCATCGGCGTATCCTCGGCCGGGGTGTTCATTGGCAACGCGCCTATGGTTTCTTCGTTGTTTATCCGGGTTCCCCGGGAGAAACGGGATTTGGTCAAGACCATTTATGACCGCGCCGCGCGGGAGCTGGGTGAGATTCCCATTGTGGTGGCCAACGACGGCGACGTAACGGCTCTGGCCGGCGCTATGGGCCTGGAGTGCGGCTGCGTGATGGGAATGGCCATGGGCACTTCGGAAGCGGTCGGCTATGTGGACCGGGACGGCAATGTGCTGGGGTGGCTCAATGAGTTGGCTTTCGCGCCTGTGGATTTAAACGAGGAAGCCATGGTAGATGAATGGTCCACGGACCGGGGCGTGGGCTGTAAGTACTTTTCGCAGGATGCGGTGATTAAGTTGGCGCCCCGGGCAGGGATTCAGTTGGATGAAAGCCTGACACCGGCGGAGAAGCTGAAGGTTGTGCAGGGGCTGATGGAACAGGACGATCCCCGTGCAGAGGAGATTTATGACTCCATCGGCGCATACCTGGCGTATACGGTGGCGCTGTACAGTCAATTTTATGAAATTCAGCATCTCATCGTTTTGGGCCGGGTTATGTCCGGTAAGGGCGGCAACCGGATTTTAGCGAGTTGCCAGGCCGTTCTGGAAGCGGAATATCCCCAACTGGCCCGGTCCGTCCGGGTGATGCTGCCGGATGAGAAAACCCGCCGGGTAGGGCAGTCGGTTGCTGCTGCCAGCCTGCCGGAGATTCAAAAGTAAGGTACCGGGGCGTGTAAGCGGCCTGAAGAAATTGTCCGGGCACGCTGCATGATCTTTCTGCAGCGTGCCTGTTTTTATGAGAGGAGCAGCGCGATGTTTTATCAAAATGCGAAGATCTATACCCAGGATTTTCATTTTCATCCAGGCGCGTTTTCCGTAGAGGACGGCCGGTTTGCACAGGTTTTGCCGGAATCGGTTCCGGAGGACGCGGTGGATCTGCATGGCGCCTATGTGATTCCAGGCCTAATCGACGTGCATAACCATGGGAATTCCGGCAAGGATTTTTCCGATGGAGATTACGAAGGCCTGAAGACGATGGCGGCCTACTTAGGCCGGTGCGGCGTTACCTCCTTTGCTCCGGCTTCCATGACGCTTCCCTATGAGGTCCTGGCCCAGGCTTTTGCTACGGCGAAACGCCTGAAAGAGGAGGCGCCGGCCGGTCATGCCAGGCTGATGGGGATTCAAATGGAGGGGCCGTTTTTCTCCGAGAAGAAAAAGGGAGCTCAGAACGGCGCGTATTTGCGCAACCCCGACTTTGAAGCGTTCCGCAAGCTGGAAGAGGCCTGCGGTGGCCTAATCCGCATTGTGGATTTGGCTCCGGAGCTGCCGGGTTCTGTGGAATTTATTCAAAAGGCCCGGCAATGGTGTACCGTCTCTGTGGCCCATACAGATGCCGATTATGACGAGGCCAAGGCCGCGTTTGATGCAGGTGCGACGCATGTGACCCATTTGTATAACGCGATGCCTGGGATCCATCACCGGAAGCCCGGCGTTATCCCTGCGGCGGCGGAGAACGAATCGGTTCGAGCGGAGCTCATCTGTGACGGCCTGCATGTGCATCCGGCCTCGGTTCGCCTGGCCTTCCGCATCTTTGGACCGGAGCGGATGGTGCTCATTTCGGATGCGCTTCGCTGCTGCGGAATGCCGGATGGGGAATACGAATTGGGCGGGCAGCAGGTTTTTCTCTCCGGCGGCGTAGCCCGTTTGGCTGACGGCACCATTGCCGGTTCTGCGACCGATCTGTTTACCTGTATGACAAAGGCGATTTCCTTCGGGATTGTTCCGGAGGACGCGGTACGGGCTGCCTCCTGGAATCCCGCCTGTGCCTTGGGCGTCCAAAACGAGGTGGGTTCTATCGCTCCCGGCAAGTGGGCGGACTTTGTGGTCTGCAATCCGGACTTTTCACGGGAGGCTGTCTATATTGGCGGTCAGCCTGTGTAGGCATTCGGGGGGAGGGATCTGCGCTGTGCTTGCAGGCTGTGCGCAGGTCTTTTCTTTGCGGCGCAGGATGCTGGTGAAAACTGCGCGTGTGCCTTTGCCTTTGGAAGGCTTGATTTTGCATACATATGAGAGGAGCTTATGCGGAAGAGATATCTGGGCGACAAAAAATTTTATGCTGCTGTGATGGCGGTGGCGGTGCCCATCATGATTCAGAACGCCATTACAAATTTTGTGGGAATGCTGGACAATATTATGGTGGGCCAAGTGGGAACCGCGCAAATGAGCGGCGTCGCCATTGTAAACCAGCTGCTTTTTGTGTTCAATCTATGTATTTTCGGCGCAGTTTCCGGTGCGGGCATTTTTACGGCGCAGTTTGCAGGCTCCAAGGACCATACCGGTGTGCGCGGGACGTTTCGGTTTAAAATCTTGATCTGTTTGCTGTTGACGGTGCTGGGTGTGGGAATTTTCCTGGCGGCGGGGGAACCGCTGATCCGGCTGTATCTCAAAGGCGAGGGACAGGACCAGGATGCCGAGCTGTTTTTGCGCTATGGGATGGACTATTTGAAGGTCATGCTGTTTGGTCTGCTGCCGTTTGCATTTGCCAATGCGTATTCCAGTACATTGCGTGAAAACGGTCAGACGGTGATTCCCATGCTCTCCGGAATTGGCGCTGTGCTGGTCAATCTGGTGCTGAACTATATCTTCATTTTTGGAAACTTTGGTGTCCCTGCCATGGGAGTTCGGGGCGCCGCCCTGGCGACTGTGATCTCCCGGTATGCAGAGCTGGCCATTGTGGCAGTTTGGACGCATACCCATGTGGAGAAGCAGCCCTTTATTCAGGGCGCCTTTCGCTCAATGTGGATTCCTCCGCACTTGTGTAAGCAAATCCTGGCAAAGGGAATGCCTCTTTTAATCAACGAGGCGCTCTGGGCCGGCGGAATGGCAGTTTTGAATCAGTGCTATTCGTTGCGAAGTCTGGATGTGGTGGCGGCGACCAACATTTCCAGCACCATTTGCAATGTGTTCAACGTTTCGTATTTGGCTATGGGGAACGCAGTGGGCATTCTCATCGGTCAAAAGCTGGGCGCTGGGGAAAGCCCGGAGGAGGTGCGCAGTGCGGACCGGAAGCTGGTTGTCTTCTCCGTTGTCTTTTGCCTGGGCTTTGGTATCGCCCTGGCGGCGATTTCCGAGCTGTTCCCCATGATTTACAACACCACAGACGCGGTGCGGGGACTGGCCGGTCATTTCATTCGGGCCGGGGCGCTGTTTATGCCGTTCTGCGCATACACCAATGCCGCCTATTTTACCCTTCGTTCCGGGGGTAAAACACTGGTGACCTTTTTGTTCGACAGCTGTTTTGTCTGGTGCGTTTGCATCCCGCTGGCCTGGATTCTCTGCCAGAGGACCAGCTTACCCATCGTACCTCTGTATTTCCTCTGCCAAGGGACGGAGGTTTTGAAGTGCTTCCTGGGCGGTTACATGCTGAAGCGGGGTACGTGGATTCAAAATATCGTACAAACGGCCTGATGCGGCCAAAAGAAGCTTGCTGCGGCCGGCAATTTTCATCATTCCGGCTCATACCAGGAATTCGGAGAAATTCGGATTCCTGGTATTTTTGCAGGGAAAAAGGGCAAAAGCACTTGCTTTTGCCCTTTAAAAATATACATGATGTGGAGGTTCTATTTGTGCCATACCTGAGCCGCATGCTCTTCTGCAAATTGCTTGCTGTACAGATCGTGGTAGTAGCCGCCCTTTTGGAGCAATTCCAGGTGTTTTCCTTGCTCCACAATTTTACCGTCCCGGACTACCAGGATCAGATCCGCCTTCCGGATGGTACTGAGGCGGTGGGCGATGAGGAAGGAGGTGCGGTCCCGAAGAAGGTGGTCAATGGCAGCCTGGATCAGTTGCTCTGTCTGGGTATCGATGGAGGAGGTGGCCTCATCTAAAACAAAGATTCTGGGATTGGCCAAAACGGCCCGTGCAAAGGAAATGAGCTGCTTTTCGCCGGTGGACAGGCGGTCGCCGCCTTCGCCGACGTCGCTGTCCCAGCCCTTTTCCAGCTTTGCCACCACGGTGTCGGCGGAGACTGCCCGGGCGGCGGCTTCGATCTCCTCGTCGGTGGCATCCAAGCGGCCGTAGCGGATGTTCTCCCGGACGGTGCCGGAGAAGAGGTGCGGATTTTGAAGCACGTAGCCGATGTTGGAGTGGAGCCAAAGCTGACTGCGCTCCCGATAGTCCCGACCGTCTATGAGGATTTGCCCGCTGGTGGGCTCAAAGAACCGGCAGGCTAAATTGACAAGCGTGCTTTTACCGGCGCCGGTCTCTCCCACAATGGCTACGGTGGTACCTGCAGGAATATGGAGAGAGAAATGCTCCAGCACGTTTTCTCCGCCGTCCGGGTACCGGAAGGTGACGTCCCGAAATTCGATTTCGCCCAGCAAAGGCTCCCAATTTTCCCGCTTGGGATGGAATACATCGCCGTATTGCTCTGTGACCTCCGGCGTGTCCCGGACCTGTGGCTCCTGATCCAGAAGCCCGGTAACCCGTTCAATAGAGGCCTGCAGGGAGATGAATTCCGCAATGTTGGCGGCTGTCATTTGAATGGGCTCAAAGATGCCCACAGCATAGGTGGTAAACGTGGAAAGCGTCGCAATTGCTAAAATTTGCTGCGTTACCATGTAGCCGCCCCGCAGCAGAACAATGGCGACGGCCATGGTGGAGAAAAAGAGAACCAGGGGAATGTAGACCGCATTGAGCCGCGCGGCCCGGATTCCGGCATCGTGCATGGATTTGGTCAGGGTGCGGAAGCTCTCTGTGTTCTGGTCTTCGATGACCAGGGTTTTGGAGGTTTTGGCGCCGCTGATTCCCTCGTTAAACGCGCCGGTGATTTTTGAGTTGATTTTCCGGACCTTCCGGTTCCAATGAAGAATGCGGTTCTGGAAATAACCGGTCAGTACGGCGATGGCCGGGACGATCAGAATGACGACCAGGGCCAGCTGCCAGTTTAAAAGAAGCATGGCGGTGAAGGTACCGAGGACATAAAACAGCGCCCAGAGGATATCCGTCATATTCCAGGCAATCATACTGGCAATTCGGTTGGTATCGCTCATCACCCGGGTGAGGAGATAGCCCACAGGGGTGACGTTATAAAAGGAAAAGGACAGAGTTTGTAAATGGGTGAACAGGGTGCGGCGCATATCCCGGCCCACGTTCATTTCAATGCGCATGGAGTTTCGGCTGAACGCCACAACGGATAGAGCCTGAAAAAAGATGACGGCCAAATAGCAAGCGCCGTAGGGAAGAAGGCCCTGAAGGGTTCCGGCTTCGATGAAGTTTCCAATGGCATAGCGCTGGAACAGAGGCAGAATGACGTCGATCAGGGCACAAATGCCGTTGAAGAGGAGCATACCGGCAAAGGCGCTCCGGTAAGGCTTCAGCAGGGGAAGCAGGCGCTTCCAGATTTTCCAATCAAAAGATTTGGTATATTCTTGTTCGTCAAACGCCGCCATCAATGCTTACCTCCTTCTGCGAGCAGCCGCCGGTCGTCGCTGCTCATTTGAATGTCATAAATGTCCTTGTAGATACCGGGGCGGGAAATCAATTCCTGATGGGTTCCCAGGTCGGCAACCCGCCCGTTGTCCAGGACCAAAATCCGATCCGCCTGCATCAGGGTAGTCACCCGGTGGGAGATGAGAATTACCGTGGATTTTCCCAAATTCTTCCGGAGCGCGGTCCGGATTTTGGTGTCCGTTTCTGCATCCACGGCGGACAGAGAGTCGTCAAAGATCATAATGGGCGCTTCCTGCACCAACATCCGTGCAATGGCCACTCGCTGCTTCTGCCCGCCGGATAAGGTGACGCCCCGTTCGCCCACTACCGTTTCATATCCTTCGGGAAACTCTGTGATGGCTTCGTCCACGCAGGCGATGGATGCGGCTCTACGAAGGGTAGCATCCGGAGCCTGGGGCCTGGTCGCCGCGATGTTCTCCCGAATGGTTTGAGAAAAGAGGAAGGGCTCCTGGAGTACCAGGCCGATCTGACGCCGTAGGCCTTCCCGCTGCATGGAGCGGATGTCTACGCCGCCGATGGTGATGCGGCCCTGTCCCTCCGGCAGGTCGTAAAGCCGGTCCAGGAGATGGACCAAGGTGCTTTTGCCGGAGCCGGTACCGCCCAGAATGGCAAAGGTGCTGCCCTTCGGAATGGTAAAAGATACGTCCTGGAGAACCGCCAGCCCCTCGTAGCCAAAGCTGACGTGTTCAAATGTAATATCGCCGTCTGTAGCGGCTTCCACAGCCTCCGGCGCATCTTGCTCCTCCTGGGCCTGCAGAATATACCCCACCCGGTCCAGAGAGACGCCGGCCTTACTCATATCCGAGAGAACCCGGCCCAGGGAGCGAACCGGCCAGGCCAAGGCTTCATTATATGTAATGAAGGCCAGGAACGCGCCCAAGGTCATTTCCCCCCGAACCGTCTCCACCGTGCCGACCAGGATGACGACCATCACCTGTAGGCAGGTTAAAAAAGTACCGGAAGCCCAGTAGACGGACAGAAGCTTACCCAGGCGAATCCACAGCTGGGAAAACCGCTCGTTGCGTTGATTAAACCGGTCTACCTCATAGCGCTCCCGGCCGAATGCCCGGACCACGCGAACTCCGGTGAGATTTTCTTGCGCGCAGGTGGTGAGTTCTCCCTCGGCTTCGTCTGCTGTCTGAAAGCGTGAGGAAATTTTTCGATAAAATACCCCGGAGGACAGGCCCACGATGGGGATAAACGCCACAGCGACCAGGGACAGCTTGATGTTCATGGAGAACATGATGGATAGGTATAAAATGATGAGGAAGACGGTGCGCACAACCTCCACCAGCTGATTGCACACAAAGTTGCGGATCACGTCCACGTCTGAGGTGCACCGCTGGATGATTTCGCCGGTGGGATGCGCTGTGTGCCAGGCGTAGGTCAGATGCTGAATATGGCGGTAAAGGTCGTCGCGAATTCCCTTTACAAAACGTTCCGATCCTCTGGACAGATAGATTCGCTGCCCATAGCTGCAGAATCCCCGCAGGACGGCTACGAACAAAACGGCGGCGGCGGCGATCCAGAGCGCCTGTATGGGATCCTCCCGAAGGGTCTGCAGGGAGAGGATTCCCCGGAGCAACCCGGGTAACTCCGCAGGCTCTGTGCCCAGGATGGAATCAACGGTAATTTTGATGATCTGAGGCGTCATGGCATTGAAAACCATGCTGAGACAGGCGCAGAGCAGGGCGATTGCAAAATACCCCAGGCAGCTGCGCAGGTAGCGGAGGATCAAGTGGGTTTTTTCATGCCGTGACAACTGAAATGGCGTTTCCATATCGGGGAGTCCCTCCTTTGATGAAATAAATGCAAAAAGCGCCCCTCCGGTCAGAGGGGCGCTCCCATTTTGGGTAGAGAAGGCGGGCTTAAACCGTCTTTCAGGCGCACAAAGAAACCCCTGATACCGGGCATATGAGAATTGGAACCAATAGAACAAACTTCTTCTGGGTCATTTTGTGCGCCTCCTTTCGTTTTTTGCTGTACAGCAGCAGACAGCGTGTTAAGTATATGCCCTGAGGCAAATCTTGTCAAGCACTTTTTTCATTTTTCCTCATTTGCGGATGGAAATCTGTTTTTACGGCCCGAAGCATCCAGTGGGTTTGTCTTGACAAATCCTGCTGCTGTTACTTTTGTTTATGCAAATTTTTCCTAAAATCATATATAGAGCAAGGATATACGCTAGTATATACATGGCCCGTCTTTTTGATAAAAAGAAAAAATTAAATGGGCGGAAAGGAAAAGCAGATATGAAAAATAGCAAATTTAATTTGGAGGAGCTCAGTTTTCAATTTGGTATCTATCAAAACCAGGAGGGGTATCCGATTCTTCTCTCCGCTGTGGATTTGGGGCGAACCGAGCCGGACCGGCTGCGGAGCTTAACGAAGCGGTTTTACCCGGAGGTGGGAAGACGATGCGGATGTACGGGAGCAGCGGTGGAGCGCAGCCTGCGCAGCGCCATTGCCAAAGGCTGGTCGTCCAATCCGGAGCTGTTTACCACCATTGCCGAACGTCCCATTACGCAGCCGCCGACAGCAGGTGACTTTTTGTGTATGATCCTGCACTATTTACAGGAAGCATGATGCCTGTGATTGCTCCGGCATAAGAAAACTTCTCATCGGGCGCATTTGATTTCTTCCGATGCACGGGAGGGTACGTCGGAGCCGATTCCAAATAAAACAGGTCTGTTGCAAAATAGAACATCTTGCAACAGACCTTTGGGAGAAATATGAAGTTATTTACAAAAGGCAGCCTACTCCAGTTGTGTGGTCAGCTGTTCGATTCCTTTTGCAGCAGGCGGGGAATCAGCCTTTGTAAAAACTCATATACAGGGGATGAAGTACGTCCGCAGTTGTATCCAGCTCGGGGAGGCCGCCGGTGACTTCAGCGTGGTGGATGGTTGCAATGATGTTGTGCTCGCCGGAAGTACCTATGTCGTACAACACGTCCGGGGTCTTGATTTCATAGCGGTTCCAGTTCTCGTCATAGGCGTATTCGCCGGTTCCCACGCCGGGGAGATAGAGGTAGAACTGGTTGGTTGTACCATTGTTCCAGTAGTCGTACATGGAGACGAAGAACATGTCTCTGCCGTCTTCACTTTCACTGTAGTGCAGATCGGAGAAGTGATAGGTGATCCGGGGCATGGTGCCGGCCAGATACATGTCGTGCATGGGAGTTTCGGCCAGCTCCCGAATGACGAAGACATTGGAGGTGCCGTCCTCATAGTCCTGGACAAAAGCGCCGTAGAAATCGCTGGGAATCATCATCGTGTTGTTCGAATCGGCGTAGTAGCTGTTGCCCCAATCGTCGGTGACCAGGTTCATGCCGACCACCTCGTCGATGTACCACAGACGGCCTACATTATCCAAAAGCACGAGAGTGATGGTGGGAGTGTACGTGGCGCCGCCGCTCATGGCGTAATTGCCCAGGAAGTCCGAGGTGAGCTCCTGAGGCTCCCCGCCCTCTATGGTGGTAATGCCGCAGAACACCACATCCACAATGGAGCCGTTGCCGGTTTCGCCGGTGTTGAAGTTCCGATTGGATGCGGCCAGATATTCGGACAGGTCAAACCGGTGCCAGGTGAACTGCTTCAGGTCATCGTCGTAGGACTCTCCAATTTCTTCCTCCGCCTCATGGGTGAAGGGCTGATCCACAAAGAGATAGTAGTTCATGATGGCGTTGAAACGGTCTGTGGTCTCAGAGTAACTCATGCCGAACATCACATCGCCGTCAATGGGGTTCAGCATATCCTTTACAACGCCGGTTTCCGGATCGATCTCGTAGATCATGCCGCTGTTGCCATACTCGCAGGCCCAGAGAGAGCCTCTGCCGTAGGCGCTGGCGGCCAGGGACGACCCATAGTTCTGGAATTCCTCAGGATACGTAACGGCGTCCTGGATGTTCAGGGTAGGTACGCCGGCTTCCATGGTGTACTCGTAGAGGCTACCGCCGGAGACCTCACCTGTGGTGGCGCCCTGGGTGCTGACGATGCCCTCAATCTTCAAATCCAGGGCGGTCACTGTGACGGCGCAGGTGGTGAATTTGGAAGGATCGTCCTTGGCTGCCACCGTAATGGTACAAGTGCCGTTGTCCACCGCCGTGACCAGACCGGTTTCGCTGACGGTTGCCACGGTTTCGTCGCTGCTGCTCCACACGACGTCCTTATGAGCGGTCCACCAGGGATCCATTTGATAGGACATGGTCACGGTGGAGCCCAGATTCATGGTCATGATGCTTTGGTTGATGATGGGAGTGCCCACAATGGAAGAATCGAACGCCGGGACATTGGCGTGCTCTTCTTTGGCGGCGGCTTCTGCGCTTAACGGCGCCATCAGGCAGCAGGTCTCATCCTTCAACGACCCAACTGTGGTGCATTGGGCGGTGTCGGGATCGATTTTTTCCAGGGTGCTCTCCCAGCTCAGCGTGCTGGTCGGACAGAATCTGGCCCAGTACAGACTCTCGGTGTTGTGGTCCCAGGTCATGGACTGGAGGTAATCCATTTCCAGCCCGGTATCTCCCACCAGCTGGAACGCGCCCATGTAAGTGCCGCTCCAGTCGGTTTCCAGCCCGGCTTTCCACAGCTGTGCCGTACTGTTTTCCTCGGTTTCCTCTGTGGCATTGGCCAACATGTACAGAGAACCCTCGTCGTCACAGGCCAGGGCCAGGGCGTATACGCCGCCCCGCGACATCACCCAGTCCTCCTGATAGGCGGCCACTTCCTCCTCGTACTCATTGAGATAGGTGCCCATCATATTGATGGAGTAGACGGCGGACTCCAGGTAGGAGCCGGCGTCTTCCACGACCAGGCCGTACATGGTTCCTTCGGCGTAGCTGTAAGCGAGATCCTGATAGACATTTTCCAGACTGGCCACGTAGGTGGACTCCAGGTCTACGGAATCAGCCAAAATGTCTTCATAGGCAATGGCATATAGCTTGCCGCTTTCGCTCTGTGCTAACACGTAACCGTTCAGGTATTCGGCGCAGACGAACTTTTCCTGGCTGGCAAACAGCTGGGATTCGCTTTCTGAGACATCTTCATTAAAAGCGACCCAACTGCAGGTACCCTGCCAGAAATTGTACTGGAACGCCAGGAGGTCTCCGTAGGGCGCGCCTTCGCCGCCCAGGTTGATGGCATAATAGGTCTCATTGCCGGCGTAATCGCACACGGCGATAACAGCCTTGTTGCCATACTGCTCCCGGTAGGCTTTTAAGTCAAAGCCGCCGGAGACCGCTTTCCCCAGGTCTTTTACAGGCATGTCGGGATAATCATATTCTACGACAGTGGTAGCCGCGCCGTCCAGCAGCAGGACTGCGGCCACGTAACGGTTGTCCTGGGCGGTGTAATACAGGGTCTGCCCGTCGCGGCTGATGGTCAGAGCATCCTTTCCTCCGGACAGGGTGGGGGCGGTGTTGTCGATGGTGAAGTCAAAGGACAGCTCCGTGCCTATGCCTACCTGACTCCAATCCACCAGACCGTTTTCATCGACGTAATACTCCGGCGCGCAGTACAGGGATACGGTGATAGGCGTATCCTCCGCCAGGGCTTCGCCGGTTGCGGGATCCGTGCCGTCCCACTCAATGCCTACGCCGTAATCGGAGGTGGTGTCCATCCATTGACCGGCCAGGTCGTAATAGAAGCAGGAGATCATGTAGTCATCCATGAACTCGTAGTCATCCTGGTAGTACACCTCGCCGGTTTCCGTGTTGGTGACGGAGACCATAATATCGGCGGCGTTCCGCATGAGAGTGGGGAGGATGGCGTAGAGGCTCCAAGCGGCGTCGGAGGTGCTGTTGACCGCGTTGCGCTCCGGGAAGTAACGCTGGTCGCCCACCAAGCCAATGGTGCTGTCGTAGTAGCCGTATACGTTACCTGTATAGGCATAACCGGAGTCGTCTCCCGCAGGGCTCCAGGCAAACACATTCTTGATCTCGGCGTTGATGTGGCTGGGCCGCTGGGCGGTGCCGTAAATGGTTTCCAGGTAGGAGCCGGTGTCGAACATGGACGGGTCGCTCCAGCTGCCGTACCAGCCCAGCAAAGGAATGGAATGGGTGATGCCGGTGACGCCTTCTGCGCTGGCTACCGGCCGGGCGTATACATAGCCTTCCACATAGAAGCCGTTGTCATAGCCCAAAGCCTTCATATTTTCGGCGGCCTGCTCCGTCACCCGGATGCTGACGGTGACCTTGGTAGAGCCGCCGGCGGGGAGGGTAACCTGATTGCCGTTTACCGTTTCCCCGGTGTAAGCGACTTCCGCACCCAGGGCAACCATTTCGTCGGCGGTGAGGTTGTAAGTTTTCCCACTGTCCTCTGCCACCAGGGTATCGGTGGTCAGGATCGAGGCGTCCAAATCGTAGGTCAGCGCATTGCCGGTGAGGTTGTACAGAGTAAAGGCAAAGCTCCAGCCTTGATCGCCGTCGCCCAGCTCAGCCTTGACCTTTCCGTCCGGCTGGCCGTCTACCAGGAGGAAGGACTGGGCGTTGACGGCGTTTCGGATGTTGGCCAGGCCGGCGCCCTGGTTCCGTACGGAGTATTCCACACCGCTTGCTTCTTCCACCAGGGGCTGCGCGGTGGACATGAGCAGAGACTGGGCCAGCGCCCGGGCGGTGAACGCTTCGTTGCCGGTGACGGAGCGGGCCTTGGCAAGCAGGTCATGTTCCCGGATGTACTGGCTCATCAAAGCAGTCAGGCCGGAGACATGGGGCGTTGCCATGGAAGTACCGGACATCACCTCGTACTGATCGGTAGCGGAGCCCAGGCCGTTGACCGAATAGATCTCGCCGCCGGGGGCGGTGATCTCCGGCTTAATGGCCAGGCTGCCGGTGGTACCCCAGGAGGAAAAATCGCTCATGGTGGGGTATTGTACATCTTCACCGTGATCGATGTGAAGGCCGGTGGTGACTTTCATCGTGGTCGCGTACAGGCCGTCTTCATTTTTGTTGCACAGGGAGAAGATGGCCTGGGCGTCTTCCATGGACAGTCCGCCGCAGGGTACGGTGGCGGTGGAGCCTTCGATGGTACCGCTGAGCGCGCCGGGGACGTTGTTGTAGATCAACACAGCGGCGGCGCCGGCGGCGGCTGCAACTTCATGCTTGGTAGAGAAGTAGACGTCGTTCCCGCGGGCAACCAGGACCACCTTGCCGGTAAAATCATAGCCGTCGAAATCAGAAAGACTGCCGGCGTAGATCCGGTCGTCGGTTTGCGTTCCGCCGGAAAGCAGGGCGGAGGGATCTCCCAGGAACACTACGTCGTAGGTGGTACCTGCTCCATCGGGGTCCAGCGTTGTCCAGGGCAGATTCACCCCGTCGGGCGTCACTTCAATGGCGGGTTCCCACGTACCACCAAAGAGGGTTTCGTGTTCCCGGACGGCGCCCACGTTGTCTACGCTGGCAACGGCGAAGGAGTTGGGGAAGGTACTGGGGTCGGAGATCATGGCGGAGCCGGCTTCGTCGGTGTACAGGTGCTGGTAGGCGTCGTCATGATCCGCCCAGTTACCGGAGTTACCGGCGGCGACGCACAGCACCAAGCCGGTCTGAACCAGTTCTTCCATAATGCCGTCGACATAGGCAGAGTCCGAAGGATTCGTCTCATGGGCGGAGTCAAAACCGGGGTAGGCTGCGCCCAGAGACAGGTTGACCGCATCGCAGCCCAACACAATGGCGTCCTCCACGGCGGCCATGTAGTCGCTGGAATAAGCGCCGCCGTTGACGCCGAAGACTTTCATGGTCAGCAGCTGGGCGTTGGGCGCTACGCCGCTGACGCCTACCGTCTGTTCGGCGGACACGTAATAAACCTCATTGGCCAGCTGCTCCAGCAGCAGGTGCACGTCATAGGCACTGACGCTGCCGTTGCCGCTCAGGTCCGCATGCTCCTCATGGGAGATTTCGGTGCCCTGGACTACGTAGTCCATTAAGGCCTGAGCGTCGGCTTGCCCCAGGCTGCCGTCTCCGTTAAAGTCATAAACGGCGGCGGGATCAGCGGCGGGAATATAATCGTTGGCCGTGGCGATGCCGGCCACGTGAGAGCCGTGCTCGCCTTGGGTGTCATGATCGTGGGTGACATCCAGGGTGCCGTCCACGTAGTTGAAGCCGAAGGGCAGCTTGCTGCTCAGATACAGATCCTGAGCCGTCAGGCCGGTATACCGCTGGCTTGCGTTCAGCTGATTGAGGGCCTGACTCAGCTCCTGCTCATCCAGCAGCTCCAAGGAGGCGGCATAGTCCTCGGGGCTCATCCCATTCCGGCCGGCTTGGAGGGCCAGAGCATACTGGAAGGAGGCCGAATCGAAGGACTGATGGTCGGTATCTGTGCCGCTGTCGATGACGGCAATGCGGGCGCCTGCGCCGGTATAGCCGGATTCAGCCTGGACGTCTGCAGCGCCGGTCATTTCCTGGGCCACCACATTTCTGACGTCGGCTTGCATGGGTATGTAGCGGGTTTCCAGATATACGGCTTTGACGCCGGGCAGCTGGGCGATTGCGTCCAGCTTTCCGTAGGGAACATTGGCGGAAATGGCGTTTTCCGCTAAGGTCAGGTTCCAAATCACGTCCAGAGCTTGTCCGTCCAGAACCTCTTGGGAGATCCGCTGAGCCAGCTGATCCTGGGAGGCTTTTAGGCTCCGGCGGTAATCAGAGGAGGCCGCCGCCTCCAGGCCCTGGGTGGTGAGAGCGGAGGCCTGCTCCAGGACGATGGTGACGCGGACCGGGTCATTGTCTGCATGGAAAGAGGAGCCTTCCTCTATGGGAGATTGCGAATTCATCCGCTCTGCGGAAACTTCGTCGGGGTCCATTTCCTCGAAGGACACCGGAATCCGGCTGTCGCTTTCCACAGCGTAGGTGCCGCTGACGCTTAAGCTCAGAACCATGGCCGCAGCCAGGACCGATGCCAGCAGACGCTTCAGGCGGGAATGTGTCATATTGTATACCTTCCTTTCTCCGGTATGAGGCCGGTCTGTATCAATCCTGGCACAGATTGAAGTTCATCCAGATTTGCGCGCATTGGCCTCTGGTGGCGGGGTTTTTAGGCGACAGGCCCTTTTCTGTGCCAATGAGAATCCCGCGGTCTGTGGCCCAGGCCATCGCGGCTCTGGCCCAGCCGCTGACGGAGGAGGCGTCCGGGAACTGATTCAGCGCCTCTTCGTCTGCTTCCGTATTCCGGCCCAGATAGTCGGCAAAGCGGTACAGGAATGTGACCATCTGTTCCCGGGTCACATCTGAGTTGGGAGAGAAGGTGGTTTCGGAGGTCCCCATGACAATTTCATTTTCCGCAGCCCAAGAAACGTATCCGGCATAGTAGCTCCCGGACTTCACGTCGGTAAACGCGGTTGTTGCATTCCGATCTTCCTCTACGCCGGCCATACGGCCCAGTACCGTGATAAACATGGCCCGGGACATGTGGTGATTGGGTGCGAAACGAGTCTCCGTCATGCCCTGGAACAGACCCTGCGCATAGACGTATTTTACCGCTTCATAGTACCACTGATCTTCCGCTACATCCGTGAAGGGCATTTGGGCATTGCCGACTTCCACCACCGGAAGAGAAATATGGATGCCTTCCTGACCGTTGAAATCCTCCACGGTTACGGTCAGCGGCGTATAATTCCACTTACGATTGCTGGTGAAGTGCACAACAGCAATCACACTGCCCTCGGCTATGGCGTCGCCGGCGGGCGATGCATAACCGAAGACCACGCTTCCTGCATTTTGACCGACGCTGGAAACGGCGCCGGTCATTTCCACGTCTGCATAGGACAGCAGGCCGCTGTCGTATGCAACTGTGATCCTGCCGCTGACGGTGTCCTGCGCCGCAGTGAGCGTGAGAGACACGGCCCCGGTTTCTTCGTCCACTGAGACGCCGGCCGTCATGACATCGGGAGCGTCCGCCGCTCCGGCCGGGATACCCAGCACAGAGACCAGCATGAGCAGGAGCAGGAATCCGGATAAGATTTTCTTCATGGTTTTCATCCTTTCTGTGATTTCGTTTTGTGGTTGTCGGTGGATTGACATGCGTACCTCCTTCCCCGTCCACCGCCGTATTTATTTTCAAACACGCTGCAGGAATTCTTACAGCGCATTTGAAGTGCCTGTTTCAAGTGCGAGAGATCAAAATTACGATTGATACACAGAATTAGCACAATAACAAAAGTGTAATTAATGGCAATTTTGCACAAAAATGCCCCCTGCAGCCTTATGCAACTATAGCACATTGCAGAAGATTATGCAACACACGTCATAAAAACGCCGTCTTAAGTTTTGAATTTTATGATACTGAAGTAATGCGGTGTTGCAAAACGTCATGCGCCATATACCATTTAACGATAGAGTGTTGCAAAATTCGGCTTGTTCTTTCTCTTGCTTTGCGAACGTGTAATATAATTCATGATTGTATGTTAGCATAAAATCTATGCGTTTGCAATGTGAAAAATTGAACAAAATCTGAGCGAAAGTTTGTTCAATTTAAACAAAAAGTGCAATAGAAATTACAAAATTTGGAAATTTTATACAAAAATTACCAAAAAGGTCGGAAACGTCCGGCCCACAAAATTTGGCCTTGGGTGTGTTTGTCAACAGCGCCCAAGGCCGGGAATTATAGGAGAAAAAATAGAGCAATGGTCATCAGAGCGGAGGAGGAATCCTCGGCTCCGTCATAAATGAGAAGCAAAAGAATCAGAAGCATGAGCAGATCGCCGGTGTCCATGTTTTTGGGCAGCAAGTCCCGGAAAAAACCGAGCGCATTGGAGGGCTCTCTGCCTGGCGGCGGTCCACAGGGCGGTTCCGGCGGCGGGCAGGGCGCAGGCGGCCCAGGCGGCTCCGGTGGGCAAGGCTTTTCCGGCGGCGGACAGGGAGGGGGTTCCGGCCTGGGCGGCCTGGGAGGATGCGGCTCAGGGATGCGGTTGCGCTGAAAGGTTCCGTCCCCCTGGGGAATGTAACGATTGTACATAGCGGTTCACCTGCCTGATAAGATTTGAGGACCGAGCTTTTGCAGGGCATTTCCTGCAAGGCGGGAGATTCTCGCTACCTGAATGGCCCGGTCCAGCTTTTCCGCCCGATCGGGGCGGATGAAAGGCTTAATGGCTTGAAATAAGGCCAGTTGCCGCTCATCACCACCGGATTGGCGGGACAGCTGTAAAAAACCTTGAATCAATTGGGCGGGGTCCGGCTGCTGAGATGGTTGAGACTGCTGAGGGAGCTGGGGCAGCTGGGGCGGCGGCGCGGAAGGTGCGGCGGGAGTCGGTGGGGCGGCCTGCTGAGGCGGGCCGTTTTGACCTTGCAGGCCCATGCTTTGGGCCAGGGCCATGATTTGCTGCATGGCCTGTGGATTGCTGAGAATGCCGTTGAGCATGTCGTTTAATTCTGCCAAATTTATCGCCTCCTGTTGAGCTGATCCAGCAGAGCTGCCGCTTCCGGCGTACTCAGCAGGGGCTGGAGAATGGCCTTTGCGCCTTCGGTATTTCCGGCGCGCATGGCCTCTGCCGCCTGAGCCAGAGTATTTCCGCCGTCTTGCCGTAAGAGAGCCAGCAGCTGCTGCCCTTCTGCAGAAGCCAGAAGTTTTGCGGCTTCCGCCATAGAAAACCCGGAATTTTGCTGCATTTTCATTGCCTCCTGTCCGGACTCCTGTTATAATAGACGCAGGGTACCGGTTCTTTGGTACACTATATGCAGGGCAGGAGCGAATGGTGCGTCTATGAAAATCTTGATTTTTTCAGATTCCCACGGTTGTATCGAGACCATGGAGGCGGCGGTGCGCCGGGAGCTGCCCCATATGATGGTTCATTTGGGAGATTTTTGGGCTGACGGAAAGCAGCTGCACAGCTTGTTTCCTCAGATTCCCATGTGTCAAGTGGCAGGAAACTGCGACCGGTATCGGTGGGAGCCGGTGCAGGATCAAATTTTAATTCGGCCTGTCGGCGGCGTCCTTTTTTACATGACCCATGGCCATCTTCACGGAGTGAAGCAGGGCCTTTTGCGGCTCCGCCTGGCTGCGGAGGAGGCGGGGGCCCAGGTTGTCCTGTTTGGTCACACACACCGAAGCTTTTGTCAGCTCCAGAACGGCGTTCTGCTGGTGAACCCCGGCTCATGCAGTGGGACCGGCGGCACGTATGCTGTGCTGGAAACGGCGGATGGAGGGCCGGCTTGTGAAATTCGGTCGGTACAGAGCTCACAATAGGAGGAATGTAATTTGATTTTAACAGTAGATATTGGAAATTCCAATGTGGTATTAGGCGGGGTAGAAGAAAAACGTATTGTATTTAAAGCGCGAATTGTCACCGATCCGATTAAAACGTCGGACCAATATTGCGCGGAACTGAAAACCATGCTGGAGCTGTTTGGAATCTACCCGCAGGATATCGAAGGGAGTATCATCGCCTCGGTGGTGCCTCCGGTTTTAAACTCGTTTCGGACTGCAGTTCGAAAGCTCACGGGAAAAAACTGCCTGGTGGTGGGACCCGGGTTAAAAACAGGCTTGAACATTCTCATTGACAGCCCGGCACAGACTGGAGCGGATCTGGTGGTCGGCGCCGTGGCGGCGTTGCGGGAATACCGCCCTCCTTTGATTGTGGTGGATATGGGGACGGCCACCACCATTTCGGTTTTAGATCAAAACGGCAGTCTCATCGGCGGTTGCGTTTGCCCCGGCGTCAAAATCTCCCTGGATGCGCTGACCAACCGGACGGCGCTGCTGCCGGGCATCAGCCTGGATCAACCCAAAAGGGCCATTGGCCGGAATACCATCGACTGCATGCGCAGCGGAATTATGCTCGGAACGGCTTGTATGCTGGACGGGCTGATTGAACGAATGGAAAACGAGCTGGGAATGAAAACTACGGTGCTCTTGACCGGCGGGATTGGAAAATTCATCCTGCCTATGTGTCAAACGAAAATGATTTATGAGGAAGACCTGCTGACAAAAGGTCTGGCAATTCTGTATCAGGAGAATCGCAGACTGGCGGAATAGGAGGCACGCATGAAACTGGCGCAGTATCCTCTGGATGAGACCTTTGGGACGGATGCCTGCCTGCGGGCGCTGGCGGAGCAATACGGTACGCCGCTTCTGGTGTATGACCGGAAAACGTTGGAGAACCGGGTGCGGATGCTGCAAAAGGCCTTTGCCTGGGCGCCTGATTTCCGGCAGTTTTTTCCGGTTAAGGCTGTGGCCAATCCAGCGGTGCTGGAGCTCTATCTGCGCGCCGGTTGCGGTTTGCTGTGCGGCAGTGCGTCGGAGCTGATGCTGGCTGTCAAAGCGGGAGCCCGAGGGGAGGATCTGGTGTTTTCTGCGCCCTTTCCTGGAAATGAAGATTGGGAGACGGTCCGCAGGACGGGAGCTTCTGTGATTTTGGACAGCCCCGAGCAGTTGATGCAGGCGCCGTCTGTCCGGGGTGCGGTTTTGGGACTCCGTTTGCAGTGTGTTCGAGGCGGCGGACAGGGCGTGTTTCGCTCCTGTTTTGGAATGAACCGGCGGCAGCTGTTGGAAACGGCGAAGCAGGCGGTGCGGATGGGAGCGATGGGCTTTGGGATTCATGTTCACGAGAGCGGCCTGTACCGTCCGGGGCAGTGGTCGGATACGGCCGGCTCTGCCTTTGCGGCTGCGGCGGAGATTCAAGGGCAGTCCGGCCTCGACGTCTGCTGGTGCGATTTGGGCGGCGGGCTTCTTTGGGACCGAAAGGGAACCTATACGCCGGACCTGCAGAAGGAGGCCGAGGCGATCAAAGGGGAACTGCAGCGCTGCTCACTGGGCCGGATTGCGATTCATACGCAGCTGGGCCGTTTTCTGGCGGCGCCGGGCGCCGTGCTTCTCACCACGGTGCGGGGCGTAAAAGGAGCTTTGGCCGGTGTAGACACTTCTCTTGCAGATCTACCCAGAGCTGCGCTGGCCGGTGTGCAGTATCATGTTTCGGTTCTGGGAAAATCGGACGTGTCGGGCCGCAGCAACGGGTTTCTATTTGGCTGGACCTCTGATGGCTTGGATCGTTTCGGGGGGCGGCGTCTGCTTCCTCCGCTTCACCCGGGAGACATCCTGGTTTTTCACGGCGCCGGTGCGTACAGCCGGTCTATGGCCTCCAATTTTGGAGGCTCCTTGCGCTGCCCGGAGGTTTTGCTGGAAGGGAACGGCACATCGCGTCTGATCCGCAGGCGGGAAACGTGGGACGACTTGTTTTCCAGCCTGCTCGGATGAAGGAGCGGGGGCCGGGGGGAGATATTTTGGGGCAGTTTTCAGCGCATAGCTGAGCAAAAATGTTTTGCTTCCCAGAATCGAGGAATTGTGCTATAATGGGGCAACGACATGTCAATTTGCCTGGCCTGGGCCGAATCCAGCAGGGTTTGCCCGCCTTTGGCAGATGCCTCAGCCCAGACCGGAAGGGAGATATACCATGAAAGAACCAAAAGCGATGGCTTATGTGAATATGTACGGTGTTTTGGCTACCCTGGAAAATCTGTGCAGCCTGGACGAAACCGCGGGGGAAATTTTGGCCGGCCTTAAAAAACCGGTCGGTTTGTGTTTTCAAGTAAAAGACGGTCCCTGCTGTACCTTCCATTTTACCCGGGACGGCTGCCGTATGACGGAAGGTGAGGCGGGCTGTACCTGTAAAATGCGTTTTTCCTCTCCGGAAAAGTTCAACGCCCTGATCGAGGAGAACAAGCCGGGGCTTCCGGCGAAAAATCCGGTGCAGCTTCTCTCGTTTCTCCTGGGACCCTTTACACAGCTGACCAACCGCCTGACGGCGCTGCTCCGACCCAGGGAGGAGGACTTGAAGGATCGGGCGTTTTTTGAAAAGAGCACCATTCTCACTATGTATACCATCGCCGGCGCCATTTCCGCTCTGGCCAATACCGATTCCATCTCTCAAATATCTGCCGGGTACACCGTGGATGGAACCGTCAGCCTCGGAATCCGGGGAGTGGCCCAGGTTACCATCTCGGTCAAGGACCATCATTTTACCACGCAAAAGGTTCCGGCGGAGCATCCCCGAGCCATTATGGAATTTGCCTCTGTTGATTTGGCCCACGGCCTGTTTACAGGACAGGTTTCAACCATCCATGAGATGTGCCAGGGGAATATTTACCTGCGCGGTATGATTTCTATGGTGGACAACATCAACCGGATTTTGGACCGGGTGTCCACGTATCTTTCCTAGGAGGAACCGTTATGAGCAAATATCCGGAATACAAGCATACCAAAAGCCGGGCCTGGTTTGACCGCGCTCTGGAGGTGATTCCCTCCGGCATATACGGGCATTTGGGCCCTTCTGAAGGACTGTTTCTCCCCCTGGAGAAATGGCCGCTCCTCTCTTCCAAGGCCCAAGGTACTTATTTTTGGGATATGGATGGCAACCGCTACCTGGATTTGATGTGCGCCTATGGCCCCAATGTGCTGGGATACGGCGACCCGGATGTGGACCGGGCTGCCATGGAGCAGCTGATGACGGGCAATTGTACGACGGCGCCTTCCTATAAAATGGTGGAGTGCGCCGAGCTGCTGGTGGACACGGTGGCGATGGCCGACTGGGCCTTTTTTATGAAAAACGGCACGGATGCCACCACCTTCTCCGTCCTGACAGCCCGCGCCCATACCGGCAAGAGGAAGACCATGTTTCTCCGGGGCTATTACCACGGCAACGACCCCTGGGCGATGAAGGCGGACTACCCTGGAATTCTGCCGGAAGAGGTGGCCCATAACATTGTAGTTCCCTGGTTTGATCTGCCTGCCATGGAGGCAGCCTATGAAGCCTGCGGCGGCGATGTGGCCGCGCTCATTGCACAGCCCTACGACCATGGAAATTTTGCCGACAACCGTTGCGCATCCCAGGAGTTCTGGGCGTCGGTCCGCCAATTTTGTGACAAACGGGGCATCGTTTTGATTTTGGACGATGTACGCACCGGTTTCCGGCTGGATCTTCAAGGCTCAGACCACTACTACGGATTCCAGGCGGATTTGATTTGTTTTTGTAAGGCTTTGGCCAACGGCTATAACATGTCTGCGGTGTGTGGAAAGGAGCATTTGAAAGCAGCGGCTTCTTCCTTGTCTTTCACAGGCTCCTATTGGATGAGCGCAGAGCCCTTTGCCGCCTGCATCGCCTGTATCCAGAAGCTAAAGGCCCTGGATGCGCCTACCTTGTTCCGCCGTATGGGTCAAAAGCTAACAGATGGGTTCCGGGATGCGGCTCGGGCGCATGGTTTTGACCTGGTGGTCTCCGGCGAACCGGCTCTGTTCTATTTGCGCATTGCCAATGATGATAGTCTGATGCTGCACCAAGAGTGGGTGGCGGAGTGTGTCAGCCGTGGCCTCTTCCTGGCCAGTCATCACAACCATTTTCTCAACGCAGCCGTTACGGACCAGGATGTGGCTCTGGCTGTGGATATTGCAGACGATGCTTTTTCCGTAGTCGCTGCGCGGCACCCGGAGCTGGAGCTGAAGCCGTGAGCCCAGAAGGTGAAGGATGCGGATCAAGCAGGCAATTGGTAACACGTCCCCTGTACAGGTTTTCTTTCCTGTACAGGGGACGTGCTTGTATCGTAACCGTCAAATGTAACCGCATATGAAATCACCGCCGTGGAGAGCTTTGCAGG